>NZ_JBFHIT010000003.1:0-190956 GCF_041596335.1 Mangrovibacterium sp. | reverse complement strand
TACGGTTGACGAATTAACAAGAATCCATCAATGGGAGCCCACTGTTGACAATATTTCAGAAGTCATCAAAACCCCTGTTGTTGAGCTTCGCATGAGAGCAGTAAGAGCAATGAAGATCGCTAAGAACAAATTTTTGATCAGAGCTTTTACCGCGCTGCGCATTAGTGATTTTAACCGGTTGAGTGAGGTGAACATAAAAGAAAAATTCATCCGGATAAAACCCAAAAAAGGAACAAAAAAGAACGAAGATGTTGTCATTCCAATTCATCCGATCGTTGTGGCAATCTTAAGCTCCTTTTTAACATGGGATTTAGGTATTCGTAATTGGAACAGAATCAAGTCAAGATAAACGTATCCACACCCGAACGAGCTATCATGCAATGTTTATGTTGGGCTCAACAAAAAATGGATTTGGTAAAATACTACCAACTATTTGACGTTTGGTGAAATGAAAGCCTTACTTATTGCAGCCTTGTTGGCCAAATTCAATTTGGTGGAAGTAAGATTTTTAATTCTATATATGGCCGAAAAGCCGACCATTATTGGTTTCAACTTCTTGAAATCGAACAATTTGACCTAGGAAAAGGCAACCGAATGCTATCGGGAAAGGGTGTTTTCAACCCAAAATACTTACTTTAAATCCCAACAAAATTAGACGAATTACTATTTTAGCCACCTGTAAACACTGGTTAATTCACTATTACAGTTCTGAGAATATGTAGCCAAAGAGCTATCAAAACTCGTAATTTTGCCGACTGTAGCGGCCTTACTCTTGAAAACGTAAATAGCAAACACTGATTGTCTGCCAATCAAATGTGAGATACTAAAAACATTCCGGTTTACCCGGCAACAGTGATTTTTTTTCGTTTAAAAACTCACTAATGCTATATTTACACAAAAGTAAACCAATAACGATATGTCCATTGGCGCAGAAAATACAAATGACTTTACATGGCAAGCCTTTTTAAATGGTGACGAAGATGCATTTGCCAAAATTTATCATTTGTATTCGGAGCCTCTTTTCAATTTTGGCAGAAAGTTTAAGGTTGATGAGCAATTATTGGACGATGCTGTGCAAGAGGTATTTATCGACCTCTTCCTGAAAAGACAAAAATTAGCCGTAAAAATCAAGAGTATAAAAGCGTACTTGTTTGTTGCACTGAAACACAACCTCTTAAAAAAGTTAAATAGAAGCAGAAAAATTTATTCACTCGGTATTGAAAATTTTCGAGATTTAGATTTCAACATTGACTATGATGCACAGCAAACGATAATTAATTCTGAAATTGAAATCGAAACAAATCAACGGTTAGCGGAGGCTATTGAGAAACTTTCCAAAAAGCAAAAAGAAATTATATACCTGAAATTTGAAGAAGAATTAGATTATCCTGAAATAGCAAAAATACTTCAAATCAGTGTCGAGTCGGCCCGAAAACAAATTTATCGCGCGATAAAAGCTCTTCGAGAATCATTTGATAACCACCCCATTAAAACTCTACTATCAATATTCCTTAAAAAAATATAAAAAAAACTGTCCATGTTTTAGACCTTACCCGACCATATTACCGGTAACGAACACGAAACTATGGACAAAATTTTGAGATATCTTGAAAATCCTGATTTTGTACGTTGGGTATACAAACCTAATGGACAAAACACAATTTTTTGGAATGAATTTCAAAAAGACAACCCGGAAGAAATTGGAATTATCAGGGAAGCGAAAACAATCCTGCTCCGATTAAAGCCCAAAAAAGAAATTTTAGGTCCGAAAATTGATTCTGCACTTCCATCGATAATTCTCAAAATTCGCAAGAAACAACAAATCCGTAGAATCCGCCAATTTACTCTCTCAACATTCAAATACGCTGCAATTGCCGTTTTATTTTTTCTTACCGGATTATTCATCATGAAGGAAAGATACAGTTCCGCAATTGATGAGATGAGCCGCCAGTATGCTAACATCTCTTATTACAACGGAGAAGAATCACGACTTGTCTTAGCCGACGGCAAAAATATCATCATTAGCGAAAAATTTTCCCAAATTCGGTATAATGAAAAGGGGACGATTATTATTGATCAAAACGATACCATTTCTCAGAACATATCCGGCAACAACCCAATGAACCAGTTGATCGTTCCTTACGGCAAAAATTCATCAATCACCCTAACTGATGGCACCAAAGCCTATTTAAATGCTGGTTCCCGTTTGATATTCCCTCCTGTTTTTGAAGACGAAACGCGAGAGGTTTTCTTAGTTGGTGAGGGTTACTTTGATGTAGCACGAAACCCGCATAAACCTTTTATCGTTAAAACCACTGACATTAATGTAACTGCATTAGGAACAGCGTTTAATGTATCAGCTTATCCGACTGAAAGTAAAATAGAAGTGGTTTTGGCTGAAGGCAAGGTAAACATTAATAAAAATGAATTTGCACTAATCCATGTAACCACCGACATGACGCCTAACGACATGATCTGTTTTAACAAAAGCACAAAAAAAATGGATTTAAAACAAGTCAATACAGAGAATTACACTTCCTGGCATTTGGGTTACATCAACTTCGAAAGCGCTGAACTCCATAAAATCACGACAAAACTTGAACGCTACTACGACGTAAATATATTTTTCGAAAATCCGGAAACAGCAAATAAGAAAATTACTGGCAAACTAAAACTCAAGGCAGATATCGACGAAATGCTGAAAGTTTTAGCGACAACCTCAACATTTAAAATCAAAAAAATTAATGAACACGAATATCTCTTAAATTAAAAAGCCGGTAAGTGCGGCAACACCTACCAGCTTATACAAGTCGAATTACTTTGTACTAATAATTAAACGTAACAAACTTATGAAAAAATCACGAATGGGTGATCCTTTCGTCAGAAAGGACTACCGGCTAATTCTAAGAAAAATGAAACTTACTTTTCTCTTTTCATTTCTGGTATTTATAACCAGCTGGGGAAATTCATATTCCCAGAATTCAATGCTAAATCTGAAACTCAAAGATGTACCTGTTCAGGAAGTTATCCAACAGATAGAAGATCAAACTGATTTCTTCTTTTTGTATCAGGATGCGATCCTTGCCGGACAAAGAGTGTCAATCGATGTAAAGGATGCTCCGCTTGCAGCAATACTGGAGCAAGTTTCCAGGCAAGCCGGAATCACCTATGAGATTTCTGATCGTCAAATCATTTTAAAAGGTAAAGACGCTAAGGAATCCACATTAACTTCTGCCCAGCAGAACCTGACCATTACAGGTACGGTTACCGGTATCGGAGGCGAGCCGATTCCCGGAGCAACCGTTGTTGTAAAAGGAACTACCAATGGTACAATAACAGATTTTGACGGTAAATATTCCGTCTCTGATGTACCCGCTAATGGTGTTCTGCAAATATCTTTTGTAGGGATGAAATTACAGGAAGTTGCAGTTGCCGGTAAAACTCAAATCAACGTTGTACTTGAAGAAGAAACAATTGGTTTGCAAGAAGTGGTTGCCATTGGTTACGGTACAATGAGAAAGCGGGATGTCACCGGCTCAGTTGCTTCAGTATCCGGCGAACAACTCGCTGCCGTACCTGTTAACAATGTGGCACAGGCCATTCAGGGACGACTTCCCGGAGTGAATGTAATTTCTCAGGACGGACGTCCCGATGCAGAAGTATCAATTCGCGTACGTGGTGGAGGTTCCATTTCTCAAAGCAATGATCCTCTTGTTTTAATCGATGGAATTCCAGGCAACATTAGTGATATTCCTGCTGACATGGTGGAGAGTGTCGACGTACTGAAAGATGCCTCCTCAACAGCTATTTTCGGTGCGCGCGGTGCGAATGGTGTTATCCTCATTACAACCAAAAGGGGAAAAACAGGAGATGTTACCGTAACCTACGGCGGGTATGCCAAATTCAATACTCCCACCGGCTATCTTGACGCTCTTTCTCCGTACGATTACCTGGAACAGAAATGGGGACTTCTCGATGTCTATTTCGGTGAAACTTATACAACTCCGTTTCAACAATTATGGGGAATTGGAGCTCATTCGGGCAGTAACTCTGCCGGAATTGATGCCTACAGGAATGTGTCGGGGTACAACCTGCAAAAGGACGTGTATAACAGTTCATTCTCACACAACCACGACCTGACAGTTACAGGTGGAACAGAAAAGACTAAAGTTATTTTCAACTTTAGCTACCTGGACGAAGATGGCATGAAGCTGAACTCCTATGCCAAAAGAGCGACAGCATCGTTTAAAA
The DNA here is from genome assembly GCF_041596335.1 of Mangrovibacterium sp. GTDB lineage: Bacteria > Bacteroidota > Bacteroidia > Bacteroidales > Prolixibacteraceae > Mangrovibacterium. The sequence goes on along the minus strand of NZ_JBFHIT010000003.1, from coordinate 186,705 downwards.
TAGATCAAAAAATAAGTGAAAAACTCAACTTCAACTTAGATGTACGGTATACAGATCGGGAAACCCTGGGAAATGAAGGTACAACCAACGGTTACGGTTCTGCTCTCTCCGGGTCCTACCGTTTCCGTCCGATCGCTATGGAAGATATAAAAGGTGATCTGGCTATTTTTGATAATTCTTCGTTGGGCGAGGAAAATTTTGTAATGGAAGACCTGTACAGTCCTGTAAATGTGATCAAAGACCGCGAGAACCTGACATTGAGGCAAAATTTTCGTGGTACCGCCGGTTTGAAATGGACCATTATTGAAGGATTGACCGCTTCCACGGAATTGACCTTGACGCGGGATTATACAACAACTAAAAACTGGAGAGGTCCGACACCTGCCAGCGCTAACGAGGATAACTACCTGAACAACGACGGAACATTTGCCTACGCAGGCGATGCTGACTACCGGAAACAGAACAGCTGGAGCCTGCGGTGGACAAACACCCTGGGTTATGAAATAACACTGAATGAGATTCACCGGATCAATGCATTGATCGGTCAGGAATTAACCGACTCGGGCGGCGAAAATATGCGTATCTCCGGCCGCAGGTTTCCGAACAATTTTACGAAGGATAATGCTTTTGCCAGTATCTCGCAATATGGATCAGACCTCGTGATTTCTTCAGGAGTTTCTACTCCAAGCCGTATTAACTCTTATTTCGGTCGGGCAAACTACTCGCTCCGCGACAAATACATGGTCACCGCGACCTTCCGTGCTGACGGATCCTCTAACTTCTCTCCCGAGCATCGCTGGGGATACTTCCCCGCTGGTTCTGTTGCCTGGCGTGTTTCACAGGAATCGTTCATGGACAATACCAGAGACTGGCTCGACGATCTGAAACTTCGCATATCTGTCGGAGAAGTTGGAAATGATGCAGTCGGTCCCGACCAGTGGGCACAATTGTGGGAAGCAGAAACCGAACCACGCTGGCAACAGGGCTTAGGCGACGATCATCAGCCAGCCTACGATCTGGCTTCCGACCAGCTTGCAAACCGCGATTTAAAATGGGAAACCACGATTACGCGTAACATTGGTCTTGACTTTACACTCTATGCCAATCGTTTGTGGGGATCTATTGAAGTCTACAAAAATACCACAAAAGACCTGCTGATGCTGAAAGACATTCCGTCTATCACCGGATTTACAACCAGCTATGCCAACATTGGGCAAACCAGCAATAAGGGTATTGAAATCTCCCTTAACGGCGTGATCTTTAAAAACCAGGACTGGAATATTTCGGGGGGTGCGAACATCAACTTTAACAAAAATAATATCGACAAACTTGCTGAAGGAGTTCAAAGCGCTTACGGAACACAATTCCTGCAGTCGGGAATTCCGAATTCTGACTATATTCTGCAGGAAGGCAAACCCGTTGGTATCGTAATGGGATATAAAATGGATGGTAAAGGGTTTTATACACCCGACGATTTCAATTACGAAGCTTCAACAGGTATGTACACATTAAAAGAGGGTGTTGCTGATCTTGCGAGTGCTTTTGTTGCCTACCAGGGAGGTCTGGTTCCCGCAGGACAACAGGCCTATCCGGGGTTGCCTAAATTTGTCGATGCTTTCGAAGATGGCGTAATCGATGTGAAAGACTATGTCGAAATCGGCAACATGACCCCGAAACATACCGGTGGGTTCAACATCAACGCCAGCTATAAACAATTCGACCTTAGCATGAACTTTAACTGGAGTGTTGGCAACGACGTCTACAATGCCAATAAATTAGCATCGCTTTATAACGGCAACAAAGGTGGCGGTCTGTATGGGAATAAGCTCAACATCGTGAATGACTCCTATACACTTTTTGATATTCAGAACGGGAATCTTGTAGAACTTACCACGCCCGAACAATTGAATGCAGCCAACACAAATGCAAGCTTGCCCTCAACCTATCTGCAACAAGGCTATGTATCCAACGTCGGTATTGAAGATGGTTCATACCTTCGACTAAATACGCTGACCTTAGGCTACACCCTGCCAAAACAGTTGCAAAGTAAAATCGGAGCAAATAACCTCCGTGTATACGGCTCTATCTATAATGTATTCACCATCTCCGGTTATTCGGGACTTGATCCTGAGGTGAATGCAAACGCGAACCTGAACAACGCCCGTTATCCGACTCCCGGGCTTGACTGGGGAACCTATCCTCGTGCCCGCCAGTTCGTGCTGGGGTTAAATGTTACTTTTTAATCGCGTAAATGGATAATAAACATTAAAGGAATAACAATGATGAAAAAATTAGTAATATATATATGTGTGGCACTGTTACCGTTCATGTTTACCGGGTGCAGTAGCGACTATTTGGATGTATCGAATGCGGGCCAATCCGACGATGCCTTTGTGATGTCAAGCCCTGCTGAAGCCTTCAAAACTCTATCGTGGGCTTATGCTGAATACCGCCAAAATGCGGTACACGGCGGAAACTACAACTGGCAAGATCCCCTGGGATCGGATGCTGAATATATGAGCGAATTTCCTACGGCAAACAACGTGATTGCCCGCCTGCAACCCGCTGCAACAACTGTTAACTCGGCTTCGGGCCTTTACAACAGTTTGAATATTGTTGTGGCACGTACCGCCCGCATTGCTGCCCTTATTGAAGGACAGGATGAATACCAAACCGATCTTGCCGGTGGTACGCCTACCCCTTGGACACAGGCATACGGAGAGGCAAAGACTCTTTGGGCACATTGTGCCTGGGAACTGGTGCGCCACTTCGGTGATGTCCCCTTTGGCTACGATAACAAAATTGTGGATGAGTATGAATTGACTTCGCGCTTCGCGATTATGGATACTATAATTAGCGAACTCCAAGCCGTGGAAAGCCAAATGTATGTGTTAGGAGAAGGTGGTATCACGGCTGAACGCCTTAGCCGCACCTATGCCAATGCGTTGATCGGCGAGATCGCCCTTCACGCCGGTGGATGGCAAACCATCCGCACCGATATGGATGGCTTGTATGGCAATGTTCAGTTTGAGACAAAAGGTTCTGATGACGGTTCATGCGTTTACGCGCGTCGTTCAGATTATCTGAGTTATATCACAATGGCTGAACAATACCTGACCGCTGCAATGAATACTCACCGTGGGTCGGCACGCTTAGTTACTACCGACAGCCGGGCTGCCAACAACCCTTTCCAGTTGGTTTGGCAGGAAATCAACTCCAGACGTATCAGTCCCGAATCGATCTTTGAAGTGGCCACTGTTAATGGTACCGGGAACGCCGAAATGGGATACAGCCAGGGACGTGCCGGTGCCAGACACAATAATTTGCCTTACCTGAACACCTTCGCCGCCATCCGTATTATTCCTTCCTTCCTGTATAATGCTTACGAGGAAGAGGACAAACGCCGCGACGCAAGTATGGTTGTAACCGGAAGTGATGCCGCAACCGGAAGGGAAGCTTTGGTTCCGCTCGGCGTAGGTACCCGTATCGGCGGTGGCGGACCAGCCATTAATAAATGGGACAAAAACAGAGGCGATGAGCCCTATTATGGGAATGTATCCAACCGTGCAACAGACATAAACTACGTGTTATCAAGGATGGCTGATGTGATGCTGATGCTTGCTGAAGCAAAAGCAATCTCCGGAAGCGATAACGCCGGCGCGATTGCCCTGGTAAACCAAATTCGGGAAAGAGCTTTTGGTAATACCAGCCACAACATTTCCGGACTAACCGGCGAGGCGTTGCTGGATGCTATTTATAATGAGCGTAAATTGGAATTATTAGGAGAAGGGGATGTTCGCTGGGATATGATTCGTTCAGGAAAATTCAACGAAAGAGCAATTGCTGTTCGTCAGGAAATGGCTGCAATGATTGCCGGCCTTGAAACGAACGGGTTCTACACATTCCCGAGCGGCAGAACCATCTCCAACTACGTGTGGACGAAATATGTTTCGCTTAACGCCAATAATACGGCAGTAGTGACCCAAAGTCCCGACGAAAGCAATCCTGCTCTCTACCCGGGGTGGCGCGGTATTTATGAATGGGGCGTTGAAGCATACGAGGCCTATCCAGCCAAAAACCTGGCTATAAAAGGCTTGTATGAATACATTGATCCCGACGGAACTGAAGCAGCAGACTTGGTGGCTGACGGATATACAAGAGTGAATTGGGGTATCAGAACCTGGAATGATCCAAATTCCAAAGCGATGTTGGATGCTGCGATCCTGGATGGTGTTGTCGGCCGTGAAAGCAGCGCACCTCGCTACTTCCACCCAATGCCACTTACCTTGATTGACCAATCGAAAGGTAATGTAACCAATGGCTACGGATTACCTAACCTGTAATAGTCAATTTTCACCTGTTCTATTATAAATTATTTTTAAGGATAATCCGTCAAGTAATTGGCGGATTATCTTTGCTTTAAGCTCAATGTTTTTAAGACCTTGTCTTTCCGAAAAGCAAAAAAAAACACCAATGAAAACTACAACAACTCTCATGATGTTGACTCTTTTCAACTTCATGGCCAAATGTCAGTCAACCGATTGGTATCCTGCAAAAACACTTCAATCCACCTCTTACTTCGAAATCAACGGATCACCAATACTTGTCGACTCCCCTTATGGCGAAGCCGTTTGGTTCGATGGAATAAATGATGGCTTGTGGCTTGACGAATTGCCGCTGAAAGATTTGACCGAATTCTCTGTTGAAATGATCTTCTGCCCGGATTCCTCTGAGGCCCCATTCGAACAACGCATGCTGCACATCGGTGAAGACCGCGGCGACCGCATGCTGCTGGAGCTTCGTGCCGTTGCCGGAAACTGGTATTTCGATGGCTATGCCGCCTCGGGAAGCAACAAAAAAGCCCTGATTGACGAGAACAAACTGCACCCCCTCGGCCAGTGGAACCATGTGGCATTCGTTGTCACTCCGGGGAGCCTCACCACTTTTGTGAACGGAAAACAGGAATTGTACGAAGAGTTTCCCTTCCTGCCCATCGTAAGCGGAAAAACATCCATCGGCGCCCGGCTCGACAAACGTTCGTGGTTTAAGGGAGCTATCTTTAGAATCAGAATTTCACCGAAAGCGATTAGACCAAATGAATTTATGACCTTCTAACCATCAAAGCTCAAGGGCTAAATACAGAACAAACCAATGAAACGGACCAAACTATTCATTCTATTTGCAGCTTTTTTAACTATCGGAAAAGTTGAAGCACAAAAACCCACTCGTGATCAAATAACTGAAACCATGTTGAAAGCCACCCAATACATGGTAGAGGAAGTTAGCACCAACGGCGGATATGTGTGGTATTATCTGCCCGACTTCTCGCGCCGCTGGGGCGAAATGGAAGCCTACCCCACCATGATTTGGCTGCAACATCCTGGCACCATTAGCATGGGACACCTGTTTCTGGACACATACAACGGTACCGATGACGAATATTACTACCTGGCCGCTGAAAAAGCCGCTTCCGCTATTATTTGGGGGCAAAGTTACGAGGGAGGCTGGAACTACATGGTCGATTTTGCCGGTGACCGCTCCCTGAAACACTGGTACGCGACCATTGGGAAAAACGGCTGGCGGCTCGAAGAATTTCAACATTACTACGGAAACAGCACCTTCGACGACGATATTACCTCCGATGCAGCCCGCTTCCTGTTGCGCATGTACCTCGAAAAACTCGACCCGAAATACAAACCCGCGCTCGACAAAGCCATCAATTTTATACTCAACAGCCAATATGCCGAAGGCGGATGGCCCCAACGTTACCCGCTCCAATACGATTTCAACAAGGAGGGCCATCCCGATTATACCTCGTTTTACACCTTCAACGACGATGTGACTTGGGAAAACGTCCACTTTCTGATTCAATGCTACGAAGTGTTGGGTGAAGAACGTTTCCTCGACCCTATCCGCCGAGGGATGGATTTCTACCTGCTCTCGCAGGACGGTTGCGGCGCCTGGGCTCAACAACTCACCCTCGACATGAAAACCGCCAGAGCCCGCACCTACGAACCAGCCGCCTTCTTGCCAAGCACCACCTGCGAAAATGCCTTGCTTCTGCTCAAATTCTATCAACTAACAGGCGACAGCCGCTATCTGGCCAGTGTTCCGTCAGCCATCAAATGGCTCGAATCGACCCAACTTCCACCGGAAAAAGCTAACGGTGGTCGAAACTACCCGATGTTTATCGATCCCACGACCCATAAGCCCATCTACGTTCACCGAAAAGGATCGAACGTTAAATACGGATATTATTATATTGACGGGGATGATTCGAACCTGCTGTCGCATTACGGTGGGAAGTGTCGCATTCAACTTCAGGAATTAAAAGACGAATATATGCGCATGAGCTCCATTCCGGTTGAGGAAGCAACGAAGGATTCTCCTTTAATTCCGGGAAAATTTGAACATGAAGGGTCGCCGCAGTTATACTACGACCTGAACCGGGTTAAATTTAACCTTAATCCTGATGCCGAACAGGTCCGCAAAATCATTGACGCTCTAGATGGGCAACATCGCTGGCTCACCAAACATGCGATGACCAGCCACCCTTATATTGGCGATGGTGTAAGGCAAGAAACAACCATGGAACACTCATCGTCGATTGTTGGCGACGAAACGGATACCTCGCCTTACCCCGACCCGAGCGAGCAGGAATATCTATCGACCGGCACCTTTGTCCGAAACATGCACATCCTACTGGAATATCTAAAAAGTAACAAAACCCATGCTGAAAAATGAAACAATTAAAATTACTACTCACCTGGGTCGGAATCATTTGTTTAATTTCAAACGCTTCCGGACAAAAAACCGGCAACTTTTATAATCAAATCGATTCTTCTGGTGGAGATTTTTTCACATTTAAAAGTAAAATAAAACTTATCGGGCCAAAGGCGTTCTATGTTGATGGCTCGTTAACCAACGAAGAAGCGGCCAAATATCCCTACGTGTTCAACAGCTTGCAGAGCGCCGTTGCCCAATTGAGCAACGGCACTGAAACTGAGCCAATGACCCTCTACCTGGCTCCCTGGGTGTATTGGATTGACGCCCCGGACGACCCTGAAGTCCGGGTGCCCAAAGAAGGAAACTCCACTCCTTTCGGAATGGAAATCGACTGTGAATGGCTGAAATTTTACGGTCTATCGGACAATCCATATCATGTAATTCTTGCCGCCAATCGCGGACAAACAATGGGGGCAAAAGGAAATTTCACCATGTTAAATATTAAAGGAGACGGGCTTTCTGCCGAAAATATCACCTTCGGAAACTACTGTAACATCGACCTGAAATACCCACTCAACCCGAAACTGAACCGTGAAAAACGGGGGTCGGCCATCGTGCAGGCGCAACTGATTTTTTCCAATGGCGACAAAGTTCTGGCTCGCAATTGCAACTTCATCAGCCGACTGAATACCGGTCCTTTCTGGGGGAGCAAACGTACCCTTTTTGATCGTTGCCATTTCGAAATGACCGATGATGCCTTGAATGGTTCCGCCGTTTATCTAAACTGCACTTTTGATTTTTTCAGTGGAAAACCATTCTGGGGAACTTCCGGCACCGGAGCCGTTTTTCTTAACTGCGACATTCGCGTGCTAACGAGAGGCGAGCAGTATTTTACAAAAAGCGGAGGCCAAGTAGCCGTTACCGATACTCGCTTTTCGTCGAAAACCAGCAACTACATTGGCTGGCAGGTTGAACCTTCCAAGGAGACCAAAAACTTTCAATACCATGTTTCTCTTAATGCCGATTCGGTTTTTATTAGTCCGAAACACGCTTACGCCACAGTCGACATGAATGGGAAACCTGTTCTCAATGCGTATCGCTTCACCTTTAAAAATGAAGTTGTCTACAATACCTTCAACCTTCTTCGAGGCAACGACAACTGGGATCCGATGGGGATCCAGGAAATTGTACTGGATGCTGAAAAAGCAACAGGTAAAAATCACAGCTTTGTGCCAATCCAATTACTGATTGAACCGACTCGCAAAACACTTGAAACCGGAAAAGACAGTTTGCTACTGACCACCATCGTCAATCGATTCGGGAACTATGAACTGGAAGGTGAAAAGATCAACTGGTCGCTTTCTCCTAAATACGATGGGTTAGTGAAACTTGAATCTCAAAATGATGGCACTTGTTTGGTTATCCCGACCAACAAAAATGATGAAACGATTGACGTTACGATCAACGCGTCAACCCATTCAGGACTGGCGGCGGCGTCCGTTTTGTCGGTTACCCCTTCTTTATTGCAACCACCCGCATTCGTGCAAAAACCAACGATCTGCAATAACGGAACGGGGAAGTTTGTTGTCGGGTACAAGCTCGATATGAAGTACGAAGATGAATCGCTGGTCAGTTGGTACCGATGCAGCGATGCCAAAGGTTCCAATCCTGTTCAGATTTCCGTTTCGCGTTTCAACGAGCCGATGAAAAGCTATGAACTCTCTGCCGGAGATATTGGCTGGTATATTATGGCATGCGTGTCGCCCAAACACCTTCGTTGCCTGCCGGGCGAACCGGAAACAATAATCTACACAAAAGAAGTTACAGCAACCGATGTGAAACAAAACCCGAAGCTACTAGTGCCGAAGCTAGAAAATATGTCGGCAGCTTACCAGCCAAAGGTACTTCCGGGATTCTGGGTACTCGACAGCTACGCTCCTGCCGACACGCACCAGTGGCACTGGGAAGCCGACAACAGTCGCGCCCCCTGGCATTACGGAGCTGGCATCGATGGCGCGGCTCAGGATTCGGGGTTCGTACAAAATACCAAAGGGGCCCGGATGCGTTACCAACCGCTTGGAAACGCGTTTGGCGATATGAGAATAAGCTTCACTGCTGTACCCGCTAAAACAGCTGGACAAGGTTTTTCCAGCGCCCGAGCACAGTACATGGACATCGGTATCAAAATGGCTGTCGAACAGATGACCGGTTATGCCTTGCGCCTGATCCGGACAACCAAGTACAGCGACGCCATCGACTTCATTTTAATGAAATATGAAGCCGGGGTAGCAACACCAATCAGTGAACCGGTTGCGGCATCCTGCTATCGTCCGAATTGTCTAATTTCGTTGGAAATAAAAGGCAACAAACTGACTGCTCATGCCAAAAATCTGTACGACTACGTTACCAAACACCATGATTCGAAGTTGAAACGGGAAGTAAACTTAGAGGCTGAAATTCAATCAAATCAGTTTGGCGGGATTAGCTTTCAGCATACCGGAACGGTCGGCAGCGGCGCTACGCTGATCAAGGACTTGAAAGTAGAATGGGAAGATTAGTGTCAGCTACTACCCTCAAACAAAAAACTGATTAAGCTGCGGAGGACACAGAGTCGGAAATGACACGAGGAGAATTGGGATTGACAATAGTTCCCAGAGCTAAAAGGCTATGATTGGAGGAAATACTTTCGAAATAATAAAATTTATCTCAAAATTAACACTTCTCTCATTCCGAATTCTATGGTAATTGTTCTAATTTAAACATCTAAATCTAAAACCATTGAAAAACAATTTCAAAACATTATTAGGCAGAATAAACCCACTCCGTTTAAATATTGGGAAGGTGTCAGGTGTGAGGGAATTTATTTTTTCATTCAGCTTTATTATTGTGTGCTTGTTGCTTTTAACGATAAAATCGAATACTCTTTACGCACAATCCAAGTTAAGTTTTGATCATTATTCTCAGGAGGATGGTCTTCCCAACAACCAGATACAATGCATTTTCCAAGATCGAAAAGGATGGATATGGATAGGGACTAACCAAGGTCTTAGCAGGTTTGACGGATACTCTTTTACTAATTTTTTCTCCTCGCCTGATGACTCAACCAGCCTGAGGGGCACTCTTGTCCGTGTAATTAAAGAGGACAAAGAAGGAAACCTTTTTATTGGCACCGAAAATGGAGGGTTAAATATTTTCGACAGGTCTAAAGAAACTTTTACCCAACCATTTGATCGTATCAAAGAATTTAGTAATAGAGAAATATCTGTGAATGATATTGCAGAAGACATCAATGGCAACTTCTGGTTGGCTACTGATTTCAACATCCTTATACTGGATACGGCAAGACAGCTCAGTATCATTAAACCAATTTCAAATGAAAGTGCAAACGAGTTTCAGGGGAAATTAGTGAGAAATCTGGAATTTGACACATTCGGTCGCCTTTGGATTGGAACTAATAATGGCGTATTTATTTATGACACTGCCAGCAATACACTTGAACGATTTGAACTTCCATTTTCACAAAATCAAAATAAAGAGATTTGGGAATTCTATCTCGACGATGAAGGGTTTATTTGGATTGGAACATATTCTGCCGGACTGTATATTGTTAATCCAGAAACCAAAGCATTTGAAAAAATTGAATTAGAACCTTCGTTGCCAAGAACTGAAACTGTTCGTGCCATTTCAAAAGGTGTTCTGGGAGAGTATTGGATTGGCACAAGAGGTGGGTTGTTTAAATTTTCCAAGACGAATGGTGTCACAGGGTTCTATCGCCACAACATACAAGATATTAGCAGCTTGTCAAACAATTCAGTCTTGAGTATTTTTCACGATAAGAAAGGGGAAACATGGATTGGTACTCGTGAAGGGTTAAACCTCCTGGCTAAAAACAAGCAGTTTTTTCAAAATCACCCTGCACTTCCCGGAAACAAAAGATACCTAAACAGCAGTACCATCTATGCTTTTTGGGAAGATAGTGTTGGAGGAATATGGATCGGTACTGAAGATGGGGGGATCAATATTTACAATCCGAAAACAAGAGATTACGAATATCTGATGGCCAATGGTATTCCAGGAAAATCTATATCGCAAAACTGTATCAAATCATTGCTTGATGATGGCAAAGGCAATTTATGGATTGGAACGTTTCTCGGCGGAGTTGACGTGATTAATGTAAAAACAAGAGAAGTTAAAAATTATCGTTCCAAAAAAGAAGCGGGTCATACAAATTGGTTATCAGACAATCGTGTTTGGGATATTTGTATGGATCGCGACAATCATATTTGGGTAGCCACTTCAAAAGGAATTGACCGGTTTGATGAAACAACTTCATCCTTTATTCATTACCCTCAACTAAATGGAGATGAACAAATTCTCTGGATTGAGCCCGATTCAAAAGGGAATTTGTGGATGGGAAGCAATGATGAAGTAATTAAGTATAATCTTGACGACAAAGTCGTAAATCGTTGGTTTGAACATAGCAGATCAATGTTTGTAGATTCAGAGAACAGAATATGGATTGCGACAAACGACAAAGGTATTGCACAGTATTCGGAAGAGAAAGGAGCGCTGAAATATTACAATGAAAAACATGGGCTGGCTAATAATCAGGCGCTATGTATCTTGGAAGATAATGCGAAAAACCTTTGGATAAGCACTTCAAACGGGCTTTCAAAGTTTAATCCAACACGTGGTTTATTTCAAAATTTCACAAGTAGAGATGGACTTAGCAACAATCAGTTTTGTTATGGAGCAGCCTTAAAAGCCGATTCCGGCGAATTGCTTTTTGGCACATTCTCAGGTTTTATCTCGTTCAATCCCGATGAAATTGGAGAAATTGATATTAATGTGCCCCTAGTGTTTACAGACTTAAAGGTTTTTAATAAATCGGTACCCATTGGAGATGGTAAGAAAGCCATCCTTAAAAAAAGTATCTCTGAAACAGATCATCTAATATTTGACTATTTACAAAATGTTTTCACCCTTGAATTTGCAGCCCTAAATTATGTAAATAGCGAGAATAATCTCTATTCGTACAAATTGGTAGGTTTTAATAATGACTGGACTGAACCGAGCAGAAGCCGAACTTTAACCTACACAAACCTAGATCCCGGAAATTATACACTTCTGGTAAAGAGGATCGTTGACGGTAGTCAACAAGACGATAACCAGCTTGAGCTTGCAATAACAATCTTGCCACCTTTTTGGAAAACCACTTGGTTCTCTGTTGCCCTCATTTTGGTTGTAATGTTCTTGATTTACGCAATCATAAAGTTTTTTGTTAATCGTGAAAAAATTAAAAGTCAACTGGTAATCGAACGAGCTAATGCGAGAAAACTGCATGAGGTCGATATGATGAAGCTCAAATTTTTCACAAATGTCTCACATGATCTTCGCACTCCTCTCACGCTTATTTTAGGGCCGCTTAATAAATTGCTTCAATCAGAATCGACTGATTCCGAGACAAAAGCTAATCTTAAGTTGATTCAGAGGAATGCACAAAACTTGGACAAATTAATCAGCCAACTCCTCGATTTTAGAAAACTACAAACGGGAAATCTGACACTCAATCTCACACAAGCAGATATAGTAGCCTATATTCGCAATATTGTTGGTTCTTTTAATGATTATGCTATTGAAAAGGATATCAAACTTTCATTCAATACACTAAAAAAACGTTTGTTTGTTTCCTTTGATCCTGACAAAATTGAAAGGATACTCAACAATTTGCTTTCAAACGCATTTAAATTTACGGAGGTTAACGGTATTATTGCTGTTAACCTTTCGTTGGTTTTCGATTCTAATGATGAAGATTTCAATGCCGAATCATCTGAAAGACAATTTATTGAAATTACGATTAAAGATACAGGCAAAGGAATATCAAGTGAAAATATTAATCGCGTGTTTTCACGGTTCTTCCAGTCCGAAGAAAAAGACAAAAGTTCAGGGACAGGGATTGGGTTGGCACTGGTTAAAGACCTTGTAAAACTTCATAAAGGAAACATTTTTGTTACGAGCAAAGAAGGCAAGGGAACAAAATTTACAATCAGAATCCCTTATATCGGAGGTCTGGATGATAATTCGGAACCTTTTGTTGAAGACCATGAATCGTTAAAAGTCGCTCCGATTATGCAACCAATGATATCTTCCGATTCAGATACTGACATCAATTCCAAGATAATGCTAATAGTTGACGACAATGCCGATGTCCGGCAGTTTATCTTTTCGCATTTTAACAGGATTTATAAAATATTCCAAGCTGCAAATGGAGAAGAAGGATGGAAATTAGCATTAGAAGTCATACCGGATATCATTATAAGTGATGTCATTATGCCGGGCATGGACGGCTATGAATTCTGTAAACGACTAAAAAACGATGAACGTACTTCTCATATCCCGGTATTGTTATTGACTGCAATGCACTCAAAAGAACATGAATTAAGAGGTTTAACAAAAGGCGCCGATGACTACATCACAAAACCTTTTGACCTATCGATATTACAGGCAAAAGTAGAAAATACCATATCAATACGTGATTCCTTAAAAGAAAAATATACATCAACAATGGTACTGGAGCCAACTAATGTTGTTATTGCGTCTCCCGACGAGAAATTTTTGAAAAGAGTTGTCGATGTGGTTGAGGCAAATATCTCTGACAGTGAAATGGATATAGAAAATTTCGCTCAAAAGGTCGGGGTCAGTCGGATGCAGCTTTATCGGAAACTTCATGCCCTTACGGATATGACTGTTAAAGAATTTATCCGGCATATCCGTTTAAAAAGGGCGATCCAACTCCTAGACCAGCAAACATTGAATATTTCAGAAATTGCTTACGAGGTCGGGTTTAAAGATTTATCACATTTCCGAAAGTGTTTCAAACGGGAATATGGCATGAGTGCTACCGACTATCTTGCGAAAAAACAAGAAAGATAATTTTTTTTGCTTATTTATAAATCCCAAGCTATAAACACCAAACTTCTATGCACAGGCTGCCTACATGGGTGTTTGTGTACAGAAATCCCGCTATTGGGGAATATTTCCCCTCATCGGGGAATACTTGCAGTTGATTTTGGGAAAGCCTGTATGTCACATTCGTTAATCGTTCCTTAATTTTAAATCTTGAAAGAATATCATCGCTAATGAAAGGAGTCTACTAAAACTTTAGAGAGTCGAGATTGATTATGGTAACATCAATCTCCTCTCTTGATACTGCACATCGTTCTCCTTCTCATTTTTCTATTAAAAATAATATGGTGAATTCAATAATACAAATTCAAATCAAATGAAGTATGCTGTCGTTATAATACTGATTTCTTTTTCTTGTGTGGCTTCGGCGCAACAAATAATCGCTTTTCCAGGAGCTGAAGGAGGTGGAAAATACACTAGTGGCGGTCGTAGTGGTGTAGTTTTGTTTGTCGATAACCTCAACGATCATGGCTATGGCAGCTTCCGGAAAGCTATTGAAGCAGAAGGTGCAAGAACCATCATCTTTCGTGTTTCCGGAACCATTGAGCTACAAAAACCAATACACATTAAAAACGGCGCCCTGACGATAGCCGGACAAACTGCTCCCGGAGACGGTATTTGCTTAAAAAATTATGGACTCAGAATCGATGCAGACAATATAATTATTAGATACATACGGATTCGACCAGGTGACACCGTAAAAGATGAACAAGATGCTATTACTGGAATACGTACTAAAAATGTTATCATTGACCATTGTAGTTTTAGTTGGTCAAACGACGAAGTAGCTTCATTCTATGATAATGAAAACTTTACGATGCAATGGTGTATAATCAGTGAAAGTTTTTACAAATCAACTCACCATAAAGGCGAACATGGTTATGGAGGTATCTGGGGCGGACTAAATGCAAGTTTCCATCACAATCTCATAACCGACCACACAAGCAGGAATCCGAGGTTACATGGTTCGAGGTACACCAACAATCCTGAAAAAGAAAAAGCTGATATCCGGAACAACGTAATTTACAATTGGGGAGATAACAGTATTTATGGAGGAGAAGAAGGCCATTACAACATTGTAAACAATTACTTCAAAGCCGGACCGGCCACAAAAAAAAGTATTCGAAACCGAATTTTAGACCTCACCCAGAGTTTCTTCGATGAAAGTCGTAATCCGGATGTTCTGGGTGCAGGCTGGTTTTACATTGACGGTAATGTTGTTGTAGGGTTTCCTGCTGTTTCCAATAATAATTGGGAAGAAGGGGTGCAGGGAGAAGCAATTACGGAAAATATTAAAAGCAGGTCAAAACTTAGCAAACCAATCATTCAAACTGCTATTAAAACCGATAAAGCAGAAGCTGCTTACCGCAAAATAGTACGGTATGTTGGAGCAAATTTATATCGCGATGCTGTAGACAAACGCATTGTTGCAGAACTGAAATCCGGCAGAGAAACATTTGGGAAAAGTTATCGTGGTGGTCGAAATGGTATCATTGACTCACAAAATGATGTCGGTGGCTGGCCGGAGCTCAAATCCAAAACTCCACTTCCTGATTCCGATAACGATGGAATGCCTGACCAATGGGAAGAACAAAACAATTCAGATTTTCAGACTGCAGATAACAATGCAAAAAACATAGATAGAAATTACACAAATATCGAGGTTTACATTAACTCATTAGTTAATCAAAAAAGCTATGAATAAGAAAAAAACACTAGCGACCCTTATCATTTTGGCTGGAATACTACAATCAATTGTTGTTTATAGTCAAACCGACGTTTCAAATGCTTGGACCGCTGACAATGGTGATGGAACATACACAAATCCAATCCTTCACGCTGACTATTCCGATCCTGACGTTGTGCGTGTTGGAGAGGACTACTACATGACTTCATCTTCTTTTAATTGTGTGCCAGGACTACCTATCCTTCATTCAAAAGATTTGGTCAACTGGAATCTCATTGGCTATGCGCTGGAGAAACAGATTCCAGATGATGTTTTTAACATTCCTCAGCATGGAAACGGTGTATGGGCTCCCAGTATTCGTTACCATAACGATGAGTTTTACATTTACTACCCGGATCCGGATTTTGGAATCTACTTTACCAAAGCCGCAATTCCTGAGGGCCCCTGGTCTACTCCGGTTTTGGTTAAAGGTGGCAAAGGGTTGATTGATCCATCTCCGCTTTGGGATGATGATGGCAGGGCTTATCTGACATTTGCTTTTGCTGGCAGCCGAGCACGTGTTAAAAGTGTTGTCATGGTGCAGGAAATGACCACCGATGGAGCATCCGTTGTTGGCAGCGAAGTAATCGTTTTTGACGGCCACGATGAACACCCAACTGTTGAAGGCCCGAAATTATACAAAGCTAATGGGTATTATTACATTTTTGCCCCTGCAGGTGGTGTCTCTACCGGATGGCAAATTGTGCTGCGTTCAAAAAATGTGTTTGGCCCTTACGAAGTTAGGACAGTAATGACACAAGGCAAAACGGATATCAACGGGCCCCATCAGGGAGCTTGGGTTGATACAAAAACCGGAGAACACTGGTTTATCCATTTTCAGGACAAGGAAGCTTATGGTCGAATTGTTCATCTGAATCCGATGACATGGACAGATGATTGGCCAGTTATTGGAATTGATGAAGATCGTGATGGAGTTGGGCAGCCTGTTCTTGTTTGCAAAAAACCAAATGTAGGAAAAATATACCCCATAGCTGCACCTCCGGTAAGCGATGAATTTAATGGAAGTTCTATGGGGCTTCAGTGGCAATGGCATGCCAATCCACATTACTCGTATGGTTTCCCTTCAGGCAATCTCGGTTTTTTTAGATTGAACTGTGTTGTTCGTCCAGCAACTAATCATGGCCTTTGGATGGTTCCCAACCTTCTGATGCAAAAATTTCCGGCCGAAGAGTTTAGTGCCACTACAAAACTGAGGTTTACTCCTCGAACAGAAAATGAAGAAGTCGGCTTTGTGGTGATGGGTGAAGATTATCAATACATTTCATTAAAGCAAAAAGAAGATAGGCTGATTATCAGAGTCGTTAAGTGTGAAAATGCCCGCACCGGTGGTCAGGAAGAAGAGCTTCATTCGGAAACTTTTAATGGAAATGAAGTCTTTTTCCGTATACAGGTTGACAAAGGTGCAATTTGTAGCTTTAGTTATAGTGAAGATGGTAAACATTTCGAACCAGTTGGAGATGATTTGAAGGCAAAGCCAGGACGCTGGATCGGCTCTAAAATAGGGTATTTTGCTCTTGGCGAAGAAATAACAAACGACTCGGGCACGGTAGATATTGATTGGTTTAGGATCGAAAAAACAAATGAGGTGAAATAGCTTTTAAAGGAAGCTTCCGCCTCACCCCTAAACGAATAGATGGTTGTTCCTCGAGCTTTACAAATCAACTTCTGAAATTTTTAAGAATGAACAAAATAAAAAAATACCTTTTTGCTTTCATGATGTTTTCAATTGCCGGATGTGGAGGCTCAAAACAAGAACAGGAAACAGCGAAGAATATCGCCAAAGTCTGGCTGATTGGTGATTCAACTGTGGCTGATTATACAAAATACGACAACTACGAAACCGACCGGTATCCGGTTACCGGATGGGGACAAGTGTTCCAACCATACATGTCAGGTCAATCCTTGCAAAAGATTCAGTCGCTAATTAACGCGGACAGTATAATCGTGGAAAACCATGCCAGAGGTGGGAGAAGTACGCGTACTTTTTTTCAAGAAGGTCGATGGCGTCAGGTATATGAAGGCTTGCAGAAAGGCGATTTTGTTTTGATGCAATTTGGACATAACGATGCTGCTGAAAACAAAACAGAACGATATGTAAACGAAGAAGGATACAAGGAGTTTTTACGCTTGTTCATTCATCAAACCAAGCAAAAGCAGGCCGTCCCCATACTGATTACACCTGTTGCCCGCAACTATCCTTGGGAAGACCATGAGCTTAAAAATGTACATGGCAATTACCCCGAGTGTGTGATCGAAATTGCAGAAGAAACTCAAACTTTATTTATTGATTTAAACCGACGATCAATTGATTATTTTACGGATAAAGGGCGTGACTATGTATCAGATCATTATTTCATGAACCTTTCCCCCGGAAAATACCCGGCTTATCCGGAAGGTGAAACTGACAACACCCATTTTCAGCCGGAAGGTGCTGATGTGGTCTCAAAATTGGTTTATGAAGGACTGTTGGAGTTGGCAACTCAAAAAAGTATTGAAAGATGAAACAAGCATTTTGTATATTGTTTTTTTTTATCGTAGGTGGGGTTTCTTTCGCAAGTGACTTCGATTTTGTGGTAGCCCAAGACGGTAGCGGTGATTTTACAACGGTCCAGGAAGCAATCGATGCCACCCCCGATTTCAGAAAAAACAGGACACTTATCTATATCAAAGCAGGAATTTATAAAGAGAAACTGGTGTTAGCATCCAGTAAAACCAACGTTTATTTTCTGGGCGAAGAAAGAGACAGGACGATATTGACCTATGATGATTTTGCGTCAAAGAAAAACCGATTTGGTGAAGAAATCGGCACAACCGGCTCATCGTCCTTTTTTATTTTTGGAGAAAGCTTTACAGCCGAAAACATCACTTTCGAAAATTCTGCAGGCCCGGTTGGACAAGCGGTTGCTGTTCGTATTGACGGCGATCGTGTTGCATTCAACAATTGCCGTTTCATTGGCTGCCAGGATACACTTTACCCGTCCGGGAAAAAAAGTCGACAATATTACAGAAACTGCTACATCGAAGGAACCGTTGATTTCATTTTTGGTTGGTCAACTGTAGTTTTTGATGATTGCCTTATTTATTGTAAAGAGCATGGTTATATAACAGCTCCTTCAACCGAGCAATATACCGACTATGGTTTTGTTTTCCTGAATTGCAAAATTACAGGGAATGCCTCGGAAAATACATTTTACTTGGGCAGGCCTTGGAGACCTTACGGTAAATCGGTATTTATTAGATGTCAACTTGGCAAGCACATAAAGCCGGAAGGTTGGCATAATTGGAATGATCCTCAAAAAGAAAAGACTGCCTTTTTTGCCGAGTTTGATAATTATGGAGAAGGGGCAATAGAGAACCAGCGAGTAACCTGGTCATATCAACTAAACAAAGAACAAGCTCAAAGTTACACGGTAGAAAATATTCTGGGAAACTGGGCAACAGATGTAAGACTATTTCAAAACCTAAAATAATAATTATATGAAAGTCAGATCATTCATTAAAATATTTGTGTTATCCTCTGTTGTATCAACAGGATATGCTAACCAAAGTTCTAAAAAAGTTCCTATTCAATACGCCCCGGAAAACAAACTCGAATTTGAAATGCCGGATATTCAGGAACCTGCAATTCCTGATTATACTGTATCCATCAAAGACTTTGGAGCAAAAAGCGGGGGGCATATTTTGAACACACAAGCCTTTGCCGATGCAATAAGTGCTGTTTCAAGCAAAGGTGGAGGTAAAGTGGTGATACCACCCGGAATTTGGCTAACAGGACCAATCATACTAAAGAGTAACCTCGAACTACATGCTGAATCAGGTGCTTTAATTGTATTTTCCACGGACAAAGATCTGTATCCGATTATCGAAACTAGTTTTGAAGGCTTGGATACCTGGCGATGCATTTCGCCGATATATGGCAAAAATGTTGAAAACATCGCATTTACTGGGATGGGTATCTGGGACGGCTCCGGAGATTCATGGCGATTTGTTAAACGTAGTAAGCTCAATGCTAGCCAATGGAAAAAATTGGTCGCCTCAGGAGGGATTGTTAGTGAAAACGGAGATGAATGGTACCCATCAGAACAATATAGAAAAGGGATGGCTGGAACAGGGAGTTTGAACGTAAGAAATGATCTAAATACAAAGGAAGACTTTGAGGCCATCCGTGATTTTTTGCGTCCTGTCATGGTCAGTATTCAAAACAGTAAAAGAGTATTGTTTGACGGACCGGGTTTTCAAAATTCCCCCGCATGGTGTATACATCCGCTAGTGGTTGAACACCTGACCATCAAAAACATCACCGTTCGCAATCCCTGGTACTCTCAAAATGGTGATGGACTTGACATCGAGTCATGTAAAAATGTCCTCGTTGAAAACTGCAATTTCGATGTTGGCGATGATGCAATATGCGTTAAATCGGGGAAAGATGAAGATGGCCGACGCAGAGGCATCCCCTGTGAAAACATCATTATCAAAAACAATGTGGTATACCACGGCCATGGAGGTGTAGTTGTTGGTAGCGAGATGTCAGGTGGTGTTAAAAATATGCATGTTTCCAATTGTACGTTTATTGGAACCGATGTTGGTTTACGTTTTAAAAGTACACGTGGCAGGGGTGGTGTCGTCGAAAATGTCTTTGTCTCCGATATTAAAATGATGGACATACCAACAATTGGCATTTCGTTCAACATGTACTATGGCGGACTTTCTGTTTCTGAAGCGCTTGAAGAAGGACAAATGAAAGGTTCAACCGAATTGTTCCCGATTGATGAAAAAACACCTCAATTCAAAAAAATAAAAATATCTGGCATAACCCTAAAAGGTGCACAACAGGCTATTTTCCTGCAGGGTTTGCCTGAGATGAACCTTGAGAGTGTTGAGTTGGAAAACATGATTCTTGAAGCAAAAAGCGGCCTCACTGCTTTTGACGTGAATGGATTAAAGATCAGCAATATTAGTTTAACAACCGACGATAATAGGGCTTTGAAGTTATTCAACTGCAAGAATGTCGAAGTTGAAGATATTGATTACAACTTTAACTCACCGGAAGCAATTTTAATTGAAGGTGCTGAATCTGAGAATATATCCATTTTATCGCCGATCAATGAGTTAGAGCGATTTACCAGAATCGGAAATGAGGTTTTAAAGGATTCAGTGAAATTTTAAATCAAATTACTTATAAGATGCACCGAATTATTATCATAATCGTGTGGTTCTTCGCTGTTTTTGTTACTTGCAAAAGTGAAAAACACATCACTATATTCACCATTGGCGATTCAACCATGGCAAATAAAAAAGCTGAAGTGTATCCCGAAACAGGGTGGTGTCAGGTGGCCGGAAACTATTTTAATGAAACCGTGACCATAAAAAACCATGCGATGAATGGTCGGAGTAGCAAAAGTTTTATCGATGAAGGCAGATGGACGCATGTATTGGATAGTCTGCAAAAAGGTGATTTTGTCTTTATTCAATTTGGCCATAATGATCAAAAGGCTCAAGATACAACGCGACACACGTTACCCTTTGAGACATATTCTGAAAACTTAATTAAATTCATTCAGGAAACCAGGGACAAGGGAGCCTATCCTGTTCTTTTTACATCAATCGTTAGAAGAAAATTTGGAGAGGATGGAAAACTAACTGATACTCATGGGGATTATCCCATAGCGACCAGGAAAGTTGCCGCCGAGTTAAATGTCCCGCTGATCGACTTACAGACTTTGACCGAAGCTTTCGTAAATCGACTGGGCGACACGGAATCAAAAAATGTGTATCTATGGACTGAGCCAAATGAACATTTCCCTGAAGGCCGAAAAGATGACACGCATTTATCTTTTGATGGAGCCAATATAGTTGCGCAACTGGCAATCGAAGCCATAACTGAAACTATACCTGAATTATCGAAAAGAAAACAGCTGAATAGTAAAAAATGAAGCTATTCTTAAACATGATTTTGGTTTCACTATTCGTTCAACTGGTATTCGTGTCAGCTTATTCAGTCAAAAAAATATGCTCTACACTGAAAAATTACCGTGCCCTTCCCCGGAGCTGAAGGACACGGTAAATATGTTGCTGGCGAACGAGGTGGGAAAGTGATCTATGTACACCCCGCGAGGATCATAACAGCCAGACTTTTTGGGCGCATACCAGCCACTTATAGTGGATCGCACTTTAAAAAACGAAAATAGTGGATTGAATGTTGCAGGTTTCAAAGGCACATCGTTGCTGGTTGGAATTCAGAAAACCAAGTAAATTCTTAAAAAAAATAATTCACGTTCAAATGACTAAGTTAGCTTTACTTTTTCTCTTTTTATTATCGAATCTATTAGGAAAAGCTGAGAATGACACGAAGTATAACCTGATTGTTTCTCAAGATGGAAGTGGGGATTTCACACACATTCAGGATGCTATTGATGCCACTAAGGCTTTTCCCGACAAACGAATTTCAATCTTCATAAAAAATGGCATTTACAGGGAAAAGGTACTGGTTCCATCCTGGAATACTTTGTTGTCGCTAGTTGGTGAAAACGTTGAAAAAACCATCGTAATCTGGGATGACTATTTCGATAAAATCGGTCGAGGCAGGAACAGTACTTTTTTTACTTATACCCTTAAAATTGAAGCTGATGATTTTTTTGCTAAAAACCTTACTATAAAAAACACTGCAGGGCCCGTTGGTCAGGCTGTTGCATTGCATGTTGAAGGAAACCGGTGTGTGTTTAAAAATTGTATACTGTCAGGAAATCAGGACACAGCCTATCTGTCAGGTGAGAACAGCAACCAACTATTCCAGAATTGTACTATTGAAGGCACTACCGACTTTATTTTTGGTTCAGCAACAGTTGTTTTCTACGAATGTAGCATCATCAGTAAAGCTAACTCATTTACAACAGCAGCCAGCACTCCAAAAGGGAAGGAATTTGGTTTTGTGTTTTTGAAATGCTGGCTGCATGCAAGCGAAAATGTATCAGAAGTTTATCTCGGGCGACCGTGGCGCCCTTACGCCAAAACAGTTTTCATTCGTTGTGAACTCGGGGATCACATTGTACCCGAGGGGTGGAAGGAGTGGAGCAACAAAGACAATCTTTCAACTACTTATTACGGTGAATATATGAATACCGGAACTGGTGCAAATCTTAAAAACAGGGTAAACTGGTCATTTCAGTTGAGCAAAAAACAAGCAAAAAAATACGCTGTTCAAAAAATTCTTGGAGACTGGGCAAACACTTTTCAAGACGATTAAACAGATGAAGCGCTTTGATTATTCTTTAAAAACCTGATCCAGAAAGTCGACGATCAGGGGCACAGTTTCATCAAACCATGGTTGAAATAGCCAAAATGGATGCGGCGTTTCCGCAATAGTATGTACTTCGTTATAAATGTTGTTTGCATTCAGAACTTCAATATACTGATCTCTCCCAACGTGAAAACGTGGCAGGGAGCTGTTTATAAAAATAGTTGGTGGCGTATTTTTGCATACGTAGTTTACAGGCGATGCTTCAACCCACAGTTCTGGTTTTTGCTTGTATGTATATCCAAACCAACGAGCCCCAGCTGATGGCCTGGCCGGATCTTCGTCTTTCCCGCTTTCGGCGTCGTTCGTAAAGTCAAGTGCTCCATCAATATTGACAATGGCATGCACTGCATCGCTGACTGGCATCGCAACAGCATGTGACGGGAACAGTGAACACCCGGCCGTTGTTCCCAGTAATGAAGCCAGTGTCGCACCTGCAGAGGTACCCAACGTGACGATCCTGCTTGTGTCAATGCCAAATTCAGTGGCGTTTATTTTTAGCCATTTAATCGCCGTTTTAAGATCGATAATACCAGCAGGGTATCTGGCTTCGGGGGATAACCGATACTCCACCGATGCAGCAACATACCCATTTTCGGCCAGCTTTTGAGCCATGGGGATTAAATGTGATTTCGAGCCTGATGCCCATCCTCCTCCATGAATTAATAACACACCCGGTACCGTTTCCCTTTTTTTTATTTCAGGATAAAAAATATCGAGGTGTAATTTTCTCTCTCCAAAAGAATGATATACCAGTTCTCTTTTTTCTTTAACTGCTGAAATTTTATACTCACCAACCGGAACAGCTTGCGGAAAATCGCTGGCTATTTTTCTTGCTGCACTTTTTACGTTGAACGTGGTATCTTTTGGAAAATCAATGGCCCTTTCCTGGGAAAACCCCAAGAAAGGCACGAAAAATAGAAAAATGATTAATGTTTTCATCGAATGTATTTTGCCTGTTCGCTAAGTAAGGATTTAAATTCTTCCATGGTTGAGACAGCGGAAGCATCCCGTTCCCACGCAGCGCCAAAATAATAGGTCAATTCATTGTTTTCGGGCTCAAGTACAATGACATGACTATGTTCATCTTCAGTAAGTTCGATGATTTGATCGTCCCTGAAAAAGACGCACATCCCCATTTTATCATTTTGCAGGGTTTGCACCCCGAATGTTGCCAGGCAGCTCCACCCTTCTTTCAAATCGTTGAACAGCTGAACTTCAGTCCCTTTGTGTTTCACGAGGCCGGTAGCCAGATTCGGCAAAACTTCAGTAAACTGGTGGTCGCATTGGGTAAGGTAACTCCCTTCCTCGATTTCAAAGCTTGACTGTAAAATCGTTTTTGTGTTGTTGATTTGCCATCCGTGGTAAGTAACTGTCACGTTTGATTTTTTCAGTTCATTTTCAGTTGTGCAATTCAGACTGTCTGTTTTCTCCACCCGGATCGCTTGTTTACCATCCCAAAAAGCGATAGAGCCCATACCCAATGATGCCCCAACTTTTAGAACGTCAACCCCCCAGTCGGAAACGTCATGATAGGAATCAAATCCATCCAACCCTACTTGGTGAAGTACCAATGTACCAGTTTTCTTTCCAAAAATATCGATGGCATTTCTCCAGTCAAGGTATAAACGATAACCTACTTTATCTGATTCCCAACCGGGGCCTTCAAACTGAATATCAAACGAATGGTCTGTATGTTTCTCACTCACATGCAAACTACTTACAGACTTAAATACACCACCTTGATACTCCCACTGTTCGTTGCCATTACTTTTGGTAACCCACTTCCATTCGCCACCTTCTTTAATTCCCAAGTAAGCCTGGGTTCTGTGATTTTCCGGTGCTGGTTCGTTTCTTTTTGTTTTTTTAGATTGACAAGCCATAGCAACAAATGCCAGGCATGCTATGTATAGAATTAGTCTTCGCATAAATCCGTTTATTTATTTAACTCAATGGCAGCCAGAATAACAGGTGCAACTCCTTTTTGATCATTGTCAACGATTTCTTCGGTAACATAATAATTGTAGTCTGCTTCCCGATACGGATCTCCACCCAATCCGCAAGCGCCACATGTATTTTTAAGCACTACAAATCCATCTTCGTCTTTTACCACCAGGTTATTAACCAAACTTTCAAAACCTTCGTTGGCAACGATTAGGTATTTATCATCTAACCAATTAGTATTTACTCCTTTGGCAAAAGCATAAATAAACATGGCCGAACCGGAAGCTTCCAGGTAATTACGTTCCTCACCAGCCTTGTCGAGCACCTGGTACCACAATCCGGTTTCTGCGTCTCTGACCTTTAGCAAAGCTTCACTTAAGTGGTTCAATATTGAAATTAAATCTCCACGTTCCGGATGATCTTCGGGGAGATATTCCAAAACATCGACTAAAGCCATCATGTACCAACCTGTTCCACGGCTCCAGAAATGTTTCGATTGCCCGGTTTCGGAATTACTCCATCGCTGTTCCCGACTTTCATCCCATGCGTGATAAACCAATCCGGTTTTTTCATCCACGGTATTTTTATATACTTCTTTCAGTTGGAACGTTACCTCATCAAACCATTTTGGCTGGTTGAATTCTTTGGCATATCGAGCCAAAAACGGAGAGGCCATGTATAAGCCATCCAACCACATTTGGGATGGATAAATTTTTTTGTGCCAAAATCCACCGGATTTAGTCCGAGGTTGTGTTTCCATTTGTTTGACTAGTGTTTCAATTCCGACTCTGTATTTTTCATCTCCATATTGTTTGTAAAGCGAAATCATACTATTCCCCGGACGGACACGATCGATATTATAGTCCGATAATTTGTACCCGCCTATTTCACCATTCTCCTGGAGGAAAAAGTCTATGTAGGTTTTCAGATATTCTCCGAATTTCGGATCTATGTCACGAAGTTCAAATATAGCATCTCCAAGAAATGCATAATCATATTCATATTTGGGCTCTTCTCGCTGGAAGTATATCAAACTATCTGCTTCATGCATTACTGTTTCTGCAAATTGAACAGACCATAGCTTTTGTTGCCCTGACTCAGTTTTTTTTTCATCTTTTTTCGAGTTGCAACTCAAAAAAACGACTAAGATCAAAATTGGTATCCGTGTTTTCATTTTTCGATTTTATATTCAGTACAAATCTACATGAAGACGGTTTGATTGACTTGTTATTGCGTATCAAAATGCGGGACAGGATTCTCAAAATGCCAAATAAACTGGCTGCTTCATGATTTTCGATACACTTTCGTTAAAAAAATCAATCGCGTTATGAATCACTATAGTATTGGAGATGAAACAACTGGACTCGTATATGTTAGTCATGCAAAAAAAAAAAACGGTCTGGTGTCCTATTGACGAAAATGAATAAAATATCGGAGAAGTAACGTCGATCTGCCAATACACCTAACCCCAACTGAAAGCCAAACAGAATTCCACACTGATGAGGCGTAAATACTTTTTGGTTGAAAGTGGAAATTCATACCACTTACTGGCAGCTTTTCTAATTTGTCCGACGGGAAAAACTCTGGCATATTAGGGAAAGAAAAAATTAAAGATACGCTGAACTTCAAAATCAGGTGAGCATATCCTGCGTACAAAACTAAAAGGGCTTCCATCTGCTGGAGAAATGTCGTAGGTACTAGTGAAATCGAACCACTAAAGACAACCATAGCCTAAACCGGGTTTGGCAAATTGCCCGGAAAAGCTAACATGCGAGTTTGGACTTAATTACCGGAGTATGCAGCCCTTCGAACCTAAACCAGTATTTGGGCAAGTGAAACGCAACAACAGATTTTCACTCGGAGTATGACACAAAATGGAACTCAGATTATAATCAATGCCTAACAGGCACCTCTTATGCTAGTTCTGCCATTTTACAGTCGAAGTTACCCAATATAGGTTTTTATGAAGATTCTTAACCGAATATTGCTTTTCCCAGATATCGGGTTGAGCTTGTGCATTATTGGTGTGGTCCTATTCTGTAATGCTACGATTGACTCGAAAAATTTCATAGCTAATTTGTCTTTCATCCATTGCCATACGTTTTCTGCTGACTTAATTTTCGGGGCATAGGCCAGGATTGGGATAATCATAGATCATCAGGGATACTAGTGGCCTGATTAGTCTGAAAGGCAATACTTCATGTAACGCCCACCTGAGTATGTCTGGACGGAAATCTTTCAAATCCCCTTAAAAAATGGAGTTGACAACATTCGGCGTTCCGCGGTAAAAACATCTCCGGCAATTCATGAAAATACCTGCACAACTGTAATTACTTGTAACTGCGCTGAAACTTGACTCGTAGAAAAATTTGGATATCGCCAGATAAAACTCCTATTTAGAAGAAATACGATTAAAGGTATTTAGTAATATGCTTTTGAAAATGAAAGATGAAACTGCCGCAAATAAAACCTGTAATGAAAATGGCCACTGTGCCAAACACGATCGACAAATAGCTATGGAACGGACTGGCGTATTCCGCAAGCCCCCACCCCGGGAACCAAATCGGAGAAAGGGTCATCCAACCAATAATCAATACACCGGCAACTACTCCCCAAACAGCGGCTTTACTGGTTACCTTCTTCGACAAATAGCCCAAGAGAAAAAGTCCCAACATGCCACCGCTAAATATCGAAGCCAGTTTCCACCAGGCGTCCAACGCACTTTGAACATTAATCATGGCAATGGCTACTCCGATACTCAACACACTAAACAAAAAGGAAGCGGCATACAAAATTCGCATCGACTTTTTCCCGTTCGCCGGATTGTCAGCAGAAAGCTTATAGAAGTCAGTCAGAATAACGGTTGCGGAACTGTTGACACTGGTTGAAATGGTACTCATTCCGGCAGCGAATACCGAGGCAATCAGAAAGCCGGTAAAACCAACCGGCAGTTGATTGGCGATAAACCAGGGGAAAACTTTATCGGCCTGCGTACCCTCCGGCAACAAACCACTGTTCGCCTTATAAAAAGCAAAAAGAGCCGTTCCTATGAACAGAAACATAGCTGAAACGGGCACGTAAAGCAAGCCACCAACCAAAGCTGATTTTTTTGCCTCGTTTTCCGACTCTGAAGTCATATAACGTTGAATGTAATTTTGATCGATCCCGTAGTTTTGCAGGTTGATGAAAATCCCATAGATCAAAACGACCCAAAACGTTGAGCTTGTCATTTCGGTGCTGAAACTGCCCAAGCTGAATTTATGACTGGCCTCAGCTATTTCAAAAATCTGCCCCACCCCTTCGGGCATAGAAAACGCTAATGTTCCGATACAAAAGACAGCACCCAGTATTAAAATTATTGCTTGTATCGCATCGGTCCAAACGACGGCCTGAATTCCTCCCAGAAGTGAATAAAGCATCACACTGAAGCCGGTGACAACGATGATGGTTGCAATATCCCAATCCAATAAAGTATTCACCATGAGAGCCAACAAAAACAAAATGGTACCTGCCCGCATTAGTTGTGTCAGTAAGTACATGACCGAAACATACACTTTGGCCCATGGTCCAAAGCGGTTTTCCAGGTAAGTGTAGGCCGAAGGACTGTTTACCGATCGGTACAATGGCACAAAAAACCGAACGGCCATGTACGACGCAAAAGGGATGGACAAGCTAAATGCAAAGGCATTCCAATTAGTTAAATACGCCTGCCCCGGTAATGCCAGGTAACTGATACTACTGACAAAAGTGGCAAAAATAGAGAGTGAAATTACCCAGGTTGGAATACTTTGATTTCCTATTGTGAATGCTTCAGCAGATTTGTTCTTTCGGTAGAACGAACTTCCAAACAAAACAATTCCCAGCAGATAGGCAACAAAAATGGCGACGTCCAGCTTACTCATTCGATTTTATTTCATTAGTTTTTTCTTCAACCAGCGCAACTCTGATTCTGCGGCAGCGACTTTTTTTCATGATCGTTCGCAACACGTGCCGAACAGACGGCAGGCGTTGAACTCCATTCAAATAATCCGGTTCCCGTTTAGGAGAATTAACGCCCATATATGTTTCGGATTGAAGGTTTTGGGTATGGGTTTTATTTTTTTTGAAGTTTCTTAGTTTTGCAGCTTTAAAGAAGGGACTTATAATCCAGTTTATCCAACGCTTCCTCTATCAATTTGCGTTCTGGTTCGTTAAAGCGATGGAAAGGTTCCGCCATAAAATCACTGCATATTCCCATTACCGACAATGCACATTTCAGTCCTTTTAGGTAGCTCGATCCAAAACGACCGACATTATAGATTGTAGTGCTGATCTGTAATACTTTTCCGCGCAATTCCAATACTTTGGGCATATCATGCGCAGCGGCCGCGTTATACAAATCGACATATAATTTCGGGAACATGTTGGCACCGCCATTCACTCCTCCGTGTCCCCCCATCAAAACAAACTCAGCGGTAATCTCCTCGGGACCAACCATAAAGGTGAAATCAGGACGATCTTTCAATAAATATTGAACCTGGTTAAAATATGCCAGATTTGCCGAGCTATCCTTCATCCCGATGATTCCGGGAATTTCGGCTGCGGCACGCACTGTTTCAGGAGCAAACATCACTTTTGTATGAACAGGCATATTGTAAATAAAAAGCGGTAAAGGTATGTCCTTCATAATCCGTTTCAGGTACTCCAGCAATTCCGGCTGGCCGGACGAGAAATAATATGGTGGCGTAATTACGACTGCATCGGCTCCGTATTTAGCTGCTTTATGAGCCAGATTTAAACTTTCAGTAAAGGCCGAATCCGAAATTCCAACCAATACTGGCACCCGTCCTTTTACAAAACGGCAACTCAATAGCACCAGCTCCTCTCTGATTTTATAGCTCAAACTGGCAAATTCGCCCGTTGTTCCTAGCAGAAACAAGGCATTAGCACCTCCGTCAATAATATGCTCAATCAGCCGCTCAAGGCCGACAACATCAAGTGTGTCATTATCAATCAAAGGTGTTACCAACGGTGGCACAATCCCTTTCAGTGGCGTTGAAAAATTTGGTTTCATCTGCATTAATTATAGAATTGTTGTAGAATGCCGTCCCTAATGTCTTCTCTGGGTGCAGCCTATTCTCTTTTTTTATTGTTCTTCTATTTCGATTTTAGGCCATTCCCCGTCAATTATTGGTGTTTGTAGCATCTTATACGGATCAACAACCACATGCTTAATTTTCACACGATTCCAGGTATAAAGAATGTGTACCAAACCATCGCTTGTTTGAATAACTGCCGGGTATGAAAATTTTGAATCGGGTGTGTCTTCCAGCACGATCGCAGCGCCCCAGTTTTCACCGTCTTTACTAAGGGCAACGTTTAATGGCGTGCGACCTCCTTTAAAATGATCTCCCGGAGGAAGCACATGATTGTATACCAGCACCTGTGTATAATCATCAAGCGTAACCGCATCGGTACCTGAGTTGTTCTGTGGCAAACCAACTTTGGTCATCTCCGACCAGGTTTCACCGTCATCATCTGACCAGGTTTGCAGAACTGCCCTGTTTTTACTGCGGCACAAAGCCTGCAAACGACCATCCGCATATTTCAGGATACTGGGTTGAATCGCTATAATTTCGTGGCCATCATTCACCGGCGTGGTTTTGCGCCAGGTTTTACCCAGATCATCCGAAATTTCGAAATAGACACGCCACCCGTCTTCTTCGTTGCTGGTCGGTGAAATCAATTTCCCATTAACCAGTTCCGGTTTATTTTTTATCGGCCCGATAATTCCTTCGGGCAAATTTTCAGGATCCGACCACGTTTTTCCTCCATCGTTGGAGGTCATTTTCATCCCCCACCATTCGCGCGGATGCGGACCAACTTTATAATACAGTTGAAGTTCGCCGTTTGGAACCTGGAAAAGCACCGGATTCCAGGTCGGCACTCGGGTTGAATCATTTAAAATGCCATTCGCTACATTCTCGGGAGCCGTCCATTGCCCGTCAACAAAACGAGTCACATAAATACAGCAATCCGGTTCACCCTCGTAAGTTCCGCCAAACCATGAGCAAACCAAAGTTCCATCAGCTGTTTCGGCAATGGTAGCCGCATGCGGTGATCTGAACGGAGCTCCCTGAAAAGTAAATACAAATTCTTCTTTTAAAATTCCTTCTCTCCATGTTCTCTCATTTTTGCAGCCGCTTAGTAGTAATAAAAAAAATATCCCTCTCACGAGACTCGATTTCACATTCATGGTTTTTATCTTTCGTGTATGTCATTCATTCAATTTGAAAAATCACGCTTACATTTCCGCACGCTTACAAAGAAACGTGAATCGAAATAAATTCCTTTCACAGATCTTAACCCAAATGCATGATATTTTAACCACTCAATTCCATATATTTGCATTTCACCCCATTGCCTGTTAATATTTAACAAATGGAATACATTTTCGAAAAGATTTACGTGCCACGTCAACATTCGTTTATCACACGCGAAATGGAGCTTAAAAAGAATACCGCGAGGGTTCACTCGCACAAAAATTTTGAGCTGAATTTCATTTTATCCGGATCTGGGAAACGCATTGTTGGAAACAACATTTCGAGTTTTGAAAAGGATGATTTGGTTTTGCTAGGCCCGAACTTGCCCCACTGCTGGGAAATTATTCAAACGGAAGCGGAAGCCCCACCTAAATGCATTGTAATTCATTTCTATGAAAACCTGATCACTTCTGATTTTTTCAACAAACCTGAGCTGGAAGACATCGTTAATTTACTGAGGAGAGCTGATTCAGGTTTGTTTTTTAGTGGATCCGAAATTCCCATCATTAAAGACCTACTGAAGAATCTGACGCACCAGCAAGGACTAGCCAGTTACATCGGTCTGTTGCAGATATTCAGTTTGCTTTTGGGTTGCGAAAAACAGGAATTCATTGCGCAGACTGCGTCTATCAACACCGGTTTCGATGAAGATTTTAAGCAAATCAATAAGATTTACGAATACGTCTTCCAACACATTCACGAGGAAATCAAACTGAATCAAGTAGCAGACTTGCTAAACATGGCTCCCGGTTCATTTTGTCGGTTTTTCAAGAAAAAAACCCACCAAACCTTCATGGAATACCTGATTAAAATCAGAATCGGATATGCGGTAAAACTGCTGGCCGAAACCAGTAAACCGATTAGTGAAATTGGCTACGATTGCGGTTATAACAACCTGGCCAATTTCAATCACTACTTTAAGAAGTTAATGAAAAAAACACCATCTGCCTATCGCCGTGATTTCCGCTAAATAAAAATTTATCATTCCAGTTTTGAACTGAATTTATAACTGCCCGAGCCTACTTCCAGAAATACCCGCTCATCTTCCATCCAGGTAGTTTTTGCGTCTGAAGAACCATCGATCATTTCATTCCCTTCCCTCACATCTTTTAACGATCTAGCCGGAATTGAAATCAGTGCAGTTGTATTTGCCGGAACCGATATACTCCATTCAAATTTATTTTTCGTCCTGGTCCAGTTGCTTGCAATGATTCCGTATGGCGATTCGTAAGAGGCATTCACAAAATCAAGTCCGTCGACTAATTCGGGTTTCATAACGATCTGCTTGAAACCAACCTGTTTCTCGCTTGATTTTATTCCGGCCAAATCTTCATAAAACCAGATCAGTAAATCCCCAAGCATCATTACATGGTTGTACGAATTCATCTTAGGTGCAGCGGTGTTGCCGTTCCACAATTCCCATATGGTTGTGGCACCTTGTTCAACCATGTACCCCCAACTTGGGTATGTTGTATTCGTCGCCAGTTTCCAGGCCAGATCCGCGTAACCATTCTGTGTCAGTGTCCGCATAATCCACTGCGTACCAATCACCCCGGTGCTTAAATGCCCGCTGTTAGTCACTTCAATGGTTTTCACAATCGTCTGCATCAGTTCGTCCTTCTTGTTTTCAGGAACCAAGCCCATAGCCACAGCCAATAAATTCTCTGTGAGTTTATTCTCACCGTAGCCTTTTTGATCCGCCTTATAGAAAGTTTGCTGAAATGCGTCTTTCACAACTGCTGCCTGCTGCTGATATTCCGGGATATCGGTCTCATTGCCACTCAATTTGGCAAACTGCTGCATCAATTCTATGTAATGATAATAATAAGCTGTTGAGATCTGTTGACTAGGGTATTTCTGATCGGCACTTTTACCACGACCTTCTTCGATGGTTGCCGGTGGTTCGCACCAATCGCCGTAACTGTCTTTGGTCATAATTCCGCCTTCTAGGTAACGGTCTTCCATGTAGTTCAGCCATTTCTTCATGGCCGCGTAGTGCTTCACAATCGGTTCAGTATCGCCAGTGTGTTGGTACAACATGTCAGCAACCATCAAGAAGGTGCCGCACCAGCTCATATTATCGCTGTAGTAACGCCAGTACGCTGGAGCTACATCGCTAATTGCACCATCAGACTTTTGCGAATAGGCAATGTCGTCGATCCACTTCCGGTATAAAGCAGCATTGTCGAACAGAAAGTTTTCGCCGTAACAACCTACAGTGCGGTCTCCCAACCAAGGTTGACGCTCGTTACGTTGCGGACAATCGACCGGCATTCCTTTGTAATTGCTCAAAATTCCCCAGTGAGCATTTTTATAGATTTGGTTGATCAGCTGATTTGATGTGGTAAATGTTCCTTGAATAGCCATATCGTCCGAAACCACTTTGCCCACAAAATCATCAACAGTTGGTTTACCGGGCCATCCGGTAATCTCCACATAACGAAACCCAAAATACACAAATCGGGGCTCCCAGGTTTCTGTGCCTTCGCCTTTTAAAATATATTTCGCAGTGGCTTGAGCGTCGCGCAAATTGGTCGTGAATAACTCGCCGTCTTCCTGCTGAATTTCACCAAAGCGCATGGTGATGGTATCGCCTTCGGCTCCGTTTACTTTGAGCTGAAGCCAGCCAGCTATATTCTGGCCCAGATCAAGAATATATTTGTCGGGACTCTGCTCCCGGATCGACACCGGCTTAATTTTTTTCAATATTTTCATATTCGGGTTTAGTTGGGCTTCGTATTTGCCGTCAGGTTGTTCTACGTATTCGGGCTCCAACCAATCCCCGTCATCAAAACCAGGTGCATTCCACCCCCGTAATTCTTTGCGGGCATCATATTCTTCGCCGTCGTATTCGTTATTCGAACGAACAGGGCCATCAGCAGTTCCTTTCCAGCTGTTGTTTGAAAGGATAAACTCAGTCGTTCCATCCGTATATTTTATTTCCAGTTGAAAAAGCAATTTAGGGAAGCCGAAATTCTTGATTTTATATCCTTTATAATGCTGACGCATGGTGTAGTAACGACCGTTCCCCACAACGACTCCAAGTGCGTTCTGACCTTTTTTCAATTCCTTGGTCAAATCGTAGATATTGTACATGATATTCTGATGATAATCGGTGGGTGTAGGCGCCAAAACAGACTCGCCAACCTTTTCACCATTCAGCGACAATTCGTACAACCCCAAACCAATAATGTAGGCTTTTGCTTCCTGAACGTCTTTATTCAACTCAAATTCCTTGCGGAAATAGCGAGCCGACAAGCGCGAATAAAACGAGTCATCATCCCATGGAAACGAGCGGTCGAAACCAATCCAGCGGGCTCGCCAATCCTTATAATACAGCAATCCCATACTCCATTTCGCAGTCTCGCTCCAGTCGCTTTCGCCTTTGCTGGTCCAAACTTTTACTTTCCAATAGCAGTTATCTGCACTTTTCAACGGATCGCCTTCGTAGGCTATTAATTGCGACTTTCCACTTGCGACTTTCCCGGAATTCCAGAAATCGGCTGCATCCTCATTTAATTTATCTGGCGACGAGGCAACTAAAATTTGGAAAGCAGTTTGTAAAACATTCCGCTGGTCGCTTTCAAGTTTCCAGCCCAAACGAGGATGCCGTGTTTCTATGCCAACCGGGTTGTCCAGCAACTCACAAGTTATTCCGTCAACCTTAACCTGCGAAAAGGTAATGAATGATGAAAACAGGATAAAAAGAAAAATAATTGTTCTTTGATAATTCATGGATAAAACGGTTAGCACTGGGTTCGAAATTATTTAATAAATAGTTAGGTATCCAAAGGTAAAACGAAAACAGCAAAATGATTCTATGTCGAATACTTTCTCTGGTTCGAAAGCAAATCCGACCATCAGAATGGGTTTAAAACTCTACGTGTATTTTCAAAATCTTCCCCGGAGCTTCTGACCATTCTCTCATTGCTTTCGGAACTTAATCTGAGCCAAACGGGGCAAATAACAGTCATAAGCGCCTAAACGAAAGACAACTGAACATCAGGCAAAAGTTCATCTTTCAATACTTTTTGAAAGAATGCGTCCCATTCACAATATTGCGGCTTAGTTGCCAAGTTCTCAATTGCCTCTTCGTGATCGAAAATCAAGAACCGTATCCACATTCCTAAACAGTCAGTTTTCTAACCGGTAAATATCCACATTTAAGGATGCCAACATCCTTCATCCCCAGCCCAATCTCCGGCTAGGTATTTCCTTTGGCATGAAACTGCCCATAAGCCTCAATCAACAGCGGATCATTTTGAATCAAAAGTGCTTTACAATAGCGATTAAATTCAATCTTAGCCTCCCTATGTTCTACAAATTTGATTGAATTTGAAACTTTTAGCAAGTACCTCGCCTATCGCAATTTTCCGCAAAGCTTTGCGGAAAGCTTTGCGGAAGCGAAAAAATGTTATAAAACACTGCTCCAATCCGACTGGATTCGCGCCGGAAGAAGCAAAGCATCATTTTTGTGGAACAAGAATCTATGCATAAATAACACTTCTCTCTAAAAAAAATTAGCAAACGAGTTGGATGTATCTATTCCAACCATTTTCAGAATACAAAAAGAAATCCTGACATCAGAGTTATGCGACATAACCGAAATCGACCGACACAATTTTACCGTTATAATTACAATTGGTGTTTATATCGATCGGTAAAGCCCGGCATTCCATATTTCCGAAATAATTTTCCTTTCTTTTGCTATATTTGCGTTTCAAAACTAATTTTCGATAGTTATTTATATGACAGAAGCACAGTGTCTGGCGATCGAAGAAGCAATTCTTGATATTAAAGCCGGGAAAGTGATCATCGTTACAGACGACGAAGACAGAGAGAATGAAGGTGATTTTATTGCAGCAGCAGAGTTGACAACACCGGAAGTCATTAATTTTATGGCAAAACAGGGTCGAGGCCTAATCTGCGCAGCTTTAACCGAAGAACGCTGCCTTGAACTGAAGCTTCCACGCATGGTCGAAGAAAATACATCATCCAATAGCACCAACTTTACCGTTTCGGTCGACCTCATCGGGCAGGGTTGTACCACCGGAATTTCGGCACACGATCGTTCGAAAACCTTCATGGCCTTAACCAATCCGGCAACAAATCCTGAAGAACTAGGACGCCCCGGTCATATCTTCCCAATTATCGCTCATCCGGGTGGCTTACGTGCCCGACAAGGACATACCGAGGTAGCGGTTTTACTGCCACGCTTAGCTGGATTACAACCGGCAGGAAGTTTGGTTGAAGTTATGAATGACGATGGCTCGATGGCTCGCTACGAAGACCTCGTAGAACTATCTAAAAAGCTGAATATAAAACTCATAACCATCAAACACGTGCTCGAATACATGGACAAGAAATGCATCGATTAAAGAACTTAAAAACTCAAGCCTATGCTCCCCAATCAACGTCGTGAAAAGATTTTGGAAATGATTCGTGAAGACGGACACGCCAAGGTTCTCCAGCTCAGCAAAATATTCAAAGTAACAGAAGTGACCATTCGTCAGGATTTGGAAAAGCTTGAAAAAGACGGTTTTATAGAACGCGAGCATGGAGGAGCCTACCTGAAAAACATTGGAATGAGTGTGAGAAACATCAGTCTGCAAAATCAGGAAAATCTAGCAGAGAAAGCAGCCATTGCGAAAAAGGCACTCGAATACATTAACGACGGTGATACAATCATTCTGGATTCCGGTTCCACAACAACTGAGATCGCCAAATTAATCAGCGGATATAAAAACCTGACTGTAATTACGAATTCTTTAAATATTGCATTGATTCTGGGTGCAGATCCGGAGATCAACCTTGTATTGACTGGCGGTGAATTCAAAGCGCCAACCCTTTCATTGACAGGTCAAAAAGCCGCCGACTTCTTCAATGATCTGCACGTCGATAAACTCTTCCTTGCAACTGCCGGTATCACCTTAAAATCGGGTCTCACCTACCCCAGCATCAGCGATATTTGCGTAAAACGGAGCATGATTGAATCTGCCAACACCGTATACCTTGTCGCTGATTCCAGCAAAATCGGCAAAAGCTCCTTTGCCAGTCTGGGTGCACTTTCACTGATTGATTACATCATAACCGACGCAAAAATCAAACGCGAAGACTTGACTCTCTTCGAAAAGAACGACATCAAACTTGTAATCGCTTAGTTTTTTTTCATGTTCGTTAAATTCGATTTGTTATCAGCCCATAATCGGGACTGAGCTTAAATTGTATTGCTCATTTTATTGTTATAAAGCACTTTCTTTTGCTTTCGTTTATTTTTGTTTATTTTTGCTTTCGAAAATGAATGCAAATTTTAACAAACAAAAAACTGAGCGAAAACAATGGAAAAGTCAGCCTCATACCTTCTAGCAATTGACCAAAGTACTTCAGGCACTAAAGCGATCTTGTTTAGCCGAAACGGGAAGCTGATCAACCGAATAACGATCCCTCATAAACAATATTACCCGCAAAACGGATTCGTGGAACATGATCCACTTGAAATTTTTGGAAATACCTGCCAGGCTGTCCGCCAAGTCACCGAAACACAAAGCATAAGTGAGGAAAAAATTGCCGGCATCGCGATTACAAACCAGCGCGAAACGGCAATGATCTGGAATAAAACAACCGGAGAACCGGTTGCCAATGCTGCTGTTTGGCAGTGCCAGCGAGGAACCGAAATGTGTCGGGAATTAAAGGGAAAAGGTCTTGAAGAGATGATCCGAAGCAAAACCGGATTAATTATCGATCCCTATTTTTCAGCCAGCAAACTTAGCTGGATCATGAAAAACACGCCCGGACTAAAGGAACTTGCAGCGAAAGGAGAATTGCTTTTAGGAACCATGGACAGCTGGTTATTGTGGAAGCTCACCGATGGGAAAGTGCATGCTACCGACCATTCCAATGCCTCCCGCACTATGCTCTTCAATATTCATAGCATGGAATGGGACCAGGAACTGATCGATCTCTTTGGCTTGAACCGAAACATGTTTCCCGAAGTACGCTTCAGCGATGATATTTTTGGCCACACCACACCCAATATTCTTTTCAAACAAGCGAAACCAATTTCCGGATTAATCGGTGATTCGCACGGTGCATTATTCGGTCAAAATTGCTTCAAACCGGGAATGGCCAAAGCCACTTACGGAACTGGTTCGTCGATCATGATGAATATTGGCGAAAAAGCGCTGACCCCACCGGAAGGATTGGTTACCTCCATCGGATACAGTTGCAAAAAGCAAATACACTACGTTTTCGAAGGAAATATCCATTGTACCGGCGACACCTTGAACTGGCTGAAAAATGATGTTGGCATGATTCAACAGGCTTCCGAGACCGAAAACTTGGCAAACTCAGTTTCCGATAATAACGGTGTCTACTTTGTTCCTGCATTTGTAGGCTTGGGCGCCCCCTATTGGGACAACCAGGCCCGTGCATGCCTTTCCGGTATGGGACGAAATACAACAAAAGCGCACATTGTTCGTGCAGCGCTCGAAAGTATTGCCTTCCAGGTAAACGACCTGATTAGCCTGATGGAAAACAAAGGCGGCATTCAATTGAAAGAACTCCGTGTCGACGGTGGCCCAACCCGGAACAAATTCCTCATGCAGTTTCAATCAGACCTGCTTCAGCAAGAAGTTTCTCCTTCAGAAATTGAAGAGGCTTCAGCTTTAGGTTCTGCGTATATGGCCGGATTGGCCTTTGGTTTTTGGAGAGACTTGCAGGAATTGAAAGAACTTCGAACTGCTGGGAAAACCTACAGCCCGAGAATGAGTGCAACCGATGTTGAATCGTTAGTCAAAGGTTGGCAAAAAGCTGTTAATCGAGCTCGTCTCGCATGATTTTAAAATATAAACACATAAAATAGATCAGAATGAAATTGACAAAGAAACAAACCTTCGGCGTAATTATCGCCACCCGGAATATCTTCAACTTCCAATTGGCTGTTGACGCCCGTAAAAAGGTGCTCACCAAGTTGGAAAGCATGGGCTATGGACATATTATCCTGGCAGAAAGCGAAACGCCAACCGGAAACATTGAAGGCTATGCCGATGCCGTAAAATGTGCCGATCTGTTCCGCAAAAACAGCGATATCATCGACGGTATCCTGGTCGTGCTGCCCAACTTTGGCGATGAGCTGGGAGTGGTCAACTCCATCAAAATGTCGGGGCTGAAAGTACCTGTCCTGGTGGTTGCTGTAGATGACGACAATGACAAGGTGGATGTGAAAAGCCGCCGCGATGCTTTCTGCGGAAAGCTTTCGGTATGCAACAACTTCTATCAGTACGATATTAAATTTACCGATACCATTTACCACACCTACAGTTTGGACAGCAAAGAATTTGAAGCTGACTTGCTGAAATTTGCAGGCATTGCACGAGTGGTAAAAGGATTGAGCGGCCTGCGTGTTGGGGCTATCGGAACCCGTCCGATCGGTTTCCAAACCATGCGCTACAGCGAGAAACTGTTGCAGAAATACGGTATTACCATCGTACCTGTTGATATGTCGGAAATTATTGCAGCGGCCAACAAAATCGACGAAAACGACCCGGCTGTTGTTGCCAAAGTAAAAGCGATTCAGGAATACGGGAGCTGCGCCATTACCGCGCAAAAGAAAATCGCCAAGCAAGCCCGATTCGGTCTGGCCGTCGAAAACTGGATTAATGAGAACGACATCGACATTTCAGCCCTGCAATGCTGGGAATCAATCGAGAAAAACTACGGCTGCGCCGCCTGTGTTACCATGAGTATGATGGGAGAAAAACTGATGCCGTCGGCTTGTGAGGTCGATGTGGCCGGAACCATTTCGATGTACGCGCTGGCTTTGGCTGCGGAAACTCCATCGGCCATCCTCGACTGGAACAACAACTTTGCCGAAGACCGTAATAAAGTAGTATGTACGCATTGTAGCAACTACCCCAAGTCCTTCTTCCAAAACGATATCGAAATCGGAAGCCTCGATGTACTCGGAACTGTACTCGGAAGCGAAGACACATTCGGCGCGGTGAAAGGCAAAGTGGCAGCCGGAAACATGACCTATTTTCGCATTTCAACCGACGATACCAAAGGCTCGGTAAAATCGTACCTGGGCGAAGGGATCATGACTGACGATCCATACGGTATGGATGGCGGTATTGCTGTTTGCGAAATCCCCAACCTGCAAAACCTGATGAAATACATGTGCAAAAACGGGTTCGAACACCACGTTGCCATGGTCCGCGGAAATGTTTCAGAAATTCTGGAAGAAGCCATTGGAAACTACTTGGGATGGGACATCTATAAACATCAGTAATCGATTAATTTATTCTGAATGAAAAAATTCACCGATCAGGAATTGATGCTAAAGTCGGTCCGCTACCGTAAAGCATTACTGAAATACATTAAAATCGCCAAAGCTGGACACACCGGCGGCAGCCTTTCCTGCACCGACATTCTGAATGTGCTGTACAACGATGTAATGAATGTGTCGCCTGAAAACTTCAAAGATGCTGCTCGCGACCGCTATATCCAAAGTAAAGGTCATTCGGTTGAATCGCTTTACGTGGTCTTGGCCGATAAGGGATTCTACCCGGAAACCGACCTGGAAACACTTTGCAAATTCAAATCGAAATATGTAGGACACCCTACCCGCAAGGTAAACGGTATTGAGTTTAACACCGGAGCATTAGGACACGGATTGCCAATCAGTGCAGGAATTGCGCTGGCCGGCAAAAAGGACAAGGCCGACTACCGTGTTTTCACATTGCTGGGCGACGGCGAGCTGGCCGAAGGCTCAAACTGGGAGGCCGCAATGCTGGCAGCTCATTACAAGCTCGACAACCTAGTGGCCATTCTCGACCACAATACCCTCCAAATTACCGGTCGTAACAGCGAAGTATGTTCGCCCCATCCCATTGATGAAAAGTGGAGGGCTTTTGGTTGGCATGTGGTTTCAATCGATGGAAACAACATCAGCGAGTTGCGCCAAGCGCTTAATGCAGCGCCCGAAGCCTCAGGAAAACCAACCTTTGTGATTGCCAATACGGTGAAAGGAAAGGGTGTGAGCTTCATGGAAGACGTTAAAAAATGGCACCACGGTGTTCCTTCGGATGCAGAATACCAGCAAGCCATTTCCGAACTCGACCAACAGGAAACTGAAATTTTGAAACAACTCAATACCGTAAACTCATAAATAGAACCCGATGAGTCTGAAACCTTTAAGTTTAGGAAAAGCAAACCTGGAAGAATTTTCAGCAACTTTGATTGAGTTGGCCGAAAAGAATCCAAATATATTGGCGGTTACCAGCGACTCGCGCGGATCGGGCAAACTCGTTCCATACGCCGAAAAACTGCCCGAGCAAATTGTAGAAGTAGGCATTGCCGAGCAAAACCTCGTTGGCGTTGCCGCGGGATTGGCTTCGACCGGGAAATCGGTATTTGCCGTATCACCGGCCTGTTTCCTGGCAACCCGCTCACTGGAGCAAGTGAAAAACGATGTGGCTTATTCGAACCAACCCGTCAGCCTGATTGGCATCAGCGCCGGCGTCAGTTACGGAGCATTGGGGTCGACCCATCATTCGCTGCACGATATAGCCGCTTTGCGCGCCATCCATAACATGCAGATCTTAATTCCGTCCGATAACTTTGAGACCCGACAGGTAATCACTTATGCCGCACAATCTGAAAAACCGGTCTTCATCAAGTTCGGGAAGAAGAACATGCCGCACTTGCCACGCGCAAGCGAGACTTTCGAAATTGGTAAAGCATCGGTGATTTGCGAAGGAACCGATGTCGCTTTCATTGCCTGTGGCGAAACTGTTGCTCCGGCCTACGAAGCAGCCATATTGCTCGAAGAACAGGGTATTTCTGCCGAAGTAGTCAGTATGCACACCATTAGCCCACTGGATGAAGCAAGCATTCTTCGCCTGGCGAAAAAATGCAAAGCCATCATCACTGTCGAGGAACACAGTGTTCATGGCGGTCTGGGTGAGGCCTGCGCTTCACTGCTGCTGCAAAACCAGGCGATTGTTCCGTTTAAGATTATCGGCATCCCCGACGAAGATACTGTTACCGGATCGCAGAATGAGATATTCGGTTACTATGGTATTTCCGCCGAAGGATTAGCACAAACGGCCAAAAAAATACTGACCTTAAAAACCAATGGGTGCATAGATTGATGGCATCGCTCGTCCAATGAGCCTATATTAAACGTTCCTCCAGTATAAATTGCCGGTTTTGTGTCGCCTGTCCTTCGGGACTTCAGAACCGGCAATTTCTCCTCTCTCCGGATGGGTGTTTATTCCAAACTTCTTCCGGCAATCGCGGCTCCGTTCGCGGTCCAATATTGAACCAATAAAACTAAACCAACGATGAGAAACAGCATTCTTATTTTTCTTGCGCTCGTGTTATCTACCTACTGTTGCACAACGACACAACCGAAGACAAGAGTTGGCCTTTACCGCACATTTGAGCAGGCATTGGAAAATAAGTCTCCCTATACGAACCGGTTTACCGATGTTGAGCTGAACTGCACCTTTACGGCACCATCAGGGAAAAAGACTGAATTCATAGGCTTTTTCGACGGTGACGGAGCAGGTGGAGGTAACAAAGAGAGTGGTTCGATTTGGAAGATCCGCTTTATTCCCGATGAAGTTGGTGAATGGCAATATCAATGGATCTGGAGCGACGGCACCCCCGGCGGCAAATCGTCATTCGTGTGCGACACCACAAATGCAGGAAAAGGTATCCTGCGGGCCTATCAGGATAATCCGCGTTGGCTGGCATACAACGGAACCGATCCGGTTTGGCTAAAGTCATATTACGAAAGCGGTCACGGCTCCATTGCTCAACCATTCGATTGGGTTACCGCGAATGTCTATCA
This sequence comes from Mangrovibacterium sp., assembly GCF_041596335.1. Taxonomy (GTDB): domain Bacteria; phylum Bacteroidota; class Bacteroidia; order Bacteroidales; family Prolixibacteraceae; genus Mangrovibacterium. Next base: position 143,872 of record NZ_JBFHIT010000003.1, on the reverse strand, counting down.
GCCAATGATTGACCGCGGTTACAACCATTTGCAGGTGAACTGGCTCTTGTCGCTGTGCTGTTTCACCCAAATTTACCATGACGGCCCTCCGCCGCCAACCCAGGATCTTGCGCTCTACACCGATGGAGATGCATCGGGCACCATGCGGCTGGATGTGTGGAAAATGATGGAGCAACATGTTTCGTGGCTGAACGACCGCAATATCGGACTGCACCTGTTTTTGGGTTTCGACGGAAGCAAGAACGAAGGACCCGAATGGACAAATCTGAGTGACGATGAAAAAGACTTCCTGGTTCGCTACACGGTTGCCCGACTGGCTCCCTACGCCAATATTGCAGGCTGGGGTTTTGTGTGGGAAGTGCCCGGAAACCGCGAGGATTCCGAATTGGGCTGGGCCAGACTGGTTCAAAAGTATGATGTTTTCGACCACCTGCGTACCTATGAAGATGAACACCCGATTGAAAACGAGTACAACCGACCTGAATATAATTTTGCGGCTATTGAGAACCACTCCATCTTTTCGGAAGACCGCAATGCTGACCGCCCCTATTGGAAAGAAGCCTGGACACACCACGAGGCCTGTCTAGCTGGCTATTTCCCCGGAAAACCGGTTTATATGATTGAAGGAAACGCGCTCTGGCGCCGCTTTTGGCAACAGCGGACCAACGCTACGTTGGCTGATTTACGTCAGTCGGCCTGGGCCTGTGTAACTGCCGGAGCCTCGTTTAACTGGTGCGGACATGCCGGCGAAGATTCGCTGGTGGCGCGTGGCCCCGAAGGATTGCCTTTCTTCGATGACGGAAACCCCTATGAAGCTTCGGCCCGCCAGATCGATCTGCTGAGTAATATTATGAACACCGAAGTTCAATTTTACACGATGAATCCGGCCGATTCACTCTTGTCTGGTTGCGATAGCAAAGCGGTTTGGTGCCTGGCCGAGCCGAGTCGCCAATATCTGGTTTTTTCCATTGCCGGCAAGCCTTTCAATCTTCAAGTCGAAAAAGGAAATTACGCGAGCTGCAAATGGATAAACACCATAAACGGCGATATACAAACCAACGCTCCTATTTCAGTGGCAACAAACGAAACGATCTTGTTCTCACCACCCGACCAACAAAACGACTGGGTGCTACTGATCAAATAATAGTCAAACTAAACCGAACTAAAAATTCTTATGAGCAGAAATCAAATCTTATCTTTTATAATCTTCCTGTCACTTTTTGCAGTGACTGAAAGTTGTAACCGCGCACCGGTCGGCCAGCCGAAGAAAATGGCAGTCGTGATTTCAACGCTAAACAACCCTTGGTTTGTTGTTTTGGGCGAATCAGCAGCTGCACGGGCCCGCGAACTGGGTTACGAAGCACAGGTATTCGACTCGCAGAACAATTCGGCCAAGGAAGCCGAGCACTTCGACAATATCATCGCGATGGGATACAATGCCATTCTCTTTAATCCCACCGATGCCGATGGTTCTGTTTTAAATGTCAAACGAGCAAAAGCGGCCGGCATCCCGACTTTCTGCATGGACCGCGAAATCAACTCACGCGATGCAGCAGCTTCGCAATTGCTGTCCGACAGTTTTACCGGCTGCGTCAAGCTCGGCGAATACTTTGTAAAGCAGATGAATCAGCAAGGCAATTATGTTGAAATTTTAGGTTTGGTGGGCGACAACAATACCTGGAACCGCTCCAACGGGTTTCACAGTGTCGTGGATGAATTTCCCGGGCTGAAAATGGTTGCTCAGCAAAGTGCCGACTTCGACCGCAACAAGGCGATGGATGTGATGGAAACAATCATGCAGGCTCAGCCTGATATTGATGCGGTTTTTTGCGGAAACGACGCCATGGCATTAGGCGCTTACCAGGCGGTTTTAGCTGCCGGGAAAGCAGATCAAATCAAAGTTTTTGGCTTCGATGGTTCCAACGACGCCATTAAGGCCATCGCCGATGGGAAATTGGCAGCAACGGTGATGCAATTCCCGGTTCTGATGGCAAAAAAGTCAGCCGAATTAGCGGATCAGTATCTAAACGGACAAACCGATATCCACCACAAAATGCCGGTTGAAGTAGAATTGGTTACCGCCGACAATGTTTCGAAATACCAACCTGAAAATTGAACTGATATGAAAAATAAAATAGTGAACTACTCACTGGTGGCAGCGTCAGTTCTCGCAGTTGTTTATTTTTCGCTGAACATCGAAAACCTTCAGGAATATCAATTCAGAACGAAGACATCTGCTTTTAATGCGACGGAATATGCCAATCAATTTTGGACCGAAAGTCTCCCTGCCAGCATCGCCGATGCTCCCGACGCATCCCTTTTGATGACACAATTAAATCAAAATCCGGAGCAAGCTTTTCAACGATACGGAAAGAAGCTGGGCATTTCGAAAACAGCCTACTTCGGTATAAAGGGCAACGGAATAATTAGTTCTGTTCAGGAAGAATACATTGCCGTAGTTTGCAATCGGGACACCATTAAAATTGCGACAGAATTCATTTTTGGAAACGCTGTTCGCGATGGCTCCGGACAAGTTGATATTGATCAGTTCGTCAATATGACCGATTTTAACAATGTGTCGGTGGCCATCAACAAATTGGTGAAAGAGAAAGTCATTACACGGTTGAAGCAATCGGCAGCCACAGGAAAACAAATCGATTTTGCCGGATTTGCTGAATTACGAGAGGATGAAAACATCCCTGAAGCATTAAGTATCGTTCCGGTTAAAGCAATAATTTCCGATGGAAAAACAGAATAACAATCAGGCACCGGTACTGGAGATCAAAAATGTTTCCAAGGACTTTTCGGGAGTTTATGCCCTTCGGGATGTTAACCTTGAAATTTATCCGGGCGAGGTAACCGCTATCATTGGTGAAAACGGAGCAGGCAAATCGACACTCATGAAAATCGTTTCGGGTGTTTATCCCGACTACGAGGGCGATGTGCTTCTGAATGGTGAGAAAGTAAACTATAAAAACCCAAAAGAGGCCGGCCAGCAAGGTGTAGTCATCATCCACCAGGAACTGAACCTCATCCCCTATCTCAGCATCACCGAAAACCTGTTCCTTGGTAACGAGAAGACCAACCGGTTCGGCATGCTGGATTACCCGGCCATGCACAAAAAGGCGAAAGAGCTTTTAAATCGACTTCATTTGGATGTTCATCCATCAGCGCCATTAAATCAGCTTCGGGTTGGTCAGCAGCAGTTGGTCGAAATCGCTAAAGCGCTGCTGCTCGAGTCAAAAGTTTTGATTATGGATGAACCGACTTCAGCCATCAGTGATCATGAGGTTGAATTGCTGTTCAAAATCATCAGCGAACTCCGATCCCGAGGGGTGGCCATTGTTTACATTTCGCACAAACTCAAAGAACTCTTCGAGATCGCTGATCGCTACGCCGTGCTGCGCGACGGAAGAAGTATGGGATCGGGGCGAATGCAGGGAACGACGAAAGATCAGCTCATCCGGCTCATGGTTGGACGAGACCTGAGAGACAGCTTTCAAAAGACAAATGCTGCAAGAGACAAGGAAATCTTGCGCGTTGAAAATTTGAATTTCCGCAATCCTGAAAACAAAAATGATTTCCTGGTCCGGGATGTCAATTTCACCTTAAAAGAAGGAGAAGTTCTCGGCATTTGCGGACTAATGGGCGCCGGACGCACGGAAGTACTGGAAGCTATTTTCGGACTTTATCCACAACACGTTTCCGGTCAGATCATTATCGAAGGAAAAGTGCAAAAAATCCGCAACGTGGATGATGCGATTGCCGCAGGTATTGCCCTTGTTCCTGAAGACCGTAAACTTCAGGGTCTGGTGCTGAATATGAGTGTGGCGAAAAATACCAGCATGGCCAGTTTGAAGCAGCTATCGAAATTTAACTTCATCGATCATAAAAAGGAAGCCGAACTCAGCGAACTTTTTATCCGAAAACTGAACACCAAAGTTTCATCACCGAAAATGGCAGTAGAAAAGCTGAGCGGCGGAAACCAGCAAAAAGTGGTGATCGCCAAATGGCTGGCTACCAATCCGAAGGTCTTGCTGCTGGATGAGCCAACCCGGGGAATCGATGTTGGAGCAAAAAGTGAGATTTACAAATTGATCAGCGAGTTGGCTGCCCAGGGGATGGGGATCATTTTTGTTTCTTCCGAATTGCCCGAGATACTCGCCATCTCCGACAACATCCTGGTTTTATCCGAATCAAAATTGACCGCAAAACTTAGCCGGGAAGAAGCTTCCGAAGAGATTATCATGAAAGCTGCTCTGGCAGAAAAAGAATAAATCAAGAACCTATGAATACAACAGAACTAAAACATAAGCTAATTAAATTCCAATCCATCATTGCTTTGCTGGTGATGTGTGTCGCTTTAAGTATTTTATCCGACCGTTTTCTAAGTGCGGAGAACAGCTGGAACGTCATGCGCCAGATTTCCGTCAACATGGTGATTTCGGTGGGAATGACACTGGTGATTCTGACCGGAGGCATTGATCTTTCGGTTGGGTCCATACTGGCACTTGCCGGAGCAGTAACAGCAGGCATGCTGAAATTTGGCGCCGAATTTACCGATGCTAATCTCTTCATCGGATTCACCTTGCTTGGCGCGTTGCTTGGAGGTACTCTTGTAGGAACATTGCTTGGCTGGTTCAACGGATTTACAATCACCCGGTTTAAGGTACCGCCTTTTGTTGCAACGCTTGCCATGCTAACCATTGCCCGGGGTTTCACCATGCTGTTAACTGGCGGCTTTCCAATCACCGGACTTGGCGACAACATGGCTTTTATCGGTACTGGTTGGTTTTTGGGCATTCCAATGCCGGTATGGATTTCAGCTTTTATCGTTCTGGCAGCAGTTATTCTAACCAACAAAACCACACTGGGTCGTCATATATATGCAATCGGAGGCAACGAAACCGCAGCCAAACTTTCCGGTCTTAAAATCAAGAAAATTAAAATCATCGTTTATTCTATTGCAGGTGCATTGGCCGGAATTGGCGGAATTTTAGTCACTTCGAGGCTCGACTCAGCTCAACCCAATGCCGGTTTCGGTTTTGAACTCGACTCTATTGCCGCAGTTGTTATTGGAGGTACGTCACTCTCCGGTGGTAAAGGAACCATCATGGGAACCGTACAGGGTGCATTGATTATTGGTGTGCTGAATAACGGTTTGGTCCTGCTCAACGTATCTCCGTTCTGGCAACAAGTCATCAAAGGATTTGTGATTCTGCTGGCAGTAGTGATTGAAAAATTTAATGCGAAAGAAGAATAACCTATTCTGACGATCTAAATACGAAACAAGATTGAAGTAGAGTTTCTTATCATTTTCGTTCTATCGTCAGGACCAATGCAACAAAGGATGCAAAACTCAACAGATTTGGCTGTAATTTTAAGAGATATGGCAAACGATGACAAACGTGCCTTCGATTGCCTCTATCACTTATACTATTCAAAGCTATATTTCTATTCCAAAATGTTCTTGAAAACAACGGAAGGCATTGAGGATATCCTGCAAGAAGTATTTGTCAAAGTATGGATGAATCGTCGTAACATCAAAAACATAGGCACCTACAACGCATTCCTTTATACTGTTACAAAAAACACCCTCCTAAATGACATGCGATCGCGACTAAAGTCAGAGCAATTCATGGAGAACCACTTCTCTAATTCTGTTAGCACTGAGTTCGTGACACAACACGAAATTGAATATCGTGATTTTAATGAGAAAGTGAATGAATTCATTTTTCAACTACCGGAAAAGAGACGCCGAATCTATCTGATGAGCAGGGAGGAAGGAAAAACAAATCCTGAAATTGCAGCAGAACTGAGCATTTCTGTCAAGACCGTTGAAGACCATATGACCCATGCTCTTAAGTTCTTAAAAAAGAGAATACCAAGTCTTGGACTGGAACTCTGGATCTTTTTTCAAATAATTTTTCGCTAATTTTTCTTTCGGGCAGGGGTAAACGACCGACTTGGTGTATTAACATATAGTAGATTGAATGAAATGGAAAAAATATTTGTAAAATATTTGAATGGCACCTGTACTCCTGACGAGTACCTTCTTATCGTAGAAATTCTCCGAAATTCGAAAAATAGCATGGTTCTAAATGACCTGATGAGAGAAAGCTGGGATACTTTAAAGCCTCAGGTTGATGCACCCTCGAATACCGATTTATTGGGGAGGATTCATCGACAAATTGCCCTGAGTGAGAACAAGCAACCAGCAAAAACCATACGGTTGTACAAGATAAGCTTGCGCCTTGCTGCAGTACTCATCATTGGATTATTTACAACATTGGCATTTTTCTACAATTCATTATATCTATCTGCAGGTTCTGAACTGACCAACCATTTTTCCTCCCCTGCCGGAGCAAAAGCAAACATTGAATTGCCTGACGGCTCCAACGTGTGGTTAAATTCGGAAAGCGAGATCGCATTTTCCGCAAATTTTAATAATAACAGAAAGGTTGAACTGAAGGGCGAAGCCTATTTCGACGTCAAAAAGAACGCTAGTACATTCATCGTAAATACAACATACGGAGACATCCATGTATTCGGTACTGAATTCAATGTAAAAGCTTACCCGAATGAAAACTTTATCACTACGCTAGAACAAGGCTCGCTGGAAGTAAACACCAAATCAGGAAAAAAGACTTTAAAACCCGGCGAACAGGCTTTTCTAAATGTAAAGAATCAATTACAGGTTCAGGCTGTTGAAGTTGGCGAATTTGTTTCGTGGAAAGACGGCAAGCTCATTTTTGTGCGAAAGCCGCTGGTCGAAGTGGTAAAAATGCTGGAACGCTGGTACAATGTAAAAATTGAATTGGATTTAAAAGAAACCAAGAATTTATGGTTTACAGGAACAATTGAGATGGAAACAATTTCAGAGGTACTTGGAATAATCGAAATAACCTTGCCGATTGAATATACATACGACAAAAAAACACGAATTATTAAAATAAAAGTTAAAAAACACAATGCATAACTAAAAAAACGAAGGGACAGAGGTTAGCGCTTCCGTCCTTTCTTAAAATCTGATTTAACGATTGCAATTTATTAAACTAAACATTAAAGAGGTATGAAAAAAAAACGGGTTAAATGTGGCCTGTGGTCACAGGATCATCAATTTTTAAGAAAGATGAGACTAACTATTTTACTGCTTTTTGTAGGCGTTATTAGCGGGTTGGCAAATGAAACCTATTCTCAATCTGCTAAACTAAACTTGGTTATCAATAACGCAAGTGTTGAAAACATCCTCAAATCGATCGAGGAACAAAGTGAATTTCGCTTTTTTTACAATGAGAATATTGACGTTGACCGGAAACTCAGTCTTCATTTTGAGCAGAAATCTATCGAAGAAATATTGGATGCAGTCTTTGATAATACCGATGTAAATTACAGTGTTAACGGGCGAATTATTGCACTTGCCACAGAGAAAATCTCTTCTGAGGTGTTAAATTCCTTGGTCGGGCAGCAAAAACCCATCACAGGGAAAGTTACCGACAGTAACAACGTGCCAATACCTGGAGTAACGATTGTTGTAAAAGGAACCGCCACCGGCACGATTACCGATGGAGATGGTAACTATAGAATCAATGCGAAAAATGGAGACGTTTTGGTTTTTTCTTTCATTGGGATGAAATCAAACGAAGCAAAAGTTACAGCCCAAGAAGTCGTCAATGTCAAGTTGGAAGAAGAAACAATCGGCCTAGAAGAGGTTGTGGCTGTTGGTTATGGCTCTGTTAAAAAGAAAGACTTGACAGGTTCTGTAGGCACAGTCGACGCAGAAGCTTTGGTCGCCCGCGGTGCTACTGGAGTTCTGGAATCCATGCAGGGATCAATTGCAGGTGTGAACATCTCGCGAACTTCTGCGAGACCTGGTGCTGCCTTTGATATCCAAATTCGAGGGTTGAATAGTTTTGAATCAAGTGTTTCACCTCTCTATGTAGTTGATGGAATTGTATCCGATAATATTAATTTTCTGAATCCTTCAGACATCATTAAAATCGACATCTTAAAGGATGCTTCCTCAACTGCGATTTACGGTTCGCGAGGTTCAAACGGTGTTGTACTGGTAACGACAAAAAATGCCAACGACGTTAAAGAAGGAAAGGCTATTGTATCATACACTGGTTCTGTTGGGATAAAAACTTCAGCTCGTTTGCCCAAGCAATACACGGGAAGAGACTGGTTTGATTACCGTTCACATGCTTATTTGCAATATGCCCCGGATGCTGGAGACAACGGAATGGAGGACTGGAAGATTGTTCTTTCAGGTATTTATATGGCTAACCCTGAAGCAGCCCGCAGAGCCTACGATCAAGAAAATACCGACTGGCTGGGTGAGATTTTACAGCATGGCATGCAGAATAATCACTATCTGAACGTAGCAGGTAATTCAGGTAAAATGAGTTTCAATATGGGAATCGGATATCAGGATGAAGAAGGTATCTACATCAAAGAAAACCTGAAGAGATACAACATGAAACTTAGTTTGAATTACAAAATTTCAGAAAAGGTGGAAGTCGGTGCTACTGCCAATATGAGCCAGTCGAACATTGAGTCTGGAAACTCAAAGGCCTATCAGCAGACAACCCGGATGTCGCCAATTTTTAAAATATACGATGAGGCAGGTGATTTATTGATCCAGCCCGGTTTGGTCGCAAACATGGGAGGAGTGGGTAACAACTTCACCGGAAATACCAATCCCGTCTGGGAAATTGAAAATGGAAGTGATAATCAAAGGCGACATGATATTTTAGCAGCCGCTTTTATTCAGTTAAAACCAATTAAGGATGTAACTATCAAGTCCGTCATCCAACCGAGGTTTACCCGAAACAGAGAAGCTTCATATACAGAAATGTCAACCAGTGCGTCCCAACGTGCAGCTGAATCGAGCAACGTTGAGACATTTGATTATACCTGGGATAATATCCTGAATTACGATAAAAGCTACAACCAGCACAACTTTAAGTTAACTGGTATCCATAGCGTCTTCTCATCACGAGTGGAATCGTTGGAGGTGAGTGTAAACACCTTGCCCTACAACTCTGAATGGTACAATTTATTCTCCGGCACATTAGATTTGAACAACAGCTCCTCTGGCTATTCGGAAGTGAAGATGTTGTCCTATTTGGGACGTCTGAATTACGACTATGCAGGAAAATACTATTTAACAACATCGCTGCGGTACGATGGCTCTTCAAAATTGGCCGACAAATGGGCCACCTTCTCGTCATTCGCTCTTGCATGGCGACTATCAGAAGAAAGTTTCCTGAAAGCCAACTTTTTGTCGAACTTAAAGCTCAGATACAGCTACGGACAATCTGGAAATAATAATATTAGTGCTTATACAACTTTCCTAGGGCCAGAGTATACCAGTTCAATTTATTACAACTATGGCGATACTGGGGTTAGTGGATTTACTCCCGGAGTGCCTGTAAATACAAAGCTCACCTGGGAGAAAACGAATGAAAACAACCTTGGGGTAGATTTCGGATTCTTCGGTGAACGAATCAGTGGTACAGTGGAAGTCTACAACCGATTGTCAGAAGGATTGTTAATGGACAGAAAACTGGCGATAGAATCAGGTGTATCGGAAATGACAGACAATATTGGTTCTGCTAGAAACAGAGGGATTGAAGTATCATTAAACACCGTAAATATTCAAACAAGAGACTTTAGATGGAGCACCTCTTTCACCTTTGCAAAAAACAAAAACGAAATCGTGTCGCTATACGGCAGAAAGGAAGACGTTGTTGGGGAAAATCGATTTATCGGGGAGCCGATTAACGTAATCTACGACTATCAGTTTAACGGTGTATTTTCAACCCCGGAGGCACAAGCAGCTGCGGGAAATCAGCTTTTTTCAAATTACAATCCTAACCCGGGACATGCAAAGGTCGTTGATACGAGTGGAGATGGAGCAATTACAACCGATGATAAAATCATTCTTGGTACGCCCGATCCTAAATGGATCGGAGGTTTTACAACATCTGTGCAGTACAAAAACTTTGATCTCAATTTAAGCTTGATCGCCAATACTGGTCGGTTTGTTCGAGACCAGTTTGCGGCCAATGCCATTAGTCGTAATTCCAGAAGTCAAATGATGTGGGCCGATCCAGAGGACTATTATTACCCACAGGATGCCCCAAGGCCGGATTGGGATAACCCAATCACAGATACAAACGGAAACATTACAGGTATTGGATTCAGTCCTGCTCCCGAGGAAAACACTGACGCAAAATATCCGGCATACGGTAGCTACCAAGGTCCTTATTATTCGGCAGAAGCAATGAATTACAGAAAAGTGTCTTTCGTTAAAATAAAAAATATTTCGCTTGGCTATAATTTAAGCAAGGACGTAATCTCCAAGATTGGTTTGAGCAAGGCCAGATTATACCTCAATGTGCTTGATCCAGTTGTTTTCAGCAACTATGTTGGATGGGATCCAGAATACACCACTACTTCAGCTGTAAACGGTAATGGTCCTTCATCAATTACATGCCAATTTGGTGTTAATGTGGAGTTTTAAATCTTAAAAATTAGTTAAAATGAAAAAGATAGTTATTTATATATTCTTTATTTTTTCCTATTTAAATTTTACCGGCTGCTCCAATTTTCTGGAAGAGGATAATAAAGGAGGAATTGAAAATGATGAGTTTTACAGTACTACAACAGGCTACCAAACGCTTATAACTTCAACCTATTCCGTGTTGCGGGAGCTATACAAGGAAACACCTATTTTGGAATTAGACGGTACTGACTTGTATTTAAAAGGATACGGAGTCAGTTCAAACTATGCCGACTACAATTTTGAAGCTAATGCCGATGAGTGTGAAAGCCTGTATGAACGGTGCTATAAAGGTATACAGTATGCCAATGCAGGACTGTATTACATCGATCTACCAGACATGAGCGATGGAGATAAAATAGTTGCACAGGCCGAATTAAGATTCCTGAGAGCTTTTTACCATTTTCTGATACTCGAGCAAATGGGTGGAATTGTTATCAATACTGAATTTACCGATGTTGTTCGACTGAATATGCCCCGCTCTAGCCTTCAGGACTCTTACGATTTCATAATTTCAGAAATGGAAGCGGTTCTACCTGATTTGAAAACAGCAGCGCTAGCATTATCCGGGCAAGTTAACCAAGATGTTGCCAACCACTATTTGGCTAAAGTTTATTTAACAAAAGGATGGGATATTGGTTCGGATGCTGATTTTACAAAAGCAATTACTTACGCAGATGCCGTTATTGCCAGCAAAGGCGGTATACAGCTTTCGTTTGCCGATGTATGGGACCCGACGAATGAAAACAACCAGGAAGTAATTTTTTCAGTTCAGTTTAGCAGTATATCTGGTGCTATCGCTGACCCTAATACTGACGGAAACAACCAGTGTACTCTTTATGCAACCTACAGCGGAGGAAGCTCAGGAACCACTATTCTTCGGAAACAAACATCCCAAGGGTATTTACCGACACATGCTGTATACATGAATCTTACACCAAATGACGCCAGGTATCAAACGACCTTTATGCCTTTCCTGTTAAATAATTATTATAACTACTATACTGAGTCTACTTGGGCTAACGAGAGTGTAAGAATGTATTTCCCCAGAGTTTATTCCGACAATGTAAACTTCACTTCGGCTGACACCGCAGCGTGGGAGGCTGAACTTGCCGCCCAAGGGCTAACTCCGGCCAGCAACATCTACATATACCCAATTACTAACAACGAGACTCATTATCTGGAGCAGGTTTATGGCCAGGTAGCTGGTGTCAGCAATAAAGACGAACGCTTACCAGTAGTTCGTAAATTTGATGATCTTGAGAATACATCGGGTACAGTAGTCTATCGAACAGCCAGTATGCGAGATATTGTTTTGGCGAGACTAGCCGAAACCTACTTCCTGAAAGCTGAAGCTCTGATTGCCCTTGGATCATATGATGATGCTGCCAATGTTGTTCAGATTGTAATTAACCGGCCCGGAAATAAGGTTGATGCTGCTGGAGCAAATCTTCCAAACCAACTGATTGGTCAAACCACTGAGCAAGGTGCCCTCGAAGCCTATTTGATTGAATCTGGCCTTGAACAATTTGGTGAGTTTAACGGCAGATGGCAGTTGCTTAGACGTACAGGAATGCTGCGGTACATGTTACAAAAGTATAACACAGACTACAACGGAACTGTTAATATCGATGCAAAATATGATTGGAGACCAATACCAGAAGATGCAATCATTCTAAATGATGGATTAACAGAAGCAGATCAAAACCCCGGATATTAATAATAATTCTTTAAATAAAGAAAGAGGGACACCCAATGTTACGGGGTGTCCCTCTTCAACAAATAAAAACCAACCGACTAACTCAAATAAATCTACTCTTAACATCAGTGAGACGATTATACTTCAGTGCGATAAGCAGACTTGGAAAAATAACATAGAGTAACTGCCATGAAAACAAATTTTTACACTTTTTTAATTGGATTAGTTTGGACAGTCCTTTGTTTTAACCAAACATTAGCAGGCCCTCCGGAACACACAAAAAAAATTCGAGTAATCGTCACCTCTGATGGTGAAATTGACGATGAGTGTTCGATGGTCAGGTTTTTATTGTATGCCAATGAATGGGACATCGAAGGGATAATTACTTCCAGTTCGCAATACCACTGGCATGGACATAAATGGGCTGGCGACAATTGGATTGATCCGTATTTAGCCGCTTATGCCGAAGTTTACCCGAACCTGACCAAACACAGCAAGCACTATCCTACTCCCGAATACCTAAAATCGGTAACCTTACTTGGAAACGTCAAAACCGAAGGCGAAATGGATTCTATTACTCCGGGATCACAGCACATTGTGAAAGTACTATTGGACGAGACTGACAACAGGCCTGTTATGATTCAGGCCTGGGGAGGTACAAACACCATCGCCCGTGCACTGAAAACCATCGAAGAAGAACATCCGGAAAAGATGGCTGAAGTGGCTAATAAGATGCGTTTCTTTTTTATCTGGGAACAGGATTCAACCTATCAGGCATACATCCGTCCACATTGGGGTAAATTCAATATCCCGACCATCATCTGCGATCAGTTTTGGGCTTTGGCTTACCAATGGGATAAGATTATGCCTGCCGATAAAATCGATTATTTTAGAAGCGAGTGGATGAAATCGCATATTTTGGAAGATCACGGTCCGCTTTGCGCCCTGTATGAAGCGTATAAAGGGGGGAATGATAAGGAAGGTTTTAAAGCCGGAGATGCAAAATCCCAAGGCGATTTCCGCTCGGAAGGCGACTCCCCTGCTTTCATTTATACCATCCCAACGGGACTGCGGAGTATGGAATCTCCTGACTATGGAGGCTGGGGCGGCCGATATGCAAAAGTCCGAGAAAACACCTGGCTCGATCCCGTTCCGGAAGCGAATTACAGTTATCCCGAAGGAAGATGGTACACCGAAACCGCCTGGGGACGAAGCTATATGCGCAAGCAATATCCCGAAAATACCGATCTGATGAATACTTACTTCAAACCAATTACCCGCTGGGCCGATGCTTTGCAAAACGATTTTGCCGCGCGTGCCGACTGGTGTGTAAATTCCTTTGAAGATGCCAACCATCCACCAATTGTAAGCCTGACAAATGCTCTGGATATTACTGAAATGCCGGGCAGTAAAATTCAATTGAGCGCAAAAGGCACTTCCGATCCTGATGGCAATGAACTGAGCTATACCTGGTGGCAGTATCAGGAAGTTGACACATATTTAGGCCAAATAGTAATTGTAAATGCTGAGATGCAGGATGCTTCTTTAGTTATTCCTGAAGATGCAAAATCCGGCGACACCATCCATGTTGTTTGTCAGGTAAGCGACAATGGATTGCCTCAGTTGACCAGATATCAGCGGGTGCTTATCACAGTAAAATAGTACTAAAATCAGATAAGCGGCATTACGGCGGCATTTTGGCTCTCTATAATGTTTCAAAGAAATTTAGCACCCCAGGATTAGTCTTAAGTGATAATTAATTCTAAATATTATGCATAATTACTTTTATAAAATTGCCATTCTGTTAATTGTTTTATTAAATTCTGAAATAGGTTTTACCCAGAGCGTGAAACTAACCGAAGTGCAATGGCACGGCGTTGGATGTTTCAAAATTGAAATGTCCATGGGAACTGTTTATTTCGAGAAGGATAATGGTGTTTCAGGGTTTAAAAGTTTTGTCGATCCGGAAGGAAACGACTGGATTGCTTCCTACCTTGAACCCGGTCCACATGGCGACTACCGAGGTTTCCCAAACAGCGTTGGCAATTTTGGACATGCGGGACGAAACAGCAATTCAACTACCAAAATCGTTGATGGAATAACAGAAGGCGATTTTGTGGTTCTTGAATCGACAAATGGTATCTTCACTTTTCAGTATTGGTTTTTTACCGACCGGGTTGCCATTAAAGTTTTAAAATCAGAAGGTGAATACAATTTTTTACTTGAGTGTGTTCCTGGCGGAACTTCTGATGCAGCTGATTTTTTCGTAACTGCCGATGGTAAAAAACACATTCCTACAGAGGATGGGGAGTTTGACGATTTTACTCCTGAATGGTTTTATATTGGCGACCCCAAAGCTAAAAATGTGCTTTTTATGGCCAAAACTCCGGAAGATGATGCGCCAAATGAAAACCACCGTCAGATTCTGAAAGATAATGTTCACAATATGGATCTTTACAGTTTCGGACGAACGGGAAAAGAGCACAAATACAAGATATATGGCATGAGTGGCAACGAACATGTATGCATAATCGGCTTTACTCCGACTGATCAGACTCACAATCAGATTGCAGGCATGATAGAAAGTTTTATGGAAAAACCTTTCATTTCAGGTGTAAAACCAATAAAACGATGGGGTACCGATGTGTTAAATCACCCCAAATCATGGTATTCGTCAAAAGAAGCCATAGCCATAGCCAATAATGTAATACAGTACCAATCTGGATATGGTGGCTGGCCGAAAAGCACCGACCTTGCCCGTACGCCTTTAACAGCCGGTGATATTCCTCCGGATGGTAGAGGCCGTGCCAACAGTATCGATAATGAAGCAACCACACTGCCGATGGAATTTTTAGCACGGGTTATTACTGCCACCGGCGATAAAAAGTTTCGGGCAGCTTTCGATCGCGGACTCGATTATCTCTTTGCTGCCCAATACCCAAATGGTGGCTGGCCTCAGTTTTGGCCATTGCGGGGTGACGCATACTACTCACGCGTTACCTTTAACGACGATGCGATGATGCGAGTTATGCGACTTTTGCGTGGGGTTGCTGATTCCGGTGAAAACTTTAGGTTTGTTGATACTAAACGACGTGAAAAAGCCAAAGCATCAGTAAATTCAGGAATCGATTTTATTTTAAAGTCGCAAATCAGGCAAAATGATAATCTTACTGCATGGTGTGCACAATATGATGAGAAAACGCTGGAGCCGGCATGGGCCAGAGCTTACGAACCACCATCAATTTCAGGCGATGAAACGGTAGGTATCGTTAGTTTCCTGATGGGGCTGGAAAATCCAACTACTGAAGTAATCGGAGCGGTTGAAGGTGCAGTTGCATGGTTGAATGCTGTTGCCATAAAAGGTATTCGGCTGGATAATGTGCTAAATACCGATGGCCGGACGGAAAGGGTTCTTGTAGCCGATCCTGATGCACCGCTTCTTTGGGCACGCTTTTACGAACTTGGAACCAATCGCCCGCTGTATCTCGACAGGGATTCGAAGTTTCGTTACAATTACTCCGAAGTGGGTTATGAACGCCGCAGCGGATACAACTATCATGGCGATTGGGCAACTTCGTTGCTTGAGGAGGAATACCCCAAATGGCATTTTAAACATTTGAAATCAGTTCCGGTAATTGTTGAAGCTGAGAATGGAACGTTTTCAGGAATTATTGACCGCCACAGTTGCTGGCACAATGTGATGCTCACCGATGCGCCTCATTCCACCCATTCAGGAAGAGGAGTCGTAGATACGAAAAATGAAATTGGCAGTTTTGTAGAAGTAAATTACGAAGCAGAATGGACGGGTTTGCACCGGATTACCGTTCGTTATACGCACATCAAATCCGACCCGCGACCGGGTGAATTATTAATTAATGGTACTTCGGTTGCGACACTTACAATGCAACAAACAGATGCTCTGCCTGCATGGAAAACCGAATCTATTGAAGTGAATTTGCAGACAGGTAAGAACGTTATTCGCCTTCAGGCACTAAATGAAGGTGGTTTGCCTAATATGGATTACATTAAAATCGCTGAAATTCGCGATATACCAACAGGCTCACTTCCTCGAACACAGGTACTCGAAGTGGAGGATGGAAATTTCACCGGAAAAGAAGACCACCACAGTTGCTGGGACTTTATTGCACAGCAAAAAGGGTCACATTCGGGTTTTACAGGCGAAGGTTATGTCGATACTGATAACGAAAAAGGTAGTTTTATCGAGGTGAAATATCATGCCCCAGAGGAAGGGCTTTACCAGCTTGGAGTACGCTATGTTCATGGAAAACCGGATATCAGACCGGCAGAATTAAAAATTAACAACGAAACAGTTGCAACTTCACTTAATTTTTCACCTACAGGTGCCTGGACAGCGTGGACAACGACAACTACTAAGGTTAAACTGAAAGCTGGGCAAAATGTAATCAGGCTAATAGCCATTGAGGTACAAGGATTGGTAAATATTGATCATTTTACCGTAACTCCCGTTGATAATTAAATTGTTAGTTGACAGTATTTAATAATTTAGATTCCAACATCTCGCTGGGTTGATGCTGAAAAAGGTAGTTATATCCACACTATTTGTGAGGTGAAAGACTCCGGATTTCCCACGCTTACAAGGTATGCCCGTGTTATAGTGAAGGTTGAATAAGAAGTAATATTTTCATTAAAAGAAAAACTATGGATAAAAAAATTTTAGGATTAGCCGTTTTGATAATTCTGATTTTCGCGGGTGGATGTCTGCAAAACTCTGGCTCTGATATGCAAGAAAAACTTGTCGTATCACCCAACGGCCGTTTTATTCAGTACAATGATGGCAGACCTTTTTTCTGGCTGGGCGATACTGGCTGGCTGCTGTTAAAAAAACTTAGCCGCGAAGAGGCAGAGCTCTATCTCGAAAACCGCAGGCAAAACGGATTCAATATAGTACAGATAATGGTAATTCACGATTTGAAAGAACCTGTTAACTACTATGGCGATTCGGCTGTTGTTAACAGAGATATTTCGCTCCCGCTCGAAACTTCGGGAATTGATTTTGAAGAACCAAACGCCTACGATTACTGGGATCATTTGGATTACGTGGTTCAAATCGCCAATGAAAAAGGCCTTTATATTGCCATGGTGCCCATCTGGGGGTCTAATGTTACAGAAGGCGATATCTCCGTTGAACAGGCAACCGCTTACGGATCCTGGCTGGGGAACCGTTACAAAAATTCGAAAAACATCATCTGGCTGAATGGCGGAGACAAGCGTGGCGACAGTAAGCAGGAGGTGTGGCTGGCTCTTGGAAATTCAATCAACAACGCCGATCCGAACCACCTGATTACATTTCATCCGTTCGGAAGAACACAATCATCAACCTGGTTTCACAACGCAGACTGGCTTGATTTTAATATGTTCCAGTCGGGCCACCGGCGATACGATCAGGACGATTCTGAAAAAGCTTTCGGACAGGACAATTACAAATATGTTCGCGAAGACTACCTCTTGACACCTGTAAAACCGACCATTGATGGAGAACCTTCTTACGAGTTGATTCCGCAGGGACTACACGACACGCTACAGCCAAAATGGAATGAAAATGACATGCGCAGATATGCTTACTGGTCGGTGATTGAAGGCGCTTTTGGCCATACCTACGGCCATAATTCGGTGATGCAGTTTCTTAAGGAAGGCGAAGCCCCCGGAGCATATGGTGCTAGACTCCCTTGGCAACCAGCACTTATGGCAGACGGAGCTGTTCAGATGAAATTTCTGAAAGAACTGATTTTATCGAGGCCTTTTTTTGAACGCGTGCCCAATTCAAAATTGGTTGAAAAGAGGCAGGGTATGTATTACGATTTCCTGGCAGCAACCAGCGGCAATAAATACGCTTTTGTGTATACATACAATGGCAGAAACTTTACCGTTCAAATGGGAATGCTGGAAGGAGAAAAAGTGAAGGCAGGCTGGTTTGATCCTCGAACCGGCGAAACAACAACGATTGGAGAATTTGCCAACGAAGATGAAGTTCTCTTTGATCCGCCCGGCGAAAAAAGTGAGGGCAACGATTGGGTACTTGTGCTTGATGCTTTTTAGATGGAAAACATAAATTATTAAAGAAAAAAAATACAATGAAGAATTTAAAATTGAAACAACCCTTAAATACAACGACTCGTTTGATGTACCAAATTGGTTTGATTCTAATTCTTGTAGCCGGAATCAATAAACCATTGCTTGCTCAGGAAGATGCACCGGGTCGTGTTCCGGAATATGAAATTCCATACGTCCTGCCCACACCCGAAGGCGTGAAAGATGTTTTAAACAGGGTAAAAATGTACTATGAATCAACCAGCCCGCAAACCATTGTTGATTCCCAAACCGGTAAAAAAATTACCGATTTCACCACATTCAACCCGAATGCTGTGCCATCGCCCGGTTTTTCGGGCGAATATTCGTACACACACGGAGTTGTTCTTTCAGCGTTCGACTATATCAGCAAAGTGACAGGCGACCAAGCCTTCGTCGGCGACAACGTCAAGTTCTTCGATTATGTCGTTCAGAACCTACCCTATTTTCAGCAAAATGCCGACAAAATCAACAGTGAAAAGATTGGCAGCTGGGGTCGGATTTTGGATTTCGAGGCGTTGGACGATTGCGGCTCAATTGGCGCTTCATTGATTAAAACCTATTTAAAAACGAAAAATGACAGCTATCTGAATTTGATCAACCGGACAGCAGAACACATTTCACATAACCAGTTTCGTTTGGAAGACGGAACCCTGGCTAGAAACCGGCCGCAATACGAGTCGGTCTGGGCCGACGATATGTATATGAGTGTTCCATTTCTAATCAATATGGGTGTTCTGACCGGTGACAACAAGTATTTTGATGATGCGGTCAAACAGGTGCTTCAAATGGCCGGGAGGCTTTACATTCCTGAAATGGAATTGTTTGATCATGGCTGGAATGTAACTTCGGGCGACTACGACCCGCGCTTTTACTGGGGACGTGCCAATGGCTGGACTTTAATGTCGATGGCCGAAGTATTGAGTATTTTGCCTGAAAATTACGAGGGCCGGGATGAAATTCTACACATATACCGGTCGATGGTGCGCAGCCTGGCCAACTTGCAGGATGGCGATGGGTTCTGGCATAATCTGCTGGATAAGAACGACAGCTACACCGAGACATCGTGTACTGCCATGTTTACTTATGCCATTGCCAAAGGCATAAACGAAGGATGGATTAGCCACGTGTACGGCCCCGTTGCCGTTACGGGCTGGAATGCCACCCGGTCGCGGGTGCTTGCAAACGGAGCGGTTGACGGAACCTGCGAAGGCACAACTTTCGCACACGACAACACTTACTACTATCATCGGGGCAAAAGCATCTATGCGACGCACGGTTATGGCCCCGTACTTTATGCCGGCGCCGAAATGATTCGACTGTTGCAAAATGACAAAATTGAAATAATTGAAACTAATTTTGGTGCGATCAACAGTACTTTTCACTTTCTGCTAAAAAGTGAGTGGCCAGCAAAAGAGTAGATTTTTACCATCTAAATTAATCATTATGAACAAGTACCTTAGTAATCCTATAATCCTCGTCATTTTATTTCTCGTCCCTTTATTTGGTTTTAGCCAGCAACTGGCATTCCCAACCGCCGAAGGTTACGGGAAATATACTGTTGGAGGACGCGGTGGAACCGTTTATGAAGTTACCAATCTCAATGATTCAGGAGAAGGTAGCCTTCGTGCAGCTGTTGAAGCTGAGGGCCCAAGGACAGTTGTATTCCGCGTTTCAGGCACAATAAAACTGGATAGCAACCTGAGTATTAAAAATCCGAACATCACCATTGCCGGGCAAACTGCACCGGGAGATGGAATTACCCTGCGAGGTCGACCTCTTTTAATCGATGCTGACGAGGTTATTGTTCGTTATATTCGGGTTCGACTGGGAGATGAATCGGGAGACGAGACCGATGCAATAAGCAGCCGGTTCACTACAAATCTTATTTTAGATCACGTGTCTGCAAGCTGGAGTATCGATGAAACCATGTCGGTGTACCACGGTAAGAATTTGACCGTCCAGTGGTGTATAATTTCAGAAAGTCTTTACAAGTCCAACCATCACAAAGGCAACCACGGCTTTGGCGGTATCTGGGGATCTGACTACAGCACCTTTCATCACAATTTAATTGCCAGTCATTCCAATCGTAATCCCCGCTTTGCTTCAGGTTGTGGTAATGTTGATTACCGAAACAACGTGGTTTACAACTGGGGGTACGAGTCAACATATGGAGGAGAAGTTGTCCAGGTGGGTGCATCTGACAAATTTAACTCCGCTACCATCAACATGGTAGCAAACTACTACAAAGCCGGACCTGCCACGGAACCGGGTCAAATTGCTCACCGCATAGCAGCTCCCTGGTCTAGAAACAGGGCAGACGATTATGGCAAATGGTATATTTCAGGCAACATAGTCGAAGGAAACCCATGGGTGTCAGCAAATAACTGGCTGGGAGGCGTTCAGCCACAGGATGGCAGTGAATACCTGGAAGGCCTTAAACTGAATGTACCATGGCCGGCAATGGCAATCAATCAGCAAACTCCTGAAGACGCTTTTACTGCTGTTCTTAAAAACGCCGGAACTACATTGCCAAAACGCGACACAGTAGATCTTCGGACGATCGACGAAGTTCGAAATGGTTATGCAACTCACGAAGGGTCGACCTATGAAAAGGATCATAAAGTAGCTGATCCGTCGAAGAAGTGTGGTATTATTGATTCACAGAATGATGTGGGCGGATGGCCTGAACTAAAAAGCGCTCCTGCCCCGGATGACGCCGATCATGATGGTATGCCCGATGCTTGGGAAACAATGAATAAACTTAACCCCAACGATGCAGCAGACCGAAATAAAACTGGAGAAGACGGATACACGATGTTGGAGAAATACCTGAACAGCATTGATTAAAAATTTAAAGTTTGAACCATGCATAACCTATTGATTTCCTTATCGAAAAGAGCTTTGAGAAATTTGCTTTTGATCGCGCTTACATTGGTGTTTACATCAGCTTCCGGTCTTGATAAACCTCGGGTATTCGTGTTAACCGACATTGAAAACGAACCCGACGATGCCATGTCGATGGTTCGGTTTCTGGTTTATGCCAATCAGTATGATGTTGAAGGATTGGCAGCCACTACCTCTATTCACCAGAAAAACAGAGTGGCGCCCGAACGAATCCGGAAAATTGCCGAAGCTTATGGAAAAGTACGCGACAACCTGGAAAAACACGAACCCGGTTTTCCGACCGGTGAAACTATTCTTTCCAAAATTACCGAAGGACTTCCCCAATATGGTATGTTAGCCGTTGGCGAAGGGAAAGATTCTCCGGCATCAGAAGCGCTGATTCAGGCAGTTGACCAAACCGACCCACGTCCGCTATGGGTAACGGCCTGGGGCGGCCCCAATGTTTTGGCTCAGGCACTTTGGAAAGTACGGGAAAGCCGTTCTCCGGCTGAATTGAAAAAATTTGTATCCAAACTGCGGGTTTACACCATTTCCGACCAGGACGATAGCGGCCCCTGGATCCGCAAAGAATTCCCGGATCTGTTTTATATCGTGAGTCCGGGTTTTAATGCCGGAGGCGGATACCACCATGCCACCTGGAGCGGCATCAGCGGCGACTTCTTTCACGCCCGTTGCGACGGTGCCGATTTTACGTTGGTTTCCAACGAATGGCTCGAAAAGAACATTCGCCGGAAAGGTCCGCTTGGTGCTGAATACCCGGACTGGGAATTTTTAATGGAAGGCGATACACCCTCCTTTTTGAATCTGATCGGCAATGGCTTGAGTGACCCCGAACATCCCGATTGGGGCGGATGGGGCGGACGTTACGAATTGTACACACCACGCATGCAGAAATGGCACCTTTATCCTGAAATCCGGTCAATCTGGTCGGATGCCGACGATGAAGTTTTGGGCACTGATGGCCGCTGGCACGATGGCAACCACGAAACCATCTGGCGCTGGCGCGAAGCTTATCAAAACGACTTTGCAGCCCGGATGGACTGGACCATTCTGCCGGTTGAAAAAGCCAACCATCCTCCGGTTGTAAAAATTGAGGGAGAAAAACTCATCGAAGCTAGAAAAGGCGACCGCATAGAATTAAGCGCGGTCGGTTCGTCCGATCCCGATGGCGATGCTCTGTCGTACAATTGGTTTTGCTACGCCGAAGCCGGTACTTTCCCTGTATCAAGTGCCCGCAGCGGACAACCAATTGAAATTAGAAATTTTGATCAGCAAAAGGCTTGGTTTACGGTGCCAACTTCGCGGATAATGGAACCCGGGGTGGGAACAATACACCTAATTTTGGAAGTAACCGACCATGGAACCCCGCGATTAACCCGCTACAAGCGAATCATTGTCAACGTAAAATAATTTCAGACATGAGAACAACCAAGAAGCTCTTCATCGCCTTTAGCCTGCTGCTTTCGGGCATTTTTATCATCGAATCGTGCAGTTCACAAAAGGAAGCTAAAAGCACTCCGGAATCCCGCTACCGGATCATCGTTTCGTCTGATATTGGCGGAACCGATCCGGATGATTTTCAATCCATGATCCACCTGTTTTTATATGCCGACACCATCGATCTGGAGGGGATCATCTCCTCGCCATTCGGGCTGGGAGGTAAAAAGAATATTCTGGACGTCATTGATCAGTACGAGAAAGATTATCCGAATTTGGTCAGTTATTCCGGCAACTATCCTACGGCAGACTCCCTAAGCAGCATTAGCAAACAAGGAGCAACAGCAGTTGCAGATTACACCGGGGTTGGGAGTCCGACAGAAGGTTCTGAATGGATCATTACATGTGCCCGCCGCGAAGACCCGCGTCCACTTTATGTGTTGGTTTGGGGCGGTATTGAAGATTTGGCCCAGGCGCTGCACGATGCTCCCGATATTCTACCAAAACTGCGTGTGTATTACATTGGAGGTCCCAATAAAAAATGGACACCGGATGCTTATCAGTACATTGTCGATAGCTTTCCGAATCTCTGGATAATTGAGTCGAATGCCACCTATCGTGGCTGGTTTACCGGTGGCAATCAATCCGACGAGTGGAGCAACACCAGCTTCCCGGAGAAATATATTGCAGGCCGCGGCGCGATGGCCAATTTCTTCATGACCCAACTGGAAGGCACCATCAAAATGGGTGATACGCCATCGCTTGCCTGGTTACTAAATAGCCCCAATCCCGAAGATCCCACGCAGCCATGCTGGGGCGGACAATATGTTCGGGCCTGGGAACGTCCTTTTTACCTGTTCGACCGTATGCCGACCGAGAACGACAGCATTCAGGAATTTGCCATCATGGAACTGGCGCTGCCGATTAATGGTAAACTGCCCGAACAGCCCGAGGCATTTCTGAAAGTCGACAATCAAGCCCTGCGTGGTTATTTTGCACCCGACAACACGCTGCGTTTTCGCTATTCGCCGAAAGCAGATGGCCTGTTCAAATTTGAAATTGAGAGTAACGTGACCGAACTGAATGGTTCAACCGGAGTGGTTTCTGTATTTATACCCGCCCCCGAAATAGCGACACAAGTCTCCGACAAATATCCAAATTGGTGGACCGACATTCCATCTCCAGACTATATTGAAGGCAACCATATTGGCGCCAAAACAGTGAGCCGCTGGCGCGAGGAATTTCTACAAGATTTTGCCAGACGCATGGACAGGTGCCGGATTCCAAAAGAATAGGATACCATTCCATACTTATAGAAAAGCCTCTTGGATCGAATTTTTCGTGTTCATGAGGCTTTTCGCAAAAAAAAACCTCCGAATCACAGGACTCATTGATAATGCATTCCCCTGTAAAAACAATGCTCAAGCTGACAAAGATTACATTGATAATCGTGAAACTGCACCTGTTCTCCGATTCCAATCACCCCGCTGATTGATTTTACGGGATGCATCAAGGCTGAACCGGTGAGCCGGACGCCGGCAGTTTTTCCGTGGAATAAGGAAAAAAGCTTGTGCTGATCGGCCACATCCCAGTGGCAATAACCGGGACTGTACCGATTCGTTATTTTCAGCCCGTTATTGCCGGCTTCAATCCGAATTAGATCCTGCACGCGATCCCCAACAGACTCGGCAATGGCCGAACCCAAAACATTCAGCACATAACCATACACCGGATCGTCCGATTTCAACATGCGCTCCGATTCTTCACTAATAGTCTTCCCTGCGGTGCAGATAAACAGGCCGATCGACTCAGAATTCGCCAATTCCGAAGCGATGGTTTTCCCAACACGGAACTCCATCCCTTCTAGTTTCAGACTTCGTTTGTCAGCCGAAAAATGAACCGGGTCAATCAGGCAAAACGAACCGGCTATATCCGGAACAGCCAAAGCAAATTGCCGGGCTTCTTCCAGGTATTGCGGAAAAGGCTCGGGCATGTCCGACAACGGATAGCCCAATTCCCGGGCAATCATCTCGTAGTCGATCGTGAGTTCATCAAAGACAAAAGAAAGTTCGTGGATCATAACCGGCAGTGTTCGTCAAAGCTGACCTGTAAGTTAGTGTTTTTGTTGAAATTCCCGATGAGAACCAGCTCGGTCGAATCCTGCTGTTCTTCCAGTTCCGACAATTCAACCTGATCAAAAACAGTCTGCAAAAAAGCACGTTTCCCCGAAAAGAGTCTGACGTAACCTTTCGCCCGAATGCACTGACCATTCAATCCTTTTAAGAAGCCGATCAACGCTTCTTTTCGAATTGCACGCGAACTGCGTATCACCACCGACTCAACATCGGGACGACCTCCTGCCTGACTTTCTGCCGGAAAAAACCGGGGTTTACCTTTCAATCCATATTCGGGAATGTGTCCGTGATCAGCCTGAACAAACGTGGCAAAAGGATTTAATGTTCGAATTTCGGCCTTAATTTTTTCTACTGAGCCTTCATACAAATCCATTTTAGTGAGCACAACAATGTCGGCGCTGCGTATTTGGTGTTCGAGACGCAGGCGCAAAGCCGATGCCCTGTTGAAATGAAGCGCATCCACCAAACACCATACTTTGTCGAGGTAAATTTTCCCGCGTAGTTTTTGAGATTGAAAGACCTGCCCTACTCCCAACGTGTCCGACAATCCGGAGGCTTCCATCAGCAATAAATCAGGTTTTACAGTTTCGGCAAAAGCGCGAAGAGAATCGATGAACGATCCCAGCAAGCAAACACAAAAAACAGAACCAATATTCACCTCCAGCATTTCGTATTGAAAGTCATTTTTCAAGCTTTGCCCGTCCATATTGACCGGCGAAAATTCATTCTGAATAATGGCGACCTCCCCCAGTCCGCCTGCGGTTGCATGCAGGTATTGGCGAAGGAAGGTCGTTTTGCCGCTTCCCAGGAAACCAGTTATCAACTGCAAGGGAATGCTCATGCCTGCATTTCTTTCTCTATGACTTCGACAATGGCAGATTTTGGTGGTATCTGGCTAATGAAAGTGACTTTCCCGTTCACACAGGTGGTGGGTACATTTTGTACTCCCAGCGCCATCATCATCCGGATACCGTCGATATTTTTGATTTTGTGTTCAATCACTTCAACCTGTTCTCCAAAATCGGATGCTGCATGCTTTACCGCTTCAACCATGTACTGACAAGGCGCACACGAGGCCGAATCGAGGGTGATAATATCAACTACTACTTTTTCCGGTGTAAAATGACCATCGAGACTCATGGGTTCCAACGATCCGGCATGTTCCATTTCGCGGGTGGCTTGTCGGGCATATTCGCTGTACACCAATTCGGTCACGGCCTGCAGGTTTTGCACCGGTGTATCCATTGGCAGGTCGCACCCCGGAGCCAGAATAAACCCCTTCGTTCCGCCTAGATCCAAACAGCTTACAGCCTCTTTTTTCGAGTCCAGCTCATTGCCCAACAAAAGCACGCTGGTCAGTTTCAGGTTTCCGCCAAAGCTGATTCCTTTGGTCAGGGCAATTTCTTTTACAAAGTCGAGCGGAATATTTTCGTCGATGGAAATGTTATCCGGGCGGCAGTCGCACATCACTTCAATATTTTGCTGCGCATGTCCACACACAAAAAAGGAACTGTACCTCTGTTTGGAACGCACAAAGTCGAAAATTCGTGAAACGTAAGGACTCACGAAAGTCTCAAACGACATGGGATCGATTTGGCTGGTCATTGGATCAACCACTGCAATCACGTCGCAACCGGCATCGAGTAACATTTCGGAATACCGAATAGCCACATCCGTACAAAAGTCCATTAACTCGGCGACGTAGTCAGGGTCTTCAAACAACTTCATAAATATTTCGGTGCCCAGCAAATGCAGCGCCAAGGTGAAAGGCCCCGTAATCAGCCCGTAAACAGCCAGATCGGGATGAGCATTTTTCACGGCACGCGTAGCTTCAAGCACTACAGGGATGCGACCGTCAGTCAACTCCGGCAATTTTAATTTGCTGAGTTGAGTTCCCTCATGCAAGGGGTGAGAAACTACCGCCGGTGGATTTTCTTTGCTCCACACCAACTTACAGCCCAAAATTTCGGCTTCAACCTGCAGATCAAAAACTACGGGAATACCATCGGGTCGGTACAGTTCAATGGACTTTTCAATCCCTGCCTTCAGCAAACCGGCATCTTTCAGGTACGATTCAGCGTCGGCCCCAATCAGTCTTCCTCCATGAACGCCAACAAAAGGCACCCAAGGTGCTCGCTCCAACTCCTCGAGTCGGAAAGCTCGTTCCAATAAGTTCAGTCCTTTCATCTGATTAAACGGCTAATGTAGAATTCAAAAATTCGACCACTCCCTGCGGATCAGGGGCGTAATAATCGGCTCCAATCTTCCTGCAAAAAT
Source organism: Mangrovibacterium sp. (assembly GCF_041596335.1). Taxonomy (GTDB): domain Bacteria; phylum Bacteroidota; class Bacteroidia; order Bacteroidales; family Prolixibacteraceae; genus Mangrovibacterium. Next base: position 116,742 of record NZ_JBFHIT010000003.1, on the reverse strand, counting down.
CGTTATTCACCGGAGCGCCGCCTACAGTAACCAGGGTCGAAGGCGAAGCAGCTTTTATTTCTTTTGTGATACGCTCCATATTGGCCATCGTGGTAGTAAGCAAAGCCGAAAGCCCTACTGTTGCATCGGGGTGTTCGGCCAGAGCCGCAAGGTATTTGTCGGTATTGACGTCGATACCCAAATCGACCACTTTGTAGCCATTTCCTTCGAGCATCATGGCCACCAAATTTTTACCAATATCGTGCAAGTCGCCCAATACCGTTCCAATGATAAAGGTTCCTTTTTGTTTTGCCTCGCCCGAAGCAAAAAAGGGTTTCAGGTGTACCATGGCCGTACTCATGGCTTTTGCCGACATGAGAACCTGTGGAACAAACACTTTGTTTTCGCGGAACTTGACACCAACCCGTTCCATGCCGGGCATTAATCCGTTGGTTAGAATATCCTGAGCCGAAACGCCTGTATCGAGCGCCTGGCGGGTAATTTCATCGGCACCATCCATCCCTTTCATCTGTGGAGGAAAGGGGGCGGCTTTATTCACTTTTCCAAATTCAACACATTCGGAAAGTTGGTTTAGTAGATTACTCATAAATCAGATTTTAATTCGGTTTGCTCACAAATTTATCGGCAAAAGCTCTTCAAAAAAATAGTACATTTTTTGATAAAGATGGAATATCTTACTTTCTTTAAGTCTGAACAAGTTCTCAATGATTATTAAGAAACGATTTTCCAAAATTCCGGCCTTCATCGTGGAATCTCAGCTGCAGGACGAACTTACCAAAGATTTGTATTTATGCGAATTAACCGAACTGCTATTGAGTAAAAATTCGATATTGGAGCAAAAAACCCCACTCGAAAATTACCTTCTTTTATATTGCACCAAAGGAGAATTGCTGTTAACTATTGCCAGCGATCGGGTTTGGTTGCGCCAGGAGCAGTTTTGTATTATTCCAAAAGATTTTCAATATCGTTTTCAGGTGGGTGAAATTGAGCCGACCGCCCTGTTACAATGTTACTTCAACGGGAGCAAAGTGAAAATGATGGAGCAGGAATTTACCGTTGTCCGCGATTTGGCTCCTTCGGTTAACAACCGGGTGGCCAACCGAAAAATGATTTTTGACGAGCTGTTTGCGAACTTGACACGTGGGTATAATAATGCCAATATGCACTACATCAACTTCACCTTTGGCCATTTGCTGGCTACTTTTGTTTTTGCTTCGCGAACAGGTGACGATATCCTTTCAGAAGAAAACCCAATGGTGCAAAAGCTTATTCGCTATATGGAGCAAAACTCCGACAAGAAATTAACATTGAACGATTTGGCCCAGGAAAGCGGCTACTCGATCACCTACCTTTCAACCATTTTCAGGCGGGTAACAAACTACAGTCCGTTGAGTTATTTTGCTCATCTTAAAATCAGCAGATCCTGCGAAATGCTCGACCAAACCAAACTAAAAATTAAGCAAATTGCCTTTTCGTTGGGCTATACCGACGCCTATTATTTCTCGAAAGACTTTCAGAAAAAAATGGGAATTTCGCCGCGTGCCTACCGGCAACGCATGAAGCAATAAAAAACACAGCCAACCGAATTTCAATCCGATTGACTGTGCCTTTTTTTAGAACAAAAAATTGTTAATTGATCATTTTCGATTATCGGTTGGCGATAAAAACAACAACTTCCCGCTCCTTCGTATCACCTGCTGCGTCGGTAACCTTGATTGTAACAGAAGCCAAACCCGATGACATAGGCCGGATAGCTGCTTCCTGACCTTTGATGCGAACTTTCAGATTGTTTACGCTTATCACCTCAAAAGAAGGAGAATCGGTGTATCCCCGAAACAAACTCACTAAATCGATATTCATTTTTGTTCCCGATTTTATAAAATAATGAGGCTTAGCCATCCACTGCAAATAATCTTCCAGCATGGTATATCCATCGCCATCCGAATCCAAATTAGCCTCTGAAAAATCGCTTTCAGGTGAATTCTGATTTAGCTTGAATTGTTTTTCCCACCAGTTGGGAAGGCCATCGCCATCGGAATCCCAGTTCGCTTCACGTTTCAACTCCGGATATGTTTCCCAACCACCAACATCCTGTTCGTTGTCGGGCAAACCCGGCTTTCCTGACTTACTTCCTTTAATTGAATAGGTACCGCTTAAGGTTTCGCCAATCACGCGGATATCGTGGTCATCGAGGGTTGGAGCGTTACAGCCAACATCTGATAAAACATCTTTGTAAGCCGCCTTTGCGGTCTGTGTTTCAACATAAGACTCGAAAAATGGCTCACTTACAAAAGTTTCCCAGTCAACAATTGCATTGTTTGAGATCTTATATCTGCGACCGTCTTCCTGGTTCGTTTCATCAAAATAGCCCGGCATCACATTATTAGTGAAAAAAGCCCGTTGTGATCCATGTCCGACTCCTTCATGATCCATCGTTAGGGCATAAAATAAATCGGTAGCTGCCCCCGGTTTGTAATAGTTACCAACAAAATTGACTTCCATTGCTCCGCCATCGGTCGTCCGATGCCCCCAGTTGTACACCACATTGTTTCTCAAATCAAGTCTCCCGGAATAGTAGGCATTACCATCCAGACCGCCTGCCAGACTCCAGTTTCGGCCTTCACAGTGTGCCAGCAAGTTGTGATGAAAACTTCCGACATCGCCGCCAATACTGGCAGCATAGCCGTGCCCCTTACCTTCGGGATAGTTTGGATGTCCGGCAACATTCAATGCTTCGGAAATCAGCGTTCGTTGTAAGCTTATGTTTTTACCGGAACGGGAGCTAAATGACTCATCAATGGTCCAGCTAATAGAGCAGTGATCAATAATTGAATTATTACTGCCCTGCATTCCCATGCCATCCAGCCCCCAGTTGAAATCGCCTCGCGATCCTCGCCGTACCCGAATGTTTTGAACGATCACATCATCGGCACCGCTTAGTCCAAAAGGGGCATCCCGTAAGCAAATGCCCTTGCCCGGTGCTGTTTGTCCGGCAATCGTAACATAGCTGTCAGACAATACCAAACGGGAATTCAAGGTGATCAACCCCGACACATCAAAAACAATTGTACGCGGTCCTTTTTCCTTTTCAATGGCGTAACGGAAACTTCCTTCACCGTCATCATTCAGGTTAGTGACGTGAACCACTTTCCCTCCACGGCCACCTCTCGCAAAACGACCGTAACCTTCAGCTCCCGGAAATGCCAGGTGCGCCAGGCGAAAAGTCCAAACATTTCCTTTGGTAACTGTTCCATCTGCCTTTTGCTCATCAATGCGCCAATAATAGCTTGCATGCGAATTTAAATCCGATACCGTATAAGTGGTATCCGTTTGGCTCTTTTTGAAAGCAGCATCGGCAGTTGTAGCCGATTCCACTTCCTGCCGGTTATCGGAAAAATAGACATTGTGAGAAACAGCTTCATCATCGGCAGTCCAAGCCAAAACAATGCTGTTGTTATCGGCCTCCACATGTTCATCGACATTAGCAGGACTGGGATTGATCGCCTGATCCAGAATATTGGGTGTATTCAACTCCAGCCCGTTTAAAATGACATTTTTATTCGTGGCTGCCCCATTCTGTGTGTCTGTTTTAAAAATTATATTGACATCTTCACCAGCAGTAGCCGTAAAATTGAAATAAGCTATCCCTGCTTTATAATTTGATGTCGTTCGAACCGATGGTTGTATATTATCAACCACCTGTTGTCCGTTTACTAAAATATCGATCGGACAAAAACTATTGGCTTCCGGACTGTCAACCTGATTGAGGAAAACCAACAAGGAATGACTCCCCGTGCTCAACCCGGAGATGGTCAGTAAAATTTCGCTTTTATCATTATCGGCATTGACAGTAACGCCATCGCTTACCAATTTTGCATCGTTTATGCCGGCTTTGTACCAAATGCTTTTCAATCCGTCCCCCGAAAGAGTGAATTTTATTCCTGAGTAGGTGTTACTCTCTTCCGCGCCATAATTGACCCACGATTCATAGCCCGGCTCATTAACCTGGTTTATATTCCGTCCTGATTGGTTAAAATCAATTTTAACCACCGGGTTTCCGGCCGATGCTGCGCCTGAAAAAAACACAAGCAGAAGTACCGGGAATATTAGTTTCACTGCGTATCTTAAAAAAGTCATAATTATCAAATTTTAATATCCTTATTGGCTTTTTCTGAAATAAAAAACCTGTTTTCCCATACCTTTTCAAGCAATCGAAAAACAGGTTCGGCAATTACACATTAAAGCGTCTTGCCTTCTTTTCTCAGGCGTTCGTGCCAATCCTTACTTTCCTTATTCAGATCATACCCTTGTTTGGACAGGTAGTTATTGATCCGGCCTTTGTATTTTCCAAACCAGGCATGTTTGTCTTTCGAAGAACCCGCATCCATCGCCTTTTCGCGGGCTTCGGTCAGGGCATCCAAAATGAATTTCTTCTGCTCATCGGTTAAATTGGGGAGCATGTCCTGGTATCCGGCGTAGGTATTGACTAACACACCATAGGTCATTCCGTTTTTGACTTCATCAACCTGATCGGGCGTTAATTCATTGGACAATGATTTCAGGTATGATTTATGTAATTTTGCCAATTCCTTGTCGCGTTTGGCATTCAGCTTTCCAATCGTTTTTTCTTTTTTTTCTTTCGATATGAGCAACTCTTTTACTTCATCAATTTTCGCATCTGTCCCATCTTGAATACCATTCAACCTATAATATTGTGCGGCTATTAAATCCTGGACCCGCTTTTCTTTCCCTTCGTCGCCAAGATTCATTGTCTCAACAATTTTTGCTGCTCTACCGGAAACAACTTCCCAGTATTCATGATTTGTAAATTCCTTTGAATCCGCTTTCTGAGCTTGTAGATTAAATCCAAAAAATAAAGCAACCAGTAAGCTTATTAGTTTAATTTTCTTCATCTGTTTTGTTTTCTGTTTATTGAAATATTGATTTCAGGTAAGCCACATTGGCACCAAAATTCTCCTTCACATCACGGGGACTTCGGTTGGCATCGCGTGAACGCTCAACAATCAGCCAGCCGCTCCAACCCATTTTATCCAGCGTTTGTTTCACCTTTTTCATATCAATCTGAGGATCATCTTGCAACCAAACACCATCTTTGTTGGTCGCGTGAATCTGGCAAATGCGGTCTTTTCCAAGAATTTCGAGCTCATTATATAAGTCCCGCCCGGCGCTGAGTGCATTCGAAAAATTGAAACTGATTTGAATGGCCGGACTTCCAATCTCATCCAGCAATTCAACTTCACCTTTTGCATCGAGCGCTGTTTCAATTCCGATCACGACTCCTGCTTCCTCAGCATATTTCGCAACTTGCTTCAATCGCTCTACAATAGCCTCGCGACGTTCCGGGTATTGCAACAAATCGCCCTCGACTCCTAAGGGAAGAAAACCAACTTTTGTGCCAACCCTTTTCATACTTTTTATGCAATCGTGAACAGCTTCAACAGCAGTTTCCTTAAACGGAAATGATTGTGCATAAAATCCGGACATTGACAAGGCACAAATTTCGATTCCGTTGTCCTTCGAAGCGTTCAAAAATTCATTTAGCAGCGAGTCGTTTGCCAACTTGTTGTCGAAGGTCGGACGGCTTCCCAATCCTCCCATATCGACTTCCAATCCATCAGCACCAATTTCTTTAGCCAACGGGAAAGCACTCAACTTCTGTCTTTTGAGGATCATCAGATCGACCACTGCAATTTTATACTGTTCTCCCTTTTCCGTCTCCTTTTTCCTTGTTGTCGTGCAGCCGAATGAGCACACACACAGCAAAGCAGAAAGCGTTAGTAACAGGATTTGTTTCATTTCGTTTTTTTTTATTATTTGAATACCAAGCTATTGATGTTTCAGCCAGAAAATCAGTTTCGACTTTCCGTCCAATGCGAGTGGTGTCGTTTTCCCACCTTTCACACGCGATCCTTTCCCGATTTGTTCTCCGGATTCCGGATCAATTCTAATCAGTTGAAAATTCCCGGAAGGAAGTTCAAGTTTAAGTTCGGGGCAACGCTCATCGAGATAAACAATGCTTCCGTTCCTTTCAGACTTCAATACAAAGGCTCCCTCCCGCGCTGATGTTACAGCTTCCATTACCGAGGCAGCATCCAAAAATCCGGCTGCCTGTATCTGCGGAATGCCGGCCAGCGACCCTCCGGCCATAAAAATGGCCCAGCCCCAGTTCGTCGATTGATCAAATGAATACATGACCGCCTTATCGGGAAATGCAGACTTGTAATTCAGCACATCGGTGTAAACCTGGTCAAACGATCGTTTGCCGATCTTTTCCAGACGCATATGCTGACGTGGCGCCAGGTGCTTTCCGCCAAGTGGTGCAAACTGGCTTCCGTCGTCACGACTCGTCCAGTAGCGGATGTCAATAATATCGACAACTTCAGAACGAACGGGATCGGCCAGAATTGAGTCCTGAACGTCTTTTGTGGCGCTCAGGCCAACTAAAACATTTTTTCTCGTTTCGGCTTCCCAATCAGCAATCACATCGAGCCAAAACTGCATGAAGTGCAGAGGTCCTGTATATTCAGCGCTGATTAGTTGGATTACTCCGCTATTATTTTTGAAATTTTCCAAACACTGGCGGATGTATTTTCGGTGCAATTCCCGACGAACCGGGTTCGTAACATCATAAAAATGCTTGTCCATGAATACCCGCTTGTCGCCTGCAAACGGCACAGGCTCGGGAAAATCGGTATTGTTGATATTATTCGCCGTACGCCAGGGTGAATCAACCCAATGTGCTCCGGCTTCAATAATGTTATGCTGAAAATAATTCTGATGAATCAGAACCAATCCTGCCTGATCAGACAAATCGGCGAATTGCTTTAAGCGGCTCCAATACCATGGATTGTATTTGGTCAGATCGTATTTACTCAAACCATCCCAGGCAAGTTCTTTTCCTGAACGGGCAAAAGGCAGTTCGTAATACGGAGCCCAGGCTTCACCATCCATGCGGCGGATGCGTTCGTGATCGTCGCGACGACGGTCGTACCAAAGTGCATAATTTTGCTCGATACCAATCAAATTTTCAGTCTCCATCCAATCCCGGACTTCCGTTAGGCGATCGGTGTAGCCCAAACCTTCACGCCCGGGAACAAATCGGGTTATCGCCGGTTTTGCACGTTCAATTCCGCGAGGTCGGGTGTTTCCGCTCCACCATGGAACTGTATGTCGGTTACCAGCGAGAACTTTACTGCCACGAACCAGCCAGCCATTTTTCAACTGCATTTCCGGGGCCGAAATCACTTCCGTCTGAACTTGTTTTTTACTCTTTATCTGACTGAATAAAGTCGCATTACCAGCTTGCGTTGAAATTGGATTCCTCACGATAGCCTGTCCGATAAACTCACGTAAAGTAATCGCCGGATTTTCAGCATAAGCAGTCAACTCAGCAGCAACTTCAACGCTAGGGCTGCTGGTCGCATCTGTTGTTACTTCAATGACGGTTGATTTCGGAAGCTTATCGACACCGATCCGTTCAGCCAATTGCGCGTAAAACAAACTACGCGGATTCACATGCTCGTTTGCACTTTTCCAATAGCCGTTTCCGGCAAATTGCGCCCAAGCGCCATAGGCCCAGTTCGTTGCTCCCGGCGGACTGTAACATTCAATGAGAGCTGCAGAACATTGCCAAAACATCGAGTTGGCAGCAGTCCATCCGGTACCGTAGTCCCTCATTTCACGATTTTTGAAACTCAAAGCCTGCCCGTCGACATTCACTATATCGAACAAAACACCCGAAGCCCAGCTGTCGATAGCACCACTGAAACTCGCCGGCAAATGCGATTCACATTGCACAAATGCATTTGGCCCGGCGGCACAAAATCCTGTACCAAAGTCATGATAGCCAAATTCGGCATACAGACGTTGAAACAAGCATTGTTGTCCGGAGGTGAAAAAGGTATAGCGACGTAAAGCAGCAACTTCCGACACCGGATCCAGCGACAGACAATCTTCAACTGTAATACGCGATGCCGTTTCGTAGACCGCAACCGCCGAGCCGGCCAGATGCTTAAAGTTCACCTGGCGAACCCAGGCATCGACTGTGTTTTCGAAGCTGATTCCGTTCCAGCAATGCTCTTCATCCTTTGGATTTTCAGCATTGAATTCCGAAATGATCTGCAGGTTTTCAATCCCGATATTTTCGATGCGGCTATCTGTCTCGTAACGTTGAACAAATGCTCCACCCCAATTTTGATCCAGTGCTGTTGTTACAGGTGCATCCAGAAAAAGAGTATCCCCTTTCACCCGAATAACCTCCCGATCCCAACGCAAATCACGTTCACCGGGTTTCCATCCCAACCAAGAAGTCTCGCCACCAAATTCATTCATTTGGAGCAGGTCAATCCAGTTTTGGATTGAAGGACGGGTAACTGCAATCTTCGTTCCTAACGGAATGGCCGATGCGTCTTCAACCGTAAGCTTAAACGCCCCCACAGGAACATAACCCTGTGTCACCTTTACCTGGCTTTTATCCAACGTCACTTCTTTTCCTTCAATCCGAATCAGCGTTTCCCGGCTAATTCCGGCGGCAGTTAAAACTGTTCCGTTTTCACCAGACCCAGATCCCCGAATCACAATCCCGGAATCATGAACTGTTAACCGACCTTGCAGTGCGTAGTTTCCCGGCTTCAACAAAATAGCACCGCGAAAACCATTGGCATCCGCAGGCAGGGTTGCCAGGTAGTCAATTGCATCTTGCAACACCATTGTTGCATCGCCCGATACTGGCTCCAGAATAATTTTTACAGGAACAAAAGGAATAGCTTCGGAAGAAGCTTTGTAGCCACAATAGGAAAAATCGGGAATCCGGTTTCCCAGTTCATCCGGTGTATAAACCAGATTCCCGTTTTTTGATAATTGAAGCGGTGGTGTTGGTTCTTGTTTTTTTTGCGCATTTGCAGAGCAGATCGCCCAGGCGGAGAGTAGTAGCAAAAAAGCACATTTTGACGCTTTAGGAATACCGTTCGTAAAGCGTTTGAACACCTTCTTCATTTTTCAATATTTAGCTGATTACCAAAGTTTACCGTCTTTTTCTTTCAACGTATCGAAATTGTTTTCGATTTTGGTCCAATCAATTTTCTTAGTCGGGTCGATACCATTGATGTATTTTTCAATATTGGTATAACCATCGCCATTGACATCGCCGTTGGCATCTGATGGGTCATTCGGGTTCAATTTATATTTTTTCTCCCAGGTATCAGGCATACCATCGCCATCTGAATCCTTGTATGGTTTTCCCTTGTATTCCGGATAACCACCTACCTGGCGGATATCTGTAATGATTCCGTTTTTGTATGAATCTTCAGGCAAACGACGGTACTTAAATTTTGGCACATCTGAAAGATCTACGTTTTCAACATACTCAGGTTTTCCGGTTCTTACAACACGAGTGATCCGTTGATCAACAGCATCGCGTTCAGGAAAAGTAGCGCCAGCATTTTCCAGTACAAAATCGTACGCTTCTTCTGCCGGATAGATCGAAATTTTAGCCATTGGATGTGGTTTGTCCCATTTGATGTACGGTGTATACTCACCGGTATCTTCCATGTCTTCAATCTGGATACCTCCGGCCCAGTTGTCATTGGTCACTTTTTCGTTTCCTTCAACCACGTTGCCGTTTGCATAAATCAGTCCGTAAACTTTTCGGCCGTTCATGGTAAAGCGCGATTCTGGTTTCAGAATGCGATGTCCAACAGGTGCATCTACCGGTGTTAAAGGACCTGGTTTATAGTAGTTGTTGATGATGTTATAACGGGCGGTTTGATCGCCGCCATCAACCGAACGGTGAACCCAGTTGAACATGACATTATTGACAAAATTGAAAACTCCGTTCCAGCCGATCGATGGGTTCCGTCCTGAGTTATTTGCCCACAGGTTGCGCATAAACGAACAATTCTCACCACCGATGGTACTTCCAAAAGCATGATTCCAGGTATCCAATCCTTCAGAGAAGATTGAATTCTGGATCGTGATATTCACGGTTCCTAATTTCTCTTCCGGTTTACGCGGATCGGTCAGATACATGTGACGGTAGATCGACATGTTTTCGTCGAGGCCCCAGCTAGCTGAAATGTGATCCAGCATAATGTTTCCGATTGGGTTACCTCCGATAGCATCGTCACGACGACCAACCCAGGTTTCGCCTCTGCGGAAACGCATGTGACGAATGATTACATCGTGGGTGTTGATCCAAACGGTTTCACCGGCAATACAAACGCCGTTACCCGGCGCGGTTTGACCTGCAATAGTGACATAAGGTGCACGAATGATCAGCGGTGAATTCAGTCGGATAATCCCCGCAACATTGAAGACAATAATCCTTGCACCACCGGCTTCGCAAGCTTCGCGCAAACTACCAGGGCCATCATCGTTCAGATTGGTTACTGTAATTACTTTTCCACCACGACCTCCGAAAGTGTACATACCGCCACCCTCAGCACCCGGAAAGGCGGGAATACTGGCTTGTGGAAGATCGGTTGGTCGTTTGGCCCATGGAATATATGGTTTTCCCTGGGCAGCATCTTTTTCTATAGCAGGAATTGCTTTTTCCCAGGCCATGTCGGAGTGCTCTTCCGCATTTTTCATTAATTCTTCGGCTGCATGTTTTACAGAGTCCGGAATTGTTGGATACTGCGCGTGAACGTTAGTTGCTGTTACGAGCATCAACAAAACACAAACACCAATAATCTCTTTAAACTTCATATCTTAATATTTGTTAATGGATGATATAGAAAAAGCGATAGCAGGATATCCCTGCTATCAATTATGATTTTTTATTCTGAAATTATTCAGCTAGTGGATCGAAAGTACCGGGAGCATTTCCGTTATTCAAATCTTCCCAACCGACTGTTTGTTTTAACGTCACATTATTTTGTTGTACGTTTCTACTTAGACCCAAGAAGTAGTACTTAGGTTTAAAATCGACATATTTACCATTCGAATCACCAAGTCGTTCTTTTCTGGTCAGCTTAGTCGTGTAAAAATCAACTAATTCAACACTTGGATCTTTTTGCGTGGTTAAATTCCATGCGGAAGGACGGTCAACTTTAACCGGGTCACTATCGCGGTTAGCGTTAGCAATGCCATCTCCAACATTATCACTCACGCGAAGCTCAAGATTATCTCGACGTTTACCGTTAAACGGCTCCGCTCCCAAATAGGTACATGTGTTACCGCCAAAACCGCTCAGTGCAAATGACGGACTAAGGCTTCCCTGTCCTTCGCCTCCATCCCAGAGCATCCAACGGCGCATGTCGTCGAAACGCTTGCCTTCGTAGGCCAATTCGACCTGACGTTCGTACAAAATTGCAGCAAAAAGTTTTCCCCGGTCACTGGCAAGATCAGCATCCAGTCCATAATTATTGTCAGCAGTATAGCCAACACGAGCGCGAATCTGCTGCAAAGCCGAAACTGCTTCAACAGGTTTGTTAGCGCCACAAGCAGCCTCTGCAAAGTTCAGCAATACCTCAGCAAAACGGATTTCCATATAAGGAGCTGCGGAACCGCCAAACGGAGAAGTTCCTTTATCAATCCGGTAATCATACAGCGGGCTATTGTTTATATCGCGATCATCTGTACGTTTCCTGATATATACTCCCTGATAGTCTATTCCTAATCCATCAGCTGCGAAACCCTTTTGTTCACCATCGTCTCTTTTCTCCGTGTCCTGGTACCAGGCATAATTCCACAATGTGTAAGTTGTTCCTGTGTATGGAAAATCCGCTCCCTTCGAAGTGGGATCTCCATCGAATGCCCACCGCACACCAGCAAATGCAAAGGTCCGGTAGAAACGGGGATCGCGGTTCAGCATGAAATTATTTTGATTGTAAGGATATGTTTCTGACTGTCCGGGTTTCATACCGTCTGCCATCGGGAACAAATCGACCATTGTCGCAGTAGCATTCTTCCCGTTACCTGCTCCGGTATTTTTGGGTCTAATCGAATTTTCCCAGCCATTGTTTTTAAACGGATTTGTACTACCACCATCATCAACGATTCTGTTGTACAACGTTACAAAAACAGCTTCCGGACTTGTATAATCTGAGAACATTTTTGCCCAGTTCGAGGCATTTACACCAGGATTGTCAAGATAGGCAAGGCCAAAGCCCCCCATGGACAGTGTATCCAGGGCGTTTTTGTTTGACTGATAGGCCAACGCCCAACGATCCTGATCATCAGCTCGGTTGTAGAGGGGGCTGGCGTAAAGCAAACGGGCACGTCCCTGAAGGGCCAGCGCAGTTCCAGCGGTTACTCTGCCGTAATTTCCTGCTCCCCAGCTCACCGGCAAATACTTAGCGGCAATACTCAGATCATCACATATAAAATCGATACATTCTTTAGTTGTCGAACGGGGAACAATCAGATCTGCACCATCATCATCACCGGCGACTGGATTTTGCACTTCCTTCACCAATGGAACACCTCCATATATTTTTACCAGGTGAAGGTACATCCACGCTCTTAAGAAGTAAGCTTGTCCCAACAGTTCTTCCTTCTCTTCCTGTGAAAGTGAACTGTTTGAAATGCCCCAAATTGCATCATTACAGTTACGGATGCGGCCATATGTACTCCTTGATGTTTTATTCTCATCCCCCCAGTAACTTGGCAGATCAGTGCTTGCAATAATTACTTCCGGATCCACATACCTTGACAAACCGCTATACTCTTCAGTCGATTTGGAGTGATCATCTGCAGCACCGGCGCTTGGACGCTCATAGGTAATTTCTGAAGTTGAATTAGGCAAAATATCTGTATAAAGGTCATTAATCCGCCCGAGTGCACCGCTGTAATAGTTGAAAACATCATCGGTCGTGTTCGTAAAATCCTTTTTGTCCTGCAAAAACTGATCACTACATCCACTCGACAATAGGGTAACTAAAAGGATAGCTCCCAAATATGTTATATATGCTTTAATATTCATTTTTTTCATCATTTAGAATGAAACATTAACACCAAGTGTAATTTTCCTCAAATTCGGATAGCTTCCGTATGAGCCAGCAAGAGGATCGATGAATTTATCGGGATACGGATTGTACAGGCTCAACAAATTCTGGGCGGTCAGATTAAAACGGCACGATTCCACGCCTAATTTTGTTACGAGTGTCCGCGGTAACGAATAAGCCATTGTTACATTCCGAAGCGTAACACGAGTCCCACTTACCCGCCAAAATGTCGAATTCGCATCATTAATGCCATATCGCAAGTTCGGGTATTTCGCATCACGATTTTCTGCAGCAACAACTTCCCCCGCATTATCCACAACATCTTCGTAAACAAACATGTTGTCTGCCCAGAAAGAAGGAAGGTTCGTGTATTCCATGACCTGATATCCGGAGCCGCTCGAAACCATATTTGAAATTGATCTTGCAGTTTTAGGAACAAGGGTGTATCCGCCCCAACTTGCATTGAACTGTGCACTTATCGATACGCTTTTATATTCGGCCTTTAAGTTCATGGTAAATCCGTAAGGATTGTCACTCCGCTTTGAGAGCTGAACCCAATCGTTTGTATTGATTATACCATCCGGCCCCTCGTAGGAGCCATCTGCATTTTGTGAACCACGTACGTCCTCGTAAATTAACATTCCCGGATGAACACCATCTTTGGAGTTTCCAAGATAATTTGTAATACTGTATTTATCAAAATATTCTTCAATTTCCTGGTAGCTGCGAAACATTCCGATACTGTTATAACCCCATGTTCCTACATCCTGACGTTCTCCGGGGTGTAGCTCATCAATGGGGATAAGAGATTTCCAAGGCATTTTAAGCACTTTGTTGTCTGTGTACCCGGTGTTTATTCCGATGCTGTATTTAAAATCCTTACCTATTTTGTCCCTCCAGGTTATTGCTAATTCAGCTCCCCAAACATCAATTTCTCCGTAGTTTTCAGCCGACGGCCTTGTTCCGATTGTCCATGGAACATTCGCAGAACGAGTTACGAAAACATCCCTGTTCCATTCATAATAAGCGTCGATATTGGCAGATAAACGACTTTTAAGCGTTGCCAGATCGATACCGGCATTGGCTTTGTAACTTTTATCCCAGCGTGCATCGCGGTTCGGCGACTGATCAGGAATACCTATATGAGGGCCTGATGCCGTGCTTGCGCCGCCCGTGCCGAAAATAGGACCTTTGTCTTTTGACAGATTATAAACAGGTGTCCAAAACCAGGGTTTAATATTGTCCCTTCCGGTAAGACCGAATGATCCGCGCAATTTAAAATAATCAACAAAACTAACTGCTTTTTTAAACCAGCTCTCTTCTGTGGCAACCCAACCTCCGGATAAAGAGTAAAAAGTTCCCCAGTAATTTTCAGGTGCAAATTTGGTGGAGGCATCCGAACGGATCAAAAATTCAAACAAATACTTATCGGCATAAGCATAATTAGCCCGTCCAATGTATGAGAGGTTCCCGGATTCGGACCGGCCAAACGATGTTGTATGAATACCTGTAGCCGAATTGGATTGGCCGTTAGTAAAAGAATAAGGAGAAGTCACACTACCTTGCAGATCTTCGGCTTCTGATTCCGACTTTTCTATCGTAAACAAGCCACTCACGTCGTGTAGTCCAAAACTGCGATTGTATGAGGCAACAAAGTTCATTTGGTACCTATCTCCCCGACTGGTCGAACGTGTCAACGCGTTTCCATTGGTAACAATAATTTTCTGAAAATTACTTTCATCCAGATTTAAATCACTCCCTGTATAAAGATGTTCTCCGCTGCCCGCACGCTGCGATAGTGAGTAAATATCATAGGCAGTTGCTTTTTGGTTGGTTTTACTTGTGCTTATACTCTTTGAATACGTATATCTCAACTTCAGTCCCTTAAGCTGTTTGCTCCAGCCAAAATCATACTCCAATGCCGTATTAATCGTCATGTTCTGAGGCATTGATTCAGAGCGGTCTCCCATGCTTTGAATAATGTCATAATGATAATGCTGAGACTCGTTTAACGCCGCATTAGACACACCATAAAGAGCCACAGGATAACCATTTACATATTCCGGGATATATCCCGGACGCGCTAACAATGAGTTATAATCCCGCTCACTATTTGAACCTCCGACCTTGCTGTAGGCCTTGCTGTCGCTACCATAATCTCCCGACACCTGCAAAGAGGTTTTTACCCAATCTGTAATTTTGAGATCAACTCCGGCACGATAATTCCACCGCTCGTAGTCAATATTGCCCATGTTACCATCCTGAGTGTAGTAAGATAGTCCACCATAATAATTTGCCCCTTCCGAAGCTCCGGAGATATTTACGCTATGCCGTTGTGTCAAAGCAGCCCGCCATTCCCAGTCCAGCAAATCATAATTAAGTCCTCTCATGGACTGCAGCTCATCAGACTGAAACAAATCACGTAAAGGATCCCAGGTATCTCTGGGGTCTGCTGCACGAACAGCATTCCAAATTTTTCCATAGTTGTATGAATCGAGCAATTCTGCACGCGAAACTTCATCGGTCAACCCAAACTGTCCGCTGTACGAAATTCTTGGCTTACCATTTTCTCCCCGTTTGGTAGTTACAAGAATAACCCCGTTTGCTGAACGTGCTCCATAAACTGCCGCTGCAGCATCCTTCAATACAGAGATACTCTCAACCATCGAGGCATCAAGGTTATTGAAGGCGCTTTCGGTTGAAATAAAACCGTCAATGACGTAAAGTGGGCCTGAGTCAGGAACAAAGCCGGAAACCGCAGACAGCGACGAACTTACACTGGATTGACGAATAGTCAGTCTTGCATTTTCGCCCGGACGGCCATCCCCCCCGCTAACACTCAACCCATTGACGATACCACTCAACGCGGTAGCTAATCCCCCGGAAGCAAGATCGGTAACGTCATCCACTTGAACAGTCACAACTGCACCGGTCAAATGCGCTTTCTTTTGCGATGAGTAACCCACCACGACGACTTCGTCCAGATTTAGCAGGTCCTCTTTTAAAGTGATTTGTGTGGTGCCAAGATCTTCTATTTTTTGGCTGATATAACCAACAAACGATATCTCAACTTCTTTATCCGCAGGCACAGCAATCGTGAATTTTCCATCCACATCAGTAATCGTACCGATATTTGTACCTGCGACTGCAACTGTGGCACCAACAATTGGTTGGCCGTTTTCTTCAACGACTACTCCTTCATACATTTTTGTTTTCTGGGCCTGAGCCTGAGCCTGGGTTCCGGTAAAGAAAGCCAGGAAAACACTCAGGAAGAGAAATAATATAGTGTACTTGGCTGAGCGCAAAAAATTTGCGCCAGGCAAAACCTCAAATGAATTTGGGCTTTGTACTCGCTTATTCGTATTACTCATTTTTTTATACTAAAATTCGTTCAACTTCTATTTATTATCGGTTCTAAAACCAACGCGGGTCACCGATAGTTCTTGAAACCGTATTCGGGTTGCCCACTGTAAAGTCTCCACCGGCTGGATTTGCACAAAGTGGATCTTCATCAAGCGTTTTACCACTCTTATCGTAGGAGCCATAATTCTCTACTGCACCTAATCTCCAATAGGTATTGTTATCGAACGTGATCGCTGGAGCACTATATACGCGGTTACCCGGCAAAATGTAACGAGCAGTCTGATCACGAAGCATCTCCAAGAAGATACAGTTCTTAACAGTTGTGTATACCCATCCGTAAGTATAACGGTTTGAGTTATGCATGCGGTCAAAACCATAGAATGTACAATTTGAATAGGTAAAGCTGGCAGTAGCCCACCCCAGATCAGCAAAATCATTCGGAGCCCGTTTCGATGTCGACATTTGCATGAAGTAATCAGTACCTGTATTATTTTTATACACCGTACTATTTTCTATTTTGAAGTCCTTCACATAACCAGCAGATGCTGAGTTGCGGATTACACGCCCATCATCAATAATTTCGGCGACTACGTCTTTGATCAACAATGTTTGAACTGCATAGCTCATACCATTATCCCAATATAACGGAACTGGCAAATCAATGAAATTACAAGATTGGAAAACGATTGGATTGGTTACAATAGCTGCATCGCTCACGATTGTTGCTCCTCCGGGAATATCTGTAAATCCGAAGAACATGCCATCAGTTGGAATATTGGCGCATTCAAAATTGATAAACTTGAACTTAGTACCGCCACCTTGAGATTTGAATCCGGCATTCATCGTCACGGTAGCACGATTAATTTTATTCCCGCGCAAGGTTACAAATGCGGTTCCAAAATTAATTTCACCGGAAACAGTATATGTTCCGCCAGCCTCTAACTCGTAACCAAGTTCTACTCCAGTATCGACAATCGGATTTTCGATGAAATACTGCGTAAGATCAGTTCCATCAGGAATAATGGTAGCCTCCAGCAGCGTATTGAAACTAACGTCGGTCGAAGAAGTAGCCTCTTTATTATTATACTTCTCGTTGCCAAGCGTTTTCAGGACTACCTTATACTTGGTGTCTTCCAAAAGTTCGCGGGACACAGACGCGCCGTCCACGAATTCATTTTCGGCACCTACGACTACCTGATTTGTTGGATCATCGACAATGTACAACGAAAATTGGTATCCTCCGGCACCATAAACGACCGGCCAAACGATCTTCACAGTTGACCCGTCAGCACTTGGGATAAATTGAACATTTTCAGCATTAGGTGATTCCAATGTTGCATTTTCTACCCCCGGAGTAAAAGTCCACTCGTCATCAAATCCCTTAGCACAAGCGCTAAGAAACAATACTACAGCCACCAGGTAGAAAACGCCCGGCTTCAATTTCAAAAGGCTAATGCCTCCCGGCCAAATTGAAGAAATAAATTTTAAGCTTTTCCTTTTCCCTTCAAAAGGCGACCTAAAATTGTTGTCATTCATAAGTTTTGGTTTTACAAGTTACTAAATGCTCCGGCAAAGCGGAGTTGTCTAATTAAATAATGTAAACGTTACCATGAGGTAAATTTACCGCTCAAATGTAATCGTTTACATTTTAATATCCAACTAATATTAAATCTTTTAACTATTCCATTAACGATCAATAATGTAATCGTTTTTATTTCAAGAAGTTTTGATTGTTTGCCCTCCGGAAATCAAAAATGCCGGCTGAATCATTTTGCAGCCGGCATACACCTATAATCATTCAATATTCTAATTCTATCACGTTTAAATAACTAAATATGAATCTATTGACTCAAACATGTTCCAACGTTGGTTACAAAAAATTTAATGACCGTTAAATAGAATATACAAGCTTACCATAACAACCACCAGGGCGGCCCACAATGCTATAACCTTTGGGGAAGCTTTGCTGAGGGTTCCAAAATCAAGTGTATTCTGTCCTTCCGTTTTATGGTCAGCCAATGATATAACGGTGATGAGAATGGAAAGCGCAACAAAAATGATAAAGGAAAGTAAGAGGAAGTGTGGCCAGAAATCATAGTCCTCATTTGGGAATATCCACAAATACATGACTCCTGTACCCAGACTAATAATGGTTCCGACCGATAAAATAAAGTTGGCTGCTTTACGACTGGTCTTCTTCCACAGCACGCCGAACAAGAACACCACCGACATGGGCGGCGCGATAAATCCAAGGATGGCCTGAAAAACATCGAACAGATTCAGTCCTTTGATACTGTCGATCCCAACAGCCAGCACAACGGCAATAGCAGCCCCTAACACAGTAACAATGCGCCCGATGTTCACAATTTCCTTTTGGCTGGCATCGGGGCGGAATTTTTTCACATAAATATCCATGGTAAAAACGGTGCTCAACGAGTTCAGCGCCGAATCGATGGTACTTACCAAAGCGGCAATCAATACAGCCATCACCATTCCGATCATTCCGGAAGGGAGCAGGCGGGTCACCATGGTCATGTAGGCTTCATCCGGATCTGCCAGATTCGGGAACAGCACAAAGCAGGTAATACCGGGAATGATGAAAAGCGCCACATCCAGAATTTTCAGCCAGCCCGTGAAGTTCGCGCCAAGTTGTCCCTGTTTCAGGTTTTTGGCCCCCAGTACCGATTGCACCATCGACTGGTCGGTACACCAAAACCAAACCCCCATGACCGGATAACCCAACACAATGGCTAACCAAGGATAACTTTCATTGTCCATCGGCAGCAATAAATTCCAGTAGTTACCGGGTGTATTCTCAAAAACAGCCATCGGTCCACCGGCTTTAACCAGACCGACAACCGTCAGAACCAGCGAAACGCCGATCAGCAAAATCATCTGAAATACATTGGTATAAGCAATGGCCTTCAAGCCTCCGGCAATGGTAAAAAAGCCCGCAATGACAACCAGAATAATCACTGAAATCCAAAGCGGTAGATCAAGAATCTGCCCTACCAGAATGCCTCCGGCAAACAGGGTCAGCGCCAGCCACGAAATCAGAATGGTAGCCAGTGTGTACCAGGCCAAAATACTGCGGGTTGATTGTCCGAAGCGCTTGCCCATAAACTCGGGAAGCGTTTGCACATTGGCCCCGAGGTAGCGTGGAGCAAAAACCAGCGACAGCAACAAAATAAATACAAAGGCGTACCAGCCGAAATTTCCGGCAACAATACCGGTGGTGTAACCAATACTGGCAGATGCAATCAGCATTGAGGGCCCCACATTGGTTCCCCACATTGTCAGGCCGATGCTCGACCAGCCGAGTGTCTTTCCGGCCAGAAAGAGGTTTTCGTCTTCATCGCGTTTCTTCACAAAACTGACCCAATAGCCAATTCCGATTAAAACAATCAGGTAAATGACGACAACAACAAAATCGATTGGTTTTAAGAAGCTATAAATACTCTCCATGTTCTAAGTTTAGGTTTGTTTATCCGGGCAGATCATCCAGCGGGCTTTTTACTTTTACCGGCATTCCGGTTTTCAGCGATTCTTCCATCGCTTTCAACACGGCGATCGTGCCAATTCCTTCGCGCAAATCGGGATAGGCTGTCTGGCCGCTTTCAAGACATTCGGCAAAATATTCGAGGTAATTCTGGTATTCGCCGGCATGATGCGATTTTCCTTCAAAGCGGAAATAGTGTTTCAATTTGTGTTCCCAGGTAATGATGCGCTCTTCACCGGTTTTGTCGGTAATGGCATAACGCAGATCCATGTAATCGCCCTGACTGGCACCTTCCGTTCCCCTCAGGATACAGGTCATTTCACTTTCGCGCTGCATGGGCTGCACCGGACAAGTGTAGGTTCCGCTCACACTGGCCACGCGGCCATCGCTTGTTTTAAAAATGAAGTGCATGGTGTCCTCATTCTTCAAGCCCCCCTGGCGCCCATTCGGACTGAGCATGCCGTAGCCCATCACTTCTTCGATATTCGGCAAGTACCAGCGAATAAAATCAACGGGATGACTCAACCCACCGTACAGCCACATAAAGCTTTCCTGCAACGACCAGCCTTTACCCAAAAACCAGCGATGGTCGGCATTATAATTCGCCTCAACAGTCACCAGTTCACCGATCAGGCCTTCCTCGTAGTCCTTTCGCTGCCGTTTCATCGGCTCGAAAAAGCGCGAACTTTGTCCCACAAAAACCTTTTTGCCGGTTTCGTCGCTAATGCGCAACAGCTCTTCTGCATCAGCCAGATTATCGATCAGCGGTTTGGTACAAACGACATGCTTGCCGGCCAACAAAGCCAGTTTAATGTGTGTCGCATGCAAATGATCGGGTGTATAAATGCCAATGACGTCGATCTCCGGATCATTCAGCATATCCTCATAGTTCAACGTGTAATGGTGAAAATCGAATTCCTTTCCACGCTGCTTACACAATTCCTCATTCCGGTCGCAAATCATTTTCAGCTCCCATTTCTCACTCTTCAAGGCAGCCGACATCGTGCTTCTGCCTTCCCCAATCCCTAAAATTCCTAATCGTAACATAACAGCCTCCCCCAAACCCCTCCAAAGGAGGGGAGTTTTAATTTTCATTTTATTTGAAGAATTATTACTTAGCCTATTCCATTCTAATTGCCATGTATGAACTTTTACTATTTACGTAGAAAGCAGCTTCATTCCCCCATTCCATTCAGATAAGGACGGGACAAGTTTCTTTCTCCCCCCATGGGGAGTCAGAGGGGGCTTCGGTATTTCTCCACAATTTTCAGTGCAGCTTCAATATCGCGTTCATTCTTAAAATCGACATTGATGTGCAAGCCCTGGTTGCCGACCGTGTCGAGCAAGGGCTCCAGCTCGGCCAAAGTCACCCAGTTCGCCATAACGGATTTTCCGCCCGCCAATATTTTTTTGTACAGATCGAACCAACAGGGATTCCCGCCTTGCGGTTCGCCAACGCCCGGAGTCCACTGAATGGCATTCAATTCATCGATTTCGAGCAGCGCATCCAGGTGGCGTTGCGCTCCCACCCCATCGAGGTGATAAAGTGTATAGTCGATTTTTTGGCATTGTTGCCTGATGTAGGGCTGCACAAACTGCCGGTAGTCGTCCTCCGAAATCATGATCGAAATATCTGACTGCAACTTGGAAACCGTACCAGGCGCCCAAAGCGAAAAATAACAGAAGGTACTTTCGTCGCCTTCACGAATGATGTTGTAAATGCGGTCAAACGCTTCAAAATACACCTCATTAATTTGCTGAAGCTGTTGTGCCAGTTCATCGGGTTGCATGATCATGTCCATCAACACATCCTGTGTTCCGCGGATGCTGGCTAGCACATCGAGCCCCTCCACCAAATCGGGGCAGCCCACATAGTAGTTCCCTTGCGCATTGGCTTTGCAGGCTTTCAACAGGTCAACATGAAGCTTCCACATCGGGTGATTTTCGTCGAACTTCAGGTTCATTTCTCCCCCCGGCTTGTGTCTGATCCAGATGGTATCCGGGCCGCCATCCAGCTCGGCTCCCAACAATGCTGCCAGCGAACCGGGCCCTAAATGGGTATTGGCAACGGGCGGAATGTCGGCCATAAAAGAACTGCGCGACAGTTGATAGTGCAGGTTATCAGCCCGCCATTGCGGATCGAACCAATATTGTTTGAGATCTTTTGCATCCGCTGGTGGGGCAACTGTTGCATGTGGTTTGACTCCTTCCTGCAAGTGTTCCCACATACTCAGTACAAGGCCCTTCCCATTCCACCAATCGGTATAATGTTTTTTCGATTCTTCCCAGTTGCTTTTCCAGGAAGCCTCCCCTAACCCCTCCAAAGGAGGGGAAACTGCTTGTCGTTTTTTATTCATTTTTCTTAACTTTTAAGATTTCGATCCTTTAAAATGAATATCCTTTAAAATGCCAATTTTGCCTGAACGGCTACTTTATTTTAACCCAATAGCAACGCCTTGGGTTTCTGAATGTACATCGTGTTCATTTCGCGTTGTATGGGCAGCCTAATTTCATTTTAAACTCACTAAGTTGTGTTGGCCGTGTTTTCAGTTCCTCCTCGCCGGGGAGGCCAGGAGGTGCTTTAGAATTATTTCAATTCCGCGATAGTTCTCATCAAATTTCAACTTCACTGTTTTCGACAAATCCATCTCATCGGTATTGCTCACCGGCAACGGATATACCGGTATCTCAGAACCTGCTTTCACCCAAACCGGCATTTCATCCAGCGGACATTCAAACTCCTTCAACCAACGGCCACCTGGAACCTGATCACCGGTGAAAAAGTTGATCCATTCACCTTCCGGCAAGTACACATCCCGCTTGTTTTCACTATTCATAACCGGTGCAACCAGAAAGTGGTCGCCGAAATAATATTGATTGTCGATGTGCCAGCACATTTGGTCGTCCGGGTGATGAAAAACCAAAGACCTCAATATTGGATAACCCGACTGTGTTGTCAGTTCACTTTGCTGCACCAGATAAGGAATGAGAGCATAGCGCAGTTTCAGCCATTTGCGGACGATTCCGGCGATGTTCGGAAACTCGTAAGGCTCGCGTTTCGAGGTGCCATGGTAGCGCAGATGCGAGGAGAATACGCCGAACTGGGTCCAGCGAACGTAAAGATCGTCGGGCACCACCGAGTTCATGAAATCGGGAACGCTGTGAAAGCCGGGAACATCGTGACTCCAATAGCCAAAACCGGAAAGGCCAAGGTGCAGGCCGCCTTTCAGCGATCCAGCCAATCCGTCCCACGAGCAGGCCGAGTCGCCACCCCAATGCAGCGGATAACGTTGACAACCAGCCCAGCCGGCGCGTGCCCAAACAATACCATCGCCGGTTACCTGCTGAGTGATTTCGTAGGCTGCCTTCTGATAAAGCAGCGCGTAAAGGTTATTCAGTTTTTCAGCTTCCATTCCGTGATAACGAGCCTGCATATGAATGTCTTCACCAAAATCGGTTTTGATGCAAACAACTCCCATTTCGAGCAGTTCGCGCAACAATCCTTTGTACCATTCAACGGCTTTCGGATAGGTAAAATCGATGGTTCCAGCATAATCGAGCGCGCTGAAATTAGAGCCTCCCTGCTTTTCGGTTTGCTCCAATACACACATGTATTTGTTGGCCAGCGCTTCGTCGTGCTGCTCGGCAGCGGCAGCGATGTAGGGCATTTGCCACAGACTGACTTTATAGCCGTTTTGCCGTAGATTTTTCACAAATCGCACGGGATCGGGAAAGCGTTCGGGGTTGAATTTCCACTCGCACAACCAGTCGGTCACAAACCAGCCGGTATCGAGGTGAATCACATCACAGGGAAAATCTTCCTTCCGCATGCGATCACAAATTTCATTCACTTCATCCTCCGAAAAATAGGTCATGCGGCTCATCCAGGTACCGAAACTCCACAACGGAAGCATGGTCGGGAAGCCCGTCAAACAGCGGTAATTGTATAATATTTCTTCGGGAGAGTCACCGCCGATGAAAAACACATCCAGCGAAGGCTCTTCGCTCAACAGCTGCACCGAGCGACTGGAATGATCGGCCACCGAAAATTTCGAATGGGCTGTGGTGTGCATAAAAACGCCATACTTTCGGCTCGACAGCAGGAAAGGTACATTTTTATAGGTACGGCGGTTATTCACCCCCTGCCCGTCCTGGTTTTTAAGCTGAAAAGTCTGGCCTACCAGATCCATCTTCGTAAACCGCTCGCCGGTTCCGGCAAAACATTCATCGGGCTCGCAATGAAACGACATGGTTGTACTGCGCACCTGACCGTTTTCTTCCACGTAAGCCAGGGCAAAAGCGTCGTGCCGCGCCGGAAAGAACTGGTCGTAAGCACTGAGTCGAACTTCTTTCTGAGAATCGGGATAAAGCGCCAATTCCAGGCCTTTACCAGCTGCCGGCAACAAGTCGCTCCAGTGATCCAGGTTGAAAGGTTTTCGATTCAATTTAGCTTTCACATGACCTTTTTCATCGGTAACCGTAAAAGCATCGTCCGTTGTTTGCAGCTTCAATGGCGTTTGCTTCACCGACTGATGAAACTGCAACACTTCCGATTCAGGCATATCCTCACAACCGATCCCGATTGCAATTCTCACTATTTTATCATTGTAGGCCCGCAGCCGCAATTGATGATAATTCGGAGCAAGTTCCGGATCAGCCACGATGTCATTCATTGGCTTCTGCCGCTGAAAAGGGATGTAGAAGACGATGTCTCCCTTATCTTCCCGCACCTCCGCAGGTTCGCCGCACTTCCACAGAAATTCATTTCCCGGAAATGCGGGATCGAAATCCAGAAAATCGATGAGTTGAAAATTGGTTCGTTTCATATTCGGTTTGAAATATATTTTTAGCTTCAAGCTACTGGCTGCAAGTTTCAGGCATCAGCAATTGTCTCTCGTAGCTTGTAGCTTGTAGCTTGCAGCTGCCTCCTACTGTACTTTCAAAAAGTTAAACCACATCGGCCCTTCTTCGTTAAGTTTGATGGTCAGTTTATAGGTTCCGGCGTTAATAATCGATCCGGTATCAGTTCGTAAACTGCGCCAGCGGTCGCCGGATGGATCAAATTCCAGTTTGGCCGAACTCATCGGCCGGCCATCCAGACTTTCAATACTCAATTCAGCGTGAATCGTCCGGTTTGACGGATTGGAGTAGCGAATCTCGAGGCCATATTTCGAAGCCAGCCCAACCTGAAAAGTCCAAAGGATCGCATCACTTTCCCCTTCAACTCTTCGCGCCGGTTTTTCCCATTTTTCTTCCGCCTGCCCGTTACCCAAATTTTCAGCATCAGACGCCTGATAAGTCACAGATGGGCGCAAATCGCGGGCATCATCGAGGGTTGAAACCGGAACGGCAGCCAGCAGTCCAAAAGCTCCGCTGAATTCCGGAATAACAATCAAAGCTCCGGCCTTTACCCGCTGCTGATAAAGCATGTAAGAAGTTCCTCCATCGGCATTGGTTCTCACTTTCCCCTTTGGCGAAGATTTGAAACCGGCAGGAACATTCAACGAATCCTTCAGCGCCAGGAAAATATCCGCATCTGTTCGGGTTGAGAAATCAATGCTCCCCGGATTATTGATATTCGTTGGTTTTAGCCACTCGGCACTGTAAAGTACAGGTGGGAGTTCTGCAAATTGGCAGGTGTTTGCTTCATCAATTGCGTCGCCCGTATTCAACCAGCTTTGTGTTGTCCAGTCTTTTGTTTCAGCTTTTAATTGAAGGAGTTTTTCGGAAGCCGGAACCGCTTTGAGTGATTCGTCGGCCGACGAAATTGCAATGGCCGAGATCACCGCCTGTCCCGATTTTACTTGCGGGAAGCTCAGTTCAAGCCGGCCATCTGTCACCTCAACCGAAACTGTCTTTTTCATCATTCGGTCGTGTCCGACTTCTTTCCAAATATCCAGATCTTTTAATACAATTTTATCGTTCACAGCCACGTCAAACACTCGCCAGTCTTCGCAATTCAGGCTACCGCCGGTTCCGTACCAAGGTTCTATGAAATACAATTCTACCTCGCAGTTACCGTCGGGAACGGGAAAATGGTAGCTCAGTTTATGCTGTCCGTAGCGGAACGACTGTAAAAGGGGCCAATCCATTGTACTTTCAATCGGATCGCAGGTTTGGCGCTGACTGCCATAAAAAGCGGGCAATCCGGGGTAGTCGTCCGTCCACGAACGCGAGCCCCAACTGTTGCCGCCATCCCAACGCACATCGGCTTCCCATCGGTTACCGGCGCGGTCGATATATTCAGCGCCTCCGCAATTAACCCGGTACAAATAATTACGATCGGTATTTTCATTTAAAGGTTGAAGGTCACCAGCCAGTTTTTCTATGTTTTTAGCTTCTGGTAAATGGTGAACGACAATTACATCGCTCGCCACTGCCACTCCACCAACATAGCCAACTGCAACTAGCACGTTATTTTGAATATCGGCTTGATTCCAGACGAAATGCTGTCCGCGCCCCGGATTTTTCAGTTTCCCGAGCGACTTTTCGCGCAGGCCGTTAAACAGCTCCACTTCATCGCAATTCGAAAACACACGAATGCCATCCTTTAGGCCGGGCGTCATCCATCGATCGGGCCAGGTATGCGAAACCAGGTAAACCATCGGTTGCTCTTTGGATGAAACATAATTGGCGCGGTACATGTACCAGCCATCTAGCATTTCACCCCAGGCTGAAATCAACCCTTTATAATTTACCGGGCCAAGCCTGTCAAGTTCTCGAGTACCTTCCCCTCCCTGCGTGCGGCCCGGGTTTTCGTGCGAATTCAGCAACCAGTGATACTGGCCGCATATACGATCGCCAGCTTTCTCTGCCAGGCGGATCTTTGACTCCATCAATAAGTTGAAGCGATCTTCACTCCATATTCCGTCCTGCTCAAACTCCCCTTCGGTGTGCAGGTCGATACTGCGCCAGGCGCCGTATTCACCATTCAGCAATTGCCTCGATATTTCCTCATCATAGGCCTCCGGATTACCACCGTACGTTCCCGACCAGTTTTGAATGACATTCCAGTCGGTTCCGGTTCCGCCGTTGCAGGTTGTTATCAGTCGCTGTGAACTTGTAGAGGGGTCGAGTTTTCGAATCAGCGCCGAACACTCTTCGGCAAAATCTGTTGGCAGCGTACTTTCGTTTTCCAGTCCCCACAAAATGACGGACGGGCTATTGCGTCGTTCGCGCATCCAATCGGTCAATAATTGTTTAAAATTATCGCGGAAGGCCTGATTGTCGAACCAGATGTGTGCGGCCATTTGCGGCCACCACAAAATCCCCAGGCTGTCCCAATATTCCTGGTAGCGTAAGTTGTGCGGCTGGTGTGCATCGCGAAACGAGTTGTATCCGGCGTCATGCACTTGCGCAACACGCGACTTGATTTGTTCATCGGTAAAAGCATGGCTTCGCCCCATCAGGTGTTCGTACTCGGCGGTTCCGTTAATCAGAACCGGCTTCCCGTTCAGGTAGAAACGATTGGTTGCTCCCTCGTGGTGAATGTCCCAGTTGATCCATCGGATTCCATAAGAAGTATGCAATTGGTCGAGCAGTTTTTTGCCCTCGTAGACCGAGGTTTCAAGAATGTACAGATAGGGATTTTCGAGTGACCAAAGCTCCGGATTTTGAATATCCGGCATTTGTTGCGCCACCGTATCTGTTACGCCCGGCTTCACCGAAACCGAAGCCGTAGTTTCGGCGACTAAGTCTCCTTCCGCGCTCAACAACCGGCTGACAACTTTCAGTTTCCTGGTCTTTTCGCCGTAGTTGCGAACTTCGGTTGTCAAATTCAAAGTTGCTTTTTCAGCACTAATATTTTTATCGTTCCAGATGTGTACACCAAAAGGTTCAATCCGAACGTCATCAGTCACAATCAGGTGCACCGGACGAAAAACACCCAGCGGCTGGCTTCCTTCCGAAAAACCCCACTCCGAGCTGCAACCTCCGCAAACCCAAGGCAAATCGCGAATCTCAGCCGGATGATCGGCCCGAACAGACAGGAGGTTTTGTCCTTCGTTCAAAGCAGAAGTGACATCCAATGTAAACGAAGTGCGGCCACCGGCGTGGTAGCCAATTGAATCGCCGTTCAGCCAAACAGTGGCATAAGATCCAACACCTTCGAACCAAAGGAAATATTGTTTATTCTTTTCAATCTTCTGAACCGAGAACGTCTTGCGGTAGAACGCCGAACCGTGCAGATTACCATGTACCAAACGGCGGAAGCCACCGTAATCGTCCCAATTGTGGGGTATGTTGACTTGTTTCCAGTTCTCATACCGAAAGTCAGGATCTTGAAAACCGGAAGCCTCTTTGTCGTCCAGCAACACCGTTTGCCAGTCAGCATTCAACAATACCTGCTGGCGAACCTGATTTTTTTTATCGATCGGTTGAGCCTGCCCCACTTGTGTCAGCATAAAAAACAAGCTCGCCAACAAGCAGGCATTCACCATTTTATTTTTTAGTTGGAAGGAATTCTTCATCGTTAGTTTACCGCTTTGAAGGTGTATATTTTACCAGCTTCGGTCGGAAAATCATACATCCAGGTTTTTGCCAGCTTTGTTTTTTTCAGTTTCGCCTTTTTTGAAATCAAAGGGGTCTTCACCGGATTTAGCTGATAGTAAGGATTTTGATTTTCACCATTGGCAAGCAGCAATTTTTCTCCCTCAACATTGACCAGCTGATCGAGCGAACGAATCCGAAGATTGCCGCCCAACTTCGACTCCACAATCAACTCAACAACCTTTCCGTTTTCCCAGCGGATGTCGATCACAAAACCGCCACGAGCCACCAGACCGGTCACTTCGCCTTTTTGCCATTTCGTGGGCAAAGCCGGCAAAATATTCACAAAGCCATCATAGCTCTGCATCAACATTTCGGCAATACCGGCAGTGCAGCCAAAGTTCCCGTCGATTTGGAAAGGCGGGTGCGCATCGAATAAATTCGGATATGTTCCGCCTGTTTCCTTTCCCTTTTCATTGGGTAGCGATGGCGACAACTGGTCACCAATCAGCTTCAATGCATGGTCGCCATCCATAAAGCGAGCCCAGAGGTTCACCTTCCAGCCCATTGACCAGCCGGTAGACACATCGCCGCGATAAATGAGTGAGTTTTTGGCTGCCTGAAAAAGTTCCGGTGAGCGGAAAGGCGAAATCTGGTTGCTCGGATAAACGCTGTACAAATGCGAGACGTGACGGTGCGTATCGTCTATGCGATCCCAATCCTTGATCCACTCCTGCAATTGGCTGTGCTGGCCGATTTGCATGGGCGGCAACCGATCTTTGGCGGTGGCCAGCGAATCGGCAAAGGCTGCATCCACCCCTAAAGTTTTAGCTGTGCGAATGACATTCGAAAACAGGTCGAACACCAGCTGGTTGTCCATCGTATTTCCAACTCCGACGTTTATTTTGGGCAGATAATTATTTTCCGGTGATACCGACGGGCCAATCACCAACCAGCCATGTGTAGGTTCTTCAATTAAGATATCGAGTAAAAATTCGGCAGCACCTTTCATGGCCGGATAAGCGTCGGCCAGAAATTCCCGGTCGCCGGTATGCTGATAATGTTCCCACAAATGCTGGCAAACCCAGGCGCCGCCCGTTGGCCAAAGACCAGACCGAGCCCAGTCAACCGGTCCGGTAATGCGCCAGATATCAGTATTGTGGTGCAGCACCCAACCGCGAGCGTCATAAAGTATCCTCGCAGTCTCCTGTCCGCTTTGCGAAAGCTCTTTCACCATTTTCAGGAAAGGCTCGTGCAGCTCCGAAAGATTGGTCAGCTCGGCCGGCCAGTAATTCATTTCAGCGTTTATATTGGTGGTATACTTGCAATCCCATGGCGGATCCACGCGATCGTTCCATTTACCCTGCAGGTTCATTGGTTGACTTCCCGGTTGCGATCCTGAAATCATCAGGTAGCGGCCAAACTGAAAGTAAAGACTCACCAACTGCGGATCGTCACCGTTTTTGAAATCAACCACTCGCTGATCGGTTGTTTTGGCAGAAGCGCCGCTGTCACCCAAATCGAGCGTTGAGCGCTTGAAAAAATGCCGGTAAATTTCCTGATGTCTGCCTTTAGCCGTTTCGTAGTCGGTTTGAAGAGCTTTCTTTAAAATGGAATCGGCTTTGGCAAAGCCATCGCCGCTGATGTCCCGGTAATTTTTAAAGTTTGAAGCGATTGAAATGAAAATGGTTGCTTCATCAGCCTGCTCAATTTTCAATCCCCTATCGAGCAGCTTTATTTCACCGCCTTTTACAAGTGGTTTCACCAGAGCTTCAAAACGAACCTGTCCCAAAACCCCTTCGTGGTCATCGGTAATGCCCGACAAATGAATCGTCGAATCGTTTTCAACCAGGACTCGGCTGCGCAAGTCGCAATCCATCCCCAGGGTGCAGTTTATCTTCCCTTTTTCGCTGGCAGTCAGACGAACCATGATTGTACCGTTGTCCAGCGAGGCAAAATACTCGCGGGTGTATTCAACACCATCAAGCTGATACTTCACGGTTGAAATAGCATCTTCAATATTCAAATCCCGATAATAGTTGTTCACTTCTTCATGCCCCGGAAAGGTCAGCCAAAGATTACCAACCGGTTGGTATTTCATCCCGTTGTTCTTTGCCCGTTTTTCGGCATTTGCCAAATCATCAGCTTCCTGGTATTTCCCTTCGAAGAACAAACGGGTAATCTCAGGGAGCACCTTGGCCATTTCAGGATTGGTATTGTTATTTGGTCCCCCTGACCAGATCGTTTCTTCATTCAGCTGAATTTGTTCAACGCCGGTTGTGCCGTAAATCATGGCGGCCAGCCGGCCGTTTCCGATGGGAAGCGCTTCTGTCCATTTGTAGGCCGGTTCGTCGTACCAAAGTTTTAATTTCGTCCCAGGCTGTGCCGCGCCATTCGTTGCAAACCCAATAAAAAGTAGCCCTATCAAAAATTGTCTCATTTTATATCCTTTCTCAATGCTGAAATTCTTCTTCGTGTCTCTCATCGTCCTCTCTCATTTCTTATATCTCATATCTTTCCTTCTAATAAAACAACCAGTCAACAGCTGGGCCATTCGGGTCGTCTACCATACCGGCATCGTGGATCTCAATTTCCTGCCCGGCATCCATAAAGCCCAGAATCAGGACACGTCCTTTTCCTAAAACCAGCTCCTGCTCGCCTGCTTCAAATTGATAGGTGTACACATTTACCGGATACAAGCCGGGAAGGTCGATGGCATTGGCAATTTTAATATCAGCCTGCCCCCGATCGTTGGCTGCAGCATTGGTTTCGAGCGTTGGTGGCTCCAAAACCGAATAGCTGTTGGTATTGAAATAGCCCACGACCACTTTCACTGGCTTATCGGTTTTAAATCGCAAAACTGTTCCGTTTTCGCGCTGCGCGTCATCTGAAAACTGCACACCCGATAAGTTTTTCAATTCATCGGACACCGCTGCAATTTTTGCTTTATTGTCGGAGTAAACCTGTACGCCTTCCTTAAGCGAATAGCGTTTGCCTTCGGCATTGAGAACATGCACTTCAACTGATTTCAACTTCGGATGAACTGACGACATCTGTCCGCCGTTGTCTTTTAACATTTGCAGGTTTCGTTTGAAGTTATCGAGCTCCGTTTGATAATGCGGCAGCAACTCCACCCAGGTTTTGTTGGTACCGTCGACTCCCGAAATCGGTATTCGGCGTTGAGCGGTTTGCATGCTGTTGGCATACAGGTACGAATCTTTGGTCAGGTCGACAAGCTTTTGGTAGTGCTCCAGAGCCTTCTCCAAATGCGGCAGGGCGGCTTCCAGGTCTTCAATTTTATTCGAATATTTATAGTTGAGCACCAGCATTGCGGCTTTCGCTTTTTCTGCGAAGCAGTCGGCAAATGCCTGGTAGCAGTGCATATCATTTTTCAGTCGTTCAAACTCGTCGTTATTTTTGGTAATTTGGCTTGAAACAGCCTCGATTGCTGCAACAGCTTTGCGGCCATGTTCGGCCACTTCGGCAATAATTTGCGGCGGAGTTTCACCCTCGTGCGCTTCACCTTTAAATTCCTTTTCAGCATAAACCTGCAGGACTTCTTTCAAGGGACCGCTCGATGTCCAGAAGTTGCTGTACACATTGTATTTCTGCGGGTTGACCAGCTGCCCCATGAACATGCCCAAAAGAAGGGTTTGGCGGTTGCCGTCCGAAATACCGAAGGTTCGCAAGAGCTTTGGCGCAATTTCGCCGCTTTCTTCGTAGGCGGTCAGTAAATTTTCGCCGGCGGTTTTGCTTCCGTAAAATTCGTTCAGCTTACCGGCCCAATAGCTGATTTCGTCGTTCCGGTCGCGCTTGGCTTTCCAGGCGTAGCGGGCCCACGCGTCGTACCACATGCGGTCGCGATCGATTTCGAGCAGTCGTTCAGGCGTATTGTCTGCGGTGTAGGGCCAATCCCAATACGAAGCCTGCGGATACAAATGCAAACCATTGGCTCCCTGTTCGGAGTGCATGGCCTGCACACTTTTCTGGATGAAGTCGGGAGAGGCATAACGAAACGGCTCCAGGTTGGCCAAAATGTGCACATTGGAAATATGCACCGAGCCCAATTCGCTTAACGCAGTAGGTATTGACGACCACGAATCGCGCGGATTATAGGTCGTTAACGACTCGCCGTTGTATTTAAACATGGTGTAGAGATTCTTGTAAATCGGCAGCGATGCCTGCATTACCCGCTCGGCATCGGT
Organism: Mangrovibacterium sp.; assembly: GCF_041596335.1. Classification (GTDB taxonomy): domain Bacteria; phylum Bacteroidota; class Bacteroidia; order Bacteroidales; family Prolixibacteraceae; genus Mangrovibacterium. The sequence goes on along the minus strand of NZ_JBFHIT010000003.1, from coordinate 84,223 downwards.
GTCGTGACCACGCAAAACGATGGGTGGCTCGTGAGTCGAACCCAGGGCTTTCAGGCCGTCCTGCACACCGGGAATAATAGTCTTTGAAAACCATTCCACATCGTCGTCGATGGTATTCATAGCCTCGCCTAAGGTAACGAGCAAGCCTACGTTCGGATAGTTTTCGATGAAGGCGGCAATGCTTTTTCGGGTGTAGTCTGCAATGATCGGCACAATTGGCCGGTTCCGATCCTGCGTTTCGAGGTTGTTTTGCTCGGCAAATGGTTTCGACACAATAATATTATAAAACATTTGAATGACCCAAATCCCACGTTTTTCGGCTTCGGTGGTCAAAAAGGCAAATATCTCTTTATTTTTCTCGAAAGTTGCATCATCGACTTCAACAGCGTAGGGATAGTCGTCGAGTTTGACCAGCGACGCGAAAGGATGACCATTCCACAAATACAGCGAATTGTAACGGTTTTCAACCATCATATCTAGGTACTGGATCCAAAGTTCTTTATCGTAAAACCAAGGAAAAGTTTCGGGTGTATAGGGATACTCATACACTTCGCGTCCGGGCAGATAACTTGTTTTTTGAAGTCCGATACACGTTCCGCGCATGACCATTTCTGGCTGGTCGTCTATCTGAATTTCCCGAGGTAATTTCTGTTCTTGCTGAATCCGGTCAGCCAATTCCATACATCCGTATAAAATGCCGCTGCTTCCCGTCGACCGAATGTAAATTTCGGTTGCTTTGGTCTCGATTGAAAAACCTTCATCGGTGGTCGAAAATGCCTTGTGCTCCAAACCGGCTGGAAGAGTCAGGCTATCGCCCTGAATGTGTTCAAGTACAATCCTGGGCTGCTTCGATTCCTTTATTTCGTTTGAAAGTTCAACCTGATAACCAACCAATTTCAATTGGGCTGATAGTCGTTCAACTCCGTATTGCTCACGGGGGTTCGTCTGCTCCGAAACAATTAGTATCGTTCCTTTTCCGGTACATCCGCTAAATGCTGCTAAAATCACCAGCAATATAAATGTGCTTTTTAATCGTCGAAAATTCATTTGTTATCTGTTCTATTGTTTAATAAAAATTGTTTCTATTTTTTCATTGCGAAACCGGTTCGAAAAACACCCAGGACTCACCCGGTGCTGTTCCCGCTATTCCCTCCTGATACCGGCTCATCAATTGGTTCCATTCGGCCACCCGAGGATTATTTTCTTCGGTTATCGGATTCAGTTCGTCGAGCGTTTTGTCGGCCGGAACGGATATAACCAGCATCAACTGCCGCTCGTTTCGATACACCAGCAGTTGCTGAAACTGAGCGTTGCAAAAGCCATTGGCCACTTCGGGCCACTTGTCAAACTGTACTGCATGGTAGTGCATATATTCCTTTTGAAGAAGAGAGTCGGCAACCAGATTGGCCGTCAACAGGTAATTCTTCCAAGGCTTTAAAACCAAACTATCGCCGCAATGCTGCTCCCTGTCAAAAACATAGAAAGGATTGTCGTAAGTTTTAATTTTTAGATTGACACCAGTATTTAACAACAAATCCCGAACACCTATAGTATCCTTTACTTCTCCAAACAATACAATATGATTCTTCCATTGATAACTATCCATGCTGATTTCGTCAATCTGATTTAACAGTGAATCCAGTCGTGTAACGTCGTCCAGAATCAGTTCGAATGCAACACGGTCAACCGCCACCAAAGCCGCCGATTCATCCGATTTTGGAGAATTTTTAGATTGACAAGCTACCAACAGCAACAACGCCAGTACTGACGTTGACAGAAGATTATGGATGTTCGTCTGATTCATTTAGTTTTTAGTTTTCGGTTTCTTGCTTCATGTTTCCCGCTTACACGGGTTCACCTCGGTTCTGCCATGGGTGCAGTGGTTAGAAACCGCTGCTTTAGTCGTCCTTCCCTTAACTAACACGGTCAGAAACCGCGTCACCCGGATTTTAATGAAATACGTCCCGCTCCTTAAAACCAGCCGGGTGTATACTAATTTTATCAGGTTCAGATTCGGGTATAATATCCTTGAATTCATCTTGAATACCCGCATTTTCAATTATTTTCAGTGCTTCGTCCGACCATTCATCTTCGCGGAACGAGTAGGTTTTTTCAATGGTATTATTTGTGCCATTGTCCATCAGCAGGTTGTTCTTCACGTAATTTTCGCGAGCGGTAATGTCGTGGCAGCGTTTTGTCCATAGGTGCAACCACATCCATTTATAGCTGTCGTTACCAACAACATTCCGTTTGATGGTCAGGTAAGCCGAGCCATCGTCCGGATAAATGCAACGCGGCCCATTGAACACATAATTACCTTCGACCACCGTTCCGGGCTGCTCGCCCAACAAGTAAATGATGCCCCCATCATCGAGGACATTGTGCGTATTGCCTGCACGATTGAAACTTATCGTATTGTTTTTAGCCTCTGTTGAAGCTGCAAGTTCAGAATTGCCCCACCACCAACCGCAAACAATCGCGCCGTAGGGCGTGCCTTCCACGTCGTTGTGCACAATTTCGGTATTGGCCACAAAAAACGAGGTGATCCCTTCGACCTGTCTGAAATCGAGACAAACATTGCGAAGGTAGTTGTTGGCCACCCGGTTGTTCTCGCAAAGGCCTTCAACGCTTTCGGGGAAAATGTTGCCGTCGCCGATTTTATAGTGCTGCGGATGGCCAATATTGACGGCATTGCCCAGCAGGTCGTGGAAATAGTTGCCTTCAACCCGGCTGTTTTTCACATCGTTCACCAAGTTGATGGCGATTCCCGAGCTGATGCCCTCGAAGCTATTGCGAACGAATTCGATGCTTTCGGCATTTTCAACCTGAATAGCTCCCCCCGGAACATCGGTGCTGTTATACTCGGTTGGGTGCCAGTTGCCGCCGGGTATGTATTTCGTGGCCAGCCCCAAACTTTGGATACCGGCAAAGCCGTGCGAATCGGCCACGTCCATCAGTTGCCAATGGTCGTGCGAGAAGGTGATTCCCTCGAAGCGAATATTTTTCACCCGTTCAGATGCTGACCTGCCTTTGATCTGAACCAAGCCTTCAGCCATGGGAGCAATGGCCTTTACAGTAGCCATATCTTCGCCATCACTATAATAATAAAGCGTTTGACTTTTCCGGTCGAAGTAAAACTCACCCGGTGAATCGAGCAGTTCCAACGCATTGCGAACTACAAAGCTTTTTTTGTAGTTGATTTTTCCGGCCCAGGCCATCGTTGTGGCTATCGCACCGTAGGGCTGCTGCAGTTTTATAATCGTAGTATCGCCCAGTTGCTCCATATCTCGGGCGCAAAGTATCTTTTCAGTCCAGATATTAAACTGAACCAATTCAACATCGCCCGGATTTTTATACTGTCGGATATCGTTCGACGCAAATTTTATCCCGTCAATCGCCGTACCTGCGCCAAAAGCCCAAGTTTCATTTCCTTCAATGGTGAATTTACCCCAGTTTCCTAATCCATTGACCGGCACATCGGTTCCGGCCATGCGCTTGCGCTTGCCGTTGACAAACAGGCTGCGCAGCTTGCTATCGCGATTGAGTCGCGCTTTGTAAATATTGCCTTCAACCTGCTGCCAGTCGGTTACCAGTACACCACCGCTGATAACGGCTTTGTCCGGCTTTTCTGCCATGATGATGGTCGGTGACGCAGCAGTCCCCGAATCTTCAGTCCCTAACTGAAGCGGTTTGGCCAGATAGTATTCACCCTCTTGTAAAATGATTTGGACTCCATCTTTTATTGAGCCGCTATTCTTTTGTCTTAAGTCTCTCGCTTTTTCGAGTGCTGCCTGCACCGATGCCATTGGCCGGCTTTGAGTGCCGGGTTCGGAATCCTTTCCTCCCGGAGAAACCCAGATATCGACCGCTGATGCGGAAAAGCTTAGAAAAAAGCTCAGCGCAAGCACTAAAAATTGTTTGGTTTTGAATTGGTTCATTGGTCTCGATGTTTCTATTGTTTGGAGTGGATATGTACTTATTGACCTGGGGCGAAATTGAAGAACAGGGTCATTTGCTGACTGCGAGTGCGCCAGTCGTCGAATGGACCATAGTCGAAAAACTTGTTTTTCTGACCGGATGGCCCCATATTCCAGGCTTCGTTACATTTGGTTCCGATGGCCGGTATGGCTTGCATAAAGGAGATATCTCCTTCCGGGAAAGCTGGAACAACACGCGGATCAAATGGTTTTGGTTGGGCCGGTGTGTACAGACGAAGGAATACGTCATCAGTTGATGTCGCCACGGTAAAAGACTGCTCCTTCGATTGAATTTTAGCCCAGTACAGATTAGAATGATAGCCCTTAAATTCGGGGTAGACAATCGGACTAACTCCTGTAATGGTGTTGTTATAATCTTTTTGATGAATGTTGAATTCAACACCGTGCATCCGGTTTTTCCAAACTCGATACGGGCCGCTTCCCAGCCACTCAATGCCAGTCACCAGCTCTTCCGGATAAGAAAAATTCACTCCCATCAGATCAAAATCCTTATCGTATACCGGAGGAAAATAATAAAGATGAAGTTTCGCCCAGCCATTCGGGTAGAAGGTCCAGCTGAACTCCTTCATCCGCGATGCACTGGAATCTTTGGTTTCGAACGAGCAGACAATGACGATACTGTCGGGGTAAGATTTCGCTTCCAAACCTTTAAAAGCAATGACACCTGCGCTCAACCCAGGCCCGCTATTGAAAGGAATTTCACCTTTTTCGTTTACCACCTTCTTCAACATACCATCTGCTTTACCAATTGCATACTCAACTGTTCCAGTTATAATACGGTACAGACTGTCGGTTTCCGTGAAGAACGGCGTTCCGCGATCAGCTGTTTTTTCAATTAGTCGTTCAGTCACCTCGGCCGGGATCACCAGCGGATAGCTCCAGGTGTATAATTCTTTTCCGTGCCGGTCAGCAGCCGAAATGTACAAGGCATCAAATTGCTTCCAATTTGCCGGAACCGGAATTTCGAGCCATCCTTTTTCTCTCGGAGCCAAATTTGGTGAATCGATGTTCCCTGTAATTATTTTTCGCTCTTCCTCTTCGCCCGGCAAAGGCAACTTTACCAATTTGTAGCTGAAGCTACTCTCCTTCAGGTTGGTATAGAGATAGCGGTTTTCAATTTCAATTTTCTTATCCCATTGAGCCGTAATTTCACGATCTTCCAAACGTACCGGCGACCAAATTTCTTTAATGGCGAAGTAACTTCCTTCCCGCTCCAATTTTGGACCTACAATACCATCGGCACCATGGTTGCCATCGGTATCGTAAATCTCACCCTCTTTGTCAGTTCGCAAGATCCCCTGATCGAACAAATCCCAAAGGAAACCACCTGCTGCTTTAGGTTTGTTCCAAATGTATTCCCAGTAATCGTATAGGCTCGCTCCATGCCCGCCATCATACATGCCATGCAAAAATTCGGTAGGCATCGTAATCAATGGTCCGTTCCAGTATGTACCCGCGCCGTAATCGTACCCACGATAATGCTGAGTGGCTAGACCATTGTGTTCCATCCAGGGGTAAATGACCAGTCTTTTTTGAATATCGTATTGGTTGAACAATGCGTCAAAGTTAGGATTGTGCCCCCCTTCGTTACCATTATCCCACATCACAATGGACGGATGATTCACGTCCCGGGTCACCATTTCTTTAACCAGTTTCGAACCAACTACGTCATCGTATGTTGCATGCCATCCGGCCAGTTCATCCAGTACAAAAAGGCCCAACGAATCGCAGATTTCCAGGAAATGACTATCGGGGGGATAGTGCGACATACGAACGGCATTCATATTCATGGATTTAATCAACTCCACATCTTCAATGCTGATGGCTTTACTCGAAGCACGGCCATAATTGGATCTAAAAGTATGTCGGTTCACTCCTTTAAATTTCACTTTTACTCCATTCACGTATATGCCGTCGCGCAGACTAACTTCGACGGTACGGAAGCCAAAACGGGTCGTCGTTTCATGGATTGTTTCATCTCCGGCTCGCAATACCACTTTCACTGTGTAAAGATTGGGATCCTCCGGATTCCATGTTTTAATATTTTTCAAGGTTGAATTTACCCGAACTTGTTCTGCACCGTTAGATACTTTCGCCGAAAAAACCTCGCCCACTGCGTTTCCATTCTTGTCGTAAACCTGCGCTGTTAGCTCATCGGCTTTCGATGTATTTTTCAGAAATATGTCGGCTGTAAATTCGCCGTTGGCTTTGGCATCAATTGCCACTCGCTCGATATTTTGCCTAGGTTTGGCTTCTAGGAAAACCGGACGAATAATGCCGCCGAATATCCAATAATCGCCGTGAGCTTCTGCCTTTCCTACAGATTCGTTAGCCGAATGTTTTGCCACGGTGACTTCCAGTAGATTCTCCTGCCCATATTTCAGTAATTTACTTATGTCGTATTGAAACTGGTAATAAGCGCCCTGATGAATGGGACCAGCGGATTTGCCATTGATCTTTACTTCAGAATCAGTCATGACTCCCTGAAAGACGATGTTCACCTGTTGACCTTTCCAATCGGATGGAACCTGAAACAGATAGCGATACATTCCCTTTTCATCCAGTCGAACAGCATCTTTGGCATTTCCATAATTATAGGTCCCAAACCCCTCCTGTTCCCAGCACGATGGAACCGGAACTTGGGTCCATTCCCCGGAATTGCGACCTGCAGTGCAATAAAAATCCCACTCAACCTGTTGATCGACCCCGGCACCGGAGAGGTACTTAATCCGAGTTTTTTGTGCAAAAACGGCCAAACTAATGTAAACGTTTACACATACTAGAAGAAATATTTTGGCGGTCAGTTTCATGGTTTAAAAAATTGGGGTTGATAAATATTTTGAATGGAAACCGCTAATTTAATGATTTTTTCGGCTCTATCTCTATTTTAAATAAAAAAGATAGAGGCATAATTACCTCTATCTTTCATATTCAACGATCTACAGCTAATTGGAAACGTTATCAGGATTTTGAGTCAACTCAGGATTGGAATCCAGATCGTATTGTGGGATTTTAAACAAGAAGTTTTTTGAGGGGACAAACTCCAACGGAGCGTCAACATACATATAGATTCTCTGTTCATTTCCCTCGGCCACATGCTTCTTTACGTTTTCTCCGATACGGTCGGTTCGTAGTTCGTCAAAGAATAGAAGACCTTCTCCAACAAACTCCCAACCTCTTTCTCTAAAGATAGCGTCAGCGAACTCTTGTTTACTCAAGCCTGATGTTAAATCGGCCAAATTAGCTCTGTTCCGAACAGCATTAATGCTATTGTAGGCTGCTGTGGTTGGACCATTCAGTTGATTTTCAGCCTCAGCAAAGTCGAGCAAAACATCGGCATATCGGATAACATAAGTATTCGCTTGGGGCTTTTTCAAAGTAGCCGATGCATCCGTACGATCATAAAATTTCAAATTACCAGGCGAAGCTGTTTTCCAACCTCTCGAGCCAGGGTAGAATCCGTTATCCTCGGGCACAAACACCAAGGTATCTAATATGTGACTTGGATTCCCTTTCTCGGTTGTGTGAAACCGCGTCAAAAAGCTGCCTTCCTTGCGCGCATCTGTATCACTATAAGAAAGAAAATGGGAGATTGAGGGACCAAAGCGTCTGTACATATAACAGCCTAGAGTATATTCTGTAATATTTACACCAAACATAACATGGTTGTTATTGTATTCGTTGTCTACGCCGCCATACTGAAGTTCAAAGACTGATTCCATGCCATTCTTGTTTTCGGTATTCCACCAGTACCACAAATCTTTGAAGTCTGACTCCAGTCCATATTCCATCGATTGTATCACGGCACTGCTGTAGTCTTTCGACTTTTGGAAATAGCTATTTTCTGAAGTCATACTACCACGGGTAAGATAAATGTCGGCAAGTAGTGCCTGCGCTGCTCCTTTCGATGCTCGCCAAATATTATCCCCTGAATATTCGGATTTCTCAGGTAAATTTTGCTCTGCAAATTCCAAATCGGCAATGATATATTCGTATGTTTCATCCACTGTTTTTCGAGGAATATTAAGTCCTTCAAGTCCTGCAGTAAATGACTCCGGAATGGGGACGCCTCCATACATGCGCACTAAATTATAAAACGTAGCAGCCCGAAGAAATCTCGCCTCCGCAAAATATCTGGCTTTTATGGTTTCATCCATATCAATACCCTCACCCCGACCAAGCACCAGGTTTGCCCTATTAATAATATTGTAGGCATCGTCCCAGTTGGTGATAACCATTTTGTCAGCATTGTTGATGTCTGACCATACATTCCAAAGATGTACATTATCCTTCGCATAAGCAGGAGAGCCAAACTCAGTCATCACTTCCAAATACATGATGTATTTATAATATCCATTAAATCCCCGTTGATAGCCATCATAAACACCGGTTAAGGCAGTCTCAAGCTCATCTCCGGTTTTGTAATAGTTATTTGGCGAAAGAAAGGTATAGGGCACTTCGTCCAAGTCGGTACATTGTGTAAAAATCAGTACTGTACAACTTAAAATGATATATTTTATTAGTTTCATTGTTCTAACTATTTAAGATTTAAAATTTTGCACGAACTCCAAAGATCATGGTTTTTGCATACGGGAAATTTACGCTTCCGTTTTCAGGGTTATAACCACGGTGATTTGCAAAATTGAAGTAGTTTTGAGCGTTTACGTAAAAATTAAGTTCTTTTATCCAGTTTGCATTTTTTATCAGCGATGAAAAATCGTAGCTAACTTTGATGTTTTTTACGATAAAATATTTCCAATCTCCATTGGTTCTGTCAGACAAATAAACTTCCTGTGCACCTGCCCTTGGAAAATTACCTTTTGTATTTTCCGGACTCCACATCCTGCCGTATGCATGGTTAGTTGGCAGATAGTTCCTGTTTTGGATCTGATACTCACCAAACAGCATATAATTGTCATCTTCGTTTGAAGCGATTCCTGTTGCGCCTTGACCATAAATGTCCATTGTGAATTTTTTATAGGAAAGGCTTGTTGAAACGCCATAAAAGAAATCGGGCTCTGTTGAACCGATATTCACGTAGTCATCACTGTTAATCTTGTTGTCCGGTGTATTGTCAGCATACATTTCCTCTCCCATCTTGGCCGAAGACCGAATTTCCTGATAAGCAGCCAATTGCTCATCTGTTTGGATGATACCTGCAGATTCACGAGCCCAGACACTATTGACTGGTTCGCCAACAATTAAAAATCGGGCAATACCTGCCGTTGAAGATCCTAGATTAATCTTATCAACATCACCATATAGTTCAATCACTTCGTTTTTATTACTTGAAACATTGGTTGTTACATCCCATTTCAGGTCGGAATCGATGATACGCAGGTGTGCTGTTAATTCAAGTCCAATGTTTTTCACTTCTCCGATATTTTCCAACATACTTGAATAACCAGAAGTAGTCGGAATAGGAACATTGTAGAGTAAATCAGTTGTTTGCCTGGTGTAATAATCTAGATTAAAATCAAGTCTGTTCCAAAAACTTATATCCACCCCAACATTATATTGAATGTTACGTTCCCATTTTAAATCAGGATTACCAATGGTTTCAGCAAATCCTAAGATTGGAACTTCATCATATACATAATAGGCTGTACTTAGCGATGATAATGATTGATAATTTCCAATTTCCTGGTTCCCGGTAACACCATAGCTGGTTCTCAGTTTCAAAGTCGTAACCAATTCATTGTCTATCAGAAACGGTTCCTGATCAATTCGCCAGCCTAATCCAACTGACGGGAAAAAGCCCCATTTATTGTTCTCTCCAAAACGGGAAGAGCCATCATATCTTGCGGTCACTGTCAGCAGATATTTGTCGTCGTAAGAATAAGCGGCTCGCGTCGTCCATGATATTAATCGGTTGGAATACTTATCTGAGTTTGTAGAAATACTTTCCTTAGTTGCGTAAGAGATATTATTTGCACCGGTCGCATCGTTTTCAAATCCGGATCCACTTACGGCCAAATCTTCGTAAACATAGTCCTGCCATGAATAGACACCTGTGGCTGTCAACCGGTGTTTATCATTCCAAGTATTTGAATAGGTCAGGATGTTATCCGTCAAGCGACTGGTTTTTCTACGATAGGTTTGACCACCTGTTCCTGTACTGCCGGAACCAATCCCGGCAGTCGATTTTGATGTATAATATTCGTATCCTTTTTCGTTTGCTATATCAACCCCAAAATTTGTTTTGAAAGTGACATTCTTAACTGGGGTAAACAAAGCAAAAACATCTCCTAATACACGATCTGACGAAAGTTCATTTGTAACTTCCGATGCTTCTGAAACCGGATTCCATGTTCCTTCGAAATAGGAACTTATTGTTGGGTCTTCAGTCGCATAATACCAGCTTCCATCGGGATTCTTATCTGGAACTGTCGGCCATCCATAGCGGAAGATATTACCGGTTGGATTTTCACGTACATCGCGTTGTGAACGGCCTACCTGCAAATGTGTTCCAACAGTTAACCACGGCTTAAATTCGTGACTCAAATTTGTGCGGACAGTAAATTTCTCGAATCCTGATGCCTCAACCATGCCGTCCTGCGAAAAAAGATTACCTGATAACATGTAAGTTGTTTTATCCTTTCCTCCGCTAAACCCGATAGAATAGTTCTGTACTTTTGAGGAGTTGCGAATTACTTCATCCTGCCAGTCAACATCATAATCGGGAGCAGGATTAGCTGAAGAATACACCGGATTCCCATTTGAATAAGTATAAGCATCGTTAATGAAATTCAGGAAATCTGCGCGACCGAGCATATCAGGCACCCTTGCAGGAGTGGCGATTCCCAAAGAACCCGATACCTCTAGATTATTTTGTCCTTTGGAACCTTTTTTAGTAGTAATCAAAATAACTCCGTTTGCCCCCCTTGATCCATAAATGGCGGCGGAAGAAGCATCTTTCAAAATTTCCATTGATTCAATATCATTCGAACTAATGTCATTCAGATTATTATTCATCAACGGAAAACCATCGACCACGACCAGTGGTTCGTTTCCTGCACTTATCGAACCGCTACCCCGAATCCGTAATGTTGGCGAAGAACCTGGTGACGCATCAGTATTCATCACAGCAACACCTGAAGCTCGTCCCTGTAATGCTTGAATTGGGTTCGATCCTGAAACGGTCACCAAATCATCTGACGAAACCTGAGTTACAGAACCGGTTAAATCGCTCTTTTTCATGGTACCATAACCAATGGCGACTACCTCTTCAATCCCTATTGTTTCTTCAATAAGTTTTACCTCCAGGGAAGGTTGTCCATCAAAAACAATTTCTTGGTTAACCATTCCCACGAATGCAACAACCAACAAATCGCCATTACGAACATTACCGATCGAAAAGGCCCCATCGACATCGGTAACAGCACCGTTGCTGGTCCCCCTCACCACGATGGTTGCCCCGGGAATAGGATCGCCCGATGAGGTCGTCACTTTTCCGTTTACAGTCCGTGGTTGGCTACTGACACTGCGAATGACCTGCGCTTCACCCGAGCGGATAATGACCTGCCGGTCAAAAATCGTATATTTCAAATTCTGTCCTTTTAGGATCTCATCTAATACTTCTTCGATACTGGCATTTTCAAGGTCGATATTGACTTTCCTGGATTCATCCAATTCATTCAGATTATAGAGGAAGATAAAATCACTTTCGTTTTCAATTTGGTTCAGGATTTCTTTCACCGTTGAGTTTGAAAGCTTGAGATTTAGTTTGGTTGCTTGTGAATACGAATTGGCTACTGCCGTAATTACGAAACACAAAGAGATGAGCATGGTTAATTTCATGATTCTCCATAGTGGTTTAACACTTCCCCAATCAGGGAAGCCAGTTAATGACTTTTTTTTCATAAATTTGGTCTGTTTAGATATTACTAAATCTGCTGGTTTATAACGAACTGGCCTAAACCGGAGGATGTCCTACCATCATCCGGTTTTTTATTTCAGAACGAATTCACCGGCATTTACTTTTTCAATTTTTCCATCCGTTATTTTTTCGAGGTATTTAAAAACTTCGTTTAATTCGGTGTCCAGATTCATTTTACCGGTCAATAACCGGTTGCGTATCTGTTGATCAGGCAACTGAATGCTGATATTAAAATAGCGTTCAACCTGTTTCACGACAGCCTCGACAGGCTCATTGTTTAGTTGAACGATTCCTTTTTTCCACAAGGAATAGGCTACCGAGTCTCCTTTTGAAATGATAATCTTGTTTGATGAAGCATGTGTGACCGCTTGCTCATCCGGTTTCAACTCCTTCCAGCCGCTCAACAGCGAATGACCGGAACTGCGCAGGAATACCGTTCCTTCTTTCAGGAAGGTCGTTTGTTCTGCCAAATCAGGGTATGCCTCAACCCGAAAACTTGTCCCTAAAACTTTAATTTCAGTACTTGACGTGTTTACGTGAAAGGGATGCTGCGGATCTTTTGTGATATCAAAATAGGCCTCACCGGATAAATAGGCAGAACGATGATCGTCGGAAAAATTCTCAGGAATTAGAATCCGGCTACCGGCTTTCAGTTCAATTAAACTCTCATCATGAAGTCGAATCAGAGCCCTTTTGCCAAACGGCACAACAACCATATTCGAAGAATTCTCCCGTTCTGTTTCTGTTAGCTGAATTGTATCTGTACCAACAAGCAAGACACCCTTTTGAGAAAAATCAATCAGGGTTTTCGCATTACCGACTTCCTTTTTACTGCCATCGGCCAGATAAACCATGGTGTTTAGGGCGGCGCTTTTCACCAGCAGACTTTCCGGAATTGTCACGGGATAGTTTTCCTTCAATTGATTCATCGCCAGAATTCCTAAGGCAAAAAATAAGATTGCTACCGCAGCGTAAGGCAACGTTCTCCTGAAAACAAGAATTGTCCGTGATGCTTGTTTAAACGTATTGTATGACGTAATTTGTTTGTAAATGGTTGATTTTCGATCGGCAGAAATCGTTTTTTGATCTACGGCTAAAAGTTTCAGCTCTCCCCTTGCCTTCAGTAATCCTGCTTTTTCATCCGGATGCTCATTTAGATAGTTTAAAAAATAAGCTTCAGTTTCCGCATCCGGTTCCAAAGCCCAATTTACAAACTTTCGGTCTTCAATATAATCTTTCAGATTCGCCATGCTTGTGTTCGTCTTTACCCGATAATTGCAGGAAAGCGCTCAACGTGGACACAAAATAAAAGGAATGTTTTATGCTCTAAAGCACATGATGAAAAATTCAAGGTACTTTTCGGCCAAAATTTCTTTCAGTCGGCCAATGGTTCTGTATACTTGCTTTTTTACCGAATCAGGCTGAACGCCCATCATCTTTCCAATTTCTTTGTAGCCGAGATTGCTGTAAAATTTTAAGTATAGGATTTCCTGCGCAGCAGGACTTAAACTTAGAATGGATTCTTTAACCATCCTAATTCGCTCTGTATCACACCCTTCCGACTCGTCTGTTTCGACAACCAACTCCAGATTAAAGGAGTCTAACGGTTGACTCAATTCTTCCAGTCGATTTTGATAACGCAATTTCTGGTAGATGGTGAGTTTGAGCGATTTTAACAGGTAAAACTCCAATTGGTCTGTTTCCGACAGGTTTTCGCGATTGGTATACAGTTTCAAAAATAGTTCCTGGATGCAATCTTCGACCAACTCACTGTCTGGTGAAATCTTCGAGCCATACCAGTACAGGCGGTCGAAAAAGAAATCATAGATCTTCCGAAAAGACTCTTGATTGCCCATTTTAAACTGGTTCCATTCAATAGGCCAGTTCGAGGGATATTCCGATTTTTCCGCCATGATTAGCTTCTTAGTTTGAAACACTACAAATTAACATCTTCAGACCTACCCTTGCTATTCATGTCAATAGCTGTAACCCTATTCCCTTTTCGTGAAACCTAAAATCCTACGACTCCTGCAAGTTGACTCAAATAGACTTCTAAATTGGTAAAACCACTTTTTGTAAGAGCGGAGCTGTCATCCGGATTTTTCGGATCCAGACCTTTCGCCAGTTCCCAGCTATTCGGCATTCCATCTTCGTCGGTATCTTCCGGAGCAGGGGTGCTTTTCAGCTCGGGCCAACCTCCGGCTTCCTCTATTGTATTCACTATACCATTGCCAATTACTGCTAATTTTCCGGAAGCATTATCAATTATTTGCTGTTCTTTTGAGTCACGCCCCGGAACAGTCACTCCGGCATTGTCAAGGACCAATGAAAAAGCTTTTTCAGCGGACACATGCTTGGTTTCGAGCACAGGTAAAGGTTCTTTGAGCAAATTATTGTCGGCGTCGCAACCGTCTTCAAACTCAACACCAAATTCAATATTATTACGATTGACGTCCTGACTTCCGTGAATGACATTGCCCGCAATATACCATCTGCCATCAAAGCCGTATTTTTGGGCATTGTCTATTTTTACCAATCGTTTTTTCACGATGTCCTGTGTCGCAGGGCCCGGTTTATAATAATTCCCGGTGAAATTTAAGCTGATCGGCTTCCCATCGCAGGTACGGTTGCCATAGTTGAAAACCACATTGTTGCTAAAATCAACATTTTGAGTATGTTCCAAATGGTTTCCGCCAATGCTGGGATTCCGTCCAACTCCGGATGCAAACAGGTTAAACAGATAGGACGCTTTTTGTCCACCCAAAGAGGCTGTAAAACCATGGGCTCCTTTTTCGTGCACCGACTTATTTAACGGTTCGGCCACCAGACACCATTGTACCGTAATATTTTCAGTTCCGTGCCAGGTGTTTAAACACTCGTCGACTGTCCAATTAATGGTACAATGATCGACGATAACATTCTTGCTGTCGCGAACTTCAATGCCATCAATTTCACTGCCATTCAGCCCGGATGCTATGCCAGGGCGAACGCGAATAAAACGGACAATCACATCATGTGCGCCGGTAATGTGCAGCGGATAATCCTTCAGGCAAATACCATCACCCGGAGCTGTTTGCCCGGCTATTGTGATAAATGGATTGGTGATTGTCAGCATCGATTTCAAAGCAATATTTCCGGACACTTTGAAAACCACCGTTCGGGCACCTTCTGCTTCAACGGCAGCACGCAAACTACCAGGGCCGCTGTCGTTCAGGTTTGTAACAGCAATCACTTTGCCACCACGCCCACCTTGAGCATAAGCGCCATAGCCCATTGCTCCCGGAAAAGCCAGTTGCTGAGCAGCCAGCGTCATACTACTCAAACTAAGAACAGCCAGCAAGACATATTTCTGTAATGTTTTCATAGGATTAGTTTAGAGGTTCTTACTTAAACATCGCTTCCAATAGCTCAAAATTTCTCAGTGCACTGGCCGGCAATTCCTCACCATTGTCGCCAAATATTTTCAGATCATTCGGTTTTTCGATCGTAATTGCCGACTCATTCAACTGGCCGTCTTTACCGAATACTTTCGCTTTGTCCAGTTTCAATTCTTTTGCCATAAAATGATACATCGCAGCTCGTTTTGACGGGCCATAATCGTGTTTTTCGTTTGGCAGATGTACATTCTCAACAACCGCGGCGGGACCATAAAAGCTGTAAATTCGTTTCAAAAAAGGGAATTCCATTTCAGGAACATTGGCTGTCCAGTCGCCTCCATCCGAGACAATCAGTTGTGGTTTTGGTGCAAATAAACCAGCAATTTCAACATTGTTGGTTCCGCCTCCGCAAAGGTGGATGGGATTACCGCTTTCACAGGGACAACCACCGTAATGAATAGCAGACATCATCACCACCGGCACACTCACATCAATCCGGTCTTCGATCGCCGAAATCAACATCGTGTGGCTTCCACCCCCCGATCCGCCGGTAATTCCGACCCGATCCGAATCGGCATAATCAAAGCTCAAAAGGTAATCCAGCAAACGGATACTTGTCAGAACCTGAATCGTGTTTGCCAGACTTTTTTGGTGGTATTTTGATTCGAACTGAAGCGTCGATTCGCCCCAGCCAAACAGGTCGTAGTTGATGCTCATTGCCCCCATTCGGGCTAAACCGGCACAGCGACTCTGCATATCGGGGTTGTAACGGCCATCGCCAAAGTGTCCGTTTGGACACAAAACCACCGGAATTTTCCCTTTTATTTTTGCCGGACGATAGATCGATCCGCAAACGTAAACACCTGGCAAAATCTCCAACGCAATGTTCTGAATGGTATAACCTTCCATTTTGCGGGTTTTGCTCAAAATTGGTTTTGTACCAGGTGAGTCAGGCGCTTTATCGAGCCTAACTGCGGTTGACAAACATGCCTTTATCTCTGCTCTGCGAACTTCCCATTCTTCTTGCATACTGTATAAACCACTCAAATAACCGAGAAACTGTTGCGCCTCTTCCTCTGTGCGGCGATGATAGCGAAAACCTTCAATTTTAAATTTATTGGAAGCACCATCGGGCAAAGCGATTAAATCGAAAGGCGCTAAAACTTTATCCAACGTTTCCTCCAGTTCGGGACGGACTCTCCAGTCTGCATAGTCCAGCATTTTACCTTCGATGCTCTCGCCTGAAATCCGCAGTTCCACGTCGAAACGGGCTTCAACATCTTTTAAAACTTCAGCCAATGGTCTCTGGAATTTGTTGTCAGAATTCACCAACTGTGCATGTGTGCCCCACGCCAGCAAAACGATTCCGATGATTGTTAGTTTGATCTGTTTCATATCTTCGAAGATTTATAGATGTTTGATTTTAGGCGATGGACAGTGGCTTAGCAAGCGCATGTAACCTGAATGTTGCTGGTGATCTCCGACTACTTTTTACTCCGGCCACTGTTCGTAGACAATTTCTTCCGATTTCAACTTATTTGGATCAACGACTACATGTTTGATCCGCTCGCGGCGCCAGGTGTAGACTACATGTACCAAGCCATCCGATGTCTGGATCATGGCTGGGTACGAATACTGACTAATTTCGGAATCTTCCAAGACCAAAGCTGCTTCCCAATGTTTGCCATCTTTCGAAACAGCAATATTTAATGGCGTACGATGACCTTTTGGTGCATTAACCGGAGTTTTGACATGGTTATAAACAACCAACTGGCGACCATCTTTTAAACTTACAGCATCGATTCCAGAATTGTTGTTCGGTAATCCCGACGGTTGCATAAGTCCCCAGGTTTTTCCCTGATCTGTCGACCAGGCCGAAGCGATCACCGCATTGCGGGTACGAACCAGCGTTTGCATACGACCATCAGCATAAGTCAACAAAGATGGCTGAATAGCCTGATACATCTTACCATCATTAATGTAGTCACCCTTCTCCCAGGTTTTCCCTGCGTCGTTGGTAAACTCGAAATAGGTTCTCCAACCACCTTCGCCCTCCACACTTGTTGGACAAATTAGAGTTCCGTCAGCCAATAATTCGGGTTTATTTTTGATGGGACCAAGAATTCCTTCGGGCAGCTTTTCGGGAGCCGACCAGCTTTTACCGCCATCGGACGAACGCATCATCATGCCCCACCATGTCGAAGGGCTTGGTCCAATTTTGTAAAACAACAGCAAATCGCTGCCGGGCATTTGAAACAACACCGGGTTCCAGGTCGGATAACGCAGGGTATCGTTTTGCACACCGTTCGCTACCTCAACCGATTCGGTCCAACTTCCGTTTTCATAGCGGCTAACCCAAATACCAACATCGGGATGGCGTTCGCGGGTACCACCAAACCAGGCAGCAACCAATCCGCTTGCGGTTTCGGCAATTGTCGCCGAGTGGCAGGATGGGTAAGGTGCTTCGGTGTAGATAAACTCGTCAACTAGGATTCCGGTTTTCCAGTCGTTCCTTTTGGCTTCGACTTGAAATTGGAAAGCCCCAATTAGCAGAAGCGTGAAAATTATAATTCGTTTCATGTTTTCTATCTTAGTAATTAAATGGTCATGGATAGTCACCAGGCTGCCATTCGTCGCCACTGAAAACTGCGACTGAATACATTTACAGCTTTACCGTCAGCTTTCCTAAGTCGGCACGACGAGCCACTTCTTTCCCATCAACTAGCAGGTACAGCCCTTTTCCCTTTTTATATTTCTCACCGGTTTTGTCCCACACAATAGAAATTGCTTTACCATGGTAAAGTACTTTGTCCAGACAAAACCAATCCCACTTACCTTCCGGAACCAAGGGATTCACTTCAAGCACTTCATCGCCACGGGGACGCAAGCCCACCAGGCCGGAAATAACCAGATCGTTAAAAGTTGAATGATTATAATAGCGGCTGCGTTCCTGGTCTCCTTTCAGCCAAAATCCGGTGACTTCGTCCAGGTATTCGCCCACGTAAGGGCGGCCACGGTAGTATTGCGACTCGACATACAATTCCATTTGGCGGAAATATGTGCTGTCGGTGACCACTTTCTGCTGGTAGTTGTTCAGCAAGTTGGCCAAACCGGTGAGGGTTTGAGCTGTGGCAAAAGGCCAGATCGCACCGTCCCACTCACACTTACAACACCCGTGGCTTCTGAAATCGGGGTGACGACGTTCGGCAGTCGTTAATCCGAAAGGGGCTGAAAAGCCATTATTGTCATCAATTTGTTGCCAGGCAACCGACTGCTCAGTTGTTGGAATATTGAAATACCAGGGAATGAAGCCGATCTGTTCACGAACTTTTGCGAACCCTCCATCCTGCTTTACGGTTTCGAAAAACTCATCCTCGGTATCCCACATATTGGCATCAATCAGTTCCTTCAAGGTATCTGCTTTTGCCGTGTATAATTTCGCCTTCTGCTCATCGCCTTTCAGCGTGGCAATTTCAGAAAGCGCCGCTGCATTTCCGTACATGTAACTGTTTATCGTCGGACGCATGTTTTTAACGCGCCGTCCGCCACTGATTTGTTCTTCCATGCCGTCACGCACATCATAGCTCCAGAACAAGCCATTTGTCAATCGGTTTTCGTTCTCCCAGTTTTGGTAATCGGCTGTCAGATCAGGTAACATGTCAACCAAATAATTCTTATCGCCGTTCACATAATAGCTATTCAACAACGCAAACGGAGTCCAACTGCTGAATTTTTGCAGCTTGCTCATTGGTTTCCCATCGTTTCCACGGTACCACACATGTATGTATTGCTGAATGTATTCAGGATTATGCAACCAACGACCTTCCATGACATGGTGCCCAATTGCACAAGCAATGAGGTTGTACTTGTCAGCATACGGACGGTCAACTAAAAACTCGGTTATCCCCCAACCCACCGGCGTTTCTTTAATATGTTTGCGGAATGTCCACCAACGGTAATAGTATATTTCCTCGAAATTATCCTGCGGACATTCGAACAATGGAATATTACTTTTCAGCCACTCCCACGATTGCGAATTGGGAATGGCAAACGACAGGTTTTCATCTTCCATGCGATTGAAATAATCCACATAGTGTTTGAAATCGTCGGCTTTCAACACGCTTTTATCTTTCGTTTTATTTGCAGCAAAGGCAATTCCCTGGCTAAAAAATGCCAGGGAAACCGCACTAACTATGATGAATGAAAAAACTATCCTGCTGATTTTCATGGGTTATAATTCTTTTGTCGTTATGGAATAAATTGAAAAACGAGCCAGCTTCACCGGTTTTCCATCTTGCTTCAGGTCGTAATCCTGATCGGTAGGCGTATCCACATCGGGAAAACGACGAACGTCGCCGGTGCGGAAAGTTACACGTTCCACCGCATGAACCGGTGCAAAACAAAGTCCTGTTGATTTCTTCTCACCATCGATAAATACATGGTAGAAACGGTTTCCTGCGGTTAGCTCAATACGGATATCGTACTCTTTTCCGGCCTCATAATTCACGATATTTTTCATGCGATAGCCATTTTTCTGTTGCAATTGTCCGTCAGCATTGAAGCACAGGCGGAGAGCTGCAGTTCCTTTTTCGTCCACCAATTCAACATCCAACCGTCCGTGGTCGTTTTGTGCAGGCTTCACCTTAAACGAAACAGATACACTTTCGGCTCTTGGAAACAGCCTTTCCGCTTTGGCGTAATCAAACTCATCCTGATCATTCAACACCAGGCATCGCGTTCCGTTAGTATCTTTCTCAATTGCAACACGAGCCCAAACCGGACTATAAATGTTCCAGCTATCCAATTCCTGGCCAGCTTCCATCTGGTTGAAAACGTCATTCACATCGGTCGTTTCCTTATAGAGAACAGGAATGGGGATTTTCGAAATCCAAATATCCTCTTTATTCATGCTGTAAGTAACCCACATGTTTCCATCAGCAGGCTTTCCGTTTCCTTCCAAAATTCCCCTTACATACTGAGGTCCGTACGATTTATAGTTTCCACCATAACGCATGGGCGAAACTTCACCATTTACCAGCAACAGTTTTTTGTACTCCAAACCATCATCACTTACCGAAAGTGCCAATGGCCAGCGGAAGTCTGAAGGGTTGTAAACCGTGGCATAACGACCATCAGTTGTGCGTTGTCCCCAGATTTTAGCATTGCTGTTTACGAAACCCGAAGCACGAACAGGTTGTGTCCAGCTTTTTCCTTCGTCCTCGCTGATTGCCGTCAGGGCATGCTTCCAAAGGCCAACGACCTTGCCATCTGGCAAATGGTAAAAATTGAATGCTTTATACTCTCCTTTCAGCGAGATCAACGGATCATCCCGATCAGCCTCTTCATTCCATCCCTGAACCACCAATGGGGTACCAAGCAACTCATCACAGGCTTTCACAAAACCTTTGTCCTTGCTTTTTGTATAGAAAGGTAAACTTGTATTCTTTGCATTCCAACCATGGTTGTAACGAATAAAGTAAATTGGCCCCCAGCTCCCGTCGGCATAAATTTCGCGAACAACACGCCCAATGCCATTTCCGTCATTCGGACTGTCTTTCTCATTCAGCGAAATGGCGATATAAGCAAGAACCAACAGGCGGTTATCTTTGCTAACAAAAAACCCCATCCGTTGATGATTGATCGATTCCACGTTTCGGGCAACAGCTGTATCGCCTTCTTTAGAAAACCCATCGGGAATTTTGTAAGGAGGAAAAACAATTTCGGGCTTGGTCCAGACGTAGCCGTCGCGC
Organism: Mangrovibacterium sp.; assembly: GCF_041596335.1. Taxonomy (GTDB): domain Bacteria; phylum Bacteroidota; class Bacteroidia; order Bacteroidales; family Prolixibacteraceae; genus Mangrovibacterium. Next base: position 63,219 of record NZ_JBFHIT010000003.1, on the reverse strand, counting down.
GAAGTTTGAAGCATCGTTGCTCCGGGTGGAATATGCTCGCCAACCGGATCGTTTAGATATTCCAAAAAGAAGGTGTTGTTCCAGTACGCCAGGTTTGGCGCATGGTTGTATGTCCAGCCCAAATCTTCGGCTAGTTCCGGATGTTCGCGGTTTGCCCTAAAGGTTTGAATATTGTGCACCCCCATGGCCGGTGACAACTGGCCATGATGATAGTCGGGATTATTTAACGTTTCTCCGGTGTAGTGCGGCAATTCCTGCGCCTGCGAAAGGCCGAACGATGCCGTCGCCAGAAAAACCAGGCTGATTAATTTCGTTCTTAAATTCATGTTTCTGTTCATTTATCTAATTGCAATCAAAAGAAGAATCGAATCCGGGTACGTCAAAAATCAGGACCGGATTCGGTTCTTTTCACCAACTAATTTTCAGTTTTCAATTTGGCTTGTTTCAGCAGCGCATCAACAACCGAATGTTTCGCTTTAAAAATTGTGCCATGTTTGTGCCCTTCAGGTAATGAAACCTGATCGGTAATGTCTTCGAAAGATTTGAAATCGCTGGTTCGGGCGCATCCATAGTTCATTTCGCCGTAGGAGTCGTAGTAAATCAGGTAATCTTCGCCAACTTTCAGCACGGTCGGCCCTTCGGATTTGAACGGCGTAAATGGCTCGGAAATGTCAGTCCAGGGTCCTAACGGCGTTTCGCCGAAAGCCACTTCGATGTTTCGCATCGGCCGGGTATTGTCCTTCAACACCAACACATAATCCTTCGCTCCACGCTTTACGATCACACAATCGATCACACTAAATCCGGGATCAAGAAACAACTTTGTATCAGTGAAGCTTTTAAAATCCTTGGTGGTGGTATAATACATCCGATGGTTGTTCCTTTCCTCTTCCTCCCCTTTTTCAAATTTGAACGGAATTGTAGAAGCCCAAATAATGATAAAACGGTCGGCTTCATCATCGTAAAAAAGCTCGGGGGCCCATACGTTCACCGTTGAAGTATCGGTCATAACGGGGATTAATTGCTCATCACTCCAGTTAATCAAATCTTTCGAACTGGCATACCCGAAGCCCAAATCACCGCGCCACGAAGAAGTCCATACCATATGAAAAGTTCCGTCGGGACCTTGCACCACCGAGGGGTCACGCATTACTTTTTGCTGGCCCACTTCGGGCTTCAGCCATGGGCCGCCCAAATCGTTCCAATGATAACCATCCTCACTATAGGCTAAAAACAACCCTTTGTCAGCCGGTTCGCGAAACGTGCTGAATACGTATATTTCTTTTTCCTTCGAGCAGGAAATCAACGTCGCCAACAGAGCTACCAGGAGTAATATTTTGTTTCTCATCATCAATCTACTTTACAGTATCCAGTACCAGCACATAATCGTGGCCATCGCCTGCATCTCCGGGAGGATCGAACGATTGAACACCAGTATTCTCGAACTCACCAATCTCTGAATATTGGCCATTGCGTGGATCAAACCAGCTGGCTTTCACTTTTGCGCCGGCAATTTTCCCCATCTGAACCGGAATATCGCGGCCATTGTAGGTGTAAATGAACGCATAGTTATTACCACGAGTCGCGATCAGAAAATCGTACTTCTCCCCATTCTCGCCGGTAATCAAACTTTGATCCGGAACGCGTTCAAAATACGGACGCGACAACATCAATTCTTTTAAATACTGCATTTGCCGGGCTCCCGGGTCGTTAATTGCCTCCGTCCAATATTCTTTTGCACCATATGCAGCAGCCTTGTCACCCGGCTGATAAAATTGCATGACAGCGTTACTTCCGTATGTGTATCCAAACGCTCCGGCAAAAACCGACCAGTAGGCGTAGCGGCGCATATCGGCATCGTTCCAGAAAGGCTGCAACGTATCGTGCAATCCTTGTGGAATTCCCTCGTAGGAAGGTTCTCCGTCAATGGTTGGACGAATTGGTGTCAAATCCCAGTCCTCAACAATGTAACGCCAGTTGTCCTGTCCGTAAGCACGTTCTGTATCATCCTGATCGTAACGCCGGTGACCGGATTGAATCATATTGAAATCCATCCAGGATTGATCGAGAAACCAGTCGTTTGACTGCATTCGACCACGCGGGTGGAAGGTAATCAGGTGATTAGGATCGTTATCACTGAGGGCATTTCCCAAAATATTCCAAGTTGCAATTGAGTCACTTCCCATCACATCGCCGCCATTCAGCCAAATAATATTCTTACGATCCTTGTATCGCCCGGCAATCCATTTTCCATATACAGCAGCTTCCTCGCGCGACACACCACCACCTTTCACATTGTTTCCCCATACCGGAACCAATGCCATGTACAAGCCTTTTTCAGCGGCCAAGTCAATCGCATAGTCCATGTTGTCCCAGTAATCGTATTGAACTGAATCGTTGAAATCATTTCCTTCTGTAACATTCGGAGTCGCCACGCTGTTGTTCACCAAGGCAGAATCACCAAATACATTTACCGCCCCCAAACCGTGAAGCACCATCGCCTGAATAACATTGTATCCCTGATTTTTTCTTGTTTCAAGGTATTTTTCGGTTTCGGCTCTGTTAAGTTTGGTGAACATCAACCAGCCGGTATCTCCAAGCCAGAAAAACGGTTTTCCATCCTCTGTCTCAAAGTAGCGTCCGTTTTCAGATATTTTCAAGAGACTGAGACCTTCCTCCTTTTTAACTTCCGGCTTACAGGACGCCAAAAACAGAATGGACAAACTTAAAATGAATAGATTTTTCATGGAAAATAGTTTTATTCGGTTTTATGCTTTGTTTAATTGTTTCATACGTGCTTTCCAACCTTTCCAGGTCAGAGTTGTGTCGGTTGGGTTGCCCTGGTAAAAAAAGCTACCGATGTATCCGAAAAAAACCAATAACACATGACTGTAAACACCAATCATGTATTTATGATGCGGATAATTCAAACTTCCCATGTCGACCAATATCGATTCATGACCTTCCAAACCGATCGGTGTTGAAGTAAGCACGGCCCAGCCAGTGAAAATAACGCTGGCTCCAATTCCCCAATACAAGCCTTGTTTATTTGCTCTGGAGCTGAATATTCCCAGCAAGAACATGCCGGCAATACCACCTGAAAAAATCGCATATAGGGTGAAGATAATTCCCAATACCCCTTCGCTTCCGGCCTGTACATAAAATAGTGCCACGGCGATGGCTCCCAAACCAGCCAGAACAATGAAAATACGCCCCATCATCAATTGTTGCTTGTCCGTACTATTTGGACGAATGCGTTTGTAATAATCTTCCATTAAAATGGCAGAAAGACAGTTCAAATCCGAGTCGAGGCTGGAAATAGCAGCAGCCATCAGGGCCGACAAAATCAATCCAACCACACCAACAGGTAGTTTTGTTAAAATGAAATATGGAAAAACGGCATCGGCTTCAATATCGGCAGGCAGGGCATCACCTGTAATCTGGTAATAAGAGAACAGGGCAGTCCCGATAAACATGAACATAGCCCAGACCGGAACACTTAGCAATACACCAATCAGTGAAGCACGAATCGCTGCCTTATCAGTTTTTGCCGTCAAATAACGTTGCACAATTGTTTGATCCGTTCCATATTTTTGGATGGCATAAAAAACACCATTCAAAGCCATTACTATAAAGGTGAGGTTCACAAAGTCCCAATCGAACGGTCCGAAGCCAATACGGCCATTTTCCATTGCAACATTCCACACCGCAACCGGCCCTCCTTCGGGAGTAAACAACAAAATCCCCAAAGCGATGATCCCACCAATAATCAGTAAAAATCCCTGGATCACATCCAGCCAAATTACGGCTTCGATTCCACCCATCATGGTCAGAATAATTACAGCAGCACCGATAATCCAGATAATTGTAGTTGTGTCAAGACCAATCATTTTACTTAACGCCAGCGAGATCAGAAAGAATACCGTTCCCATTTTGGAAAAGTGGGTCAAAATAAAACTTATTGAGGTGTAGAAGCGGGCAAAAAAACCAAAGCGCTTTTCAAAATATTCATACGTACTTAGCTGAATAACATGCCGAAACAAAGGCACAACAAAGCCAACAATGGCAACCAGAACAATGGGCACCATCAGCCCCTGAACTAATCTAATCCAATTCGACGTGAAGCCTTCACCCGGATAGGCCAAAAAGGTGATACTACTTATAAGGGTAGCCAAGATGGAAATACCGATAGCCCACGATGGAATAGAGCCGGCGGCTTTAAAATAATTGTCGGTGTCTTTTTGATTCGTCGAAAACCAAAAGCCAACCCCCAGGGAGACGACTAAGGTTAAAAACATGATTAAATAATCGACGAAATGTATGCTTGGAAGTGGATTCATTTAGTTTGATTTGATTTTGGTTTATTTTGGTTTGTTCGAATGATTTCGTTCAGTTTGTTTTAATTGCTGTCCGGAATAACGCAATCAGGCCAGCTGTAACTTCCGGGTTTGGTTATCAGGTTTAGGCCTGGGTAAGCTTCAACCTTCATCTGGATAATTCCGTAATCGAGTTCCCGAACCGGAGTTAAATGGGAGATATTCAGATTTCGCATAATTTGAGAGGCTGTTGCCCCGCCTTCAATATAGAGTTCGTTGATTTCGGCAAGTTGAAAAACTTTTTTAACCAGCAGGCCTATTTCTTGCCGAACCAGTTCCGGTGAAATTTCAACCCCGGGGGAATCGGAAAAAATGGTTGTCACCACCACTTTGCGGTCTTGATTCAGCCATCCGGCAATATTTTCAGCCATCTCATCAATGTCGCCCTTCCTGTGCCCCCAATCTTGAAAGTACTCTTCCGATAGATTAATAAATGCCATTCCGCCAGTCTTCAATCTAGTAATAAATTCTACAGTCTTTGGAAATGTACTTCCAAAAATAAATAATGCTTTCTGACCATCGGCTATCTGCAGAGACCCTCTCCGAATTTTAGGTGCAAATTCCAGATTCAAAACAGCTTCAAAAAAACCGGCTCCGCCACCGAATACCGATTGATCATCGATTCGTTTGGCCCAATTTTTAAGATCAGTATCCGACAGCACATTGCCGACTATAAATCCCGATTCAGGCAATTCTTCAGTTACATTCAGACAATTGATTAACGAAGGGTCATTTCCAATTATATCAGCGACCTTACTTGACGTCAGAGGAAACTCAGGATCGTTGGCAAACGAGGTTTCTGCCAGAGAAACTTCCTCCACGTAGTAAATTCCGTCTTTAATAATCCGGTTGAAATGAGGATTGGCAGGGATTACAATCACCCGCTTCTTTCCTTCAACCTCCTGTTGGCTAATCAGTTCTTCATAAATATTTCCACGTAAAACAGAATCCAATTTTTTATAAATGAAGCGTGGCTTCAACTTAAGCAACTGACTGGTCAGTGTCTTTATTTTTTCTTTCGCCTTCTCCACCTCCATCGAACGGGTGTCAGAGACAATCACCAGCAAATCGGGATTTCCAGTGCCGCTAACCATTGTTTCAATCAGCACTTTTAAGCCCCTTTGCAGGCCAACACCTCCAATTTCGGCAGCTCCGGTAAAATCATCTGCAATAACTGCTATCATCGTCCGCTTATTATTGGTTTTGATAAAGTTTAATGGCATAATCAATGGCAAAAACCAACGCATCGGCACTGGCGATACCTTTCCCTGCAATTTCGAAAGCCGTGCCATGATCAACGGAGGTACGGATAATCGGCAATCCCAGGGTGATATTCACTCCTTTCACACTTTTCATCGCCTGCTTTTTTTCGTCCCAAATAAAGCCTACCAGTTTGAATGGGATATGCCCCTGGTCGTGGTACATGGCCACACAACCATCAAAACTTCCGCCATTGGCCAACGCAAAAAGTGTATCCGGCGGATATGGTCCGGCTACGGTAATCCCCAACTGCTTCGCTTCATTGATCGCCGGTAAAATTTCTTCGGTTTCCTCAGTACCAAACAAGCCGCCGTCGCCTGCATGCGGATTTAATCCGGCAACACCGATCCGGGGATTCTGAATTCCAACGCGTTTCAACGCATCATTGGTCAGACGAATCACATCAAACACGCGTTGTTTTTTAACCAAATCGCAGGCCTGACGCAACGAAACATGGGTGCTGACGTGCGTGACTTTAATCTTTTCGTCGGCCAGCAGCATGGTGTATTTTTCGGTATTAGTGAAATGCGCGTAAATTTCAGTATGGCCCGAAAAATGATGGCCGGCCAAGTTTATGGCTTCTTTGTGAATCGGACCGGTCACCGTTCCGTCAACTTCACCATTCATCGCTAATTCAATCGCTTTTCGCACGGCTTTGAAAGCGAGATCTCCAGCCTCGGCTGATACTTTACCATGATTGATCTTACTTAAATCAGCCGGAATATCGTAAATATCGATGGTGCCAAAAGTCAATTTAGCCTCATTTACCTCTTTTATCGGATTGATTTTCAGATCCACCCCGGTTAACTTGATGGCCTCTTCCATTACCGCCACATTACCTATCAACAGCGGGCTACATTTTTCAAAAACAGCGGGATCGGCAAAAGCTTTCGCAGCAATCTCAGGACCGATTCCGGCCGGATCGCCCATGGTTATTGCCAATATGATATTATCTTTTTTCATCTTTTCAAATTAGGTATATGCAACTCTATAATCTCATTTCTTTTCTTAAGCCTACAATGGATAGAACTCGCCAATAAACATTAACATGTTAGTCCAAACTATTTTGTCATGGCTCGTTTCATGTTGAAATTTTACAATCTTGAATTGCTTAAACAGGAATTAGCTTCACTGCGAAAGGCTTCTTCACTCAACTCATCCATTCGGTAGATCGGTGGCATAACCTGAGTGCCGCATAATCCGCATTCGTTCATCACTACTTTTAGAGCCGCCAACGATTCAGCCAGGGTGCGGTCTTTTTGGTATAAAGCACCGAGGCGGTTAGTCAGTTGTTGCAGTTCTTCTACCTGCTGCCAATTTCCGTTAAGCGCCTGTTTGTATAAGTCGGCGTATAGTTCAGGGGTAAAATTACCGGTACTGGGTACTATGCCGTCCGAACCATTTTTCAGGGCGTAACCCGACATGGCTGCCCAACCAATCAGATGAACAAAATCTTCGCGGTCTTTCCACAATTTCAACGCCTGATCAAGCCGTTCCTCGTCCCGCTCCGAATCTTTCAACCCGGCAATATTCGGGTGATAACTTAATTTCTCCATCAACTCAAGTGGAATAGAATAACCGGTTGTCGCTGTTATATTATAAAAGATGAGAGGCACAGGTGAAACATCAGCCAATTTCAAACAATATTTTGCAGCCTGTGCATGGGTAATTGGGTAATACGAGGGCAAGTTGGCGACTACCACATCGGCCCCCATATCGGCAAAAGCATGTGCCATTTCTATGGTATCGGGCAAACAGTTCGATGCGATTCCTGCGTAAATAACGGCCTTTCCTTTTGCCACATTGACGGTCGCTTTCACCAGATCCTTCTTTTGCTGAAATGAAAGTGAACTGGCTTCACCGGTTGTCCCGGCAATAAAAGGAGCAACATCGTATTTCAGAAAGTTCTCTACAACTCGGCCTACAGCAGCCTGGTCAATGGAAAAGTCATCGTTCAATGGTGAAACCATGGGGACAATGACTCCTTTATATGGATTATTATTTTTCATCTTGATTCAGTAATTTCCGATTCAATATCTTAATATTGTATTAATAGGCTTTTTTGAATATTTCAAGGGCATCTGTGAATTTCACTTCACGTACATTGTTATTCAGCAATCGCTGAACTTTCATAGCTGATTCTACAATTTCCGGCAAGGCGGATTCCGGAATTCCCAATGCAGACAATTTCAGCGGAATATTCAACGAGACAATCAGTTCCCTGATGGCTTCAATTCCCGCTTTCGCATATTCTTCATCCGAAGCACAACCGGTTATTCCAAGGTTTTTGGCAAGAATGGCAAAACGCTCAATAGCTGCCGGGAGGTTGTACTCCAGGACATAGGGCAACATGACTGCATTCGACAAGCCATGGGCAATTTTAAACTTACTCCCTAACGGGTAGGCCAACGCATGAACCGCAGCAGTATTCACCGGTCCCAAACATACACCACCGTAAACACTTCCAAGTGCAACGGCTGCCCGGGCATCGAGATCGTCGCCATGATCATAAGCTTGTTTCAGATTTTTGAAAATTAGCTGCATACCATCCAGGGCGAATCGATCGATTACCGGATTCGCAAAACGGTTAACGAAGGCTTCCAAACAATGGGTGAACGCATCAATTCCGGTAAAAGCCGTTACCGCCGGCGGAACACCAACTGTTAGTAGCGGATCGATATAAGCTGCATCTGGAACTAAAAATGGACTAATGACGCCTTTCTTTTCATTATCGGTTGTGTCTAAAAATATCGCATTGGGCGAAACTTCACTTCCGGTGCCGGCAGTTGATGGCAAACACGCCAAATAAGTTGATCGCTCCCGAAGGTTACGAATACCGATTACTTCAGCGGTCGGCTGGCTATTTTTCAATTGAGCAGCAATAAACTTAGCAGCATCCAACACACTACCCCCTCCAATTCCGACAACAGCATCTGTTTCAAAATCACGAGCTTCAGCCAGAATTTTCTCTACTTCAGAAAAGGTCGGTTCAGCTGCAATTTGTTCGTTAATAAAAACTGAAATCCCGGATTGCTCCATCGTTGAAATAAATTCCTGAATGAGTGGTCGAATAACCGGGATACTTAAAATAAAAAGACGTTTATACCCCTGCAATTTAAAATCATCAAAAAATCGGATCAAAGCGCCCTCTCCGATGACCAACTGCGGCGGGATATTTAAATTGATTAACTCCATTTAGCTCAGTTCTTAATAGTAAAAAATGGCAGCATAAAAACTGGTTCTGCCAATAAATATCAACACAGGCCGAAGATAATGTAAACGTTTACATTTTCCAAATAAAAGCAAAAAAATAATGTCTAACAATAAAGACATTATTCTATGTAAACGATATATTCAGTAACGAAAACGAAACGCTACTCAGTCGAATCAGCACGAATTGCGAATCTTCAGTTCTGAATTCAGCGTCATTTGAATACAAGGTCTTTTCGGATCCTTTATTCGTTGAATAAGTAACTCCCCTGCCCTTTTACCGATTTCATATGCGGGTTGTCGAACAGCAGTTAATGGTGGATTTAAGGCATTCGCCCAATTCATATCATCAAATCCAAGAATCGCTATATCTCTCGGAATCTGCAGTTTCTCACGATTAATTACCTCTAAAGCTCCCAGGGTAATCAGGTTGTTACCTGTAAATAAAGCATCTGGAGGAGAACTGAGTTTCAATAATTGTTCCGTGAATTTGACACCACCGGCGTAGCTCGAGTCACCCTGTACAATCAGGTTCTCATCAACCTGCAAACCATGATCTTTCAAAGCCTTTAGGTAACCGGACAATCGCAAACGGCTTGATGGAATGGTTGTTAAACCACCAATATGCGCAATTCTCTTGTAGCCTTCTCCGATCATATAACTAACAGCCTGGTAAGCGCCTTCTTCATTATTCACCCAAACAATGTCTACATCCATGCCTTTTAATCCCCGATCAACGCAAACCACTGGCAGTCCATTTCGCATAATCTTTTTAATACGCGGATCATCTTCGTGAGCAGGGGCAGCTATCAATCCGTCGATTGCTTCCGATTCCAGAATTTCCAAATAGTGTGCTTCTTTCTTTTCATCCTGACTGAAGTTACACATGATAATCACATAATTATTCTGGTAAGCAACATCTTCGATACCTTGGAGCACATCGACGTAAAAAGGGTTTTGAATATCGGGAATCAGCACACCTAACAGGTTTCCGGCACCGCTTTTAGAACGGAGACGTTTGGCAACCCGACTTGGCTGATATTTAAGCTCTTTAATTGCTTTGATTATCTTCATCCGGGTTTCTTCGTTTACACTTTCGCTATTGTTCAATACCCGGGAAACAGTCGCTATAGAAACACCCGCCCTTTTGGCGACTTCATTCATACTTGCCATAAAATGGATACAATTAGAGGTTTACATACACTTTGATTTTTCTAATTTAGAAAAAATCCTCGCAAATGTAAACGATTTCATGAAGATAATTGTATTTTTCACGAGTTTTCCGGCTTTCTTTACTGCCGTTTACGTTAACAACAAAATTATTTGCGAAATATTCGTTATAAAGAATCTTATTAATTCCATTAAAACTCATTACCACTAAAAATAAAATCAAACATGAAGTACTTTGCACTGTTTCTAATGCTAGCGCTTGGTTTTGGATGCCAGCCAGGCAACAAGAAGACCATTCCCGAAACACCGAACAATTCTGAAAAATGGAGCATTAAAATGGCGGATGCAGTCATGACCCGCTCCGACAGTCTTGGTTATTACAACGGTAGAATCCGCCGAGGCTGGTCGTACGATGTGGCGCTATTAGGTATGGCCATCGATAAATTGGGAAGCATCGACCCAAAATATTCGGACTACATGAAAACCGACATGGATGCCATGATTGACGAAAACGGTAACGTTGCCCGTTACGATTCTACTAAATTCAATATTGATTACATCAACCCGGCCAAAAACATCTTGATTTTGTGGGAGCGCACCGGTGAAGAAAAGTATAAAAAGGCGCTTGGCCAGTTTGTGCGGCAAATGGAAAATCACCCAAAAACTGAATCAGGTGGCTACTGGCACAAAAAAATCTACCCCTCACAAATTTGGCTCGACGGTGTTTACATGGGCATGCCCTTCCTGTCGAAATACGCGAAATATTTCGACGATCCGCGCTGGTTCGATGTGGCAACCCACGAAATCATTCTGGTGCACGAAAAAACGCTCGATCCTGCAACAGGCTTGCTTTACCACGCCTGGGACGAAAGCAAAGAGCAGCGGTGGGCAAACCCTGAAACCGGCCAGTCGCCCCACTTTTGGAGCCGCGCGATGGGCTGGTATGTCATGGCCATTGTGGATGTTCTGGACGACCTGCCTGAAGATCACAAAGACCGGACTGAAATCATCACTATTTTGCAGGAAACCTGCGACGCGTTGATGAAAGTGCGCGATCCGCAATCTGGCTGCTGGTACCAGGTACTCGATCAGGGAAATCGTGAAGGCAACTACCTTGAAGGTTCGGGAACGGCGATGTACATCTATGCTTTTGCCAAAGGTGCAAAAAACGGCTACCTCGATACAAAATATAAGGAGATTGCTGCAGAAGCCTTTGACGACATGGTGGACACTTTCATCGTCACCGGCGACGACGGATTGCCGGATATGGTGAATATCTGCGGTAGCTGTGGTTTAGGAGGAAAACCAACCTATCGTGACGGCAGCTACGAATACTACACCACCGAAAAAATCAACACCAACGACACCAAAGGTGTGGCGCCGTTTATACTGGCCGCTATTGAAGTCGATAAATAGATGATTGACTCTAAATAGATTAAAAACCGATTGAGGGTTTCACTCCAGGTGAAGCCCTCAATTTTTATCCGGACAACCGTAAATTACATGAAAGCATTGGCCCTGAATTTCGTGATGCCGGATTGCAACGTGTGACGAATTAAGGATAAGAACCACGCAAAAGGGTTCAAGCGGTAGCAAGGCAGCCTGAAGAATAAAGTCCGAGGGAAGTTGCCGAAACCAAAGTGTATACGAAAAATAAAGCTTTGACTGAAACGAATTTCAATCAAAGCTTTTTAATAATCAAAGACCTATCGTGTAAACAAAAACTAAACTATCTCTTCAATAGAATCCAGACGCTCATTTCCCCTTTTCCCCGGTTATCCCAAGCGTAGTAAGGCACAAAACTGAGTGCGATTCGGGTAGCTTTTTCGTCCAGGTTCACCGGCTGGTATAACTTATTTTTCCAGCTGCTGCCGGTCAGCAAAACGCCTTCACCTTTCAATGCAATCATTTTCGCACCATCAATTTCGATGGGTTCCGGCTTCAGTTCTTTGGCCGCGTCAACGGCCACATTAAAAACATTCGTCCCCGCGGGCAAATCGGCTGTTTCCACACAATACACCACCGGCCCACGCTGCACAGCCACCAAACCACGGGTTTCTTCCACCATCGGGTTCGACTCCATCAGTTGCACCGGCATAGGCAAATTCAGTCTGATTTGGTCGCCTTTTTTCCACTTGCGCGAAACCGCGAAATAAGTCCCGGCCTCCGGTTTCGCTGCCACAGGCTGCCCGTTTACCGTCAGTCCGGCATCCTTGCACCAGGCCGGAATGCGCAAGTGCAGGGTCATCTCGTTCTTCAAGGTATTCAATACCTTTAATTCAACTTTTCCGTCCCACGGGTAATCGGTTTGCTGGTCTAGCTGAAGGACATCGCCGTTCTCCAGGGTTGTGTTCAACTCATTTGCCCCGTAGAAATTCACATACAAACCGTCGTCTGACAAACTGTACATGTAATTGTTGATTTCGGCAACCGTACGGGCTGTGTTTGGCGGACAACAGTTGCAGTAGCTGATATAGGGTTCGCGGTCCTTCGACCAGCGCAAATCGTGCGAAAGCTCATCGGCAACGGCCAGCGGGTTGGTATAAAAATGACGAATGCCATCGAGGCTCACCGCCGCCAGCAGGCTGTTGTACATGACCCGTTCCATCACATCGGCGTATTTCGCATCGGCAGTAACCTGCAACATGCGGTAGTTCCACAAAAGGTTTCCAATATTGGCGCACGACTCGTTGTGAGCCGTCAGATTGGGGAGCTCGTAATCGGCACCATAAGCCTGGTGTACTTGCTGAATGGAAGGCTGGTCGTAGGTTGTTCCGTTGGGCGAAACACCATCGTACAGCGCACCGCAACCGCCGGTGATGTAAAGTTTGTTGCCCACTAAATCGTTCCAAATCGCATCGAGCGCAGCCATCAGGCTCTGGTCGCCGGTTTCGGCATACACATCAGCAGCGCCGGCATACAGGTAATTGGCACGAACGGCATGCCCCTGCGCTTTGGTTTGCCGGCGGAATGGAATCCGATCCTGGTTATGATCGTGCCCGTCTTCAACCTGATCGCGAATATCAATCAGCCCTGTGGCCAGTTCCAAATAGCGCGGATCGCCCAAGGTGCGGTACATCTCGGTCACTCCCATATAGTGCGACGGACAAATAGCATTTTGCGCCAGCTCGTGGGCGTGGTCTTTGTAATAGTTGTACAGAAATTCGGTCGCTCGGATTGCGATATCCATCAGGGTGCGTTTGCCTGTCAGGCGGTAATGCACACAGGCCGCCGTTTGAAGGTGTCCCATGTTATAGGTTTCGAAATCCATACGTTCGCTAAATGTCTTCTTCGTTTCAGGGTGAAGTCGTTCGGAGATCATCACCGGCGTGTGGATGTAGCCATCGGCACGCTGCGTCATTCCAATCACCGCAATGATCGAATCGATCTTCTCTGTCAGTGCCTTGTCGTTGTTTTCGGCTGCAATTACAATGGCTGCTTCGAGCATTTTATAGAAGTCGCCATCGTGAAACGGAGGACCAATATGCTCACCTTCTTTCAGCCCGGCAGCAATTTCGAAATTCGCGTAACCGTGACTGATCGAATCGTTCAGATACATGTCCAGCATGTGCGGCATCATACTCTTTTCGCACACCTCGTACCGATCGGCCCAAAAGCCGGTGGTCCATTTCACATCGGTCAGGTTCACCGCTTGCAGCTTCGCGAATTGGCTCTTCGACGTATTCACCAGAGCTTTATCCTGCCCCTGCGAAAACGGCGCAGCGGCTAAAAGCAACAAAATTGAAGTCGTATATTTTTTCAACATCATTTAGTGTGTTTATTTAATTTGAAATGAATACGATCCGGAACCAACTTCGACGACCAGGTAATCGCCTTCGCGACCTGCAATCGCTATATCTTTTCGATCCGTGATCGGTTTACCATTTTCATGCACAATTGAATTATCATCAGCCATTAAGTAGATCTTTGCAGAAGTATTCGCAGGGATTTCGACGGTTTGAATAAAGGCATCAGCTTTACGTTCCCATCCGGATCGGATTTCGCCATAGATTGAATGATAATTTGTCTTGGCAAACTGCAATTTTCCGGTTGGCGTTGGTTTGATGACGATCTTTTTATAACCTGCCACAGTCGGATCTTCTTGCAAACCAGCAACCGTTTGATACAGCCAATTGCCCACCGCGCCATAGGCATAGTGGTTGAACGAATTCATGCCCACATCCTGAAACGAACCGTCGGGCTTGATGCAATCCCAGCGCTCCCAAATCGTAGTCGCCCCTTTGGTAACGGGGTACAACCACGACGGGTAACGTTTGTTGAAGAGCAACTGATAGGCGACATCGGCATAACCATGATCGCTCAAAGCCTGACAAAGCAGCGGCGTTCCCACAAAACCAGTAGTCAGGTGACCAAAGTGAATGACATCGTCGGCCAGGCGCTTTGCCACAACCGGAATCAATACCTCAGGCAATAAATCGAAGCACAAGGCCAAAACATAAGCCGTCTGTGTACCTGAAGTCAGTCGACCGGTTTCGGTAACAAACTCGCGGTTAAACGCTTCTTTTATTTTAGGTAGAATGGCTGTGTAGCGTTCCGCATCTTCGTTATTACCTACCAGTTCAGCCGTTTTTTGCATTAAGCCGGTGGTGTAGTAAAAGTAAGCTGTTGCAATTAGTTCTTTATCGGTGTTGGCACCCGCATAACCATAATCGGGAGCGTTGTAGTAGTAGGAATAATACTCGGCAAAGGCCAGCCAGTCGCCAAAATGGAATCCGGCGCTGAACACGTAATTGTCGCCCGATTCGCGGATCATATATTCCTCCCAACCTTTCATCGACTCATACTGACGCTCCAGAATCCGGGTGTCGCCATAGGCCCGGTAAACCGTCCATGGAATAATCACCGCAGCATCGGCCCAGGCTGTTGCACCAAAGCCATCCGACCAACCGGTTCCGCCACCGTCTTCCACAACGTTTGGCACCACCCATGGAACACTACCGTTGGCTTTCTGATCAACCGTGAAGTCCTGCATCCATTTTGTGTAGAATGAGGCTGCATCGACATTAAAACAAGCCGTTGGGGCAAATACCTGCGCATCGCCGGTCCATCCCAGGCGCTCGTCTCGCTGCGGGCAGTCAGTTGGCACATCAAGGAAGTTACCACGCAATCCCCACTGGATATTCTTTTGCAGCCGATTAACCAGCGTGTCTGAGCATTCAAAGTCGCCGGTCGGTACCATATCCGAATGGACAACACAGGCTTCCAGGTCATCCAAACTCACTTCGCCCGGATAACCGCTTATTTTTAGATAACGAAATCCATGAAAAGTAAAGCGTGGCGAGTACTCTTCAACGCCATCCCCCTTAAAGATATACTCGTCCTGCGCTTGGGCTGCCCGAAGGTTGGCTGTGTAAAAGTTACCGTCCTGATCAAGCACCTCGGCATGATTTAGAATTATTTTATCACCTTTGTTTCCTTTTAATCTCAAGTGCACCCAGCCCACCAGGTTTTGTCCAAAATCGAACACCAACTCACCTTTCTGTGTAATGATCTTCTCAATCGGTTTCAGCCGCTGGCTTACGCGAACCGGCACACCGTCAGAAGCAACCAGGTTGTCGTAGCCATAATCTTTCGTTTCTATGCCTTGCCAATTGTGGTCGTCAAATCCGGTCGTATTCCAGTTACTCTGTTCCAATCGGGCATCATAAGTTTCCCCGTTGTAGATATCCGATTTCAGGATCGGACCGGTACTGGATTTCCAGTTTTCATCGCTGCAAACCAGCTCCGAACTACCATCCTTGTATTCTACTTTAAGTTGAAAAAGCAGAGCCACTTTATCGCCGTACAAATTCTTATTTCCCTGCCACACCAGGAAGCCGCGATACCAACCATCACCCAGGATCACGCCGATGGAATTTTCTCCTTCTTGCAGCAGGTCGGTTACATCGTACGCCTGGTATTGCAAGCGCTGTTGGTAGCTGGTCCAGCCCGGCGTAAACAAATCTGCACTTACTTTCGAGCCGTTCATGCTCAGCTCGTACAAACCATGACAGGTCACGTAAGCTGTTGCTTTCAGGATTGGTTTCGATGCTGAAAACGCTCTTCTCAAATAAGGAGAAGGCGTCGATTCCGACACATCTTCATCCAATTTGGGCTCAATCCATTGGGCTTTCCAGTCGGAACGATTCAACAAACCGAGTTCGAAAAATGCCGGTTCGGTCCACTCCGATTCCGTGCCGTGATTCGTCCAAATTTTCACCTGCCAGTAAACCCGCTGTCCCGAAAATAAATCAGCTCCGGAATAAACAAACTGGTTCGACTGACTCGTCTCCAGTTTCCCGGTATCCCAGATTAAATTGGCACCAGACTGCAGATTTTCAACCGACTTTGCACAACGAAGCTGACAAGCTGTTTGTAAACTCCCCCTCCTGTCATCCAGGATTTCCCAGCTCAAACGGGGTTCAGCAGTACCAATTCCAACCGGATTCTGCTTATATTCAGTTCTAAGATTTACGATTTCCAACACCTTTATTCTTTTATCAATGTGAAAAACTTACTTACCCTCTTCCTCGTCCAGCGCCTTGCTTTTCATCCAGAACGGCGCTGTTGCAAACCAGATGATCATACCGGCAACCATCAAATGAAAATGTGTTTCCATTTCAATAAATTGTTCGAAAACCAGGATGGCCGGAACGAAAGTCAAAACCAATCCAATGAATGAAATTACGATCAATACTTTTTTCATGACAGTCCTCCTTCTGCAATTAATTGTACATTCTTTTGCGAATTCTGCTGAAAATAGCTGAGCCCGACATAAATCAGCGATGCCAGTATCCATTCAGGGGCAATCAGGTAGGTCAAATCCATTTTAATGGCATCCAGCCAGGCAGGCAAATTTCCACCTATCGATTGTTCCATCCAGGGTAAATTGTCTTTTCCGTACAGGAAAAAGCAAATTAAAAATGATCCCAGCCAGGCTATTGCTGCCGGCCAACTAAATAATTTCTTTGATTTCTCTGTGAAATTACTGATCAGCCCAATTTTTGGAAAAACCCAAACATCCATTAAAACAAAAGCTCCAAGCGGAACAAAGAACAGGGCATTGTAACTTACAATCCGGTCGAGGTTGGCATTTACTGCCGGAATACAGGCGGTGATAATCATAAACGCGCCTGCAGCGAAAGTCACTTTCCATCGCTTCCAGTTTGGTGTTGCCACCTGAATGGCCAATCCGGCGCGATACAAAGTTGGGTTGGCAGTTGTCCATCCGGCAATCACCACACTAATCGCACCGGCGATGCCGGCGCCGTACAAACCAATTGCTCCCGGTTGAGGATTAACAAATCCCTCGGAAAGAAAAGCTGCACACAGAATACCCGAAGCAATCCAGGCTCCGAAGTGCCCCAGAAACATGCCGAAAGCCGAGGCAAAACCCTGCGTCCAGCTTTTTGCGTAGCGGAAAATCGTCACATCCGACATGCCAAGATGTTGCGGCGCGTTGCACAACCAGGCAAAACCGGCCACATGCCAGAAGGTATATTTTGAATTGTTGCCAATCGGTACTCCCGTGAAAATTTTGTCGTTGGCAATCTGCCAGAAATCGCTAAATGAAGTAGCACCTAGCTTTCCAAGAACAGCAATAGCCGAAGCAAAAAATACGAGTACCATCCAGGGAGCACAAATTTTGGAAAAGGTGGCTATTTTTTCAAATCCAAGGACGGCTAAAGCGGCAATCACCACGCCCACAATTAAGGCCAGGCCCATCCATGGCATGGAAGGAATTAAATCACCTGCAACATAATCCGGATTGGAAATTCCAAAAGGAATCGAAACTGCAGTCACGGCCACGGTCACCATCGCCCCTGCCAACAGGCAAAGTATCAAGGCATAAAAGGCGCTGTAAGCAATCGTCAGGTAGGGTCCGATTATTTTTCGCAGCTGCCAATAGATCGTCAAACGGGTTTTTACTGCAACCGGTGCCGTCATCAGCGCCCAGCTTAAAACAGCAAGAATATTACCGACCAACAGGCCCAGAAAAAAATCCTTGGCCGACACACCGTGCATCACCATCAAAGGCCCCAAAACAAACTCGGTTCCTGCAACATGTTCGCCGGCAAACATGGCTATAAAAGTTTTCCATCCGTGTAGTTTTTTTTCCGAGACCGGTTCCCGGTCGTATTCATAAAGTGCATCCAGCCGGTCAATCAGGCTGTTTTCGCTACCCGCCGATGCAACTTCTCCTTTCATCTGCATAGTTCTTAATTTAGTTTAAATTGCTTTAGTTTGATTTGAAAAACACGATGGCCAATTTAGCAAAAACAAATCAAAATATTTTCGCTTGCTTTTGTTTTTGTTTTCGTTTTACTTCTTTTTAGTGCTTTTTTTTTCAAAAAAGGAAACAACAACTGTTGATTCTTTTTACTTAATATCACAAACAACGTTCTCAAGCCATGCTTCCGTAAGCGATTATCACAAAGGAAGTGACTAAAATCAGCAATGATACGATTAGCAAAAAGTAGGTCGCCTTCCTGATATTCGTCCACTCTTTCATGACCACACCAATAATATAGCTGAAGAAAATAAGCATCGACATGTGCAGCACCCAGCTGGCAAACTGAAAGCGTCCCATACTTACATGTCCCAGTCCGTAAAAGAAGAACTGGAAAAACCACATGGTACCGGCCAAAGCTGACCAAACGAGGTTTCTTAACATCCGATTGGCTGCAATCCCACTTTTCTTCGTGAACTCCCTCAAGGTCTTTTGTTTAATTCCGAGAACCAGAAACCAGGTCACATTCACAACCCAGCAACCGGCTGTAGACACGATCAATTTCGCATTCCCCTGAAAATGACCGGATCCTTTGGCCGCAGCCATGTCTGCAATTGGCTGACCATATTCAAGTGAGATATTGAAAACGCCGGACAAAATACCGGCTATAATCGTTAAAATAAGACCTACCGACATGGTCGATCGTCCTGAACCGGACGAGCCGGCAGCCAGTTCCTTTTCGCGGCGGAAACCAGCCCAGCCACAGCCAGCCACGCCAACCAATGAAACAAGCATTCCGGTAAACACCGTAAGTCCTCCCGGGCCGGTAAAGTATTCTGTCAACCCGCCAAACAACAGCAATGGCAAAACTGTCCCGACAACAGCAGAGATTCCAATAGCCAGCGTATAGGTGAGGGAATAACCGATATATCGAATAGCCACACCAAACGACATACTTCCGAAACCGTAAACGGCTCCCAGAATAAAAGCTCCCCAGATCGCCCGGCTTGGTGCATTTTGGAGAATCGTGAAAAAATCATTGACCGTAATAAATCCGATTATTAAAGGCATCAGGATCCAGGCAAACATCGCCTGTACCAACCAAAAAGTTCCCCACGACCAGTCTTTTGTTTTTTGGTAGGGCACATAGCACGAAGAGGCAGAAACGCCTCCTATCGCATGCAACATTGTTCCTAAAATTGGGCTCGATGGTACCATAGCATTCGTTTTAATCTAAGTGAAAAATTTCATCCATGGCACACCAAAACTCACCCGGCTCCCTGTTTTCCATCGGCTCCATAAGTGGTTTCACCACATCCCACCACCGCTGGGTCTCTTCGTGAGCAGCCATTTTCGCCATATCCTGTTCAAAATCGGAACCGGAGTATTCGAAATAGGCAAAAAGGTAGATGTCTTTCAAAAAGATGGAATAGTTTTCCAGCTTACATTCTTTTATTTTGGCCAACACTCCCGGCCATACTTCCGCATGAAGTTGAATATATTTTGTTGCTCCTTCCGGCTTTAACCGAATCATTTGTCCAAATCGTTTGTTCATGATTTTCTGTTTAATGCGTTGAACATTGCCTGAATATTTACAGGAGGAATATCCGGCAAAATAGCCTCGTGGCTTGGTGAAATAATCAAACCGGTCGGAAATAGCTGTTTCAGTTCTTCAACTTTTCGGTCAACAGCTTCCGCATCGCCATTCACCAACAAATACTGAGCATCTACCCCGCCACAAAAAGCAGTTTTTCCGCCAAAGTGCTGTTTCAGATTCGGAGCATCCATATTGGCAGCCAGCGCTTGAATCGGGTGAATAATATCCACTCCCAGCTCAATCAGATCATCAATAATTGGGAAAATGGATCCGCAGGAATGATGCATCACCATTAGTCCGTAGCTCTTTGCCTGATCAATGATTTTTTTGGTTCCGGGGAACACCAGGGAGCGAAGCAAATCCGGATCAATCATCAATCCGTTCTGACTACCAAAGTCATTACCAATCAACACCGCATCCAGGTATCCTTTGGTGGCTTCAAAAAACAGCTCGTTGGCTTTCAGGTAAAAGTCAGTAATCCGATCAATCACGGCCTTGAACATCTCCGGGTTCATCAACATGCTCATCAGGGCGGTTTCCATGCCAAAGGCAGAGCAAGCGTCCTGAAAATGAGCGCTCCACATAATCCCCATCTTGACATAGCCCGGATCAACAGCCTTCGCTCGTCTCAGGGCTTCCGCGCAATCTAAGTATTTGGCCGGATCGGGCCAGTCGAACTTGTTCACATCCGACGGATCGGAATAATCTTGAAAAAAGCCCGGCGCAGTCAACGTACGTTCATCCGGAGAATCCAGGTGCTCCATTTTGGCAAATTTGAAAGCACAGGCAATGTGGTTTGACGGCGGATAATGATAGGGAACTTCAATCGGATAGATGTCGTCATCGATCAATATCCTCAATTCATCCAGCGACTGAACTCCAAAATGTGAGCAAAGCGCTTTCTCTGCTTGCGGAACCGGCAGTCCCAGCCACGAAGCAGGCCGGTCGACCGGTTGGTGGCTGATGGTTGCATAGAAGCGTTCCTTGTGTGTTAGTTTCATTGTTTATCGGTTTTCTAGGTTGAGTTGTTTTCATTCCAAACAATTCACGACGTCAGCCTTTCGTTCCACAGGCCAAACATCCAACTTCACTAAACGGCCGCTTTCCCACGTTGCCTCTATCGTCGTATTATTCTTCAGGTGCAATTTAAAATGCACATCTTTTCCTTTCGGCCAAGCCGGCAATAAAAAAATTTTACTTTTCACTTCCTGCACCAGCATTTCCTGTAAGGCAATCATTCCCGAACCGCCCCAGTTATGGTCGGGTGTCCAGTCGAAACCCGGGCCCCAGAATGCCGGAAACCGTCGACCGGAGTCTTTTAGCTTAAGCGTGACCAGTGAGTCTGCTTCATTGGTCAGCCCAAGTCGGGCAGCAAAAATCGCGTCCTGCTTCCAGCCCTTGTGACTGCGAAATTGAAGCGCATCCGGATCATACTTCCAGGTATTCAGCGCAACATCCAGATCGGGTAAACCGACGCCGTATATTCCCCACGGATAAACCGGGTACAACTGCGGAACTTCGGTATTGTTAACCCGCTCCCATAGCCTGGCAGGCGCAATGGTTTGATGCCCGCCAATTTCGCGAAAACTGATCGGTGGAATACGCTTCTGCATATCCGAGAAAAACTCATGGTTTATCTTCGAAGAATATTCTTCCGGCAAGGCCAGCAATTCCTCGATAACAGTTTTTAATGCTGCGACTGTCGATGTAGCATTGTAAGCCATTTTGTAGGTTTCGCAGGAAGAACCCGGGTATAAAACCAGCTGACCGTTACCATTTAAATCTTTGGCTCCGCGTTCACGCGCCAAATACCTGTAATGCTCGTCGAAAAACTTAAGCGAACTCTGGATCAATGGCAAATATTTTGAGATATCGGCTCCCGAGTATTGCTGATTCTGTATGATCATATGGCAAAACTCCAGCACCGTATCCCACTGGTATTCGAGCCAGGCATTGTACTGCATACCCGGATCATAATCTTCCGGACGCTTCCAGCCATATTCACTCGGATTAGGTAAACCGAAGTTTTCCAGTTGTTCGGTAAAGCAAGCGCCATCGTGTCCCCAATAGGTTTTTGCCCGAAGTTCTGCGTTCTTCATCGTCCGCAAATAGAAATCAAATTGAGCGGGCAGCAAATCAAAATCACCGTTTTTCAACATCGGGAAATAGACCAACCGCTGGTTCTGCGCGGTAAAGGTTCCCCCACCCCAATTCCGGAAATCAGGTGTGAATGCCCGGGTTGAATCTGTAAAAACCGGATCGACCGTAAACAAACCACCGTTGAATTTTGTGGGGTATTTCCCGTAGGCATTACAAGCCAACATGTAGCGAAACAACTGGTAGTTGCGACCAACCTGCCAGCTTTCTGACCGCTCGTTTTTGTTATTCGGCTGAATGAATACAAAGCTGCGGTTCCAGAAATCGCTCCACCAGTTTTGTGTTTGCTGAAAGGCCGTTTTTCCGGCTTTCAAACTTTGTGAACGCAGCTCAGTAAGCTCATTCTCCCAAACGTCCTGACTTTCAGTTTGAGCTGTATGTAAGTAGATTTTTAGTTCTTGTTTTTTAGCAGGCGACTTGCTTCTCAGCATGAATCCTTTGAATTCAGTGTCAATATATTTCCCGGAAGTTTCTCCCGCCGAAATCATATTTTCACCCTGCATCAATCCACCGAAAGTTCGGTTTTCGAGCGGGTTTGACAGTTGATCTTTTACGGCATCCAGTTGCTGTTGACGAACTGTGATATCAAAAACCGTTTCACCGGTATTTCGGTGGCAAAACAACACGCCTCCATCTGCGAACTTAACCTGATCGGCTTTGGTCATCAAGCCCTCGGGTGCTGCCCATTTGTAAGAGTTGGCGACACTTTCGAGCTTACGCAATGACCGGTCTTTTGTTCGCCAACTTTCGTATGTAGCTTCGACCGAAACTGGGCGGTTTGCTTCAACTTCGACATGAACTACCGGACGAAACACGTCAACCCAAAGTTTAGCCGTTGCCTTCAGTCCGCCTTTTTCACCTTGAATGGTTACAAAGCCTTCTTTCATATGCAACTCCTGCCTGAACGTTTCACCATCAAACGGATTTGGGCTCAATCTCATCCGCACACGCCCTAACTTCAGCATACAGTTATTCTCGTCAAAAGTGCCGCTTTGCGAGAGGTAAAAAAGTAAATCGCCATTTTCAACCCACACATTCAAGCCAATGTCACCACCGCCGCAAGGCATCGACTCGGATGAGTTTGCACTTTGACTCGTCCAAACCAGGTTGTAATCGTCCAGGCCGTTCGGTTGCGCCCAGCTTTTGCCGGCAAGCAAAACCAACAGCGCGAGTATCAGTTGAATGTTTCGTTTCATTTTTTATTGAATTAACGGAAAACCACAAGGTTTCCGATTCTATTATTCAAGATTCTGCCATTCTAATCTTCCAACTACCAGTTGTCGCTTCTGAATGACGATACCGGCAATCCATCAGTTCCGCAAAGTGTTCCCACAATAAAATTCTTAAAGGCATAGCGCACCGCCACAGGCTTTTCAACCCGAGGGGACGACACCACCACCGATTTAGCCCGCAAAAAAGCATCGGCCGGGTAAAAAACTTTATTCTCTCCGGCAATCTCAAAACCGGTCAGTTCATTGCCAAAGGTGGTCAGGCCGTTCGACGCATCTTTGAATGACACAATCGCCTGGCTGCCTTTCACCTCAATCGCATCGTACGCAGGACTTTTGTAACTGAAATCGCGGATGCCGTAAGTTTTAGCCAATGCCCACAAGGCCAGGCGTTCACCGCCTTCTTGCTTATGCATGGGGTGGATACTTGTTTCTTCACCGACATCCATCAGCACTGCCATACCGCTGTTCGGAATTTTGTCCTGAGCTTTCAGCTGCGCCTCACGCAAGTAGGCTGAGTTGAATTTCTCATGAAATTCGGTGGGAGTAAACACCGAATAATCGAATGGTGCTATTTGAGCGTAGTAGAACGGGAAGTCACCTATTCCCCATAGCTTACGCCACTCGGCAACCATAGTCGGGAACAAGTCCAGGTAGCGATCCGGCTCAATGTAGTTGGTTTCGCCCTGGTACCAAATGCATCCGGCAATTCCATAACCGATCACCGGATTTAGCATGCCATTGAAAAGAACAGAGGGTGTGCGATTCGCAACCGGAATACTGTCGCCCGGAGCAGGCACCTGTTTGTCTACGAAAGAAACAGCGGTCTTCGGGCTCATCCAGGCCTGAACACAGGAACCGCCGTAAGCCACTTCGATTAATCCCACCGGGATACCCAACATTTCGTTCAGCATACGGCCAAAGTAATAGCCTGTTGCACTAAAATTGCGGATTGCAGCCGGATCAGCCACTTTCCATTTGGCGGTGAAATTGTCCTGCGGTGTTGTTTGCGAGTTACGCGGAACAGTAATTACCCGAATGTTATGGTTGTCCGATTTCAAAATGTCGATATTAGATCCGACAACCGGTTGACCCGGAAAACCCTTCATCGGCATTTCCATGTTCGATTGCCCGGAGCAAAGCCACACTTCTCCGATCAGAATATTTTTCAAAATCAGCTCGGCTCCATCGCTGATGCGGATTTCGTAAGGACCTCCAGCTTCGGGGGTTTCCACTGTCAGCTTCCATTTGCCATCGTGGTCGGCTTTGGTTTCGTAGGTTGTACCGTTCCACGAAGGAATGACCGTCACCTTGGCTTTTGCATCGGCCCAGCCCCAAATAGCCACATTTGTTTGTCGTTGCAAAATACCATGGTCGGCAAATAATGCCGGCATTTTCACAATTGCTTGCGCCTGCAAAACTGCGACAAAAAGCACCATCGCCAGCAGGCTTCGTTTCATTAAAAATTTCATCTCGTTTATCTTTTGTTTGTAAGTTATATTCATGTTGAACGTGAAGAAGCGAAGACACAAAGCAATTGGATTCGAGTAATTTCCAGATTGAGTCTTTTTGCATTTGTGATTCTGATCTTCATCCTTCTAACTTTCTAATCTTCATTTTGCCGAAGCAACCTGACTGGCCCGAACAAGCCCGCCGGTAAAAGTGGCCGACCTTCCAATCGGTAGGGCGCCGTTGTCCAGGCAATGCGCTTTCCTTCCGGCAAATCTTGGTCGCCAATCAGTCGATTATTCCAGGTATTGGCAATATCAATCTCCAGCATATTTTCACCGGGTTTCAATTGCCCGTTTAACTGCAACCGATGCGGCAAAGTCCAGCAAATGCCAACCGATTCACCATTCAGACGCACTTCGGCCACATTCGCGAAATCCCCCAAATCAATCCACAACCCTTGCGAATCAACGTTTTCATGCCATTCAAATGAAGTTGTGTACGTTGCCATTCCCGAGTAAAACCGAATTCGGTCATCTGCGTTTTTGCTCCAGTCGGTCAGCTCATTGAACACAACAGGTTCTGCCGGACCGCCATTTTTCGGGTTGAAAGCAACCGTCCAGGGCCCTTCAATTTTTTGAACTGTTGCCGTACGAACCTTATTGGGCTTCTCGCTTCGAACATCTTTATTTGCCGGATCGAAAAGCACAAAAACAGACTCATTGGCTTCAAATTCATAGGTCAAATTAGTACGATCATCGTCAGAAGACCACTGGCGGCATGGCAAGGTATCGCCCGACACCGGATCATACAGCAAAGGAGTTTTCCCGGTGATGCGGAAACTCAATTCGACCAGCAGTTTTTCGCCGCTTTGATTCGAAATGAAATAATTGTCCTTTTCACCATCAACCCGATGGTTCCAGGCCAGCTTTCCATGAAGTATTTCATCGTCTTTTACGGCAATAAAATCTTTAGCTACACCAAGAGGGCTGAACGAAGCCGCCTGATAAGGGCCAACTAAAATTCGCCCCTTCCCTTTTTGGATTCCTTCGAACCGGAAACCATTTTCATCGGTGTAACTAATTTTTTCGCCATCAAATAAAGTGGTAATTAATTTTTTAAGCTCATTATTTTCGGATGAAGCATTCAAACCAATCGTCTGACCCGGTTTTTCCATCCATAACACGATCGCTCCCTGCCGGATCAGTTCATCCAGTTTCTCAACTACAGCCAAACTCATTTGTTCACCTCCGTTTGGCGCCAGCTTCCGGTTTCCCGGGATTACCAACATCGCGTAATTCGCTCCTCCCGGGAGCACAATCCGGCCATCTTTTACCGTCACCAAATTCAGTAAAGCATCTTTATTGAACGAATCGTACGCATAACCATTCAGTGGATCAATCCATTTTTCGGGATCGGCCATATTTGACTGGGTAGTCACCCCTTGCGGCATTTCCCGTTTTGGAGCGCCATCATTTTTTAACCGTGTTTTTTCACTTTCAACCCGCCTTGCCCCCATTATCCCGGGTAGGAAATCGACCAGGCGATCGGGCAAAATTGAGCGACGGGGCATTTCTTCGCCGGTAAAAACTGCCAGATCAACCACTGGCTTTCCCTTTTGCAAAAGTTGCTGACAATTGTGCAGATAATTCCAGAAAGCCGAACTTTGTTGCCACCAAATTTGATCGCGTTGCAGGACCGTTCCGATTTTGTCAAGTGTCATCCCGGGCGCGCGATCCATCCACGGATTGTGGGTAAATACATGCGCAAAAACTTTGTTGATGCCGAGCGCAAAATTCCGGTCAGCCAAAGGCTTCAGCAAACCAGGTGTTTCGTCCCAGTCCAGCCGGATTTCGGTGAAACTTTCAGCCTGCACAATAGGCTTTCCGTACACATGTGCCCCTGAGATAGCATCGAGAATATCATTTGGCTTATCGTGCGAGGGGCTACGAAACCAGTATTCACCCATCGGAAGATCGACGTACTTGAAATGCTGCATACCATCGCTCACGCCAACGGGAGACATGCTCTCGGCAGAGAACAGCACTCCTCGTTTATGCGATTCTTCTTGCAGCGTCTTATAAAAATTATCACTAAATAAGTCGGCAACCGTTTCACGCACATCCTGCAAAACCCGCTCCGACGTTTCTGCACTTTGAAGCGGAATTCCAGCCATCACCGGCAAGTAATTCATCAGGTCGTACCCGCGTCGCTTTTGAAACTCATCGAGCATCACCTTCGACCAGTTTTGGCTACCGCATTCCCAACTATCCACATGAAAACGCTTGATCACCTTTGCTGCCAAACCTTCGCCAATCTGACGAAAAGCCTCACCAAACCATCGATCGTACTGAAATCGAACGATTTCTGGATCGAACTTATCACATTCCAATCCTTTACCGCCACCACCGATGTAGTTTTCGTGACCGGTGCTGGTGTGGCCCATGCGCAAAATCACCCAAATTCCTTCGGGCACTTGCCAGCTTAGGGTTCCGTCGGCAGCTACATATTCCGAAATGTTGATCATGTTCTTCGGATCAACACATTCGTTTGACAGTATGGTTTTCTCATCAGACCAATTAGCTACACGCCAGATAGAGCCATTCTTCCCTTCAAATTGATTGATTTTCGTCTCCGACGAAAGCGCAATTCCTTTAACTCGCAAGGTTGGAGTCCATTTGGCATCATCCAGATCTTCGGCGCCCGGCTCAGAACCTTCCGGGTCAAAAACAAAACGGAAATATTTAGCCGTCACCGGCTCAATGCTATGTGTGTTTGGTTGGTCCAAATCGAGCCAGCCCGAACGCGGCGGGACCAGCCGGCTATGAAACTTAAAATGAACACCGTCTCCGCTGGTTTCCACAATCAGTCGATTTGATTGGTAGTTGTTCCACCCGGTTTTTATTTGAACCGACCGACAGGTAAACGGAGCGTCAAAAGCATATTGAATCCAGCCTTTTTCTTTGGTCGAAAACTGACGGGCATTTCCTTTTTCAGCCAGGTATTGCAGACTTTCCGAGCTCAAATTAGAACTCACCTCCGGCCTAATCATCCACGAATTTTGCCCTGCCCCTTCCGGCGCCGGATAGGCGAAAGTGGCAATATCTTCGTAATAATTTTTCACCATTTCAGGTTGTGGCAGCTTCCCTGCGAAAGCCTGCCCCCCGGTTACCAGAGTATCACCCCAAACCACCTTCTGCATCGACATTTCCGGAGTAATCCACGGACCTCCCGCACAGGTAAAACCATCGCAAGAGTTTAGCCCCAAATCCAATCCCAATCGATCGGCCTCACTGGCTGCAAATTTCACCAACCCCCACCATTCCGGGCTCATTGTGACCACTGCATCAGGATACAAACCCGAGACTGTATCGCGAATAGCAAACAGGTAGGTGCCTCCAATTCCGGCTTCTTTCATCGCCTCCAAATCGGCGGTAATTCCGGCCTTGCTCACCGCACCGTGCATCCAGTACCAAAAGGTCCAGGGTTGAGCATCCTTTTTTGTCGGAACAATCGTTTTAACCAGCGATTCCGATTGGTGGCTGCATGCGCTTAAAATGACCAGCAACAAGCCAAGCAGCATCAGAAGCGTTCTATTTTGTCGGTTTTGTTTCATTTCATTTTTACTAGTCGTGAGTCCAGAGACGTGAGTATTGAGTTAAAGACAGTTCTTAACAAACTAAAAACAAGCAGGCCTTCCCGACTCACTACTCACTACTCACTACTCACTACTCACTACTCACTACTCACGTCTCATCAAAATTTCACTTTATAAATTTCCTCACTCCAATCTTTCTTCCCGGTGCTCATTGGCATCAGGTAGAAAGCATATCGGTATGTGCCCGCCGGAATTTGGTATTGTGGTTCCGGAGCGGCCACATCCGACCAGCTATCGTTACCTCCAACACCCATTTGCTTCAGGTCGATATTCAGGGTCAGGTAGCACGACTCTACTAATTCGTTCGTATGTTTGGCTGCATTAATATTAGCTTTAGTCCAAGGCCACGCGCTCATGCTCAACAAACTATCGGCCACCACCAGCAAACCTTTCGTTTTTTGCTCATTCGACAAATACATCCAGCGTACATCCATGCGATTTCCAGTCTCCTGCGGCATCACATAGGGCTCGATAAATTGATCGATCGGAAGCGAGTACGTTGCAGCTTCAAATCCAAAGCTACGGTCGCAATAATTTTCCAAAGGCCCTTTTCCGTACCAGCTGATCTGACGATACACATCGGCAATGCCGCATTGCACACCCACTTTAGGGATGTTTGGCAACTGTGGTAAAGCTTTCAGTTCGTACTCAACTTTGAGCGCGCCATCTCCGCGCAAGCTGTAAATGATGGTACAACTGGCGCTATCTTTCACAATCTCGTAATTGCTTCGAACCTGTATTGTTCCGTCAGCTTTGGTATCCGTTGCCACAGATTGTAATTTGGGATGGGCATCGTACCAAACTTTCAACTTCTCATGGGGCTTCCAGCCACGCTCATCGTTATCGGTGAGCGGACGGGTGAAGTGTGGCAACAGCGGCGCAAATAGTTGTTCTTCGCCATTCCATACGTACGAACTCAAAGCGCCATTCGTTTTATCAATTTCCAGTTTGAAGTTCTTTCCATTCACCATAAAAGCATCCGCCGATTCCTCCAATTGGATTTCCGATTTAGTTTTCAATTTTGACGATTCCGTGCTCAATCCAGTCAGGGCAAATTGGTCAAACGCTACGTCATAGCCGGCATCTGCCCATGTCGTCTTTTCTTTCAGTTTGAATGAAATGGTGGCTAGGTATTCGGCTCCCGGCTTCATTTTCGGCAGGTATTGCTTGAAGTTAATCAACGTGTCTTTTCCGGCAGCTAAATTGATCGGATCCTGTTCGACGGTTTTAATCACTTTGCCACCTTCCTGGAATTTCAATGTCGGGATATAAGCTGAAAGATTTTTAACGGCATGCCGGTTGGTAATTTTCACCTTGAAACCATTCGTATCCAACAACTCGCAGCTCACCGGTTGGCTCACCCATTTGAACTCGTACATCGCCCCTTTCGGACGCCCGTCGGAGGTAACAATGCCGTTGATACAGAAATTATTGTCGTTTAGTAAGGTATCGCCAAAATCGCCGCCGTAACCATAAAACACGGTTCCGTTTTCATCGGTTTTCAGCAATCCCTGGTCTTTGTAGTCCCAGATACAACCGCCAATCATGCGGGGAGTTGAGCGGATCTGGTCCCACCACTCTTTCAGGTTTCCAGTCGAATTACCCATGGAGTGTGAATACTCGCACCAGAAGATTGGGCGGTTGTCGCCATTATCCTGGCTAACAAGTAACGGACCTGTATAAAGCGCCGGGTACATGCGGCTAACGATGTTGATGTACGATTGGTCGAGCGGGGTTTGGATGCGGTGTGAATGGTCTTTCGGGTAATTGGGATGCCCGGGCGGGATGTAGCCTTTCACTTTGTGGTCTCCCATTGCCGGCTCATAATGCACCGGACGAGTCACATCGAAATCGTGACAAAAAGCCGCCATGATAGCGGTTGCCGGCCCACTGCCCGCCTCGTTTCCCAAACTCCAGATAATGACCGAAGGGTGATTTTTATCGCGCTCTACCATGCGCACCACTCGCTGCAGATGGGCATTCAACCATTTTTGTTCGTTGGCCAGTTTTCCGCCTAAACCATGGGTTTCGAAGTTCGCCTCGTCGATTACCAAAATTCCGTACTCATCGCATAAATCGTAGAAATAAGGATCATTCGGGTAGTGCGACGCACGGATGCAGTTAAAATTAAACTGCTTGATTTGCTTCACGTCCTTCAAAATATCTTCGCGAGATAGAGCCTTCCCTTTCACCGGGTCGTGATCGTGCCTATTGATACCGTACAAATACGTTACTTTTCCATTGATGAGCAGCTTTGCCGACCCCGGATCGAACCCGATGCTTCGAAAGCCGACTTTGCAACTTTTGGCTTCGGTTATGGCACCGGTGCTGTCTTTCATCGTCAAAACCAGTGTGTATAAATTCGGTTCTTCGTCACTCCATTTCAACGGGTTTTTTATCTGGGATTCCAGCATACCAAATTTCACATTATCGAGTCGTGGCCAGGTCTCATCCAAAATCGACCGGACATCTTTTTCCAACGGTTTTTCGAAAACTTGTTTTCCGCTAGCGTCGTACAACATTGCTTCCAATTGGTAACCTTTCACAGAATCGCCTGTCAGATTTTCAATGCGCGGACGGATACTTAAGGTGGCGTCGCGATAATCATCGTCCAATTTGGTTTGATAAAAGAAGTCGGCAATGCGCAGTTTCGGCTCCGCCATCAGGTACACTTCGCGCTGGATTCCGCTCATCCGCCAATGGTCCTGGTCTTCCAGATAGGCACCGTCGCTCCAGCGAATAACCTGTACCGAAACGATGTTCTCGCCATCCTTCAAATATGGTGTTACATTAAACTCGGAGGGTAAGCAACTGTCTTCGCCATAGCCCAAAAACTGACCATTCACCCAAACTTTGAAACCGGAACTCACACCGCCAAAATGCAGAGTGATGTTCATATTCTTCCAGTCAGCAGGAACCGTGAATGCTCGTTGGTACGATCCCACCGGATTATAATCCCGAGGCACGTATGGTGGATTGATGGGTCGGAACGGATAAACTGCACTTTTATAGATGGGCTTGTCGTATCCCTTCATTTCCCAATTCGACGGCACTTCGATTTTGTCCCAGCCACTCACTTCCGTTCTATAAAAGTCGGTCGGCGCGTCAACAGGTTTCATCGCGAAAAAGAAGTCCCATTCGCCATTCAAGCTTTCATAGCGTCCGCTTGTTTCCCGATCACCCTTGAGAGCATCTTCGGTTGATGCAAATGAATAAGCTGTTACTCTTGCCGCATCGCGATTGATGGCACTGACTTCGGGATTTTCCCAAGGTTCGGCGATCTCCGTCGTATTTAGTGGCGGAATGCCTGCCAACACACCTGTTTTTCCCTGGCCGCACAGCTCTGATGTTGACAATAGCCCCACCAGCAACACTGTAAATGATATTATTTTATGATTTAGATTCATGCTGAATTAGTTTGAAGTAACTGTCAGAAAATTCGAGTCTAAGCCTTCACTGCTAGCTGTGACATTTATTGTCCCTGCTTTTTCGGTGCTTTGTACAATCAGCAGACACATACCGTTAAATACTTTTCGGTAGTTGGCTTTGAACGGCTCGGTACTAGCTTGATAACCATTATCCACACCGGCTACGAATCCTTCACCTTCAACATTAAAATTGATCAGATTCGCTGCATCCGGCACCATATTTCCGTCTTTATCGGTCACTTTCACCGTGATAAAAGAGAGATCAGTTCCGTTAGCGTTTATTTTGCTGCGATCTGCTATCAATTCAATTTTGGCTGCCGGACCAGCTGTCTTAATTTCCTGCTCAAGTATCTCTTGCCCGTCTTTATAACTGATGGCTTTTATGCTTCCCGGATGGAATGGCACCCGCCACATGACATGAAATTTGTCGGTCGCCTTCGATTTTCGCCCTTGCGAGACGCCATTCACAAATAGTTCTACTTCGTCAGCATTATTGTAATAAGCCCACAGATCGATGATTTGTCCCTCATCCCAGTTCCAGTGTGGAAAAAGGTGCAACACCGTTTTATCCGACCACTCGCTCTGGTACATGTAGTAAGCATCTTTCGGGAAACCACACAGATCTATAATTCCCAAATAGCTGCTTCGCGCCGGGTATGGGTATGGCAGAGGTTCGCCAATGTAGTCGAAGCCCGACCAGATAAACATGCCCGGAATGAATTCGTTGTTTTTCACCACAGCCCAGGTGTCCTCGTGCGTCGCACCCCAATAAGCGATACAATTATCGAAAGACGAGGCAGTCAGATCTGCATTTCCATCGAACGGCGAGTTGTAAGCCGGTGGCCAGATTCGCACACTGTCCGACGGAAAATCGTACTGTCCTCGGGTCGACAAGGCCGACATGTTCTCGGAGGCCAACATGCACTCTCCTGGGTAACGATCCGGGAATTTCAGGTATTCTTTATGCTTATAATTGAAGCTCAACAGATCAAGCGCTCCTGATTTGTAGAGATTATTTTTCTCCGGATCGGTTTCAGTCAGCGCTGCCGTAACCGGACGAGTCGTGTCTAACGATTTTACGATATCGGCTAGCTCGCGGGTGATGCGAATCCCAGTCGTATCAAACTGTTCTGGAATTTCGTTGCCAATGCTCCACACAAAAATTGAAGGATGGTTGCGGTCACGCAAAATCATGTCTTCCAAATCGCGTTTGTGCCAATCGTCCCAATAAAGGTGATACCCCTGCTTGGCTTTCCGCTTTTTCCATTCATCGAACGATTCGTCAATCACCAGAAAGCCCATTCTATCGCACAATTGCAACAGCTCCGGAGCCGGAGGATTGTGGGCCATTCGAATGGCATTCACACCCATGTCCTTCAGAATTTCCAGCTGACGCTCCATGGCTCGGGTGTTCACAGCTGCACCCAGAGCACCCAAATCGTGATGTTGATTGACCCCGTGAAGCTTGTACTGTGTGCCGTTCAGGAAAAAACCCTGATCAGCTGTAAATTCGAAAAAACGGACACCAAGTGGCGTTTCATACTGATCGACTAATTTCCCGGAACTGAGAACCTGAGTCGAAATCGTATATAAATTTGGATTTTCAGGAGACCACAAAGCCGGGTTTTTCAGCTCAAAATTCTGAGTCAATGTTGAAAGTCCGACAGTCAGGTCAAGTTTATTTTGCGCTTCTGCGACCGCTTGTCCATCTGCATCAGTGATGGTCGATTTCACAACTACCGACGAATTCGTTTCTTTTCTATTTTCGAGTTGAATATCCAATTTCACTTTTGCCAGCTCAGCTGAAACTTCGGGAGTGGTAACAAAAGTCCCCCAATGAGCCACATGAACCGGATTCTTTTCGACCAACCAAACATGTCGGTAAATGCCCGAACCGGTGTACCAGCGCGAAGCCGGCTGAGCCGAATTATCGACCCGAACAGCAAGCGTGTTCCCTTCCTCACCGAACTTCAAATAGGGAGTCAAATCGTAGCGAAATGAAATATAGCCGAAGGGGCGTTTGCCAAGGTAGTGGCCATTAATCCACACTTCGCTGTTCGCCATCACCCCGTCAAAATCGATATAAAAAACTTGTGCTTCGTCCGGTTTTTCAAGTTTGAACGTTTTCCGGTACCAGCCAGTTCCGGTTGGCAACGCCCCGCCTTCGGGAGTTGCGGGAGCATCGGCGCTGAATTCGCCCTCGATGCTCCAGTCGTGCGGAAGGTTTAGCTTACGCCACTGCGAATCGTCGAATGCCTGTTGAAAGGCCAGCGAATCGTCGCCCAGGAGAAAGCGCCAGTCCTTGTCAAAGTTTTGGCGTTCCGCCAGCTGACTCTTCGGCCCGCAGCCAACCAGGGCGAGCACCATTGCCAGCAGGAATAAGTTTATGTTTTGTTTTCGTTTCATTTTCTATTTTTTAACCGCGGATAGCGCGGAGAGTTTTTTCTGGCTCAATCGTTATTCGTTAATCAATAATCGTTAGTCGCTTTTTTAACACAAAGAATACAAAGGGTATCGCAAAGTACACAAAGTTGAAATCTGCTATTTCTGAAAACTGTGACTGTTACTGCGACTGAACATTTCCTTTTATTTCACTTCGGACTCCTCGGTTGAATTAAAGGTCATCGTACTCTTACCCAAATCTTTTGATGTGGCCAATGCAATTCCCCGATTGCCCAGGGTATCCACCGCATTGTAATAGTGGTACACCACGTCGTCAACTTTAATAACAAAGGATTTGTGGGCGAATTGGTTATCGTAGCTTTCGCTGGGCTCAACCAGTTTCGGGCCGTCCCATTCGGTCCAGTGCAGCAAGTCGTACGAAGCCGCAAAGCTGTTGTACACGACCGTTTTACCTTCGGGCCAGTAGGCGCGGAAGAAGAACATGACATACAAATCGCCGATCTTCTGAATCACCGCGTCGCCGGTAATACCGATGTGGTGATTCAATACCGGGTTGTCATCGTAGCGTTTCCAGCTCACCATATCGTCTGAAAAAGCCATCGAGATACGCTCGGCACCGCGCACTTTGCTAATACTGTCTCCTTTTGCATTGTAATACATAACGAAGCGATGACCGGTCAACTGGTCTTTATCTTCCAGCACATAGTTTTTATACATGGTGATGTTATCATACCAGGCAGCATCAGCATCGGTCGACATCAACACCGGTTTTTCCAGACGACTCCACTGTTGCAAGGTTGCCGGATCTTCTTCCGTGAAAGCCATTCCAACTGATAGCAAGCCTTTTTCGTACCCGGTTGAGTTTCCGCCGAAGTAGCTCATCCAGTATTTTCCGTCGTAGGAATTGATGCCGTAAGCACCGCCCCAGTCATAGTCAATGAGCGACGGATAGCCGGCTTTTTGGTTCACATCCCAGTCGGTTGTGTCGGAGAATTCCATGATCGCGCCCTGTTCTTTCCAGTTAATCAGGTCGTCGCTCAAGGCCAGGTGTGTTTCGTAGCCACGGCCGTCGAAAATAATGTAGGTCATCACCCATTGGTCATCGTGCCGGAAAATCGTCGGGCAATCCATTTTGTACGAATTGCTGTCGGGCACCATAATCAGGCCATATTTGTATGGTGTTTTCACCTCCTTATAAATCTCCTCCATCTTCTGTTGCGAGACGGTTTCCGATAATTCTTTCTTTTTTGGCGAGCAGGCAAGCATTGAAATCATTGCCAGTGCTAGAGCGAAAAATGTTTTTCTCATCTGTTTATTCGATAGCGGTCGTCGACCGGTTTATTGTTCGATTTTTAGTTCAAATTCATAACTGCCCGATTGAATTTCACATACGGACTTACCATTCTCTTTTTCGTGTATCTTGATTAACTCTTTGTGTTGATTAGAAGACTGCAACGCCCTGGTTTGTAAATCTCCCTCGAAAGGCATAATTACTTTAGCCTTAGTATTCACCGGAATCTCAACATGCAGGATAAATGAGCCGTCTTTCTTCTGCCAGTTGCTCACAATCTTGCCGTAAGGCGAATCGAATGACACATTCGCGTATGTAAGATCTTTAACCACCTCGGGGCGAATGACAATCGACTCGTAAGCCACCGAATTTTCTGCTTGCCGGATACCACCTAAACCTTGATAAAACCATTCCATCAGATGGCCCAGCATAAGGTGATTCAGTGATTTATTTGCCAGCGCCTGCCATGACTCGGCCAGCGAAGTAGCTCCCATTTTTAGTTGGTATCCATAGCCGGGAACATCGTCGCGGTTGTTCATTTTGTACAGCAATTCCGATTTACCGAAGCGGGTCAATGCATCCACCAAATAGTGAAAACCGACATCGCCGGCGGTAATCGCCTTGCCATCTGCTTCAATTTTAGCGACCAGATTTTCAAGTACCTTCGCCGTATTTTGGTCTTCAACCAAGCCCATACTCAAAGGCATGGCGAGTGAAGTTTGGCTCCCGGTGGCATAAACAGCCGAATCAGGTTTGTAGAATTCCGAATTGAACGATTCCCTGATCTTTTCAGCCAATTCCTCAAAATGTGCAGCTTCATCAGCTTTCCCCAACTGATCGGCTACTTTAGCCATCAACTGAGCATCGTAAAAGTAGGTGGCTGTTGCCACCAGCGGCACGGGAGTTAACTGTGCATAACCCGGCTCATTGGGACCAACATCGTACCAATCGCCTAATCCATGCGACAGAATATTGTTATCGGCTTTACTTTCCAGGTAGCTCATGTAGTGCAGCATCATTGGCCAGGTTTCTGCCATGATGTCGGCATCACCATACCATTTATAAATCAGCCAGGGCAAAATGATCGATGCACTGCCCCATTCGGGCGAATCGCGGAAAGCAGCGTCGTAGTATTCAAAGTTTATGTATTCGGGAACGATATTCGGCACCAGTCCTTTTTCGGTCTGCGCATCCTGCATATCAGACAGTAACTTGGCGTATAATTTATACAAGTTGAAATTGAAATGCACACTGGTGCCCATCAGATGAGTCTGCTCAATCCAGCCCAGCTTTTCTCGGGTTGGGCAGTCGGTCATCACCGATTGAAGATTGCTTTTGATGCCCCAGTTGATCAAGTCAAAGGTTTGGTTGAAAAGCTCGTTGGAGCATTCGAAAGAACCAACGGTTTCGGTTGAATTGCGCGTATGCAGTGCCTGTATTTTAAAAACTGAGGGAACAGGGTGAATCCCTTCAACCTGCACATAACGAAAACCGGCATAGCTAAAACGGGGTTGCCATTTTTCTTCACCGTCGCCCTTTAGGGTATAATTAAAATTGTATGGCGATCCGGAGCCACGCTGGCTGACCATGCCATCCTCTTTCAGACTCTCGCCAGGCGAAAACTTCAAAGTCTGCCCTTTTTCGCCTTTTACGTTAATCGCAATAATTCCGGACATATTTTGCCCAAAATCATACACCCAAATGGAATCACCAATATTTTTTATTGAAACCGGGTCAAAGCATTCCATGACCTTGATCGGGTGATTCGAATCAGCTTTCAAGCGACCGACCGGAGCCTGAATGAGTTTCACCGTCTGCCAGTTTTGATCGTCGAACCCGGCTTCATCCCAACCAGCTTGTTCGAGGTTTGCATCGTAATCCTCTCCACCGTAGATACCGCTGTAGGTGATGGCCGAAGGTGATGTTTTCCAGCTATTATCCGAAACGATCATTTCAGTTGTACCATCGGCATATCTTAGATGCAATTTGCAAATCAGCTTCGGAAAGCCATAAGCAATAATCAGCTTGCGGTAGCGCTCGCGGTTGTTGTAATGAAAACTGTTCCCAACAATCGCACCGAGTACATTTTCGCCGTTTTGTATTAGGCTAGTCACATCATAGCAATTGTAAAGCACTTTTTTATCGTAATGCGTCCAACCTGGAGTCAGAAAATCGTCACCAACTTTTTCGCCGTTCAGTGAAGCTTCGTATTGCCCGATCCCACTGATAAAAAGCGTTGCCGAAACGACCTCACCATCCAGTTGAAATCCTTTTCGGAACATTGGCACAATAGCACGATCTTCCACTTTATTCAGCGAAGCATCGCCATAACCACTAATGCCTTCGACCAAGCGCTTTTCTGCGGGAAACTCATCAAATCCGATCCATTTTGCTCCATCCCATTCGGCTGTTTCCGGCAAACCAAACTGAAATGAAGAGACGTCGCTCCAGGGCGATCCATTTCCATTTTCATCCCAGACTTTCACTTTCCAGAAATAACGGGTTCCGGGCTTCAACTTTGAGCCAGCATAGGAAATTAATTGCGATCGTCGGGATTCAACCTTATCCGAATTCCAAACATTTCCTTTCTCCAGGTTTTCAAACCTGTCACTAACCAGAATCTGATAGACTGCCTGATTGGTTCCGTTAAAATCGGAATCGATCTTCCAGCTGAGCTGCGGTTGTTTGGTTTCTATTAGTGCCGATGGACCTGAGCATCCCTCAACCAAGCAATCCGAAATACGGAGATGTTCCCTATTGGAAGAACAGGAAAAAATTACAGTCAGGCTCAAAAGAAATAAGGTCAATCGTTTCATCAGTTTTTGTTTTTCGTTCTCCGAACAGCTTTTTCAGGTCTAAATTCAGCACTCTGCAACACTAAAACGTCATTTCCTGTATCCGGTCAGACCTTTATAGAAATCTTAGCAGGAATCTAACCAATCGATAATTCTCTAATATTTAGATTTTTAATGTTAACGTTTACATTCTGTATTGTCCTGTTTTATTGAGCTTTAATATTAACTAAAATCTTTCTAATTTGAAAACGTTTATACATACAACAGAATTTTATTCTCTCATTGCTGAGTTGGAAAATGCAAAAAAAAGAGGCTGCCTTTGAAAATCAGGCAACCCCATCTAAAATACATCTATTCTAACCAACTGTTGATCTTGTGTTATTAATAGCCATTACTGCCAAATTCATCCGGATTGGCAATCGCATCCAGAAATGATTGCGGAATTGGTCTGACGACGTGTTTCTCTTGATCGAACGTTGTGATGTCGGGATTTGTTTCGGCAAGATACGCAGTAGTTAATTTCCCGTAACGTTTCAGGTCGTACCAACGGGTTTGTTCACCTGCTAGTTCGCGTGCACGTTCGGCAAGTACAAAATCAAGGTCAACGCCTGCTTGAGCAACTGTCATTTCACTCGCACGTCCGGTAACAGCAGCGCGCTGACGAATGTCGTTTAGATACTGTGCCGCTGTGGCTTGATCGTTGTTATAACGAAGGGCAGCTTCGGCTGCAATGAGATAAACTTCCCCCAACCGGAGAATCGGAAAATCTCCTTGCCATTTTTGGTTGTTGTAGATCCAGTATAATGAGGAGAATTTCCGCATAGATGGATAGCATTCTTTATAGTATGTGCCAAGGGTGCTGGTTTCGGCTGACACCCATTTTCCGGAGGCATCATACATGTCTGATGGGTCCACGCAAAGGAATGGCAACAAGGCTTTTTCTGCAGCTGATATATTATAGTTGGGCGTAAATACTGATATACCGTCAAGATAGCCATCCATGTCGCTGTCTAACATGTTCACATTGCCGGATGCGTTTACCGTATAGTAGGTCTGCCCGAAATAGTGATCAACTCCCGGAAAGTATGTTGCTGCGGTATTTTTAATCGTTTTCCCAACTAAAGATTGATCTTTTCCGTACTTATCAACCAACGTTTGCGAGATTGTAAAATCGCTCCATCTCGAATTGTAATATTCAGTGAAGAAGGTTTCGCCAAACCGCGTATCTGCCGGATCCATTACCGGTTCAAAAATTTCCGTCATCAAGTACTTGGTTGGTTTAAAACCGCGGTCGTTTGCCCGACTATACCAAGCGCAGTTCTTTTCAGCGGTACCCCATTCTGCTCCCACGGTTTTCAGATCCATCAGGTAATATTGGCGCGTTCTTCCACGATTGTCACCATCCGGATTCAGAAATCCTTCGTGATCGATCGCTTCCAGGAACAAAAATTCAGGATTGTTTTTGTTGTTTATCCCATCCCATAGTTTTGAGTACCCCGACTTGGTGCCATCACTGGTGTATAAAGCGCAGTTATAGGTGCTCTGATTATCAATCAGTTCTTTTGCTGTCTCGAGGGCTAGCTTTGCATAGTCTGCGCTATTGGATTCGCCAAGTCGTGTACGTTGGAGGTAAGCTTTGGCTAAAATGCCATAGGCGGCTTTTTTCGCTACCCGACCTCTTTCTGCACCCTGACTGAGCGGTAAATGTTGGCAGGCAAATTTCAAATCACTGATAATTTGGTCATAAATCTCAGCTTCAGTACTGCGAACGGGATAGTTGTCGATCCCGGAAACTGATGAAGGTTCTGTTCTTAACACCACATTGCCAAATTGTTCCACGAGGTGTAAATAACTCCATCCACGCATGAAATAGGCTTCAGCAACTTTTGCATTTTTTTGCTCTTCTGAATAGTCTGCAACCAGATCGGCATAGTAAATGGCCGTGTTGCAATAGTTAACGGTGGCGTAAAAACCGTTCCAGATCACCCGTAGCGTTCCCAGCTCTGTATTCATCTTGCTGTCATACATGGTGAATCCGGACTCCTTGCTTTCGCTCACCCAAAGGTCGGTACCCATCTCCATAGCCCCAATACCATCAATCTTGCCATAGTAGTAATACAAGGCATCGTAGCAATAATTTATGAGGCTTTCGAATCCTTCCGGACTGGTATAAGCGATTTCAAGATCTACCGTTGAAGGATTGGTCTCTTCCAGGGAACATGCAGAAAACAGGCCTATCAGGAAGATGGCCGCAATGGCTGTTTTTTTATATATTTTTCTCATTTTTCAAACTGTTTTATTAAAATGACACATTAACACCAAACACAATTTGTTTGTATAAAGGAAACGAGTCGGAGGCTCCTGTTTCGGGATCCATTTCTTTTAAAAGCTCGCTTTTTGTAATTATAAAAGGATTGTAAACTGTG
Organism: Mangrovibacterium sp.; assembly: GCF_041596335.1. Taxonomy (GTDB): domain Bacteria; phylum Bacteroidota; class Bacteroidia; order Bacteroidales; family Prolixibacteraceae; genus Mangrovibacterium. The sequence continues at coordinate 22,540 of NZ_JBFHIT010000003.1, read as the reverse complement.
CCGTACACACGCAGGTTGGAGACACCTAATTTTGTATTCAGACTCTTGGGGAGGGTATACCCGAAAGTAATATTTTTAACCTTGATGTAGGAAGCATCTGCAAAAGGAAGAGAATTTAGTGATGCTGTAAAATTCCCTCCGCTGGTTCGAGACAAATATGGTCGAGGGTAATCATTGGTCGGATTGTCTTCTGTCCAGTAGTTGTAATTATCCGGCAAATTTACCTTACCATAGCCGAAATAGCCGAGCAGGCCACCATTGATCATTTGTCCCCATCGAGCTGTCATGAAGACGCTGAGGTCGAAGTTTTTATAGGTGAATGTGTTCTGAAACCCTGCTGTCCATTTTGGTGACTCTTGTCCGAGAATCTGGCGGTCGTCGGTGGCATTAATCGTGTACGGGCTATCGGCGGTGTATTCCGTTTCGGTGACATTTCCTGCCTCGTCGGTGGCTGTCTTCACCCATACTCCATCTGTTTTTTTATTCAAACTGGTTTGAAGCTTTACATCCCCGGGCTTTAAACCGAATACGGCTGCATCTACTTCTTCCCCTAATTGCCAGATTCCGATTTTCTGGTAATTGTAGAACGTATTTTTGGGCGATCCCATAAATAATCCCAGTGAAATTAAGTCATCTACGGTGGTTCCGCTTCCAAGATCGATAGAGGTAATTTCTTCCCAGTTTCTGGCAAAGGTAATGGATGAATTCCACGTGAAGTTCGTCGTTTTGATGTTTCGTGTATTCAAAGTTAGCTCGATCCCCTTGTTTTTCATTTCCGCAATGTTGGTGTTCATCTTGTAGGAAATTTTTGGAGTATAGCCTCCGCTTGAGAACGGAAGGTCGCGGGCATAGATTACATCTTTTGTATCAGTGTCATACCATTCCAACGATCCGTCTATCCGGTTTCTGAACAGGCCAAAATCAAGTCCAATGTTTAAGTTGTACGATTTTTCCCATCCAAGTGCGGTATTTCCAACAACTTCGGTCGGAATGGTGGTGGGTACTTGTCCGGCTCCAAAATTCAGGTTGTCTGATCCACTGGTCACCTCGGTCAATGTAGAGTAGGCACTAATATTGGAGTTGCCGGAAACACCGTAGCCTGTACGAAGCTTTAAATTACTTAGCCAGTTTTTAGTGCCTGCCATAAAGCTTTCGTCAGAAATTCGCCAGGCAAATGCCCCGGCTGGGAAGATATCCCACTTGTCGTATAATTGCGAAGCTCCGTCATAGCGCACTGAGCCGGTAAGCAGGTATTTCCCTTTAAAGGAATAATTTAGGCGACCGGCAACTGACATCTTTTTTGTATGAGTGTAGCTGGAGCTAACACTCGGATTGATCCCTGCATCCAAATTATAGTAGCGGAAGTCATCGTAAAGGTAGCCCTCACTGTAGGCTGATTCCGATTCGCTCTGACTGTTCCCCCAGGATGAAATCAGGGTTGCCGTCAGTTCGTGGTTGTCGGCAAATGTAGTGGTATAATTTGCAATGTTTTCCCAGGTATAACTGTAAGCCAGTGCGGTATTGTAAGTTCCGCTACGAATAGCTGTTTGACTACCGGTTAACATCATGTAGGTGTGGTCGCTGTTGTATATGCCATTGCGGCGTGTTGACAGCGAGGTTCCCAAGATTGATTTGAATGTAAATCCTTTGGCAAGAGTTACCTCAAGGTAAGGATTGGCTGTGATTGCGATTGCTTTGGTGTTATTCTCATAGGTGTTTGGAATGTCGTCAGCGATAAGACTAACTACAGCTTCTCCCTCCATAGGGTATTGGTTGATGTTGCCGTCAGCATCATAGACTTCCCCTAAGGGTACGATACCGTAAGTTTTGTTGATTCGGCTGGAACGTGTATTCCCATTGGTGTAAGTCAGTCCTGTTTGGATACCTGTTTTAGCCCAGTCGGCTATCTGGATGTTGATACTTCCACGCATGGTATATTTGTCCAGGTTGTCGTCTTTGTAGATCCCGTCTGTACGGTTGTAGCCCATCGAGAAATTAGCTTGTACTACTTCGGTGCCGCCGCGAACGGAAAGAGAATAGTTCTGTTGGGTTCCGGTTTTTAAGGTCTCATCAACCCAGTCTACCCATTTATTTTGATCAATATACGTTTTTATCGATCCCAGATTCCAGTCAGATAACAATTGATCTGTACCGGAAGAATGACTTCCGCGAGTGGCATAATAACCCTCTTCCAGGTAATTAAGCCAGGCATCACCCTGTAAGGCGCTGGGGTAGGAAGGCCAACCGTTTACACTGACATAGGCATCCATGTCGATTTGAATTTTTCCTTTTGTAGCTTGCTTGGTGGTAATGATGAATACCCCATTTGCACCTGCCGAACCATATATCGCAGTCGAAGAGGCATCTTTCAAAATGTCGATTGATTCAATGTCGTTTGGATTCAGGTTGCTTATGCTGCCCTGTATTCCGTCGATAATATAAATTGGTTCACTGCTGGCGGTTAAGGAGCGGTTCCCACGTAGCAAAACACTTGATCCGGAATTAGCTCTCCCGGATTCGCGGGTAATATCCAAACCGGCCACTCGTCCTTGCATGGCTTCAATCGGATTAGCGACCGGTGACATTTTAATTTCATCACTTTTTACGGATGAAACAGCCCCTGTTAAGTCGCGCTTTCTCACGGTGCCATAACCGATAGCCACCACCTCCTCAATACCAACTGTTTCTTCCTCCAATGTTACATCGATTATTGAAAGCCCTAGCACAGACACTTCTGCTGTTTGCATTCCTACAAATGAAAATACCAGAATACTGTTAGCTGGTACATTTCCCAACGTGTATTTTCCATCCGCATCGGTAATCGCCCCTTCGCTTGTTCCTTTAATAACTACGGTCACTCCGGGAATTCCTTCCCTCGTCTTACTAACAACCTGCCCTCTGATTGTTTTAGTTTGCTGGCTGCTAAAGTCCTGCGACGTATTATCAGCCGAATAAAGCACGTAGTTGTTGTTAAAAGAACGGTATCTGATATTGGTTCCCACCAACAGCACATCCAATGCTTTTTCAATATCCGAAAACTCTAGGTTAAGGTTCACTTTCTGGTCAACATCGACGTTTTCACGGTTAAAAAGAAAAGTAAAGTTTGTTTTATCCTCTATCGTTTTCAAAACATCAACAATAGATTGATTTACTGCTTTGATTTGCACCATCTTGCTGTTCTGCGAATACACGCTCGCAGAAACCTGCAGGAAAGCCAACAGAACAAACAGGCTTGTTAGTTTCATAATGCGTAAAATTTGCTTCGGTAAATACCATAGCGGTATCCGAAAATTCATACCATTTTTTTTCATAAGTTTGTAATGTTTATAAATTAATAAGCTGTTACGGCTACGACCGTAATAATTTTAAAGGGAAGTGCAGCAACACTTTCCTTTTTTGTTTAATTCGATATAAGAGTGATTTGACTTCCGTTAATTTTATAGTTAAAATTTGAGGTTAGTTGCATCATCGCAAATAACTCCCGTATAGATTCTGTTTTAATGGTCAACGTAAACCGATCATGGTCAGCCAGAATCGGATCTAACTGGATATTTACGCCATACCAACGCTCTATCCGGGGCACCAATTCTGCAAAAGTGATATCCTGAAATTTGAGTTCATTGTTTCGCCAAACGCTAAATAGCTTTGTATCCACCTTTTTAATATTCAAGGCTTCATCTGTCATTACAGCTTGCTCGCCCGGAACAATTGACACTTTGTGTTGTAATTGCTTGCCAAACAGCTCTACCTTTCCCTCTTCCAAAGTTGTTTCAACTGTTTGTTCATTCTCGTAACAGCGCAAATTAAAACGCGTACCTAACACCCTTACATTCAACCCGGATGCTGTTTGCACAATAAACGGATGCGCCGGGTCTTTGGTCACCTCAAAATAACCTTCACCAACCAGTTTTACAGAACGGGGATCTTCCGCATCATAACTTAAGGTTGATTCGGAATTTAACCACACGACCGTCCCGTCGGCCAAAATTACTTTCGATTTTTCACCTCCGGGCACTTCAACCTGAACCATTTTAGATGAAGTCACACCGCTTTCAGCATAAAAACGATAGGTTTCTATACTTCCGATGCCAACTGAGAAAAGAATTAAAATGGAAGCTGCAACCTTTATCCAGGTCTGGCTAAAAAGATTCCGTTTTGAATTGGTACTCTTTAGGCGGCGATTGGAAAAGTCGGCCCAGGCTTCATTGACATTATAGTGTTTTGATCGGCTTTTCAGATCGATCAATTTCTGGGTTTCGTAAAGCTGTCTCAGCTCCTCACGTCCCTGATCGTTTTTAGTTAGCCAAATCAAAATCTGGCGATCTTCTTCCAGGCTTGTCTCCCGGTGGATAAACCTGCTTAGTTGATCGTTATTGAATTTTGACTCCATTATTTGTCGTTTTTCAATAAGCAATACAGATCAACTGCGTTTCACCCTGACAAGCAGCCTTATTTTTTTTTTTAGATTTTAATTTTAACCGTGAATTCTCAAATCAGTTCAGATAGTCTTTCAGGTAAGTTCGTAAACGCGACAAGGCCCGGCTCATCTGAGTTTCAACCGTTTTAACCGATATTTGAAGTTCCTTGGCAATCTCGGCATACTTTAGTCCGTTCTCTCGACTTAATAAAAAAATTCTACGGCATTCATCCGGAAGTGTCTGAATCGCCTGATCTATCTTTTCGCTTAATTCAGATATTTCAAGCGATTCGTAAGTATCGGAATGCAACTCTTCCCTGGCGTACAAAAGGTATAAAACTGCGTGATAACTGTCTACGATACGTTTATGTTGAAGTAAATTCAAACAGCCATTCTTAACTGCTCGGAACAAATAGGAATGAATTTCCCTGTCGAAAGCTAACTGTTCCCGTTTGTTCCAGACTTGCAAAAAGACCTCCTGTACAATCTCTTTCGATTCTTCCGGATTTGTGGTATATCGATCTGCAAAGCAACACAAACGAACAAAATAAGTCTGGAATATACTTTCAAACTTGTGTTCAGTTTTTGAAGGTACCTTTAAGATTCGTTTGTTCGCTTTAATGTTCATTTTGGATCACCTAAAACCATCTATATTTCCATGTAAATAGAAGCAATAAATATAAATGAAAACGTTTACACAACAAAGCAAAAAGAACCATTATCACATATTACAGTAGTTAACTCATTTTAGCTCCGACCTGGAGGTTGCAAATGGTCTATTCGCCCGATTTTGCCAGTATCGACTGAAAATGCAGGAACCACCATTCCCCGTCCGGTGTATCGACCATTGCGCCCTGATGCGGTCCGTTGATCTGCGTTGAACCGGTTTCCAGAACGACTTTCTTCTCATAGGGACCATAAATATTTTTCGATCTCAAAATTGTTTGCCAACCTCTCTCAACACCACCTTCGGGGATGCTCAGGTAATAATAACCGTTCCGCTTTTGTATTTTTGTTCCTTCGGCTACCGGACCGGTATATACTGTCAGACCATCATCCAAAAGAGACTTCCCGTCTGCACTCATTTTATGAATGATTATTGGCCCTGCTCCGACCTTGCTATGCCCCAAATAGGCTTGCCCGTTATCGTCCCAGAAGGGGCATGGATCTTCCCATCCGTCAACTGATTCCACCTGAACTAAAGGCTCCCAGGGACCTTCAGCCTTATCGGCTGACGACATGAAAAGCCCTTCTTTAGGGGTGCAGAAATACACATAAAACTTACCGGCGTGGAAGCGGATAGCCGGAGCCCAACTGCCTCCCGCATAGCGCTGGTTTGAACTATATTCCGGGGCAAACTTGAATTCATCGTAGACCTGACTAACAATGGTCCAGTTAACCAGATCGGTAGAATGCAGCACCGGCATCCCCATAAAATGAAATTCGGAACAAACCATGTAATAATCCACTCCGACCCGAACGACATCCGGATCAGAATAATCGGCATTCAACACCGGATTGATATAGGTTCCGTTCCCTGGTCGCCCCAGGGATGCACCTCCTGTGCCAATGCCTGGTTGAAGCTCAAACAGACAAGAAACACACCGAATAAAATTGACGTTTTCATAGGATTTGTGTTAAAATTCTTCTACAACCGGTCGGCCTTCAAGCCAGGCCAACATATTCACAACCAGGTAATTCCAGTTTTGAAATCCCTTATTCAGAAGTGGCTCGCCGGTTTCTGGTTCGTAATATTCATGCAAGGCTCCGTTTTGCTCTAGGTCGCGACCAAACAAGGCAACCGTTTTGTTCGCCAGCTCTGTGGCCTCAACATCGAAACCATAGCGAACCAATCCCCTAAAAACCATATAGTTTGAAATGCCCCAAATCGGCCCACGCCAGTTCGAGGGATTGGCGCTCGCGCGGAGACTGTACATTTTTTCCATTTTCGACAAGGTGCGAACACCGGATGGCGAATTGAAGGTTTTTGGATTGGTAAAGTGTTCGTTCACCACGCGCTCAGCTTGTTCATGCGTTGCAATTCCTGCCCACAAAGGCAAAAATCCCGACCAAACTTCAATTCGCTGAATCAGGCAATCGTAGTCGCGCGGATAGCCGGCATGGATAGCGAATTCTTTCCCCAAAGAGTGATCCATTTGGTTAGTAACAGGTCGAAGGTTCAGATCGACACTGTAAAAAAAACCATCACGTTCGTCCCAGCAATGTTCCTGAACTGCTGCTTTTAAATTGATGGCATCCTGCTCAAATTCCTTTCCAACTTCCGGAATTTTCAAACAATCGGCCAGATAAACCATTGCCAGCAGTTCGCGGTACATCAGGCAATTCAGATAGATAGAAGCCGAACTTCCATTTGGCCTGAAGAACGTGCAGGGATCATTATCAACACCGATAGCCACATCGGTTTGCCAATAAAACAGTCCGGTATTTTTGTCGCGGTGATGGGCTTTGTAGCTGTTGACAAAAGCCTGCAGATAATAAAACTTCTCCCGCAACCAATCCGCATCATCATTTTGCACCGTACACAAAAAAGCGGCATGCTGTGCCAGTACCGGCTTGTGCATGTTCATTTTATAAATTTCCTCGGCGTCAATGTCCCTTGGATTCGAATCTTCCCAAATCACAATCGGAATGTAACCGTCCCAGTCGCCATAACTCAAAAAATTCAACACACATCCCTGTTCATATTCCTGAGCTTCTTTTGAATCCGCTTCCTTACCAACATCAGTTAGAATTTGTCGAAGAGCTACATTGCTCAACCACGAATCCCAATCCCACAATACGTTGGCGTACTGATTGCTTCCTGGTGTTAAAAACGGAAAACGCAAAGAACCACTTGGCGGGCGATACATTTCCTTGTAATCTTTGTAAACATGGGATTTGATCACAGCCGAATAATCATTAGCAGATTGGGTTATTTTTTGCCCATTCACCAATGTTGCCGGAAGTATTAGAATTGCCGCTAAAATTAAACAACTGAGTAGTTTGATTGATTTCTTCATTCATGAGCTAAGTTAGGAATCCAGACTAAAATATGCTGCTAAAGGTTGTAAAATTATTTCTTTCATTGGAAAGCCTACCTATTCTCCAATTTTGAAACAGAACGGCCGTTAATCTGTAAGCTTTCCAATTGGATTGTACCGATTTCTCCTTTCAATAAATTTCCCATTTCCACATTATTGAATATGCAATCCTTAATACTTATATTTTCAATATTTTCCTGCTCTTCCAATCCGCTAAGCCAGACTCCATATTGACTTTTTTGGCAACGTATGTCATTTAGATAAACGTTCCTCACAAAAGGCATAAATCCCCGCTCACCAACTTCATTAGGATCATACGAAAGGTTTATGCTGAATACCGCAATCTTACACTGTCCTACTTCGATGTTGCGGACATAAATGTTTTCAATAATACCGCCCCGCAGCGTGTTGGTTTTTATGCGGACTACGCGATCCAATTCGGGGCTGTCCATTCGGCAATTCTCGACAAACAGGTTACGATATCCACCGGTGATCTCACTTCCGACAACCACCCCGCCATGTCCGTTTTTCATTTCGCAATTGCGAACAATTATATTTTCGCTTGGTTTGTTCCAACGACGTCCGTCGTTATTCCTTCCGGATTTGATGGCGATACAATCATCGCCAGTATTGAAAAAACAATCTTCAATTAGCACATTTTTGCACGATTCCGGATCGCAGCCGTCTCCGTTTGGGCCGTCATTTATCATTTTCACGTCACGCACTGTAACGTTCTCACACAACAACGGATGAATCACCCAAAACGGTGAGCGCAAAAGGGTCACCCCTTCAATTAACACGTTCTTACATAAGTATAAATTGATAAGCTGTGGACGCATACCATCTTCGGCTGTCAGTACCCGTTCGGTAACCGGAACATTTTCGTTGTTCCATTGCAGCAATTTCGGGCGTCCGATTTTCTGCGAAATATCGCCTTCCTTCCATCCAAAATGCGAAGCGCCACACATTTTCCACCAATTGTCGTTGGAACCCGCGCCATCAATTGTTCCTTTTCCCGTAATGGCAATATCAGTTTCGCCATAAGCGTAAACCAAAGGCTTGAGATTATAACAATCAACTCCTTCCCAACGGGTTAAGACGGGTGGAAAATATTTGGTGTCAGTTGTAAAAAGAAGGACAACACCTTTATCAAGGTGCAAATTGACATTACTTTTTAGCGTAATTGGCCCGGTATGCCATGTACCAGCAGGCACCAGCACCATTCCCCCTCCATTCAAGCTACATTTAGCAATGGCTCGGTTTATGGCTTCGTGATTAAGCACAGCCGAATCGTTTGCTACAGCACCATAATCAGTGATATTGTATGTAGCATTTTTAAAAACTGGTTGCTTGATCTGCTGCAAAATCTGCGGGTAAATCTCATTCCATGCTATTTTATCCTGTTGGGCAAAGCTGTGAGTCGCCAGCAGCACAACGGCAAGCGTCAGTAGTAGGTTTTTGAATTTCATTTTGAGTTGTTTTTATCAATACAGTTAGCTTTACATAATGAGTAGTTGAAGAATATTTCGAGGTTCTAACTACATATTGGTTTGCCCTTCTTACCAATCTTACATATCAACACCAAACCGGTAAATTGAACTTGTTTGGTAAACTTCGCCGGGGTTTAAGATTATTGAAGGAAAGTGTTGCTGATTGGGGGAATCAGGAAAGTGTTGTGTCTCTAAAGCAAAAGATTCACGATATTTGTACGCTTTCCTACTTTTACCTGTATCAGTCCCATCCATAAAATTACCACCATAAAACTGTATGCCAGGTTCCTGAGTAAATATTTCAATCTTCCGCCCACTTACTGGCTCTACAACGGTTGCTGCCCACGCCATTTCATCTCGTTTCGACTTGTTCAACTCAAAATTATGGTCGTACCCCATACCATTTTTCAACTGCTCATCGCCTGATTGCATATGCAAATCTTGCCCGATAGGTTTACCTACCCTGAAATCGAAGGGGGTTCCTTCAACCGGGATATTCTGCCCAAACGGAATCAATGTTGAATCAACGGGAGTAAAAGTATCAGAATTAATAGTCAGGATATGGTCGTTAATAGTTCCATTACCTTCTCCTGCCAAGTTCCAAAAAGCATGATTCGTGAGGTTAACCGGGGTGCTTTTATCCGTTGTCGCTCGATAGCTGATCACAAGTTCGTTTTTTGAGTCGAGCAGGTATTGAATTTCGACACTAAGATTTCCGGGATACCCCATTTCCCCTTCCATTGAAAGATACTTCAAAACGATTGAAGAATCAGTTGCTGCTTTAACATCCCAAACCACATTGTGAAAGCCTTTTGGGCCACCATGCAGATGGTTTACTCCATCGTTCAATGGAAGCGTATACTCTTTATCGTCTAGCATGAACTCTCCTTTCGCTATACGGTTTCCAACACGCCCTATTAATGCTCCATGAAAAACTTCCTTTGAACCAAGATAACCGTCTATACTGCTAAATCCCAACACAATATCTCCCATATCGCCATTTTTATCAGGTGTACACAAGCCAACAATCCGCCCACCATAGTTAGTAATCGCGGCCTCAATATTTCCGTTTTTCAGAAAATATAAACTCGTTTGCTTTCCATCAATCGTTTTCTGGAAATCAGCAACTTTAAGATTAAAGCATACTGCATCATTCGTTTTTTGCGATGTGCAACTAAACACGCTAACTAATAGACCAATAATCAGAACGAATTTGTTTCTATTCATTTTGTAATTATTTAAATTATTCTCGAAATCTGCTTCTTAAAACCTAGAAGGCAATTTAAGGCTACCGATAAGTTTTAACCTCTCACTTGCCTCCTCAAAAGAAAAATTAATAAGCTTATATACAAATCATTATACAGCGAATCTACTTACTCAAAAATCACTGGTAAACCAACTTGTTTACATCCCAATCTTGATTAAAATCAAGAAATAAACTCTCTGCAACACTCTATTGGATACTTTTGTGGCTCAGAGAAAGTCTAAAAATTCATGTCTCCCAAACCTACTCATTTCTAACCTAACGGCTAATTACCGGAACATTATAGCATGCGATATCTCAATTTCCGTATCCCTTGCTTAGTCGAATTCCACCCTCTCTTTGATAATTCGCTAAATCATTTCTGTTCAATATTTATAACCGCTCCTGATTGTCACCAAAATAAAACAAAGCCAGCGGAGATAGAATTTTTATTGTCCTAATAGTCCTCAGAAATCGTTTATCTATCTTTGCAATAAAAATCGAACATAACACCTAATATGTATTTTTACTTGCCTAGTTAGACTTAGACTTTTTGTGGTTTAAATCACGAACCTTATCCTGCTTGTCAAGATAGTTTTTAATATACAGATACGAAGTACCACTTACCAACCACTTTGCATACTGTCCTAATCTTTTAGTTTTCATAACAATCATTTTAAATTCAATAAAGACTCTAATTTTAAACCACAATATGGGGATAAAACGATCCAAAAACTCTCGTTTAAATTTTATCCGCAATAGCTCTACACAGCCATCGTATGCCCTGCCCCATAGGATCGCATGCGTTTTCTATACTCCTTACAAAATCCACCGCGGGATGGTCTGGTGTTGAGCTCCCCCATTGACGGAAGCGAGCCAACTCTTCTATCGTACATGCATCGATCAGATCTAATCAAACATAGAGTATAACGACTAATGCCCTGTATCCAGAAAGACACAACTTCCTCCCCTGCTTTATTCAAATTATTAACTAAAGCTCTCTTTCTGTAAATTCACCCAACTTTACATATTTTTCATAGATGGAAAGATAAGCCTGCACATTAGCAACTATTGGCTGGTATTCTTTTTCGAATCCTTTCCCCATTGCCTTTTGTGCGTCTTCCACTTTATCATATGCGCCACCGACTACTGCTGCAAACATTGCAGCCCCAAATGCACAGGTTTGTTCTGTGGTCGCAACTTTCAGCGGCATATTCAATACATCAGCCAATGTCTGCATCACGAAAGGAGACTTTTTCGCAACACCTCCCAAACCAATAATCTCTTTAATTTCAACCCCTTCCCTTGCAAATCGATCAACGATAGCTTTAGATCCAAAAGCTGTTGCTTCAACCAAAGCACGGAAGATCCGAGGAGCCGAGGAGCCCAATTTCAATCCAGCGATTGAACCGGCTACCTCCTGACTGGCATCAGGCGTTCTTCTTCCATTCATCCAATCAACAGCAATAATAGAGGATTCCTCAATAGGTATTTTCATAGCTTGCATTGACAACTCTGGGATGATCGCATTCATTGTTTCTTCAATCAATGTCGCTTTGGTCTCCGCGTCAATAACAGTTGATTTAGATAGAATATTTTCTAAAGGCCATGCCACAACACGCTTAAACCACGCATAAATATCACCAAAAGCTGACTGCCCAGCCTCTAATCCGACATAACCAGGGATTACAGAACCATCTACTTGTCCGCATATACCGGCGATTAGTTTGTCTCCAATTTCATCGCATTTTGCAACCATAATATCACATGTAGATGTGCCAATAGCACGAGCTAACACATTGGGACTCACTTCTCCTCCTACTGCCCCCATATGACAATCAAACGCTCCTACTCCAACTTTAACGTTGGTCGTCAGGCCTAAACGCTCAGCCCATTCTGGTATTAAATTACCAACTGCTATATCACTGGTATAAGTATCTTGATATAACCTCTCTCTGTAGCCATCCAACACAGGATCTAAAGCAGATAAAAAATCCTGAGGAGGAAGTCCACCCCAACTGGGATGCCACATAGCTTTATGTCCTGCGGCACATCTACTACGAGGAACTTTCAATGGATTTTCTTTTCCCGTGATCAACCCAGGCAGCCAGTCACAATGCTCAATCCACGAAAACGATGCCTCGCGCACTTCGTCGTCTTCACGCAATATATGAAGTACTTTTGCCCAAACCCATTCTGAAGAATAAATTCCACCTTCAAACTTAGTGTAGTTCTCACTCCATTTTGCAGCTAATTCGTTAATCTCTGCCGCTTCTTTCACTGCTGTATGATCTTTCCACAGCACAAACATGGCATTTGGATTTTCCGCGAACTCGGGCAACATAGCCAATGGTGTGCCATGCTCATTTACCATCACCGGCGTACTTCCAGTGGTGTCAAACGACATTCCGATGATATTTCGGGCAACATCATCTCCAGCCTGCCTAAGAGCATCGGTTACGATAAACTCCATTACCTCAATATAATCAAGGGGATGCTGACGATACTGATCTTTTTCGGGACAACAGTATCTACCTTCCGCCCAACGCGGATAATACTTTACCGATGACGCCAATTCGTCACCTGTTGCAACATCTACAATCACTGATCGTGCTGAGTCTGAGCCATAGTCTAGCCCTATTACATATTGCTTTTTCATTTTCTCATTTTATTTATAACGATAAACTCAGATCTGCCAAAGGTCAGGCAGAGATATTGAATTCTCATAATATTTAAGAGCCGCATACACGCTTATCTCTCTGATTTCTTAATAAAAGCACCCCAATCGGAAATTTTTTATTTTTGGCGATGCCTCCAATAGCCCCCAAAAATCCATAAGCATCATAGCAATACTCTCTGACTGGAAAATCACGGTCACTGACCATAATAGGCGTTGTCGCCGTGTTTGCGCTTAAAATGCTTTTCAACCAGATATTTATTCATACTGGTGCTCGGATTGACCTGTCGTGCGATATACGCCATCTTCGCAACCTGCTCCAATACGACACTATTATGCACTGCATCATGAGCATCCTTCCCCCAGGTAAATGGGCCGTGATTTTTCACTACGACACCCGGTACGTGCATCGGGTTTCGATCTGCAAAAGCTTCTACTATCACTGTACCTGTTTCTTTTTCGTAAGCGCGATCAATCTCCTCGTTCGTCATCGAACGCGCACAAGGAATATCTCCATAGAAATAATCAGCATGAGTAGTTCCCAACACAGGCAAATCGACACCAGCCTGCGACCAGGCTGTTGCATAGGTAGAGTGCGTGTGTACAACGCCACCTATTTCTAAAAAGTTCTTGTATAGCTCAAGGTGAGTCGGGGTATCTGATGAAGGTTTTAAATCTCCCTCTACCACTTTTCCATCCAAATCAACCACGACCATATCAGAAGCCTTCATTACGTCATAATCAACGCCACTGGGCTTGATAACGATCAAACCTTTCTCCCTGTCGATAGCACTCACATTTCCCCAAGTGAATATAACCAACCCGTGTTTTACCAGGGCGACATTTGCTTTAAATACTTCTTTTTTCAATTGTTCAAGCATAACTTTAACTTTTACCAGAAATAAATATAGAAGGCAGTCGTAAAACCTATTATGATCACCGAATGTACAACATCCCATACATTCCAACTAGCTCGAGATTGAGCCTTTTGATCTGGTGTTGAAGTCCCAAATACCAGACCTTGGATTTGTACAGCACTCGGAGCTTTTGTATTCAAACTTACAACGACCACCACAATTATACAGGCCAACAGCATCCAACCACAGAAGAAAAGCCAATTCGTGTCGAAAAACACGGATTTAAACAGAGTATCCGGGGCATCATGAATCGTGTTATAATACACCTTAGCCCCCAAACGAGTGACGCCTATAATAAAACCTGACATCAATCCCCAGTATCCGCCCTGGGCTGAGGCACGCTTCCAGGTTATCCCCATCAAGAAGGCAGCCGCAATACCTGGGGCCAAAACAGATTGCACATCCTGAAGATACTCATAAAGAACATCTCCGATACTACGCATTATTGGAATCCACAACACCCCCAGCGTCACAATCACAACAGTGGCGAATTGGCCGATTTTAACCAATTTCTTCTCTGGTGTCTCCGGTTTGAACCGCTTATAGAAGTCAATCGTAAATAACATAGCGGAAGAATTAAAAAGCGAAGCCAGTGAACTCATCAAGGCGGCCAAAATCCCACATACAACCAATCCCTTCACTCCTGCAGGTAACAACTGCGCAACCAACGAAGGGAAAGCAGCATCTGCACTTGGCAACACATATATTACTCCATTGAGCATTATATCACCTTTAACACTCATCGCATAAGCAATCATCCCTGGAATCAAGAAAAGGAATACAGGTAATAATTTCAGATAAGCGCCAAAAATGGCCCCCCTGCGCGCATGCGTTTCATTTTTACCGGATAATACTCTCTGCACAATGAACTGATCAGTACACCAATACCAGAAACCAATAATAGCAGATCCAATCAACGCACCTAACCAAGGAAAATCCGGATCTCGGTTATCTCTTATCAAGTTTACCATACTATCGCCATATTCATTTACAGTTGTCGCTCCACATATTTCTAGTACTTGCTCCCACCCGCCTACGGCTTTTAGGCCCAAAACAAGAATAATAAGCGAACCTCCAAGCAAAATTGGCGTTTGCAGAACAGAAGTATACAATACCGATTTCATTCCCCCGAAAATGGTATACACCGCCGTCAGCATTACCAGTCCTATGGCAGAGATCCAGAAAAAATCAATTCCCCACATCTCTTCAATACCGAATACTTGTTGAAACACCAGCCCTCCGGCATATACTGTTACGGCAACCTTGGTTAGCACATAGCTTACCAACGAGATTAACGACAGCACCGTCCTTGATTCTTTATTATATCGACGCTCCAGAAACTCGGGCATGGTCAGCACCATACTTCTGGAATAAAAAGGAACAAACACCCAGCCCAAGATCAGGATCATCCATCCCTGAATCTCCCAATGAGCCATAGCCATGCCACTCGACGCTCCTGCCCCTGCGAGTCCAATCAGGTGCTCTGAGCCAATATTCGATGCAAAAATAGATGCACCAATAGCAATCCAGGATGCATCGCGCCCGCCTAAAAAATAGTCTTCAGAATTTTTATTTTTCTGACTAACTACCCAAACAATAATAGCCACTAGCAGAACAAAAAATATCCCTATAACAATCCAATCTAATGTTACCATTTTACAAGTTTTAAAGGGGGCTTGCATCAGAACTTAACAGCTACCCCGTAATTAGTTAATCTATTATAGTCCTTTTGCTAAGTGATAATAGAGATCATTCCATTTCAGTTCTTTTTTGAACTCAGGGATCGTAGTGTCCTCATCTATAACTACCGCCTCAACTCCAGCCATCTCTGCAAAATCAAGTAAGTTTTCAACTGTTAAGTCATATGAAAAGCTGGTATGATGTGTTCCTCCTGCTAAGATCCATGCAGCAGCACCAATTTCGAAATTTGGTTGTGGAATCCAAAGTGCACTGGCAACGGGGAGTTTAGGAAGTGCCTTTGATTCGATACAATCAACCCTATTAATAATCATACGGAAACGACTCCCCATGTCAATGATAGTAGCGGCAACGCCTGACCCTTTTTTGCTGGTAAATACCAAACGAGCAGGATCGTTTTTACCTCCAATTCCTAGTGGATGAACTTCTAGTTTTGGTTTATGATCCGCTATCAACGGACACACTTCTAACATATGGGCTTGAAGAATAGAACTATTTTCACCATCGAAATTAAGGGTGTAATCCTCCAGAAAAGAACAACCATTCGGCAATCCGATTCCCATATACCACATCGTACGGCACAAAGCAGCTGTTTTCCAATCTCCTTCTGCTCCAAATCCATAACCTTCCGCCATCAAACGCTGAGATGCTAGTCCGGGAAGCTGATCAATTCCTTCAAGATCATCGAAGTTAGTAGTAAACGCTTTCGCTCCTTTTGCCTCCAGCAGTCTGCGCAGCGCGATTTCAATACGGGCTGCCATTACAATTTGACCCCGGTCTTTTCCGCCTTCCCTGCAATTATCAGCTAAATCATATTCTGACTCGTACACTTTTACTAATTCGGCAACATCAAAATTGGTCACTTCGTCCTGAGCTTTGACTAATTCGGAAATTGGACAATAATCGACATGATAGCCGAAAACTCTTTCAGCTTCGACTTTGTCTCCATCTGTTACTGCCACATTGTTCATTTGATCACCAAACCGTACGATCAACATATCTTGAGAATCAGCCCATGCCGCAGCTACACGCGTCCAACCAGCTATATTCGAAACAGTTTTAGGATCTTGCCAATGCCCGACAACAACTTTGCGATTCATTCTCATACGAGCCATGATATGACCAAACTCCCTGTCTCCATGAGCACTTTGGTTCAAGTTCATAAAGTCCATATCAATATCATCCCATGGAATCTCTTTATTGTATTGGGTATGTAAATGAAGAAGTGGCTTTCTCAACTCTTGCAGCCCATGAATCCACATTTTTGCAGGAGAAAAAGTATGCATCCATGTTATAATACCGATGCAGTTTTTGGCACTGTTGGCATCTTTACAAATCTTATGAATCTCCGAAGATCCTGTTCCTGTGGGTTTGCAAACCACTCTAACCGGAATTTCTGATGCAGCATCAAATACTGCTGCTATTTCTTTTGAATGCGAAGCAACCTGATCCAATGTCTTTTGCCCATACAGATGCTGACTTCCAGTTACCAACCAAACCTCTAATTGATTTAACGCTATCATATTTATCTAATTAAATTTCACAATAAAACCCTTTATACTATTATATAACAAATTGATTAACTGATCATCTAGAAATCCAGAACAAAAACATTCTCATTTAGATAGTACTTTACACTATCTTAATATCAAAAAATATATTTCAAAAATTGATGTCTAAATTTTCACTATCCGCTCAAACGATCTTTCGGTAGCTCCGTCAATAAATTTAAAATAGTGTGCACCACGTCTCGATTCTGTCGTATTTTTTTCACACAAACGCTGAAGGACGTTTAAAGACAATATCTTCTTTCTGAAATTTCCGGGATCCAGATCGCGTTGAAAAATCGCCTCATAAAGCAGCCTTAGCTGTAAGAGCGTAAATTTGTCAGGCAACAACTCACTACCAACCAACTCCAACCCGGCCTTGTTTTGTAGCTTCTCCAAAGCTTTTTCAACCATCTCCTTATGATCAAAGACTAAATTTGGTAAAGATTTAAGAGACCACCAATGAGCGCCATTTTCTCGAACACTATCCGACTTGTGCCTGTCGATCCTTATCAAAGCGAAATAGGCAAGACTGACAACCCGGCCTTCCATATCCCTCTTAGGATCAGTAAATGCCTGCACTTGCTCTAAATAGATATCATCTAAACCGGTTATATTTTTTAGGATCCTTCGGGCAGCTGTATCCGATGATTCTTCCTCTCCAACAAATCCGCCCATTAACGACCACATTCCTTTTGCCGGCTCAAAACCTCGATGGTAAAGTAGAAGCTTTAGGTCGCCATCTTCGTACCCAAAGATGACGCAGTCGACAGCTACAAAATATTTTGAAAATTTGTTGTACTTATCCCCCATAACATACATGTCTGTGACAAATATATTAATAGTACCTTACACTTTTATTATTTTTTCATTTTTTTTCCGGGCAACCTCGCATTTTTTTTAGCTAAGAACGTTTAGCTGTAGTTTTAGTCGCATGCAGTGTCTCTAACCCGCTGGCGATAAAGCAAGGGCCATTTTCCGACAGCAACTTAAGTGCACTCTGTTTGCTGATTCCTTCTTTCTGAAGCGCTTGCTGACGAAACTCTTTCCAAATTTTATCAATATCGTCGCGTTGTTGTCCGGTAATCATTTATTCAACTTTTAAAATGTGACACAAAAATACCTATTAACGGCTCAGCAACCAGGAATAATTACAGTTCGTTTATAACAGGGAATCTATCCCAGATTATTCAGAAGCAAATGTTTAGGCCAAGTGTAAAGAGTTTATGCAGAGTTTATTTTACACTCCCTTTCAAAAAACGTAAATACTCTGCTGGGGATCTATTAAAACTAACGCTGACTCCTTCTGTAAAATATTGATATCAACTTCCGGCAAAAAACGTATTTAAATCATTGACAATTTGCTGAATAGTGTTTTTAAAGTTGTACGATGTCGCTTCGACCATACTGATGGCATAGTCTTGCTGCAACATGTTAATACTGGTATACTTTCGGTTGATCTGTTCGGTAATTTTCTCGGACGTAAACGTATTGCTATGAATAAGTTGATCGCCCTTTTTTAATTTATAAGATACTTTCAGTGTTGAATGAGCAGGGCCGGCCCGATCGGAATAGGAATAACCATAAGCATAAAGTGCAAAATAAAAGAACCCCGAACTAACATAAGGGCCTTCAGTTTTTAGCTCATCAATGGATAGTTCGACTGAATAATCACTGATATTTAAAGTATCTACTTTAAAATCCCCGGAACGACTGATTTCTTGTCTCAATGAGCCTTTAAAAAACGAAGGGATATCCTCTTCAATCATTGATTTTCCCTGCGTACAATTATTCTTGGAATTCCATACCGTAACTAAAACCAAGGGCAAAAACCACCCCTTCTCCCGCTTAACAGTAGTTGTATCACTCATTGCTACTACGTTGAATGAAACATCATCAACAGTTACAGCAATATTCTTAGGCAAATCGGAGATTTTTGAATCCATTATGTAAGCCATAGAATAACTTCCGGCATTCATGCTCTCCTGAATCTTTTTTGTAGATGTACAACTGGCAGCAAACGATAAAACGGCAATTAAAATGAGAATATTGGAGCATTTGTTCTCTCTATTTTTCGAAAGTAAGGTCAGGATTACCTATCTGGCTTGCTTTCCAGCCGTAATCGATGGTTGAGTTTTTTTCGCCGGTCCGGAATGAACCGCTGCTCACATAGAAATCCTCATACAACAAATAATCGAACGCATCATCGCCTTGCCGATCGTACCCCATCACACCAAAAGCCCCCTTTAACTTCAGATAATTAATGATTTTGCTGCCTTTCAGAAAATCTTCGTTTGAAGCAATCCAGCCCAAGCCACCACCGCCAAACAACCCCCAACGGTTGTCTTTTGTGAATTTGTCAGACCCCATATACGAAGTCGTTCCCTCCAAGGTATATTTACCTTTAAAAACATAATTGGCACGCAAGCCGAGGTTTACGCTTTTCTCGTCCTGCTGTGTACTTCGGCCATCGAGCGTTGCCTTGCGACTTAATGTTTGTGTAACGCTGGCAAAGTTCAACTGGAAATCATGATCACCCCATTTTTTTAGGTAATCGATACTTCCAACAATGCCAACATTTTGTTTCATATCATCGCCTTTCCGACTTTCCTCTGATTCTAAAACATCCGTTCCGATTCGGGTCATATCACTCGGTGCGATTCTTGAATAATCGAGCGACTTACCCAATTTAATTTCATTGTAAACATCGAATGTAAGATATGCTCCGGCAGTTAAACCGCTTACATATTTATTCAAGTCTAATTGAATACCGATGTTGGTTTGCGCGTAGTAATTCTTAGTATTTAAGTAGCCTGAACGCGCCAATTCCCCAACAAGGTTTTCACTTACCCGAGGACTCCATCCCAAAGAATCGATATCGGGTTGTTGACTAACGTATAGTGGATAGTCGTTTGGACGATGAGAAGACAAGGCATCAAAAAATGCATTGTTCGAAATATCGGCTCTCTCCCACATATCCATACGTCCTGCAATGTCGAGAAACATAGAAAGGACCTCGTTAACTTCATAATCAAGGTTACTGCGAACATTTAACCGATTGAATGTTTGTTGTTTTCCAATATTCTCCAAGCCCTTTTCGCCAACGTAACCCACATTCAAAAAGTATTGAGTATTGTCATCGCCACCAATCAGCTGAGCATTTACACGTTGAAAAGAAGTATTGGATTTTAAGAATTCGTCGTAATAATCAACATTTGGGTACAATATTGATGGATTTTCATATCCGGCAATATCCTCATCAGAATAGATTGGCTCAAGTCCGTCGTTTATACGCGCCTGATTGTACAAGCGTGCATATTGTGCCGAGGTTACATAGTCCGGCAATACCGATGGTGCTTTAATTCCATACTCCCCAGAAAAGCTAATTTTTTTCTTGCCGTTGTAACCGCGTTTTGTCGTAACCTGAATTACACCATTGGCAGCTTTACTACCATAAAGCATTTTTGCCGTTACGTCTTTTAACACTTCAATGCTTTCAATTTCCTCTAGGGTGATACTTGAAAGCGAACGGTTTGCAATTCCATCAATCACAATAAGAGGCGAATCTTCGCTCCCTCCACGCGACAGCCCCCGTATTTTCAACCAGGTATTGTCTATACCCGGATCGCCAGCCCCCTTTGTTACAATTAAACCAGGTGCTTGCCCTGCCAAAACCGATTCCACATTATAATCCGAAGAGTGCATCAGGTTTTCGCCTTTAATCACATCAACAGCACCAACTAATCTGTTTTTGGTTAAATTACCAAAGGGCAATGCCACTTTAGCATCCATTTTAGGTGTAGCTGTTGTATCATTTGCCAATAAGACGTTCGTTTGCTGTGCCGAAGCAAAGCCCCCTATAAGCAATAATAATATTAATATATAATACTTCATTTTTTTTCAGTTTTTAGATTACCATCCTGGATTTTGTTCAAATTCGGACATCATATTCATCATATCGGTCGGGAACGGATACCAATAATGTTTATCTTCGAATACACGCATAGACGTTTCTAATTTCTTTTTACCATAAACCAGTTGCCCATCAACCTTACGAATATCCGCAGCATAGATCCCCTGTGGTAAAACTTCTTTTGCCAATTTCCATCTCCGAAGATCGAACCAACGATGAAATTCGTGGTAAAGTTCAACAGCTCGCTCATTGTAAATCCGCTCTTTAAAAGCCTCGCTATCGGTTGTGTACTTGGCTAAAACAGGAGGCATATCTACCCTTTGGCGAAGAAGATTAATAGCACCTACAGCGGTTAAAGATGTTCCTGGAACAGCACCTGTTGGACCATAAACTTCGTTGGCAGCTTCAGCAAAATCCAGATACAATTGTGCAACCCTGATATGCGGGAAGTTTCGATACCATCCTGTTGACGTATGCCACTTATCGCATCCCGGCCATCTGTGCTTGCCTTTATGGTAGTATCCACACCAAAACTTACTTTTGCCTTCTTCGTACTTATAGTGATACCCATCTGGAGTAGCCTGTAAATCACGAGGAACACCACTTGTTGGAGAAGAAAGCTCCCCATACATATCATCACCGTGAACAAAAACAAGCATTTTCAATCGTGGGTCACGGTTTTCATAAGGATTTGCAGGGTCAAAACTTCCACTTGTAATCGCGTCAGGATCATTAACATCATAACCGTCTGCAGTTTCAAACCAGTCAACTGCGTTTTGAGTAGGTTGCCCTTCAGATAACCATCCTCCCATAAATTGAGGCAAAAACCAACCCTTACCAGCTAATCCTGTTCCATCTGGAGAACTTGCGCTTGATAATGGGGGCACTAAAAGAGCTTCATCAGAAAAACCATATTCGCGGCGATACCAGTTTTTTGTATAATCTTCTTTAGAATACATTTGATAGCCTCCTTCCGCATAACTCTCGATAGCTTCTAGCGTTGCAAATACAGCTTTCTCAGCATACTCCAGATTATATTCTTTTGAACTTGAACCATAAGGATTTAACTGTGGGTTCATCAACGGACTGGCAGCATATAACAAAGCCATTCCTTTTAAGGCCTGAGCTGTTGTTTTTGTTACACGTCCCTTGTTTTGATCATTCCATTTAACCGGAAGTAATTTAATAGCCTTATCAAGGTCAGCTACCAACGAATCAGAACTTTGTAAGTAACTTGGCCTTGCTTTATCAAAATCATGATCTGGTCCAAAAACCTGATTCATAATCGTATAGCCCCCATAACGACGGATAATCTGAAAATAGTGAAATGCTCTTAAAAAATAACATTGACCAATCAGTTGATCTTCCAATTCCTCAGCTGTATAACCCGTTTCTGCAGGATATTCTTTTAATAAATTTATGTTTTCCAATACGGTATTAACCGCTCTTATGGCAACAAAGGCCTTTGACCCTACTTTATGCAATAGAGAATAGAAAAATCTACAGAAAGCTTTAATTTAGAGGTATTCTATAACCTATTACATTTCACCCATATGGTTAATCTTCCTATCGAGTATTCCGATAAAAAAGTAACTCC
>NZ_JBFHIT010000002.1:0-237177 GCF_041596335.1 Mangrovibacterium sp. | reverse complement strand
TTCCGCATTCGGATAGGGGGTAAAGCTGTATTCAGTCATTGGATCTTCATCGTATGGGAAAGAACTATTGTTAAAAAGATATTCCGCAGACACATCCGTATCCATTAGCTCCAGTTCTTCTTGTAGTCGATGAAGTTGAATCGTGAATGTTTGCGTAGTGTCACCGATACTGAATCCTGAATAGTTGAGAATTAAGGTCAGTGAGTCTAAAATTTCAGTGTCGGATCCCGTGTTGTCCAAAATTGAAGAAATACCACTTGCCCGATCGAAATTGAAATAATGGCGTAATTCGGTCGTGCCAATCTGATTGTTTGAATAAGTACCTACTAACCCTCTGGTGGGGTTGGAAGTCACAATTGAATCCATAATAACAGTGGAGAACTTGATGGAAAAACTATCTGTCATTAAAATAGTCGATTCAGTTTCAACTAAATCTTCTCCTATCTGAAAATTTCCAACATCGGTACTACATGAAGCTAGCAGAAGAGCCCAAGCAAATACCCAAAACCGATTTTTAACCATATAAAATAGAATGATTGTTTGTATACAATATAAAAGAAAAGTTCCCTTTGGCTGCAAAGCAAGACTATTGTTGCTAGTCCCAAAAGAAATATCGACTAAATAATTATTAATATCTATGAAATGGGTTTTAAAATCGATAAAAACCGAATTACTAGTGTTTATCACTTAAGTGGTGTTAAAATTCGTGAATAATTTTAACCAAATCTGAATTTATATCTATAAAAGTGGATATTATACGGATATAAAGTTATTAAATCGCAAAATAACGCTTGTTCGTCTATCATTTTTTTTTAGATATCGTTAACCAGCTATGTTTGCGCCCAAACTGAATAATGATTAGCAAATGGTTCTAAAAAATTTTTTTGTGCTTGCACGTTCAGTCCGGTTTATAAAAATCGGATTAGTACTCTCAATAATACTACCATTAGTATCGTGTAGTGGTGATGATGATGATGATTTAGTAGGTAACTGGGTTAAACTTTCGGATTTCAACGGAGTTCCAAGGACAAGTGCTACCGGTGTTGCGGTTGGCAGTCTAGGGTACATGGGAACTGGATTGGATTCCGATGATGATCGCCTGCAAGACTTTTGGACATACGATGCGTCAAGAGACCAATGGTCACAAATCGCTGATTTTCCTGGTTCTGCAAGAACAAATGCTGTTTCATTTGCTGCAGACAGTAAATTATATGTAGGTACAGGATTTGATGGTACAGTAGGAGTTCGTTTGAAAGACTTTTACGAATATGATCCGGCAACGAATCTTTGGTCGCAAATTCCCGACTTGCAAAGCGACAATGTAAACACAACTAGTGTTGTTGGTCGTGAAGGAGCAATCGCTTTTTCGATCAACGGAATTGGCTATGTTGGTTGTGGAACAGATGGTGACGGAAACATTTTGAAAGATATGTATGCTTTCGATCCCTCCAGTCAAACCTGGTCTGAAAAAACTGCAATTGGTGGGTCGAAACGCAGCGACGCTGTGGCGTTTGTAATCGATGAGGTAGCCTATGTTGCATCTGGTATTAATAACGGTTCATATGTGAGTGATTTCTGGAAGTACGATGCATCAACCGACTCATGGACGAAATTGAGATCGATTACCGATGCTGATGATGATGATGATTTCGATGACGATTATGACGATATCGTAAGAACCAATGGTGTTGCTTTCACTTCAGGCGGTAAAGGTTACATTGCAACTGCTGGAAAAAGTTCTTCTGGAACTTCAGTTTGGGAATACAACGTTTCAACCGACTTGTGGGAAGAAAAGACTTCATTTGAAGGTTCGTCCAGATACAATGCAGTGGCGTTTACCATCGACGATATGGGTTACGTGACAACAGGCCAGAATAGTGGTTACTATTTCGACGACATTTGGCGGTTCGATCCGAATTCAGAACAAGATGATGATGACAACGGATATTAAAAAATACGTTAAGATACTCCTGATTTTTTCAGGAGTATTTTTTTGCTCCTGCCAGCCAAAAATTAAAGTTGAAGTGAAAAGTACACAACAGACTGATGGAGGATGGGGATATGAAATATTGAAAGATACTTCGGTTTATATTAGCCAGCCCTTTATTCCGGCAGTGGTGGGGCGACAAACTTTTAGAACGGAAGATGACGCGCTGAAAACAGGTCGCCTGATGTTAAAGAAAATTATTAGCAGGCAAAATCCAGCGCTTACAATACACGAGTTAGATAGCTTAGAGATTCAATACACGAAATAACCTTCGTGTATTTTTCGTTTTAGCCTCTTTGCAGTTTAAATAATGTTGAAATGAAGATTGTCGTATTGGATGCATACACATTAAATCCCGGAGAATTCAGCTGGGATGGGTTCGCCAGGCATGGAGAACTAGAGGTTTATGACCGCACAACAGACGAATCTGTCGTAAAAAGAATTCGTGATGCATCCGCAATTTTTACAAACAAGGTGGTTATTACAGCTGAGATTATGGCCGCAGCACCTCAGTTGAAATATATAGGCGTCATGGCAACCGGAGTGAATGTAGTCGATTTAGGCGCAGCCAAGAAAGCTGGGATAACCGTAACAAATATTCCGGCTTACAGTACTGATTCGGTCGCTCAATTGGTCTTTTCATTTATCCTAAATCTGACAAATCAAATAGCAGAACACAATCGAGCGGTTCGAGATGGCGCTTGGACAAATTGTGTCGATTTCTCATTTCGTCTTGGACGTCAGGTTGAGTTGGCCGGAAAGGTAATTGGGATTGTTGGTTTTGGGAGAATTGGTCAAAAAGTTGCGACAATAGCACAAGCCTTTGGAATGAAGGTTCTTTTTCAGAGTCGTTCGGTAAAGGAGAATGTTCCTGCTGGTTTTCAACAAGTTGAATTAGACGACCTGCTGCGGGCTTCAGATTTCGTGAGTTTGAATTGCCCACTTACAGCTGACAGCTTCGAATTTATGAATGCATCCAAATTTTCAATTATGAAAAAGGGAGCAGTACTGATCAACACAGGGAGAGGGCCACTCGTGCATGAACAGGATTTGGCTAATGCGTTGAATGACGGACATTTAGGAGCTGCGTGTCTTGATGTGTTATCGACTGAACCACCAAAAGAAACGAATCCCTTGCTGAACGCAACGAACTGTTACATCACACCACATATCGCTTGGGCTACGTTTGAAGCCAGAACTCGGCTTATGGAAATCCTTTTAACTAATTTTGAGGCCTATTTGAATAATAAACCTCAAAATATAGTAACCTAATCAATAAGATTTAGACAGAATAAGCAAATTGCCGGCTATTCCTCATCATCGTCGAAAAGCTCTTCGTCTTTGCTTTTGTACTTCATCAGATCCAGATCATCTTCTTCGAACTCATCATAAATTGATAATCGCTTTTTGGCAGTTTTATCTTTTTTTGCACCTTTTCCAAATTGGCTGC
The DNA here is from genome assembly GCF_041596335.1 of Mangrovibacterium sp. Lineage (GTDB taxonomy): Bacteria > Bacteroidota > Bacteroidia > Bacteroidales > Prolixibacteraceae > Mangrovibacterium. The sequence goes on along the minus strand of NZ_JBFHIT010000002.1, from coordinate 233,740 downwards.
CAATGTCATTTTTCTCAATGTCAGAATGTTTGAAACTCACTTTTGAGTGCTTGTTCGATTTCATTTTTTTAAAGCTATTAACTTAAATTACAAAAGTTTAAAAATAGATGTAGAATTTATTTCTTGTTTTCAAACTACTCGATTTTTTTTTTTATTTCCAATAGCTTGTCTGATTTTTTTACGATTAAATAGAAAAATGAAGAATTTGCTAACATTCAGTAGTCGTATTTACTCCTTTTAATCTATTGGCTGTCGTATTCTGAATGAGTTGCCACTTTCGTCACGTGTTACAACGAAACTAAATTAGGAGCTCATTGTTATTAAAGTAAATTAGAGATACCATGAGTTTTACACTTCAACCGGGAAAGCCTGCAATAACTTTCGAATTGCCGGCAACAGATGGGAAAAATTATAGGCTGGCCGATTTTGATGCCGCTGAAATATTGGTGCTGTTTTTTACCTGCAACCATTGTCCGTACGTTATCGGAAGCGATATGGTAACGCAAGAGGCAGCATTGAAATACAAAGACAGAGGGGTGCGTTTTGTTGCCATAAATTCGAATAGTAAAAATACCTACCAGGAAGACGACTTCGAGCACATGGTGCAGCGTATGGACGAATTTAAATTTCCATGGGTATATCTTTATGACCAAAGTCAGGAGGTTGCATTAGCCTACGGAGCCCTGAGAACCCCGCATTTTTTCGTTTTTGATAAGGAGCGCAAATTGGTTTATACAGGGCGTGGCAACGATAGTCCTCGGGATCGTTCGAAAATTGCGGTAAACGATTTGGATCGAACGTTGAGTGAGCTTTGCAACGGCAAGCCGGTATCTATTCCGATCACCAATCCAATAGGCTGTAATGTAAAATGGGAAGGAAAGCACAAACATTGGATGCCAGCTGACGCCTGCGATTTGGTTTGGCAAAAGTGAATTAGTGAATACAATTAAGTCGGAATATATTGTATTTTTGATACGAACGTATCGATCAGAAACATGTAGAATTCTTTTGGTTCGGTATATTTTAGTTGACTATTGACTGACAAATAAATTTTAAAAACCGTAAGACATGAAAAAGTCGTTGTTATTGATTGTTTTTTTGTTCGCGTTGCAATTTGGTTACGCTAAATCGGATCGAGTAAATCTAGGTTTGAAAGCAGGTTTTAACACGTCTAAAATCAAGACAGATTATGAGCAGTTCAATGATGGATCTGTAAATAATTTTTTGGTTGGTGCGTTTGCGCGGATCAATATGAATCGTGTTTATTTTCAGCCTGAGCTTTATTTTACATCGAAAGGTGGAGAGCTAAAAGATGTAGAAGCAGGTGGAACAGAGTCTTTTGATCTTAGTAGTATTGATATTCCGATTTTACTTGGTGCCAAAATAATCGAGAAAAAAATGTATACTGTTCGCATAGATGCCGGGCCGGTTATGTCTTTTATTACAAAAAAGAGTGAAACCGATAGCGACGAAACATTCTTTGATGTCGACGATCTCAAGGATAGTTATATGGGAATTCAGTATGGAGTAGGTGTTGATATGTGGATCCTGTCACTTGATGCACGAATCGAAAATAGCTTTGGCGATTTCTCAGATGGTTCAGGTAAAGAGAAAAGCAAATCGTTCTTGTTTACTTTAGGTATCCGGTTCTAGATAAATTTGATTAGTCGTCATTCTGCGATCGGAAAAAGATGCCGTTTCATTGCAAAAAATCAGAATACTAAATTAATTTTGGAAAATGAAACAGTTTCTTTTTCTGATTCTTATCGCATTGTTTAGTTTAAAATCCACTGCTCAGGCTGATTCAGTTGCACTGGAATTTAAACATGCAGAATATGATTTTCTTTATCAGGAATTATTCAATTTTGACCGTAACTCAACCTTTGGCGAACTTGATAACCACTTAAAATCGCCTCAATTACATTTTCAGACTAACGATATATTGAAACTAGAGATTACCAGTCCGCAGATTGTTGGATTTCAGTCAGAACGACCAATGGGAATGATGGTTCAAACTCCTTTTAGTTCGAACTATATTGTAAATTCTGCAGCGATATACCGGTTGTCTGACAAATTGAAGGTTGGGGGAAGCAGCTTTTCCGCCAACTCTGTTTTTAGCAGCCAACCATTTAGTTTCGATCCTTCCAAAATGAATTTTCAGGGTGTAAATCTTTTTCTGGAATATAAAGTGTCCGATAAATTTAGGATTGGCGGAGGTGTTCAAATAAACCAATCGTCCGGTTACTGAGTCGGATCTCAGAATTCAAATTCCGATCTTGTTTGGGCAGAGAAAGTTCAGTACTTTCGTTTCACGAACCAAGAATCAGCATGACAGCTTCACGTGTAAAAGAAATCAATCCGTTTATTGTGATGGAAGTGCTTGAGAGAGCACATGCCATGGAAAAAGAGGGAATGCACATCATTCATCTGGAAGTGGGTGAACCCGATTTCGATATTCCTGATTGTGTTAAAGGGGCTGTTTGTGATGCGCTGAATGAAGGTAGAACGCATTATACACATAGTTTGGGCGATCCGGAACTGAGGCAAGCAATTGCTGAACAATACAATACGGAATATGGTGTGCAGGTTGATCCGACACAGATTATAATAACTTCGGGATCTTCACCGGCCATTCTAATGGCTTTGTCGGTTTTGTGCGATCAAAACGACGAGGTTATCATTTCTGATCCGGCTTATGCTTGTTATGCTAATTTCATTCACTACATCGGAGCAAAAGTCGTTCGGGTTCCGGTTTCTCCGCACGATGGCTTTCAATTTCATGCTGAAGACATCATCGAGCGGATTAGCGAACGGACAAAAGCGATCATCATCAACAGCCCGATGAATCCGACGGGTAATTTGTTGACAATCGAGTCGCTTAAAATGATGGCTTCGCTGGAAGTTCCCATTATTTCAGACGAAATTTATCATGGACTTGTATACGAACAAGCAGCACATAGTATTCTGGAATATACCAACAGTGCATTTGTTGTGAATGGATTTTCGAAACGATACGCCATGACTGGATTGCGGTTGGGCTATTTGATCGCTCCCAAAGCATTTATCCGAACCCTTCAGAAGATGCAACAAAATTTGTTTATCTGTGCTAGTTCTACTGCTCAACGCGGGGGTATTGCCGCCTTAAACAATGGTGGAAGTCGTGTTTCGGCAATGGTGACAGTTTATAACGAAAGAAGGCGCTATTTGATTCAACGACTCATCAAGATGGGCTTTAAAATACCGGTTGAGCCAACTGGCGCTTTTTATGTTTTTGTTGATGCCTCTCATTTGTCGTTGGATTCATATAATCTCGCTTTCGAAATACTGGAAAAAGCACACGTTGGGGTGACCCCCGGAATAGACTTTGGGCCGGGAGGCGAGGGGTACTTGCGTTTTTCGTATGCAAATTCGATTGAAAATATCAAAGAAGGACTTGATCGACTTGAAAATTTCCTTCACAATAAATTGAAAATGGGATAGCTTTAACCCATTCTTCATTCTTCATCCACTTCAGCCGATCAATACAAGTCGTTTACCGCACATTTCCGTTCGTTTATCGAAACCAGACTGCACAGATGTAATTATTTCATTTTTCGAGCGTCTTTTTAAACGTAGGAAAACATCAGATATTCAATCTGATCTATCCTTTTTTTTCTGAAATACAAATTTAAAAAGAACAGTCATGAAAAACAGATTTTTCCAAATTGTAGGCATCGTCGTATTGCTTAGTTTAAGTTTGTCGTTAAGTGCAGCCAGTGGAAACCGCACCGATGGGGATTATCGGATAACTCCTGTTCCGCAGACAGAGCTAGCTTCCGGGATCGATAAAGCCTGGACGCTGGTGTATTCTACCAGTGAAAGTCCAATTTCTATCGAGTTTCAGTGTAGTAAACGTTGTACTACTTATTGTGTGAGAGGTGAGAATTTTGAAGTGGTCTATGAATGCTCAAGAAAAGGATTCGGTGCCCGTAAGGCGAAAGCATCAGAAAGCACAATTCCTCAGGAACTGAACATGATCGTCGTTAATAAGGAGGAAATAGGCAGACAGCAAATTCTAACTTCCGAAAAAGTTGATGATGAGCGGGCATTGACTTTAATTGCAGCCTATTTGCCGGATTTATTAAACACCCGTTATAACACACTTTAATTTAGTTCGTTAGGTGTTTGGTTGTCATTAATTCGATAGCCGCTTTTGCTCGCAAAAGCGGCTATCGAATTAAATGCAGCCACATACAAAACCATCTGCCATCCCTTCCTGCAATTTTTTAACTGCCTGAATTTCTTCATCGGTGTTCCGGCATTTGTCGCAAACCGGCAAATTTATTTCACTGTTTCGCAAACAGTCGTTGGCTACAGGCTCTTCGCAAACAAAACACTTAGTTGTAAAATCGAGGCTCATTGTTTCGTATGTTAGAACAGCAAAATTAATGTTTTTGGCAGATTAAGCAATTTGGCAACAAAAGCGGCGATTATGTCACGAAATGTGCGTCAATATGTTATTCTGTCTTGAATTTTCAACTTATTCGAACTGGCATGATTATTATTGAAAAAAATAAACTTGCAGTAAGTATAGTAACTCATTATAATTACTTTTGTGGGCAATTAAGTAGATTTACGAAAAATTATATAGAATGGCTTTTATTAGTAAACTCCTTGGAAAATTTCTGGGGAACAAATCAGACCGGGACATTAAAGAAATCACCCCGATTCTTGAAAACATTAAAATTGAATATGCCCGGATCGAAAAGCTCTCAAACGATGAGCTTAGGGCTGAATCTGAAAGATTAAAGCAAACACTAAAAGACCGGATTAAACCGGAGGAAGACGAAATAGCTGCTTTGAAAGCCAAAGCAGAGGACTCAGACATTCAGGAAAGCGAACAGATTTATCAGCAAGTCGACACACTGGAAGCGGCGATCTCTGAAAAAATAGAAGCCGTATTAGATGAAATCTTACCTGCAGCTTTTGCTTTAGTAAAAGAAACAGCCAAACGTTTTACAGAAAATGATAAGGTTGTAGTCAAAGCCAATGAATTCGACCGAAACTTGGCCGCGATTAAAGATAATGTTGAAATCGATGGAGAGCAAGCAACCTGGTATAACAGCTGGATTGCCGGTGGAACTGAGGTAACCTGGCAAATGGTTCACTACGATGTTCAGCTTGTTGGTGGTATTGTGCTGCACTCCGGGAAAATTGCAGAAATGGCAACCGGTGAAGGTAAAACCTTGGTGGCTACTCTTCCTGTATTCTTAAATGCATTGGCAGGTAGGGGGGTACACGTCGTAACGGTGAATGATTATCTGGCCAAACGTGACTCGGAATGGATGGGGCCAATTTTTGAATTCCATGGTTTAAGTGTGGATTGTATCGATAAGCACCAACCCAACTCCGACGCACGGCGAAAAGCATACAATGCTGATATTACTTACGGAACCAATAATGAATTTGGATTCGATTACCTGCGCGACAACATGGCGATCAATCCACGCGACTTAGTTCAACGGAAACATCATTACGCAATCGTGGATGAGGTCGACTCGGTATTGATCGATGATGCACGGACACCGTTGATTATCTCCGGACCTGTTCCCAAAGGAGACAATCAGAAGTTTGAGGAATTGATGCCTAGAGTTGAGCGTTTGGTTGCCGCTCAACGCAATTACGCAAATCAATGTTTGACGGATGCGAAACGACTTTTGTCGAAGGAGAATCCAACTAAGGAAGAAAAAGAAGAAGGAGCAATGAATTTGCTTCGTGCCCACAAAGGAATGCCTAAAACTAAATCGCTTATCAAATTTTTAAGTGAAGAAGGCATCAAAGCTTTAATGCAGAAGACCGAGAATTACTATATGCAGGACAATAACAAAAACATGCATATTGTAACCGATCCACTTTTCTTTATTATTGAAGAGAAACAGAATTCCGTAGAGTTAACCGATAAAGGGATCGACCTTATTTCGTCAGATGTGGATGATCCCGAATTTTTCATCCTACCCGATGTTGGTTCATCGGTGGCCGAAATTGAAAACAGCAATGAGCTAACCGCCGAGGAAAGAATCGAGAAAAAAGATACGCTGCTGCAAAATTATGCCGTTAAATCGGAGCGTGTTCACACCATCAACCAGTTGTTAAAGGCTTACGCCATGTTTGAGAAGGATGTGGAGTATGTGGTCATCGATAATAAGGTGAAAATTGTTGACGAGCAAACCGGTCGTATCATGGAAGGACGTCGCTACTCCGATGGCCTCCATCAGGCAATTGAAGCCAAAGAGCGAGTAAAGGTCGAAGCAGCAACTCAAACATTTGCAACAGTAACCCTCCAGAATTACTTCCGGATGTACCACAAGCTATCCGGTATGACTGGTACGGCCGAAACGGAAGCAGGAGAATTCTGGGACATTTACAAATTGGATGTCGTGGTTATCCCAACCAACCGTTCAATTGTTCGGAATGACTGGAATGACAAGGTTTATAAGACAAAGCGTGAAAAATATAACGCCGTAATTCAGGAGATCGTTGATCTGAATCAGGCGGGTAGACCAGTTCTGGTCGGGACAACTTCCGTTGAAATTTCGGAATTACTGAGCCGGATGCTAAAAATTCGCGGAATCAAGCATAATGTACTGAATGCGAAAATGCACGCTAGAGAGGCCGATATCGTTGCCGATGCCGGAAAGCAGGGGATGGTTACCATTGCGACCAACATGGCTGGTCGTGGTACCGACATTAAATTAACAACCGAGGTGAAAACGGCCGGAGGTTTAGCCATTATTGGTACCGAACGCCACGACTCTCGTCGTGTTGACCGGCAGTTGCGTGGTCGTGCCGGACGTCAGGGTGATCCGGGGTCTTCGCAGTTCTTTGTTTCGTTGGAAGATGATTTGATGCGTTTATTCAACTCGGATCGGATTACCGGAATTATGGACCGTCTGGGACTGGAAGAGGGAGAAGTGATTCAGCATTCCATGATTACCAAATCGATTGAACGGGCACAGAAAAAAGTAGAAGAAAATAACTTTGGGATACGTAAGCGTTTGCTTGAATACGATGACGTAATGAACTCCCAGCGTGAAGTAATTTACCAAAAACGTCGGCACGCTTTATATGGCGAACGTTTGGATGTTGATTTGCTGAACATGATGTATGATTCACTGGAGAATCTTGTGAACGATTATTACGGAGGCGATTTTGAAGATTTCAATCTCGAGTTGATGCGCCTAATGTCGATCGAGTCACCTGTTCGTCAAAATGATTTCCAACAAATGAAACCAGAGGAAATCATCGATAAGATCTACCATACGATGATTGAATCATATACCCGGAAGGTTGAGACGATTTCGAAACAGGCTTACCCGGTCGTAAAAGATGTTTACGAAACGAAGTCACACTTATACCAGAACATTGTGGTGCCAATCTCTGATGGTAAACGTATTTTCCAAATCGTTACCAATCTCGAAAAAGCCTACAATAATAAAGGTAAAGAGCTTGTAAAATCATATCAAAAGCAAATTGTACTAGGAACGATTGACGAGGCCTGGAAAGAACAACTCCGGGAAATGGACGATTTGAAACAGTCGGTACAAAATGCGGCTTATGAGCAAAAAGACCCGTTGTTGATCTATAAGTTTGAATCATTCAACCTGTTCAAACAAATGATCCAAAAGGTCAATAAAGATATTGTATCCACTTTGATGAAAGGGCATATTCCAATCTCAGATCCAAATCAGGTTCGTGAAGCAGACACTGCCCGTCGCACGGACATGAGCAAATATTCTACGCAAAAATCAGAAGTGCCGGAGCTGGCAGGCGGTCGTGGTCGTGCCGAGCAGAGAGAACCACAAAAGGTTCAACCGGTTCGGGTTGAAAAGAAAGTAGGACGAAACGATCCTTGCCCCTGTGGAAGTGGTAAAAAATATAAAAGTTGTCACGGTAAAGGATTAGAATAGGTAGCTTAGGCTACTTATTCTTTTTTTACTGGAATACAAATAGAATTTTCCTGTACACCGGGAGGTGTTTAATCAACAAACTCCAGAAAATGCAATCAATTTTAGCTTTTATCCATTGGAATATCAATCCGGAAATTTTTCATATCGGCACCTTGTCGGTTCGTTGGTATGGTTTACTTTTCGCCAGTGGATTTCTTATCGGATATAATATTTGTGAAAAGATGTTTAAGTTCGAGGGAGCTGATCTTAAGTGGCTTGAAAGTCTTTTTATTTACATGTTGCTTGCAACGGTAGTCGGGGCTCGTTTAGGACATGTACTCTTTTACGGGTGGGATTATTATTCGCAACATCCGGCCGAAATTGTTAAGGTTTGGCATGGTGGACTGGCGAGCCACGGAGGTGCTTTGGGGATTCTGATCGCACTAATTTTCTGGAGTCGAAACGTGTCAAAACGTTCCGTTTTATGGGTGCTCGATCGTGTTGTTGTCCCAACAGCGCTCGTCGCTGCTATGATTAGGTTAGGAAACCTGATGAATTCAGAAATTTATGGTGTTGCAACAAATCTGCCCTGGGGCTTCGTTTTTGAGCGGAATGGAGAAACTGTGGCAAAGCATCCGACTCAGATTTATGAATCGCTTTCTTATCTGCTCACGTTCGGCGTGTTGATATATATCTTCTTTAAGACAAAGTTAAGAAAGCATGAGGGTTTTATCGTTGGATTATTCTTTGTGATGGTGTTTTTTGCACGCTTTGTAATTGAATTCATTAAGGAAGATCAGGAAGCCTTTGAGGCCGGTATGGCACTGAATATGGGGCAAATTCTCAGTATCCCCTTTATTGTAGGGGGGCTGTATATAATATTCAGAGCCATCAAGAATCCGGAAAAGGTTTATCCGGCCCCTAAAAATAATAAGCGCTCGTAACGGTATTGAGAATGCTCTAATTTCATTCTTTCGTGTTTCTTCATTCGAGGGTGGAACGCAAAAGATCGAATGAAAATAACCCCTTAAGTCATCTTTAGGGTAAAGAAAAATCAAAAATCATCAACTGCAGGCCTTCTCCCAAATATAGGCTAACTCAGTTCGTTAGTTCTGAAAACGTTCGAGTATTTGCTTGCGTTGTTTAAGCTTTAGCAAATAATTGTTCGTTTGATTCATGTACTTGGTGTAGTATGATTTATTGGCCCATTCGATGGCTAATTCTAAATTACCCAACATTTCAGATGCCAATGCCAGATTAAATTCAGCTTTGCTCTTGATCGATTTTTTGCTGGAGGTAGAAAAGGTCAACCAATAATCATAGGCTTCCTGCCATCTTTGTTCTCTGGCAATAAGGCTAATCTGCGACTGATCTGTATCTTCAAGCAAAAAATAGATGCGGGTTTCTTTGGCCCAGTTGGGCGAAAGGCGGTCATCGATATCCAAGGCTACCTGTATACCGGTTTGAATCAAGCATTCCTTAATTGAAGGGAGCCGGGCAAATAGTTTCTTTGTCGAACCATCTGCATCTTGCCACGAGATGGTATCACTAACGGAAAAATGCCGAATAATTTCTTTTTTCAATGGGTCATATATCTTTATAACAGCATCGTACTTCGAATTAATAGAAGCGGAGGCGTACTGAGGAAATACGTTTATATCATAGTCGGTCATTATTTTATTAAAATAACGCTCAACTACCAACAGAGCATCGGTGTTGAATTCGGCACACAATCTTGAAACTTCATCCCAATCTAAGCTTTCCGGAACCATATAAAACTTGGCGTTGCGATCCAAATTACGTTCCTCTGGGATTACAACATCATATCTTCCGGATTCAAAGAGCAATTCACCTAATGCTCTTAGTGTTGTGTCTGCAGCAATACTGTCCAGTACTACGGCATCGAAATCGAAGCCTCGATTAAAAAAATACTGTTGAATACTATCCTCGTTGAAGTTTTTGAAGTCGCCTGTTATTGATCGGTTTACAAGCGTTAGGCTTCTGATTTTATCGGGTAGAAGCTGTGATGATGGCCTCGCGGTTTCAATTAGTAGCGACCGATATGGAGTAGCGCATGATGTTAGAAACAACATCAGGATTAACGATTTGATCAGGAGCTTTTTATCTTTTGGTATTTTCATGATGGGCAAATAATTTGAGTCAAATTAAGACAATGAAAGATAGAAAATCTTCGAGAGCTATTTAGTAGGATCCCCAATATTTTCTCAAAAACCATTCCAAGGCGAACAAAAATAAAATAAAAATAGCCAACCACTTCAGTGAAATTAACGACTTAAAAATAAGTTGCTTTACTTTTTGCTTTCTCGCTTCAGCAAGAGATTTCAGCTGATCCAATAAGGATGAAAAGTTTTCTTTCGGCACAAATTTACCATTACTGGCAGTTGCTATTTGATATAACACATTGAAATTCGCTTTCGAATCGACCTGTTCAAGCTGTATTCGATTAACCTGGAACAATCCATTTTCACGGTACTGGATTTTTCCCAACTGAGTATTCGCTTCATAAGCATAGGTTCCTGCGGGGAACTTGCCAATATTCAATTTGTATCCGTCGTTTGACTTATCAAATACATAGTCGTAGCTAACGCTGTCGTTTGAAGTTATTTTAAGTGAAACATCAGGATCAGTAATTGGCTCAAAGCTTTCATTTAATAGTTCAGCATCGAACTTTATTGCTTGGTCTTCGTCTAAATATGCTTGGGTTAAAATCGTAAAATTATCTTCATTTGGTTTTAAAATCAGGTAATTAACTATTTTATGAATAAATCCATCAAAGATTTCGGTGGAGTTGTTTCGTACAAAATCATGCATCCGCCATTTCCAGATCCCTTCTCCGGCAAATACCCCATATTTAGCACCCGATTCACGTCCGACAAAGATTAGCGGGCGTGATAGTTCGACTTGGTGAATTTGTTGATCGGCAAAAACTTGCCAATCACCCTTTAAGCGAATATCGGCGAACGGAACATGTAATGGAGGCCAATTCGAAAACTGATCGTGCCAGTATTTTTCGTATTTAAACAAGTTAAAATCAGTGTTTAAAACTGCGTTTGAGTATTCATATCCACGCTGGTTGTCGAAACTAAATCCAAGGGGCAAGCCATTTATTCGGGCCAGTGATGTTTGTAATCCAATGATCCAAAGAACAGGCCTCTTCGATTGAATGATTTTCTGTATGAATGGGCTATTCGCATCATTATTGTCCGGTAATTGGTGCAGAATCACTAAATCGAAATCGGCCGGATCCGGATGACTTTGGGCATTTGAGATGTGCGTGATTTCATAGCTTTGCTGCGGGGAAAGAACTTTTTTTATTGCAGCGATATCAGGATGGGCACCATGGGCGACGATTAATATTTTTTGTTTTTGGTCGATCACCTGGATTGAAAATTCGTAGCTATTGTTAGCTGTGTTTTGCTCGCCCTCAAAATGATCTAGTTCAATACGGAAGTTCAGTATTCCACTCTTTTCTGCTTTCAACTGCACAAAACGTTGTGTGAAAAAATTATCTCGCTCAATTTCCAAGTTCAATTCATACACTAACTGTTCTTCTTGCCAAATGCTTAGTCTAGAGCTATTTGTAGACAGTTGTCGATACATGAGGTCTATTTCAATATTAAAATAGTTACCCAGAAATACAGAAGGATTGTTTGCGACTTTCAAAATGGCAGCGTCGCTTTGTTGTATGGTGTCACCAAGCCCAACAGTGTATATCGGATAGGGCACTTTGCGGCTACTGTATCTGGGGTCTATTCCTGAATTGAAAATTCCGTCTCCGACCAGAACCATCGCCGAAACGGTATTGGGGAGGTAACTTTTCTGTACTTCTTCGAGTAGGTTGCCGTAGTCTGACCGACTATCGGCAAAATCATTTTTTGCCGTTTCACGCGCGGTTTCACCAAAAGCCCAATAGTCAATGTCGAAATTTTCTAATTCGTTTTTTGCCCTATTTATAAGCTCTTCGCAGATGTCTGCCTGCTCCTTTTGTGACGCGGAGTTGTCGGTTGCAAATACAAGTACCGGACGAATCTTGTGTTGCTGATACAATTGAATCGCGGGACCTAGCAGTAGAAAGCACACCAAAAAGAGAGTTACAAATCGGACCGACATTAACAAAGTCAATTGGCTCTTGTTATAGAAATCTCGTTGCGATTTTGATTGATAAACCAAATATACAAACAACGCCGCCAGCAAAGCTGCCAGAATGAGAAACAGGAAAGAATATGTTTGATCAAAATAAAATTTCAATGGAGTCGATCGTTTTTAATCAAGGCTAATCGCCAAGCTCAAATTTAATACACTTCTTCAGATATTAAACTTGATTCCCATACTTTAGATGGATATGGTGAAAAATTGATATTTGGTGCATGTTTCTGACCGGAGTATTAGTCCGTTTTCGATGACAAGCCTATAGCAGAACCCCGATGTGTCGCTCTGAAAAAAAAGGTCACGTTCATCGATTCCAAGTGTCTCTTTGAATTTAAGTAAAGATGGCTAGCTGTTGTCGTGAGTTAGGGGTGGGGATTCCCAGGCACCCTAGCAATCATCGAACTATGCAGCAAATAAGCCAACGGACATGGCAGTCACATCCGTTGGTATTTGCATTGCTATGTTGGTAGTGTTTTTTCGAATTTGATCTGGCCTTCTTCTTCGTTCGGCACCTTGAGTCTGTCATCACAAAATCGCTGAACCCGAACTGTTTAGTTGTATAACAGCCAATTACTAACTGGTCTTTACAATTGGTCAACCGTTTTTTTCAATAGAACCAGTTTCGTCAGTAGTTCCTCGAGGCGATCCAACTGAAGCATATTAGCTCCATCCGATTTTGCAACAGCTGGGTTTGGATGTGTTTCAATAAAAATACCATCGGCACCAACAGCAATACCCGCTTTGGCGATGGTTTCAATCAATTCAGGGCGCCCTCCGGTAACACCACTACTTTGATTTGGTTGCTGTAGCGAATGCGTAACATCCAATATAACCGGACAATTGTTTTGTTTCATAACCGGTATTCCACGGTAGTCAACAACTAAATCCTGATAACCAAAAGTTGTTCCTCGTTCGGTAAGCATTACCTTTTCGTTACCGCAATCGCGAACTTTATTGACTGCAAACTGCATTGCTTCAGCAGATAGAAACTGACCTTTTTTGATATTGATTACTTTCCCGGTTTCAGCAGCCGCAATCAGAAGATCTGTCTGTCGGCATAAAAAGGCAGGTATTTGGAGTACATCAACATATTGAGCCGCCAGAGCTGCTTCTGCTGCCGAATGAATATCAGTAACAGTTGGAATTTGGAATTTATCACTTACATCTTTGAGAATTTGCAAGGCCATTTCATCCCCAATTCCGGTAAAGGAATCAATCCGAGAACGATTCGCTTTGCGATATGAACCTTTAAAAACAAACGGAATATGCAACTTGGTCGTGATATTTAAAATCTTCTCGGCTATTTCAAAGGCCATTTCACGACCTTCGATGACACAAGGGCCGGCTAATAAGATAAAGTTCTCACCCTGAAATTTTATTTTTGGAATCATGCTTTTAAAGTTTTTTTTGCGAATATACAATATTCACAAAAAGTTAGACTTCATTCGAACAAACTTCTGGTAAATTAAGTTGTAACTATTTGAACTTATATTGGATATTCGCGACGTACACCATTCAATGATCATTCAACTCTTTAGATTTCTAAGCCCTGAGGACATTACTGAAACGTGAATATTATGTGAATTTATTGAATTTACTAACCCATATGTCGGATTAAGAGTATAAATTGTGGCAGGTTAAGAACACTGTTCCATTTTCTCTCGTGATTCGTAAAGAAATAGCATCAATCATAAATAAACAGAAAGGATGTTAGTGAAATATTGGCTATTATATGCGAGAAAAATAGAGAATAGGTGGTAAATTTGAAAAGCACAGACATGACTTTTAGTTTGAAAGATAGTAATACGGACGAATTAAAGAAGCTGGTTCGGCTGGCGGAGTTAAAATCCGGCAGGCAGATAATCAGCTTGATTTCTCATGAGATGAGAACGCCACTTTCGATTATTAGTTCTAATGTGCAGCTTTTAAAATCATTCAATTACGAATTGAATGATACGATGGTGAATGACACATTTTTGTTATGTGAAGAAGCCATTGGTTCGTTGACCGATTTTATAGAGAGTGTGTATTTCTTGAATACGGCTTTTAAAGGCGAGGTTAAGGTTCATTATAGCGGTGTTGATCTGGTAACATTTATCAATGAACTAGTTGAAAAAGTCGCAGGTAGTGAGTTCAACCACAACCGTATTCAGGTGACAAAAGAGAATTTGAGTGATCCTTTTTTTACAGATAAAGTTTTACTAAAGCGCTGTTTGGAACATCTTCTGGTAAATGCTTTGAATTTTTCATCAGAAGACGTCCAGTTGAAACTTTCGTCTGTTAAAGATGAACTGGTAATAACAATTGAAGATCATGGGATTGGGATTCCTGCAGATGAGAAAGACTTAATTTTTGAGCCTTTTAAACGATGCAGCAATGTAAAAATGATCTCTGGATGTGGTATAGGATTAGCAATTGTTAGAATGTGTATTGAATTACTTGAGGGGGATATTGATTTTACAAGTACGTTGAATCAAGGATCTACGTTTATTATTAAGATTCGTAACCATGAGTGCTAAAAAAGTATTAATCATTGAAGATGATCATGCCTTATCCAAAACATTGAAAAATGTGCTCTCGTTGAGTGGCTATGATGCGGAAATTGCAAATTCGGGTGCAGAAGGTATTCAAAAAGCTTATGAGTACGGTCCTGACCTAATTTTATGTGATATAAACATGTCGCCAATTGATGGATATCAGGTTTATAATATCCTAAATGATAGTTCTGTAACGAATAAAATTCCGTTTATATACATTTCAGGTAAATCAGACTTGGAGGAGATTCGACTTGGTATGGAGCTGGGAGTTGACGACTATATTGTTAAGCCCTTTAGTAACGAAGAACTTTTGAAGTCGATTAAAGTGCGAATGGCGAAATACGAAAAACTGATGAATGCCGGTAAAAGTGATTACAGGGCATTGGTTGAGCTTTCGCCTAATGGAATTTTTCTATTTGATGGCGATACCATTTACGAAATCAACGAAGCTTTCTCGAAAATGATCGGGATTAGTGCCGATGATATTAAAAGGCTAACAATTAGAGATTTCATCAATAAAGATAGCTATGCAGCCATACAGTCGAAAATATTCAAATGTACCAATGGTTTAATAAAAAATTTCGACGAAGTTATCGAGATAACAACTCCAAATCGTACGGCCGACAAGTTTAAGCTATATGTAACAACAAGTCAAAAATATAAAGGATTCACCTTCCTTATAGGTTTGCTTGCTCCGGTTGATGGCATGAAAACGTTGGATCAACCTGAATATGAAAGGTTGGTTTCTATATTGTCTGAGGAAAAAGTCGCTGTTAGTGGTGAATTAGCGGTGAAATTGCAACGAGCTTTTGATTTTCCGGCTGCTCGCTCCGGAAATGTGAAAACCCAGGGGGCGGAGAAATTGTTCTCGAAAAGGGAGCAAGAAGTACTTACTCTATCCTGTAAAGGACTGCCAATCAAGATTATCGCAGACGAACTATCAATTTCGGATCGAACAGTCGAGAAGCACCGGGCGAGTTTGATGGAAAAGACCGGATCAAAAAATATTGTCGAGGTAATTATCTATGCACTTAAAAACGACCTGGTCAATATCTAAAAATAAGAAGGATTCAAGTTGGGTTGGCTAGCTACGGAGCCAACCTTTTTATTTCCCAGGCATTTTCAGTATTCAAAAAATATCTGAATCTATCGTGTAATCGGTTAGGGCGACCTTGCCAGAATTCTACTTCAACCGCTTTTACCAAATATCCTCCCCAGTTGGACGGTTTATTGATTTCGCGTTTCTTAAAATGTTTCACATAGTACTCAAAGTTGTTGTCCAGTTCTTCTCTCGATGAGATTTCTCGACTTTGAGGAGAAGCCCATGCGCCAATCTGGCTATCGCGTGGCCTCGATTTAAAATAGTCGGAAGATTGATCATCATCCATTTTTCTGGCGAATCCCTTTACCCGGACTTGTCGTTCCAACTTAGGCCAGAAAAAATTTAGGGCAACGTTGCCGTTTTCATTCAACTGCTTTCCCTTTGTACTTAGGTAGTTTGTGAAGAATACAAAGCCTGATTCATCAATTCCTTTCAGCAAAACTATTCTCGAATCGGGTTCACCATTAACTGCCGTTGATAAAGTCATGGCTGTTGGTTCTTCCTCCTCATGTTGAATTGCTTCGTTTAACCATCGTTGAAAAAACTCAATTGGTTCGCCAGGCAGTTTAGCTTCAATTAGCTCACTTTTCTGATAATTTTTGCGGATGTCTCTGAGCATTAACAATTTATTTAGAATTTATAAAATCGATTTTTAAACAATGCGAAAAATACGTTTGTTTGAACTGCATAATCAATACAATTAATAGTTATGAAAGGTTTATTTGCGATTTGCTTTTTATTGATCGCTGGTCTGGCGGTGGCAGAAGTTAACCAGTTGAAGTTGGGCGATAAGGCCCCTCATACGGACGTTAAGATGACAGGAACCACAGGCGAGAATTTTTCGATGTTGGATTTGAAAAAGGAGAATGGACTTGTCGTAATTTTCTCATGTAATACCTGTCCGTTTGTGATAGCCTGGGAAGATCGTTACAACGGGATTGCTGAGTGGGCCAACAACAACAATGTCGGTCTGGTGATGTTAAATTCGAATTACATGAAACGAAGTGGAGACGATTCGCTGGAAGCCATGAAGAAACATGCATCTGAGAAGAATTACAATTTCCCGTATTTGGTCGACAAGGAGAGTCTGGTAGCAAATGCTTTTGGCGGACAAACCACACCACATGTATTTTTGTTTGATCGCGATTTTAAGCTGGTTTTCAAAGGAGCAATTGACGACAACTTCAAAAATGCATCGGAGGTAAAACAAAACTATTTGAAAGATGCGATTACAAGTTTAGCTAAAGGTGAACCTATTGTCACAGCTGAAACAAAGCCTATTGGCTGTAGTATAAAACGCAAAATTGACTAGTTCTTAATAGAAAAACGGGTTGACAGAAGTCAACCTTTTTTTTTGATTCGTATTCAGTTTTGGGTGAAATAATCACCGCAAAATTGCTAGCTAAACTATAAAAAAGACTTAACTTGTTGACAGATAAAATAAAAAGCGGTTTTCAACAGACGGTTCATATTTCTATTTAGCTCGTTTAAAATGACAGAGAAGAGGCATTCACCAGTAATACTAATAGTTTCTGATTCAATGATTAATATAGAACAATTACGTTCTGCATTAATCAGCAGAGGTTATTTGTCGGTATGGATGGATATTACTCAAACAACAGTCTTGAAAACAACTCGTGAGAAATTTGATCTAATAGTACTTGATGTAGAGCTTTCAGCGACCAACAGCATTGAAATTAGCCGGAAAATTCAGGACGAAATTCAACTGCCGGGTGTGCCGTTAATTTTTATTACGCCCGTCGAAGATGAAGGTCGGTTACTTCAGATGTTTCGGCCAGGAGAGTTCGATTACGTGCAAAAACCATTCAAACTAGAAGAGTTAATTATTCGTATTGAGCTGCATTTGGCGATAAAACGTGCTCAGGATCAGCTTCGGGCATCAAAAGATATCGCCGAAAAAGCGGCAAATGCTAAATCATTGTTTTTGGCAAATATGTCGCACGAAATCAGAACTCCTTTAAACGGAATTGTAGGAATGGTTGATATAATGAAGCAAACCAAGCTAGACAAGGATCAACGAGAATACCTTAATATTATAGAGATTTCCGGCGAGACTTTGTTGATGATTATTAATGATATTCTAGACTTTTCAAAAATAGAGGCAGGGCAAATTTCTCTTGAAAAAATTGCCTTTAACATCCGGGAGGAGATTGGAAATGTTAAGAAATTACTCGCCTACAAAATACAGCAGAGTAAGCTCGAGTTTATAGTTAGCATTGGCGACTCGGTTCCTAAAACAATTGTTGGAGATCCTCTTCGACTGAGGCAAATTTTGATTAATTTATTGAACAATGCCATTAAATTCACCGAGCGCGGCTATGTTAAGTTAGATGTTAGCCTGGATAAAATTATCGGTGAAAATTATAAATTGAAATTTGAGGTTGAAGACTCCGGAATCGGAATAGCCCCTCAAAATCGGGTTAAATTATTTCAGTCTTTCACACAGGCTGATTCATCAACAACCAGAAAATATGGCGGTACGGGCTTAGGGTTGGCAATAAGTAAGAGCTTGGTACATATGATGAACGGGGAAATTAACGTTGATAGTGAACTTGGCAAAGGATCCCGTTTTTGGTTTACTGCTGTATTTGAGCTAACTACCATGGATGTTGAAGGCGGGGACACCAGCGAAATAGTTGGTGCATTTGAAGAGCCTTTGAAAATTTTATTGGCAGAAGATAATGAAATAAGTGCCAAGGTTTCGATGATAAGCGTCAAAAAACTAGGACACAATGTGGTGCTGGCGCAAAATGGGATCGAAGCTTTAGAAATGTATCGAAAGGAGCATTTCGATCTGATTTTGATGGATGTGCAAATGCCTGAGATGGATGGTATTGAAGCAACTCAGGAAATTCGTAAAATTGAATCTGAAACTGGCAACAATCACCCCATTCCAATAGTCGCAATGACCGCGAATAAATACAGCGAAGATGCAAAGCTATATTTAGAGAGTGGCATGACCGATCATCTGGGGAAACCATTTAAACCAGTTGAACTTGAGATGGTTTTAAAAAGAAACCTAAACTTAAACCGAGTTTAAACACATTTTTATTAGTCGTATGTTACCAACTGAAAAAATAGATTTGACGGGTAAGAAAATTCTGGTAGTAGAGGATAACGAAACAAGCCTTTATTATTATCAAATTGCATTGGGGCGATATAATGCTTCAAGTTATTGGGCAAAAAATGGCATGGAAGCGCTTTCGGTCGTTAAATCAGAGCCAGGGATTGAGCTAATTATAATGGATCTGGATATGCCGGAGATGGATGGTTTTGAGGCGACAAGGCAAATCAAAACAATGAATCCAGCCATTCGTATTATCGTACAAAGCGCATTCATTTTGTCGGGCGAAGAATCGAAAAGCTATGAAGCCGGCTGCGACTACTTTATGGCAAAGCCAGTTCGCTTAACTGCATTGATGAATGCGATCCAAAAGCATTTAAAATAGTTCAATGTAAGCACCGAATTTTGTTTGTTCATTGGCCGGAGTCAACGAAAGAAAGCCTTTGCGGAGTAGCCCATTAGTATACTCCATCGGGTTGTTTGCCGACTGCATTTCAATAAAATTTTCATAGTTCGCTTGCGGCCAGTAGTTAATGCTAAAACTACCGTAGGCTTCCGGATGAATCTTCGTTTCAATTCGCTGACTCAAATATCCCATTGTGTACCTGGGATTAATCTCAATACAAGGATGTAGCTTGATTTGTCCGTCCGTGTCTAAATAAATCAACGCATCAATACCCAGTATACCCATGTGAAATTTCGTATACGCTGAATTTGCCAACTCTTCACTAAGTCGTTCACCGATACGATCGATCATTTCAGTTTTGATAGGAAATTGATGATTTCGATGAAAATTTAAATAGTGACCATTATATTGTCCGTTCGTGTTAGTTTGAAAATAGCTAGTTCCCAGATAGCGAACGTTTCCGTTTGCTTCAATTTCAAACTGAAATGAGAGGTCAATCTGTTTGTTGAGCCAAGGTTCTGCAATCAGATATCCCTGTTGTGCAAGAATGCCTCTGATCCACTGTTGATTAGCCTCATTTAGCTTAGTTCTCCTGATCACCAGCAAGCCTCGTCCCGACGAACTTAACGGAGCTTTTAATACAAGTGGATGCGAAATTGCCAGCAGGGACTCAATCTCTTCTTCAGACTGAATTTGCTGTTGGTTGATATCCGATCCGATACAACTCGGCAACCCGTTTTGGTTCAGGAACTGCTGTAAAAAAGTGACCGCTGTTTTACGTTCAAATAACTGTTTCCTGTTCTCATTCCATAGCTGGTCGTCCAAGTGTAAGCAACGAAACAAGTTATATTCAGCCGGGCTATGTCCCCATGGTTTATGATTGAATGAAATTTCAGGATGGCTTGAGAGGTATGCCTCAAGTTGTTCCAACGTTTTATAGGCAGGAAGTTTCCATCCCAGCATTTTAAATTGATTGATAAACTCAGGGGCCGGCAAATGTTCACAAATGACGAAATCATTCTCATTGCCCAAAACACCCATTATAGCATCCAGATCGGTTTCGAATTTCCGAAGCCTAGCTGGTGGCATATAGTAGGAGGAACCATTGGCGATAGCAAGTTCGCAGGTCGGATTAAAATGAAAAACGGAAACCGGGTTTCGAATCACTTTTTTGCCGTAAAAATACCATTTCCTTTAATTCCTGTTTATTTTTTTTGAATAGATCTGTACGATCGCAAAATGCGCTTGACTATATTTGTTTCATGCACCTGAATTAATGAATGTGAAAAAAACTGAAAATATAACTGAATGCAAACCCTACTTCTGGGGGCATGGAAAAAGGAATTGTTTAAGATGGGCTGTCTTTCTCATGGTAATTTTTTTCTCGTTTGAAAGCACTGCCCAAAGCAAAAAGGCTCTCAAACTATTTGAGGAAGGCAAGATGCTATATAGCAAGCGAGAGAATCTAAAGGCGCTTGCAAGCTTAGACGAATCAATTCGGAAGGATCCTCAATTTGTTGACGCGTTATTATTGACCGCTGACATATACAACGAGATCGATTCGACGGAACTCCAAATAGCAGCTTTACAACAAGCAATTTCAATTGATCCCGCTAAATTCCCAAAGGCTTATTATGTCCTCGGAAACGCTTTTTACCGGATTGGGGAATATGAAAATGCATCAGATGCCTATGAGCATTTTATAGCAACAGGCGCGGCTGGTACCCTGACAAGTAAAGCAGAGCAGCGGATCGTTGACTGTAAATATGCTGCAGAGTTGGTGCGAAACGAAGTTCCGTTTAATGCCGAGAATATGGGCGATGCGGTAAATACAGAATTGGATGAATATTGGCCCTCATTAACAATTGATGGAAAGACCTTGATATTTACTCGCCTTGTACCGATCGGCAACCACAAAAATGAACTGCTGCCGCGTTATCAGGAAGACTTTTATGAATCGGTATTTAACGATAGTGTCTGGGATTGTGCTCAGCCGATTACCACGATCAATACAAATCAAAATGAAGGAGCACAGAGTATTTCGGCCGATGGAAAGCTACTTTTTTTTACAGCATGTAATCAACCCGGAGGGCAGGGGAGTTGCGATATTTATTTTTCCCGCCGGATTGACGACTATTGGACGAAGCCTGAAAATGCAGGCGCTCCGGTAAACAGCGCTGCCTGGGAATCGCAACCTTCAGTTTCCGCGAATGGAGAATATCTTTATTTTGCAAGTTCCCGAAAAGGTGGTTTTGGTGGGATGGACATATGGCAATGTCAATTGAATGGGTTCAGCTCCAATGGACGACCAGTTTGGGGCGAGTTGAAAAATCTGGGCGATTCTGTCAATACCACTGGAAATGAAATGTCGCCTTTTATCCATGCTGATGGAGTAACATTGTACTTTGCCTCCGATAGCTGGCCCGGATTAGGACAAGCAGACCTCTTCCAAACCCGTTTTAAAGATGATCTTGGCTGGTCGAAGCCAGTAAATTTAGGGTATCCTATCAATTCTTTTCTTGACGAACGTGGAATGATTGTCGACGCCTCCGGAACTAATGCATACTATTCGTCAAACCGACCAGGCTCAAAAGGGATTGATATCTATCGTTTTAAACTGAATAAAGACGTTCAGCCGATTCCGGTATCCTATGTTAAAGGATACGTAGTTGATCGGATAAGTGGTAATCCACTCAGCGCGGAAGTTGAATTGATGGATATTGAAACGAGCCGGCTAATCGCTAAAACCGAAACAGGCTTGGGCAATGGCGAATTTTTGATGTGTCTGCCCATGGGAAAGGAATATGCCTTTAATGTTTCAAAAACGGGTTATCTCTTTTTCTCCGAAAATTTTGCCCTGAAACAGAGTCGCGACGTAAATGATCCGTTCATACTTCAAATTCAATTAAGTCCGGTGCAAGTTGGCAATTCGGCTGTGCTGCGGAATATTTTCTTCGAAACGGATTCGTATGAATTGCTGACTCAGTCAAAAGCAGAGTTGGGGCAACTTATTGCGTTCTTAAATCAAAATCCGAACGTTGAAATTGAAATCGGTGGACACACCGACCATGTTGGGGCGGAGGATTATAACCAGATTCTTTCCGAAAACAGAGCGAAGGCAGTCTACCTGTATTTAGCAAATTCCGGGATCGAAAAAGCCCGACTAACCTACAAAGGCTACGGATACAGTAGCCCCATTGCCGGGAACGATACCCCAGACGGAAGATCGCAAAACAGAAGAACTGAGTTCAAAATTATTCGTGTTTCCAGATAAGAAGGCAAGTGCCATCTTATAAAGAATTGGAGTAACCGACTCAATTAAAGCTGGTTGTTTCAGGTTTTTTATTTGTTAATGATTCTAACTATTTAGAAACTTATTAAATTGAGGCTCAAATTCTAGATTGTGGGGGAGTATTGATAAATTTGAGAGTAAAAAATCAACTTTATCAATGAAACAAATTATTAGTCTGCTGTTTATCTGTGTCGTTGCATTGCAACTTTCGGCACAAGAAAGCTCCCCATGGCGGGGTGTTAATTCTGATGCAAAATACCCGGCTCCTCAAATTTTGCCTGCATGGGCAGAAACTGGTCCTGAAATAATCTGGCATTTCGATGGATTAGGCGATGGATTTTCATCGCCGGTGTTCACGAATGGTAAAATTTACTGCTCGGCCATGGAAGATAGCATTGGCTATATCTACATAATAAGCGAGAATGGTGAATTATTGAAGAAGGTGGCTTACGGAAATGAGTTTAACGAAAGTTTTCCCGGTTCCCGTTCAACTCCGGCTATTATTGGAAATACAGCCTACATGGTTAGTGGATTTGGCGTTCTCTATTGCCTTGATTTGGAAACAGGCAAGCAAGTCTGGAACAGGCGGATGAAAGAGGATTATAAATCGGAGAATACCAGATGGGGCTATACTCAGTCAATTTTTATTGATGGCGATCACCTCTATTTCACGCCAGGCGGTGAAGAATTTAACTTTGTGGCCTTGAATCGACTTAACGGTGATTTGATCTGGAAAAGTGCCGGAAACCAAAATCTTTCGGCTTACTGTACTCCAAAATTAGTGGAAAAAGGAGGACGAAAATTGCTGGTTTCGCACATGGCAAACGACATTGTTGCTGTTGATGCAGCCAATGGTAAAGTATTATGGACTTATCCTCACCCAAATCAGTATAATATTCACCCAAATACTCCCATCTTTCAGGATGGCGACCTCTATTGCTTCAGCGGATACGGCCAAGGTGGCGTACGCCTGCATTTGAATGAAGACGGCTCGGCTGTGACAAAAGTCTGGAGTACTAATCAAATGGATAACCAAATGGGAGGTGCCATATTCGATGATGGTATGATTTACGGATCGGGACACCGGAACCGGGGATGGTTTTGTCTGGATTGGAAAAATGGTGACGTAAAATGGCAGTCTACCGAAATTGGAAATGGCGTCATCATAATGGCCGGTGATAAATTCATTCTTTACTCCGATCGCGGCGAATTAGCTTTGGCGCAGATGAATTCCGAAAAAATGGAAGTGCTTTCAAAGACTAAAATCGAACTCGGAACTGCACAGCATTGGGCACATCCTGTTGTGCATAACGGTGTGCTCTATGTACGGCATGGAAAATCGCTGATAGCTTACAAAATTTCTGCCTGACAAATTTTTGATTAACCATTGAATCTAATGACGAATGAATAAGGTTGTTCTTTTTCTTCTTCTCAGTATTCCGTTGCAGGCGGCCTTTGCCCAAATTAGCCAGTTTCGGGGACCTTCCCGGGATGGTAAATTTTTATGCACTGGCTTGCAGAAACAATGGCCTTCTGATGGGCCTACGCTGCTATTGGAGTTTGAAGGTATTGGGAAAGGATATTCTTCGGTAGTGTCGAATGGTCGGTATATTTATGCCAGCGGAATGATTGACACACTGGATTATCTTACCTGTATTAATTTCGATGGGGAAAAGAAATGGCAGGTCGCTTATGGCGAATCCTGGAAAAAATCGTTCCCCGATACACGAAGTACACCTACACTAGAGGATAACCGAATTTATTGCATTAGTGGAATTGGCGAATTGGTGTGCCTGGATGCTGAAAGTGGCCAGATCAATTGGAAACAAAATGTCGATCGCGATTTTGAAGCTGATTGGCATGTCTGGGGAGTATCCGAATCGCCCTTAGTTGTTGGTGATCTGGTTGTATGCTCTCCCGGAGGAAAGAAAACCACTGTGGTTGCGTTCAATAAATATACAGGCGAAACAGTTTGGGAGACGGAAAGCATTGGCGGCCAGCGTTCGTATGCTTCTCCCTCTACTTTTGTTTTAGACGATAAACGCTATATTCTGTCCGAAACGGCAACCCATCTTCTAGTTGTTGATCCGGATGATGGCTCTGTCCCAATGAATTACAAATACTACGATGCGTCAAAATGGCGTAGGGATGGTTTAAACTGGACAAATATTCCACTTGTTAAGGGAGACGAGATCTTTCTGTCGATGGGCTACGACTATCCGGCAAAAATGCTCAAAGTGAATGCTGATCGGACTGGTTTCGACGAATTGTACACCGATACTATATTCGACAATCACCACCATGGTTTAGTCGAAATGAATGGCTGGATCTACGGATCCAACTGGGAAAATAACAAAAAAGGAAACTGGCTGTGTAAAAACTGGAAAACAGGTGAGATTAGCTACAACCAGGAGTGGAATACCAAGGGTACAATCGTATATGCCGATAGCTTGCTATATATCTACGAAGAGCGCGGAACGGTGGCACTTGTGAAACCTACCCCGGAAAAGTTTGACGTAATCAGTTCGTTTCAAGTTGAAAAAGGTGCTGGACCACATTGGGCGCATCTGTTTATCGGCGACGGAAAATTGTTTTTGAGGCACGGTGATGTGCTTCAGGTTTATGATTTGAAAAACTAAAGTGAAGAAAAACGTTGTAAATATATTGCTCGTGTTGGCAGTCCTCATGGGGCTGTCAGCGTTTGTTTTTTGGCTTGGCAACGATCCGGTAAAGAAAATGAAACCGAGTACTCCTGGTGAAGACAATCGCGAAAAGGGAAGTCTGGTGCAGGAGATCATTAAAATTGGAGAGAAATTTCAACTTTTTGGTGAATCTAAAGAGTCTAATTTTTCGGGGACCTGGCCTCGTTTTCGCGGAGCGAATTACGATAATATTGTCAGTGAAAAGCAAAACCTAAAGGACTCCTGGAATGCTGATGAACCCAAAATACGATGGTCGGTTGAACTTGGCGAAGGGCACGCCGGACCTGCAATTTACAAAGGACTGGTGTACTTAATGGACTACGATGAGGAAGCACGCGAAGACGCTTTGCGCTGTTTTTCGCTTGAAGATGGGAAAGAGATCTGGCGACGGTCGTATGGAATTCATGTCAAACGTAATCACGGCATGTCGCGCACCGTCCCGGCGGTTACCGAAAACTATGTGGTCACCATCGGACCTCGTTGCCAGGTGATGTGTGTCGACCGCCATACCGGCGATTATCTCTGGGGAATAGACCTGGTTAAAGAGTATGGATCAGAAATTCCACAGTGGTACACTGCTCAATGTCCGATGATTGATGGTGAAAAAGTGATACTGGCTCCGGCCGGAAGCAAACTGATGATTGCTCTTGATCTGCAAACGGGTGAAAAGCTTTGGGAATGCCCAAACGACCTTCAATATAACATGTCCCATTCCTCCATTATGCCAATGACATTAAACGGCAAAAAGATGTATGTGTACAGCGCCAATGGAGGTATATGTGGCATTTCAGCCGAAGGAGACGATGAAGGGACTGTCTTGTGGTATTGCGATGAATGGCGGTTCTCGGTAGTGGCGCCATCTCCATTAATTTTTCCGGACGGAAAGATTTTTCTGACAGCAGGCTATGGAGCCGGAGGAATGGAAATTAAGGTTTCGCCTGAAGGAGAGGGGTTCAAGGTTGATGTTTTAACAAAATACGCTCCCAAAGACGGACTGGCTAGTGAGCAGCAAACGCCGATCCTGTATAAAGGTTTCGTGTATGGCATCTTACCTAAAGATGGCGGTGCATTCCGTAACCAGTTGGTCTGTGTCGATCCAAATGATGTGCAAAAGGTCCGCTGGACATCCGGGAAAGTCAGCCGTTTTGGCCTTGGCCCCTATCTGATAGCAGACGATAAAATGTATATCCTGAGCGATGATGGCACCCTGACAATGGTGAAACCCGATGCCAATGAATATATTCAACTGGCTCAAAAGAAAATATTTGAAGGACACGATGCCTGGGCACCTTTAGCTATTGCCGACGGTTTGCTTTTGCTTCGTGATTCGAAAACCATGTTTTGCCTCGACATTAGTAAATAGAAAAAATGAAAAACCGAAAACTAATCAATATTTTCCTGGTCGTTGCGGCGATCGCGATTAGCGCTATCATTGGCCGCGATTTTATCAACAATCGCAAGGGCAAATCGGTGAAAAATCCCTATGAGTTGAATTTAGGGGAATATGCAAAAGTTGATTCAAGTGAGATCTTATATCAGGAAACCAAGGCGATCCAGCTTAAAGCAGACGAATGCCACGCCTTGGCTATTAGTCACGACACCTTATTTGTGGCAGTTGATAGCAGCCTTGTTTTTGTTGCTACCTCGGGGCAAATATTGAAAGTATTGCCACTACCGGCGGTAGCCACAGCCATTGCTATTGATCAATCGATTTGGCTTGCATTTAATAACCGGGTTATGGAGTTTTCAAAAAACGGCGATCAAAAGCAGGCCTGGCCTGAAATGGGGCCGCGTTCGGTTTTGACTTCATTGGCCGTCGACGACAATTTTGTTTTTGTCGCTGATGCCGGAAATCGATTGATTCTTCAGTTTGCGCGTGATGGTAAATTAATTAACAAACTAGGCGAACGCGATGAGCAGAAAGGGATTGATGGATTCACCATTCCTAGTCCCCATTTCGATTTGGATTTGAGTGAAGATGGGTTTCTGTGGGCGGTGAATCCAGGCGAGCATAGCCTAATTAACTTTAACGCCGACGGCAGTTTTCGCACATCATGGAGCAGCTCATCGGCGAATACGGAGGGGTTTAGCGGTTGTTGTAACCCGGTGCACATCAGCATGGCGGCTGAAGATAAATTTATTACGAGCGAAAAAGGAATCGTACGTGTTAAAGTTTACGATCAGCACGGCAGCTACCTCGGTGTGGTAGCTGCTCCAGATCAGTTTGACGAGGACAGTCCGGCTCCCGATGTCTGTGTCGATGCCGAAGGACGGGTCGTGCTGTTGGATTTCAGCCGTAATCAAATTCGATTTTTTGAACTGAAAAAACAAGACAAATGAACCGACGAGAATTTTTCAGACAATCGGCTCGCGTTGGAATTCTGGCGGCTATAACCGGAGGCGTGGTAGTACTGACTGCCAATAATAGAATCGACTGGACTTGCAGCGACAACGAGGCCTGCAAAGCTTGCCGGAAATATGCTTCGTGCGATTTGGAACAAGCTCAGAAAAACAGAAAAAATGAACGACGATAAGCAAAAAAATAAACGAACCAACCGCCGTGAGTTCATCCGGAAATCCATGCGTTTGGGGATGGGCTTTGGACTGGCAACCATCGGTGGAATGGCGGCATTGCGTGTGCATGCCGATGATACGGTTTGGCAGCTCGACCCGTTTAAATGTGTTGCATGCGGGCGTTGTGCCGACTATTGCGTGATGACTCCTTCAGCGGTGAAATGTGTCCATGCATACGATTTGTGCGGCTATTGTGATTTGTGTGGCGGGTATCTCAAGCCAAATGCGAATGCCCGTTCAACCGCGGCTGAGAACCAATTGTGCCCGACATCTGCCATTCGCCGAAAGTTTGTTGAAGAACCTTATTTTGAATATGAAATTGAAGAAGATTTGTGCATCGGGTGCGGCATATGTGTTGAAGGGTGCACCGCATTTGGCAACGGATCGCTACATCTGCAGGTGCGCCACAATGTTTGTGTAAACTGCAACGAATGTTCCATCGCGCGGGTATGTCCGGCTGAAGCTTTTCAGCGTGTTCCTGCCTCGCAGCCCTATCTCATCAAAGGCGATTGGAATAACCAACACTCATCCGAAACACAAAACCCAACCAGCTAACGAATGAAAAAGAGAGTGATAAAACTGTTCCTGATGGTGTTTGTGGCCTGCCTGACTCTTAGTTCGTTTGCCCAACAGCAGCGCTTTCCGAAGCCCGAATTCGAAACCGGATACGTTCAACCTTCAACACAACAACCGCTTCCTCGAGGTTTAGCCCTGGAATATCTGGATGTGCTGGTTCTTATAGCTGCATTAGTGCTGGTGAGTTGGCTGGTGTTGAAGCGGCGCTCGCGCAAAGGTGTTTTATGGACTTCTGTCTTTTCCTTGTTGTATTTTGGATTTTATCGTGAAGGTTGTATTTGCTCCATCGGATCCATTCAGAATGTGGTACTAGCGATCTTCGATCCAAGTTATATTTTACCCCTTTCAGCCTTGCTGTTTTTCCTGATTCCATTGATTGTCGCGCTCTTCGCGGGAAGAACATTTTGCGGAGGTGTTTGTCCCCTTGGAGCAATTCAGGACTTGGTTGCTTTTAAACCGATCGAACTGCCCCGATGGTTGCAAAAGGTTTTAGGATTGATTCCATACGTTTATTTGTCGCTGGCAGTGTTGTATGCGGCCACCAAAACCGAGTTTCTAATCTGTCGGTACGATCCGTTTGTTGGCTTTTTTCGTTTCGATGGAACCTTTGAGATGTTGTTACTCGGAGCTTTGTTTTTGCTGGTTGGCGTGTTTGTCGCTCGTCCATACTGCCGTTTCTTTTGTCCTTACGGTGTTTTGCTGGGATGGATGTCTTCTTTCTCGAAAAAGCATTTGACAATAACTCCATCAGCGTGCATTCAATGTAAGTTGTGTGCCAATTCGTGCCCCTTTGGTGCCATTGAAGAACCACAACTCGACGAGGGAAATCGCCGAACCAATGTAAAACGATTGATGAATTATTTGCTGTTTATCCCTTTGTGGATGGGCATTGGCGGACTTTCCGGATCGATGATACACAGTACGTTGGCGAAATTCAACAAAACAGTTTATCTGGCAGAAATGCTGGTTGCCAATCCGGATGTCCGATTTGATCAAGACAATATAGATGCCCGAACATTCATGCAGATGGGCAAAACAATGGACGAACTGGTTTTGGAAGCGCAAAAAATTGAGAGCCAGTTTTACTGGGGAGGATGGTTGATGGGCGCTTTTCTTGGCTTGGTGGTTGGTCTTGTGTTGGTGAACTTGTCGTCGTATCGTCGACGTACCGACTATGAAGCTGATAGAACCAATTGTTTGAGTTGTGCACGTTGTCTGGATTATTGCCCGGTAAAAAAAGAAAATTAATAGAATGATGAGTCTAAATGATAAAAAGAAAATAGCTCGTGGACTGGCTTGGGCTTCCGCTATTTTTAGCTTGATTGTTAGTGTGATGCTGATTGCCAATTTTATTCAGCTAAAATCAATCGATCCGTTGGAAAGCCCTGCTCTTAAAGCCTTGGTTGAGCAGCTTCACCAAAATCCGAACGATGAGGTGTTGAAAGAAAATATTCGTGCACTGGACTTGTTGATTCGGAAAGCTTATTTCACCAGCCAATGGCAAATACGCACCGGTAGTTGGATGCTAATTCTGGGTGTCTTGATCTTGGTTTTGGCGCTCCAATGGCAAAAAGCACTGCGAAACGATCTCGATGAACTCGATTCGATCGAAAAGAATCCTTTTCTGGATAAAAAAATCGCCCGAAACGGTGTCATTTATGCAGGAGTCGGAATGTTCCTGTTGGCTCTGCTGTCTGGCTTCTTTTCCAATAATCTGTTGGATCGATACGATTCCGTTGCCCAGGTTCAGACAAACGTTAACTCATCTGTCGAGTTAATTGTCGCGCAGCCAATTGATGAAACTTCGGTTGTAGTGGCTGATTCAGTAGTCGAAAATATTAAAACGGATGAGAATAGCGTTGAGACAGTAAGCGAAGAGCTTACTCAGGCCGCGCAAAGCGAGAAGGTTGAGTTGAAACAGGAAGTGGACATCGCTCCAAAGCCAACAGCGTCAAAACTGCCCGGCAAGGAAGAAATCAGGAAAAATGTACCATTCTTTCGTGGACCGGATGGCGATGGGATCACATACCAAAAAGGATTTACAAAGGCTTTCGATGGAGCATCGGGAACAAATATTTTGTGGAGTGTGAAAGTTCCGAAACACGGATACAGTTCGCCGGTACTTTGGAATGACAAACTATTCCTGACCGGAGCAGACAATGCAGCGCGAATGATTTATTGCTTCGATAAAAATTCGGGCAAACTACTCTGGGAGGCAACGGCAGACAATATTCCCGGATCACCGGCTAAAATGCCCAAAGTTACTGAGGATACGGGGTTGGCTGCGTCTACTGCTGCTACAAACGGTAATTTTGTTTTTGCGATTTTTGCGACAGGTGATGTCGTTGCGCTGGATTTCTCAGGCAAACGTGTTTGGAGTAAAAATCTGGGCGTTCCAGATAATCACTACGGTCATTCGTCGTCATTGATCGTATATAAGGACAAATTACTGATTCAATATGATACCAACAAAGGGGGAAAGTTGATCGCTCTTTCTACTGCCGATGGTTCACCAAAATGGGAGACCACCAGGAATGTGAAAATCTCCTGGGCATCGCCGGTACTGGTTAACACAGGCTCGCGGGATGAAGTCATTTTGACGGCTGATCCATTGGTTGCCGGTTACGATCCCGAAACAGGAAAGGAATTGTGGTCGGTTGATTGTATGATGGGTGAAGTAGGTCCTTCGATAGCCTATTCAAATGGACTGGTTTATGCTGCAAACGAATACGCTACCTTGGCTGCCATAAAGCCGGGTTCAACGCCGGAAATTATCTGGGAAGAGCAGGAATATCTGCCCGAAGCAGCCAGTCCGCTGGCAACAAACGGCTTGTTGGTGGTTGCAACAAGTTATGGCGTACTAGCTTGTTACGATGCAAAGACCGGCGAAAAATGCTGGGAATACGAAGCCGCAGCCGGTTTTTATTCCTCGCCGGTTTACGCCGATGGAAATTTGTATGCCATCGATATGAGTGGAAATATGTACGTCGCGAAAATGGCCAAAGAATTTAGCTTGGTTTCTGAATCGAATTTAGGCGAAAAAGCGTTTAGTACGCCCATCTTTTCAAATGGCAAAATGTATTTACGTGGAGTTGAAAAACTTTATTGCATTGGAGCAAATTGATATGGCAGAAGAAATTCAAAATATTACCCAACAGGTTGATGAGATTATTCAAGAACTGGGACATAGTAAGAAGTCGCTGATACCGATTTTACAGCAAATTCAGAATCGCTTCAATTATTTACCCGAAGAGGCTTTGCGTCACCTGGTTACACATACCGATATCACCCCCGAAAATATCACCGGAGTGGCAACGTTCTATTCGCAATTCAGGTTAAAACCGGCGGGTCGCCACATGATTAAAGTATGCGTTGGAACAGCTTGCCATGTAAAAGGGGCAATGCAGGTGTACGATTCATTTAAACGTCATTTTAAACTGACCGATGGTGAGCTGACCGATAACACGGGAACTTATACGTTGGAAAAAGTTGCTTGTTTGGGCTGCTGTACTTTGGCTCCCGTAGTTCAGGTCGACGATGTTACTTACGGACATGTGACCTCCGATAAAGTAGAATCGGTAATCGCTGATTTTGAAAGCCAGGTTGGAAAACTAGGTGGTCGGAAGCAATTTCGTAATGCCGATGGCAGCGAGTTTCAGGGGGAGATTCGTATTGGTCTGGGGTCTTGTTGTGTCGCAAGTGGGAGCGAAGAAGTTAAACAGGAAGTCGAAAATACAATTATTGGAACTGGTATTAACCTGCAGCTCAAAAATGTAGGCTGCGTTGGCATGTGCCACCAAGTTCCATTGCTCGAAGTAATCGACGAGCAGAAAAATCACAAGTTATATGCTCGGGTGAAACCGAATGAGGTCTCCGACATTATCAATTCGCACTTTAAATCGAAAAGCTTACTAGGGCGTCTCAAGGCAAAATCGTACAGTTTTCTGGAGAAAATGCAGACTGATGAGGCATGGGAAGGTGTTGAGCGATATGCATTGGATGTGAGAGAAGAAATGGTGTCCGGTTTTCTCGATCGGCAGATGCCTGTTGCTACCGAACATCGGGGTGTTATTAATCCGCTGGATATGAGTGAATATTCTGCACATGGCGGCTTTAATGCTTTGCGAAAAGTTTTGGCAATGGATCGGGCAGAAGTCATTCAGCTTGTAAAAGAAAGCGGATTGCGGGGGCGTGGAGGTGCCGGTTTTCTTACCGGACTGAAATGGGAGTTGGTTGAAAAGGAAACGGCAAATCATAAATACCTGATATGCAACGGAGACGAAGGAGACCCCGGTGCTTTTATGGATCGCATGATTCTCGAATCGTATCCCTATCGGGTGATCGAAGGAATGTTGATTGCGGCTTATGCTGTGCAGGCTACTGAAGGTTATTTTTACATTCGGGCCGAATATCCGCTTGCAGTGGTTCGGATCCGGCAGGCCTTGATTAATTGCAGAGAGCAAAATTTGCTTGGCGAAAACATTCTGGGGGCAGGATTCAACTTCGACCTGCAAATTTACGAAGGCGCCGGAGCTTTTGTGTGTGGCGAAGAAACGGCATTGATGACCTCAATCGAAGGCAATCGGGGGTTCCCGACTATTCGTCCGCCATTTCCGGCACAAAAAGGACTGTGGGGGTTCCCAACCTTGATTAATAATACCGAAACCTTTGCACAGGTTCCGTACATTCTGCGCGAAGGCAAAGAAAAATACCAGGCCATAGGAACTGAAAACTCAAAAGGAACGAAAGTTTTTTCACTGGCAGGTAAAATTAATCGCGGAGGACTGATTGAAGTGCCCATGGGAATTACGATTCGTGAGATTGTTGAAGAAATCGGAGGCGGTGTTCAGAATGAGAAAAAGTTCAAAGCCGTTCAGGTTGGAGGCCCTTCAGGGGGATGTATTCCGGCATCACTGGCCGATACGCGGGTTGATTATCAATCGTTGACAGCCGTCGGGGCGATGATGGGCTCAGGAGGAATGGTTGTATTGGATGAAGATGATTGCATGGTGGATATTGCCCGCTATTTTTTGTCGTTCACCCAAAACGAATCCTGCGGAAAATGTACTTTTTGCCGTATCGGAACCAAGCGAATGCTCGATATTTTGAACCGTATTTGTTCCGGAAAAGGAACGCACAAGGATCTCGATGAGCTGAAATATTTGGCTGACTGGACGAAGCGTGGGAGTTTGTGTAATCTGGGGAAATCGGCTCCAAATCCGATTCTCACAACTTTGCAGTATTTTCACGACGAGTACGAAGCGCATATTGCAGGGCACTGTCCGGCAGGTAAATGTACCGAAATGATTACTTATTCGATTACCGACGATTGCATTGGATGTACAAAATGTGCACAAAAATGCCCGGTTGATGCCATTAAGTTTGAGCCGCATAAGATACATAGCATCGATACTGAATTATGCATTAAATGTGATGCCTGCCGACCGGTTTGCCCGGTAAATGCAGTCATTATAAGCTAGGAATAGACGGCAATCCATCGCTCATTTCATGAAAAGCAACATAGGAATAATGATCAAACTAAAAATAAATAATCAACCGATCGAAGTTTCGGATGGTACGACGATTCTGGAAGCTGCGACTCAAATTGGAGTTGAAATTCCGACGATGTGCCACCTCGAGGGAACGGAGCACTTTACTTCGTGCATGGTTTGCCTGGTGAAAGACGCACGAAACGGACGGTTAATGGCGTCGTGTTCAATGCCCGTCATGGAGGGAATGGAAATTTTAACCGACGATCCAGAATGCCGCGAGTCGCGGAGAGTATCGTTGGAACTATTGTTGAGCGAGCATGTGGGCGACTGTCAGGCTCCCTGCCAGCAAGTATGTCCGGCGCATATGAATATTCCGCTTATGAACCGTTTGATAGCAGCCGGAAATCACGAAAAAGCAATTGAAGTGGTGAAACGCGATATCGCTTTGCCGGCTATTTTAGGACGTATTTGTCCGGCGCCTTGCGAAGCGGGTTGCCGACGAAAAGTGATCGATGATGCCGTTTCTATCTGTTTGTTGAAAGGATTTGCTGCTGATTCGGAAACTCCAAAGAGCCCCAAAGCGACACCACAAAGTGGTCGGTCGGTTGCAATTATTGGTGCAGGACCCGCCGGACTTGCTGCAGCGTTTTATCTGAATCAAATGGGCCACAAAGTTACAATCTATGAACGCAACGAACGGGCAGGTGGCGATTTACTTCAAATTGAAGAATCTGTTTTGCCGATTGATGTTCGCGAAAAAGAGATCGCTTCAATTTTAAACGAGAAGATAGCGGTAAACTGCAATGTCGAGGTTGATCGTGTTGGATTTGAGAAGCTGCAAAAAGAATACGATGCGGTTATTTTAGCAACAGGGAGCTTAAATGATAACTTGAATAAATGGGGGCTAAAGATTGGAAAATCAGGGATTGATGTCGACAAAACAACCTACCAAACGTCGATTGAAAATGTATTTGCCATTGGTAATGCATTGCGGCCTTCGAAGTTGGCCGTTCGCTCGGTTGGACAGGGCAAGGAATTGGCATTTGTATTAAATCGATTTTTTAACGAAGGGAAATTACAGGCAAACCCGGAGCGGTTTAATTCGAAATTCGGCAAATTATTCGAGGCTGAATTCGACCCATATCTGATTGAATCGAACCATAATGCCCGGCAAAATGCAGCCCATGGAAAGGCAAAAGGTTTTTCGAAAGACGAAGCCGAAGCTGAAGCCCATCGATGTTTGCACTGCGATTGTCGAAAGCCCGAAAGCTGCAAGTTGCGCGAGTTGGCTGACGAGTTTGGCGCCGAACAAAAACGTTTTCAATATGATGAACGAGTGATGGTTGAGAAACATTTTGCATCGGGAGAGGTTGCTTTTGAACCTAACAAGTGCATTAAATGTGGTATTTGTGTGCGATTAACGAAACAACATCAGGAAGAATTTGGTTTTAGCTTTATAGGCCGGGGCTTCGATGTGCGCATTGGTGTTCCGTTTTCCGAATCGGTAGATAAAGCGCTTCGTAAAACGGCCGTACTGGTGGCAGCCAAATGTCCTACAGGAGCGCTGTCGCTGGTACACAGCGAGGAACAACTGGACTGAATTGTGATTAAATGAAGAAAATAGTACAGATATTAGTATTGGTTGGTTTTGCTTTTTCGGGCTTTTGCCAAAGCGAATGGCCCATTTTCCGTGGAAATCAGGAACTGACGGCTTCTGCTTCAGCTGATTTGCCGGCTGATTTAAGACTGATCGCGTCCTTCCAAACTGATGATGAGATTAAAGCATCGCCGGTGATCAAAAATGGCGTGATTTATTGCGGTTCAACCGACAGCTGGTTTTATGCGTTCGACCTGAATGGCCACCTAAAATGGAAATACAAAGCTGAAAATGGCATCGAAGCACCGGCTGTTTTGTTGAATGGCAAAGTTATTTTTGGCTGTTTAGATGGAAGCTTAATCTGTTTGAACGAAAAAGACGGTTCGTTGTTCTGGCAGTATAAAACCGGCAATCAGATTGTTGGTTCCGCAAACTGGAAAGTGATTGGCGGGCAAACGGTTTTGGCTGTTGGTAGTTATGATTATTATCTGCATGGCGTGAATTTGGCGGATGGTAAAGGAATTTGGAAATACGAGTCGAACAATTTCATAAACGGAGCTCCGTCTTTATTTCAAAAATCGGTCGTTTTTGGTGGTTGCGATGGTTTTCTGCATGTGGTTGACCTGCAAACAGGAAAAGTCGCGAAGAAAATCGAATTGTCTACCTATCTGGCTTCGTCGCCGGCAATTGTTGGAAATATGGCTTACGTAGGCGATTATGACGGTCGGTTTTTTGCAGTCGATCTGGATGCCGGTAGTGTGATCTGGACTTACGATAACCCGCAAAAAGACCTGCCTTTTATTGCTTCGCCTGCTATTCAAAATAACTGGATTGTTCTTGGAAATGAAGATCGCCAACTCTATGTCATTAACCGAAAAGATGGTAAATTAGTTTGGACAAAGCGCCTGAGTAACCGGATCAACTCATCAAGTGTGATTTCCGCGAGTTCTGTTTTTACAGCCACCATGGATGGCATGCTTTACCGGCATGATTTAACAACAGGTGAGGAGTTATGGAGTTACGAGATTGGTAGTCAGATTGCTGGTTCTCCGGCTATTTACGACGGAAAACTGGTGATTGGAGCCAACGATGGGCGCATTTATATTTTCGGAACCGATAAACCATAGTGCTATGAAAATTGCCCATATAATTCCAGGATCGGGAGGAAGTTTTTACTGCGGAAATTGCCTTCGCGACAGTAAATACATGAAAGCCTTGCAGGATTTAGGACAGCAGGTTATAAAAGTACCGATGTATTTGCCTTTGTTTGAAGATGGTCGTGACTTGTCAGAAGTGCCTGTTTTTTACGGCGCTGTAGATATCTACCTAAAGCAACGCTTTCCGGTTTTCCGACATATGCCTTCCTTTGTCGATAGCCTGCTAAATTCGAAGGCAGTTCTTCACATGGCGGCGCAAAATGCCGGGTCAACCCGGGCAAAGGGCTTGGAGGAAATGACCGTATCAATGCTATTGGGCGAGGACGGCGTGCAAAAAGATGAGTTGGAACGCTTGGTGGATTGGCTAAAGGAAGTCGCAAAACCGGATGTGGTACACTTGTCGAACGCGCTTTTGTTGGGTTTGGCACGACGAATTAAGCAACGACTGGGTATACCGGTGGTTTGTTCGTTGCAAGATGAAGATGTATGGATTGATGTGATGAGTGATGCAAACCGTGACGAATGTTGGGAAATTATGAAGAAAAGGGCTCGTGAAGTCGACGCGTTTGTCGCTGTAAGTGACTTCTACGCGAAAGACATGAAACGACGCCTTCATTTAAATGACCGACAACTTTTTGTCAATCACATTGGTGTTGATGCAGGAGACTACAGAGTTAAAGCAATTGCTGAAAAGAAGCCTATAATTGGTTATATTTCAAGAATGTGTGAAGATAATGGTTTGGATATTTTAATCGATGCGTTTGTCCTGTTGAAGGAAGACCCGTCTTTTGAATCGGTTGAGTTAAAAATCACCGGGGGAAAAACCAATGACGATACGCAATTTATCCGCGAACAGAAACAAGTGATCGAGCAGGCCGGATTGACGGATGCGGTGCATTGGGTTGATGAATTTGAAGGTGAAGACCGGCTGCGTTTTTTCGATTCAATAAGCTTGCTGTCGGTTCCTGTGTTAAACGGTGAGGCTTTTGGTTTGTACCAACTTGAAGCATTGGCGTCGGGCGTTCCTTTAGTTCAACCCGAACTAGGAGCTTTTCCTGAGGTGGTTAATCAATCGGAAGGTGGAGTGATCTATCATCCGAATAGTCCGAAAAAGTTGGCAAAAGCCTGGAAAGGACTCATTCTGAACAATGCGAAACTGGAGGAGCTGAGCACGAATGGATTAGCCGGTGTGAAGAAACATTTCGATGTACACGAGCAAGCCAGAAAGCTGGTTGAAATTTATGAGAAAGTGAGAAAACCGGCCCAATAACCAGCATGGGGATACTCTGCAACGCATTTCAATTCAAAAAAATGAAATGGTAAAACATTCAATTTAAAACTGATTCATGCTTGAAATCAATCAACTTTGTAAAAGCTTTGTTTCCGGTTCCGGAGAAAAACGAATTATACTGGATCAACTTGATCTGACGATTAAACCAGCAGAGCGACTGGCTATTGTGGGGCCTTCGGGATCGGGTAAAAGTACTTTGTTGAACTTGATTGGCGCGTTGGATACACCCGATTCGGGCAGCATTTTACTCGACGGAGAACCGGTGTTTTCTAAGTCTGACGCTGAGTTGGCTGCTTTTCGGAATTGTTCGATTGGCTTTGTTTTTCAGTTTCACCACCTTTTGCCTCAGTTTACCTTAAAAGAAAATATTTTACTGCCGGCATTGGCTCCAGGTCGGAAGATTGATAATGCACTATTGAAACGTGCTGATTATCTGATGGACCGTTTGGACATCGCTTCGCTTCAAAAACAGCGCCCTTCGATGCTTTCAGGGGGAGAGTGCCAACGAACGGCAGTTGCGCGAGCCTTGATTAACAGCCCTAAAATTTTGCTGGCTGATGAGCCAACAGGGGCTTTGGATCAACATTCTTCCGATCAGCTTACGGAGCTTTTGTTGCAACTCAATCGCGAAGAAAATGTGAGCCTGCTAGTAGTGACTCACGCCACTCGTCTGGCTTCGCGTATGGATAAAATTTACCGTTTAACCGATGGAAAACTTCAGTTGCAATGAGTACGTTCCGCTACGTCCTGAAATCGCTGCTCCATTTCAAAAAACTTAATCTGACTATTGTTGCCGGGATTGCGTTAAGCACGGCCATCTTATTGGGTGCTCTCATGATTGGCGACACGGTCTCCTTCAACCTGAAAAAAATAAGCTTGCAACGCCTCGGCAAAACTCACTGGACCGTGTCTGGGGGCGAACGTTTATTTCGGGCAAACCTGGCTGCTGATATTTCCGGTGTTCCCGTTTTATTTTCGAGCGGAATGGCGGTTGTCGATGGCGGAAAGTCGCGTGCCAATCATCTTCAGGTTTGGGGTGTCGATGGTTCGTTTAATCAGATAGCCGGTACTGATAGTCTTTTTTCGATGGCCGAAAATGAAGCGATTTTAAACGAACGACTGGCGACAGTTTTGGGCTTGAAGGTTGGCGAAGAGCTTATGCTGCGCGTTAACCGACAGAGTGCTTATCCTGCCAATACGCCTTTTGTCTCAGCTGATGAAAGCACTGTCTCATTTCGGGTAAAGGTAAAAGCGATTGCTTCGGCCAAAACTTGCGGAAACTTCAATTTACAACCGGCACAATCGGCTCCGCTAAATGTATTTGTCTCGTTGAAATGGCTAAACCGACAGATGAAACTGGAGGATAAGGCGAACCTGATTCTGATATCGGATGACAACACGGATGAACGAATACTGACTGATCAGATTCAGAAACATTGGCAGTTAGATGACCTTAATTTTGACATTTTCACCGATTCGGCAGATCAGATGGTGGGAGTGCGATCGGAGCGCGTGTTTTTGGAGAATAGTCTGGCGAATAAACTGCAACGAATTGATTCTTCGGCACAGACGATTTTAACCTATTTTGTAAATCGCTTTGATGCGAATGGAAAATTGACACCGTATTCGTTTGTGAGCGGGCTGCCGCAAGCGGATGTTCCAATCGGAGCGAATGAAATTCTCATTAACCAGTGGCTTGCAGACGATCTGGAGGCCAAAGAAGGTGACTCCATTCAGCTCACGTATTTTGAAGTGGGCCCGCTACGGCGGCTGGTAGAAAAACAAGCAGCTTTTTCGGTGTCGGGCATTGTTCCTATTTCGGGGAAATGGGCCGATTTGGCGCTCGTGCCGGAAATTCCCGGCTTATCGGACGCAGGACATTGCAGCGATTGGGAAACTGGCGTGCCGGTTGATTTATCGCTGATACGTCCGAAAGACGAAAGCTATTGGAACAACTATAAAGGAACGCCCAAGGCTTTTGTGGAGCTCGAAACAGCACAAAAGCTTTGGGGAAACCGATACGGCAAAGCGACAGCCATTCAGTTTTCGAATGTAAATCAATTGCAATTGGAGACGAGCATTCTGCAATCGGTATCACCTGCCGATTTGGGTTTTGTTATCACTGCTGTTCGGGAGCAGGGATTGCAGGCTGCCAGCCAAGGTGTTGATTTTGGAAGTCTGTTCATCGGACTTAGTTTTTTTGTACTGTTCGCGGCTTTGTTACTGGCTTTTTTGATGTTTCGGCTGTATCTGAATTTCCGTCGCAACGAAATTGGCACCCTGCATGCGTTGGGATTCGTGGGGAAACAAATTCAAAAATTGTTTTTGCTCGAAGGGCTTTCGTTAATTATTCCGGGAATTCTGTTCGGAATACCATTGGGCTTCGCTTATAACAGTTTCATCGTAGATGCCATCAATGGCATTTGGCACGACATTGTCCGAACGGCAGTAATCGAAGTTCATCTTCGAACCCAATCTGTTTTTATAGCTGTGATTAGCATTCTGGCGATTGGTTTGCTAAGCGTTTGGCTCATTCTGCGAAAATTCTCCACCGAAGCAATTACCGCTGTTCAGCGGAAACAGGTGGTTTCCGAAAAACTTAAAAAGCGCAATTTATGGCTTGGTCTCGGACTGGTGATTCTGGCTTTGGGGATGATGATTGCTCAGGGAATTGGCCGCGATATTCAGCCTGAAATATTTTTTACAGCCGGATTTATAATGTTGCCGGGCTTGCTTTTTCTAGTCGATTACGGCTTTCAATCCATACTTCAGCGAGAGGCGAATGGCTTATCGTTCGGGCATTTCATGACCTTGATGAGTTTTTCCGATCGCCGGAAAAATAACCTGATAGTCGGCTTTTTGTCGATCGGTATTTTTCTGGTTTTGTCAACCGGACTGTTTCGAAAAGATTTGACCCGAAATGCTGATCTGCCTTCATCCGGAACGGGTGGATATCAATTCTTCGCTGAGAGTAGCTTCCCGATTTTATATGATTTGAATTCGGAGGAAGGCCGTTTTCAATTTGGGCTGGACGGCTCTCCGGCTCATTTTGTGCAATTTCAAGCGCTGGATGGAGCCGATGCCAGTTGTTTAAACCTGAACAGGGTGAGCAAGCCACGAGTGCTTGGCTTTGATCCGTCTGCTCTGGATGTCCGACAGGCGTTTACATTTACTGAAACTGATGAACATCTCAATTCGGATCATCCGTGGCTATCGCTTCAACGGCCATTGACCAACGGAGCTATCCCTGCAATTGCTGATGCCTCGGTAATCAAATGGAGTTTAGGTAAAACGGTTGGCGATACGTTGGTGTATCAAAATGAAGCTGGCGACGATATTATTCTGCAGTTGATCGGCGGGGTGGCAAATTCAGTTTTTCAAGGAAATATTTTGATTGGAGACAGTCTTTTTCAAGCTAATTTTCCTTCGGTAAGTGGCTCCACTGTGTTTTTAATTGATGCACCGAATGATGCCGAAGCCGAGCTGAAAACAGCTTTCCGAAACTATGGCATGGAAATTTCAACTTGCAGCGACCGCTTGTTGATGTTTTACCAGATCGAAAATACTTATCTCAATATCTTCCTCATGTTGGGCGCATTAGGCTTACTTATCGGAACCATTGGTTTAGCGATTGTTATTTTCCGCAGCCTGTTCGAACAGCGGTCGGCTTTTGCAGTGCTCCAGGCTGTTGGGTTTACCAGGAAAAAAGTTCGTGCAATCAGTCTGAAAGGCCACTTGTTTATCGTTTTCCTGGCTCTTTTATGCGGATTGATTCCTGCTGTTCTTTCGGCTTTGCCCACGCTTATTTCGGATAGCTATTTCAAACTTTTGTACTGGAGCCTCGGTGTGTTTGCCTTAGTGTTGTTCAGTGCCTGGTTGTGGGTTGTTGCCGGCCACCGGTGGGCCATGAAAGGACAGGCAAGTGAAGTTTTGCGAAATGAATAAGCTATAGCTGACTGGTGCATAGCTTGATTTTACACCATTGCATTAGGTAACTGCGATTCAATTCGGTTCGTCTCCGATTCCATTAAGAACTCCAATTCTCCAACTTCTGCTGCCAGGATTGTATTAAACGGCGACCTCTTTTTTGCTTTTGAGATCGTCTGAAATTGGATCCGATTTGCCATTTTATGGGGCAATATTCGGTACGATAGGCAAGACGTCTGAAACTATTCAGTATTTCAAGGAGTATAAAAAATTGACCTCTACCCTGATAAATTGAAATGTTTGACGTTGTATTCACTTAAACTTTTGCCTTATGCCTATCTATATGGATCGACACGATGTTTCAGCTAATGTAACAGCGGCTATTGTAGCCCAACTTCATCAACAGGACTTAGCAATACAGCACGAATTTAAATGTCGGGGACTGACGTATTGGTTCGACAGCAAGAGAAAAACCGCTTTTTGTTTGATAGATGCACCAAATAAAGAGGCCATCCAAAAGATGCACGATCAGGCTCACGGTGAAGTACCTCACGAAATTATAGAAGTAAATCCCGAAATTGTAGAATCTTTTTTGGGACGCATTGAAGATCCGAAAAAACAAGTTGATGCAAATTCGAAAATTATTGAGGACTCAGCTTTTCGTGTAATCATGGTTGTTGGATTTGATAATCAGCCCTTCCTGTTCGGGGATAACGAATCCGAATCAGCTCAATTGAGGCTGTGTATGAGGCAGATCGAAGGTATTATCAGACGATTTGAGGGAGCGGTAGCGGATCAAAAATCGTGGCAAATGCTGGGAGTATTTAGAAAAGTTTCTCAGGCTGTGTTTTGTGCCATAGAACTGTATGCCAGTTACCGGTTTTGGAGTGAATCTCCGAATTTTACGCAAGGTAATTTGAAAATGGGTATTAGTGCCGGTGTTCCGGTGGACGGGAATAAAACGTTTTTCGAAGATGCTTTGAAAATAGGGAAGCGTCTTTTTTATTTATCAGGAACCCAGGTGTATGTAAGCTCGGAGATAAGTGAACTGTATCAGCAGGAAAGTCGGAATCTCTATCTGGATCACGACTTATTCAAAATACTCAAGCCGGCCGATGAACAGTTTATGAACGAATTACTTGAC
The DNA here is from genome assembly GCF_041596335.1 of Mangrovibacterium sp. GTDB lineage: Bacteria > Bacteroidota > Bacteroidia > Bacteroidales > Prolixibacteraceae > Mangrovibacterium. The sequence continues at coordinate 190,763 of NZ_JBFHIT010000002.1, read as the reverse complement.
TTTTTGGCGGAATCGTGGCAGATTCCGGAATTGAAAGTAGACGACTTAAGTAAACATATGGGATACAGTAAATCCCAGTTTTACCGGAAGATCGTCTCCTTGGTTGGCATGTCACCCAATAGTTTTATTAAAGATTATCGCTTAAATAAGTCACTAAAACTCATCCACAAACGAAAAGGGAGTATTGCTGAAATTGCCTACGATTCAGGTTTTAACAGTCCTTCTTATTTTACAAAGTGCTTCCATCAGAAATATGGCATGTTGCCTTCCGAATATCACCAACACTCAGCCTAATCTGAGAAATAGCCTGCTTGAAGATAAAAAGACCTAAATATGCTATAGTTTGACCAATAAGTGATAGTTAGCACTGTAATATTTGCCATACCTTTGATAAACAAACATTTCGGACTTGTGTGCGATGTCATTCCAATAGTATTGCCTGATGATTTCCAATAGCCACAAAATCGGAACGATTTGGGTTTAGATTGTTAAACTTAAAACCTTATTTATCATGGGAAATACATTATTCGAACGACTGGGAGGTACCGAGGGCATCACTAAAATTGTTGATGATGTGGTAGAAGAGCACATGAACAATTCAGCCGTAAGTTCACGTTTTCTTCCTTATCAGGAAACACCGGAAAAGCTTAGCGAGATAAAAAGACACACCGTTGAGTTCTTCAGTGCCGGAAGTGGAGGGCCAGTTACCTACACCGGGCGTGAAATGCCTGAAACGCATCGCGGAATGAATATAAGCCCGGGTGAGTACATGCATGTGATGGACGACATATTCGTTGTGCTTAGCAAACATCAAATTGATGAAGAATCGCAAAAGGATGTTCTTGCTATTTTATGGTCACTAAAAGGAATGATTATTGCACAATAGTCTGCTTGTGAGGTAGATGCAGTAAGATTCCCAAGCGTTTTAAATAAAGCCTGAGACCAGACTGTTGATTTTGATCAATCAAACTATTCAATCAGTCCAATTCGTGCGTTCGGTCCTATGGTTAAGAGGTCAGCACTTCATAAAAACAAAAAGGTAGCGTAGGCGAAAGCAATTTCCGCCCAATTCGCTGCCTTCTTACTCGGTATCCGACTAAATAGCCTGAATAACGCGTTTTAGGCGATCTTTAATTTCTTCGGCAATGGGCCCCAGTTCTTCGTTTTCAACAGCCATCATCGAGGCCATCGGGTCAACAGCTGAAACTTCTACCGTCTTGTCATCGAGTTCTCTCACTATGACATTGCAAGGCAGCATCACCCCGATGTGAATTTCAGATAGCAGGGCTTTGTATGCACTCGGTGGGTTGCAGGCACCTAATATCCGGTAGCGGTTAAATTTAACCCCCAGTTTATCTTTCAGTTTTTCGTGAATGTTGATTTCACTCAAAACACCAAAACCTTCTTTTTGCAACTCTTCAGTCGTCTTTTTTACTGCTTCTTCAAATGTGCAGGGTAGATTTTTTGCGATATAATATTTCATAATCAGAACGGTTTAATGGTTTTAGATTTAAGCTAAGAGATGACTACAATAGCCTATCAGTTTTGGCTGCCATAATAAAATCATTGCGATGAAGGCCCTTTATTTTGTGAGTCCACCAGGTAATCGTAACTTTCCCCCATTCAGTAATCATACGCGGATGATGATCTTCGTGCTCTGCAGCCAAGCCAACTTTATAGCTAAAGCTCAAAGCATCAGTGTAGTTGTCGAAGCTAAATGTTCGCTGCAATTTCTGAATCCCCTCATCAATAATGATTTCCCATTCTGGAATTTGGGGTTTCAGTAATTTTGTTTCTTTTTCAGTAACCAGTGGAGCGCCAATTCGGCAAGCTTCGCAGTTTTGTTTGCTTAATTCATCCATGATTGGTGTATTTTAGTATTTAATGGCTGATTTTCCGTCAGTTCTTATCTCGAACCAAGTCCTCCAATGTCACGGTCGGACAGTTAAATTCGTCGATGTAGTTTATCAGGTTTAGAAAGACAGAACGTATCCGTTTCTCCATTTTAGGATCGACACACTTGCCGGTTTCGTCAAATACTTTGTTGATATGCGGAACTGAAACCGGTCCGGGTAAAACGATTCCTCCAACATGGGAACACACACTGCGCAGGCTTTCGAGTGATTTTATCGCGCCAATATCGCCCGATGCAACGCCAAGCAAGGCGATTGGTTTACCCGATAAGGCTGAAGGGAAACCCATATTCTCGATCATTAGTTTGATGGCGGCACTGAATGAACCATGATACTCAGGAGTCGCGAAAATAACTCCGGTTGCGGGTTTTACAGCGGCTATCAGGCGCACGGCATCTACCGAGTGTTCGTTTAGGCCCGGATAGGATAGTTTATAGTCTTTCGGATCGATGACCTGATACGATACTTCGTGATTCTTATTAATCTCATCGATCAGCAGGTCGACGGCCATCGAAGTATAATTATTTGGTCGTACACTTCCTTTTATAATAACAATATTTTTCATCGGCAGCATTGAAGTTATTTTGTTAAAAATTAAGCTCGTAGTTTTGAAACTCCGCGTTGCTGAAAATTATTTTCATTTCCGCATAAGTGACTGATCAGGTTAATTTCGTTTTTTATTATACGTGACTTCTGTTTCAACGTTGTACAGCCAAATCGGCGCACTTGTTGCCTACAATAACAATTAATGGGGCAGAAGTTTGCAGCTTTTCCTATTTTTGCTTCTGATCTTTCGTGCACAGGGCATGAAAAACGCCATCATTTTAATTTGTTTTTATTTTGACATTCAATCCGCATCTAATTGACTTGCCTATTGTGGCCATTCTCGATGAAATAAGCGAGAAACTCCAAGCTTCAAACACGCTCATCGTGAATGCACCTCCGGGGGCAGGTAAAAGCACACTGGTGCCACTGGCTTTACTCAACGATTTAAAGGCGAGTGGCCAAAGGATCATTATGCTGGAACCCCGACGGTTGGCTGCCCGAAGTATAGCCGAGCGTATGGCTTCGTTGTTGGGCGAAGAAGTAGGCGAGACTGTTGGATATCGGATTCGTTTCGAAAACAGAATTGGTAAAAACACCCGGATCGAGGTGGTTACTGAAGGAATTCTCACCCGCATGCTTCATGCCGACAATTCGCTGGAAGGTGTGGCGATGGTCATTTTCGACGAGTTTCACGAGCGTAGCATCTACGCTGATGTTGCCCTGGCACTTTGTCGCGAAGCCCAGCAGATTCTTCGTCCTGATTTGCGGATTATTGTCATGTCGGCAACGTTGAATTTGCCGCAATTGGCTGAAATACTGCAAGCGCCGGTTGTGCAAAGCGAAGGCCGGCAGTTTTCGGTAAAAGTGATTTATGCCGGAGAAAACGATGTTAGGATGCTTGCGGAAATGGCGGCGCAGGTTGTTGTTCGGGCTCTTCGCGAGCAAGAAGGCGATGTACTCGTATTTTTGCCGGGAGAAGGTGAGATTCGTAAGTGCGAAGGGATTTTAAAAGGTGAGAAATTGGGCGTCGAGCTACATCCACTATACGGAATGCTACCCAGGGCTCAGCAGTTAGCAGCTATATTTCCTAGTCGGAAAGGAAAGCGAAAAGTAATTTTGGCCACTTCGATTGCCGAAACCAGTTTAACGATTGAAGGCGTTCAGGTGGTGGTTGATTGCGGTTTTGCCCGGACAGCACGCTTCGATCCGAAATCTGGTCTGTCGCGATTGGAAACAATCCGAATTTCGAAGGATTCGGCTGATCAGCGGGCAGGCCGAGCCGGCCGGTTAGGACCTGGAAGTTGCTATCGGATGTGGACATCGGCAACACACGAACAACTGGCAGAACATCGGGTTCCGGAAATTATGGAAGCAGATTTGGCCGATTTGATGCTCGATTTAGCCCAATGGGGAATGATGGATCCCAGTCAGTTAAGCTGGCTCACACCTCCACCCAAAGGCGCGGTTTTAAAGGCATCAGAATTACTGCATCAGCTCGATGCGCTTGAGAATGGAAAAATTACCAATCTGGGAAAAGAGCTGCATCGCTTGCCTTGTCATCCGCGTATTGCGCACATGTTGGTAATGGCCAGAGAACACGGAAATGTGGCGCTGGCAACTGATTTAGCGGCAGTTTTGGAGGAGCGGGATCCGTTGGGTAAAGAAGCAGGTATTGATATCAATCTGAGAATTGAAGCGTTGCGAAAGCAGCGAGCCGAGCAGCGGTTGAGTAAAAAAATGCGACGGATTGAAAAGATTGCCGAGTCGTATCGAACAATCATTGGCTGTAGCTTGAAAAATGAGGCTGTCAATCCCTATGATACGGGTTTGTTGCTGGTACACGCTTATCCGGAACGAATAGCGCATGCCCGGGTTGGCAATAATGCTCAGTTTCAACTTTCGAACGGGAGTATTGCAATGGCTGGTCATAAAGACGATCTGGCTCATGAAGCATGGCTGGCAGTTGCCCATTTGAATGCCCGCGAAGGCATGGGAACCATCTTTTTGGCTTCACCATTAGATCCGACAGATTTGGCGCCACTCGTAAAAAGTCGCGAAGTAATTAGCTGGGACAGCAAAAAAGGTGGATTGATCGCCTTAAGCGAGCTTCGGATTGGAAGCATCGTTCTGCAGTCGAAAGCGTTACCTAATCCGGATAAAAGTCATTTGCAAAAAGCCATTTCCGATGCCCTAAAAAAAGAAGGAGAACAACTGCTGAACTTCAGCGACGACGTTATTCAATGGCAAAATCGTGTTCTCAGTTTGCGCAAATGGTGCCCGGATTTGAGCTGGCCTGATGTGTCAACTCAAGCACTTTTGCAAACCAACGAAGAATGGATTTCGCCCTATTTACAGGGCATTCGCAAGGCCGACGATCTTAAGAAAATCGATCTGGCTACTATTTTGCACTACCATTTAAGTCCCGGGCAACAAGACCTGTTAAATCGTTTAGCACCATCGAAAATCACTGTTCCGAGTGGTTCTGTAATTAAGCTTGATTATCAGGCAAACGGTATGCCGCCGGTTTTAGCTGTGCGACTGCAGGAGGTATTTGGCATGGCTGATACGCCAACGGTGAATAATGGCCGCGTCAATGTGCTGATGCATTTGCTTTCACCCGGTTTCAGGCCTGTTCAGGTTACTTCTGATTTGCGGAGTTTTTGGAATTCAACTTATTTTGAAGTGAAAAAGGAGTTGAAACGCCGCTATCCGAAACATGCCTGGCCCGATGATCCCTGGACAGAGGAAGCAGTGCGCGGTGTGAAACGAAAAACGAAATAAGCCATGCGTGAGAAAAATATACAATTAGTCAGTCCGGGAAAGAATGGGCAACTTATCGGAGAATACGGAGAACCGGTTAGTCCGCCCAGAGGATGGATTTTTTTGCCGGCAGGAGATGCCGGAGTGACCCGCAAGGTAACTGCTCAGGGAAAATACTGGCGTGTTCAATACAAAAAGGGTCGAAAAACGATTTCAAAAGGCATTTGGGCGCCCGCAGAAACAATTTTGGAGGCTCAACAAACGGTGGCTGCCGTTCGTCAAACCGAGGGCTACCAAAAGAAACGGATTGCTGATCTGCAACGACGAGAGAAGAAGCAAGAATTATACGAAGGCGAATTTTTAGAGGCGGTGGAAAAGTATCTGAATTTCCACGATTGCTACAAATTGATTGCCCGAACAATGGCCAAAGCAATAACAGAACATGCAACTCCGGTTGGAAGTGGAACCGTTGCCCGCACCCAATTAATTCCGTTGGAAGAGCGTGCTTCGCGTGCTGTTATAGCCTGGATGAGGCATAAAACAACAGCCTACGACAAGATGCAGATTGCACGTGTAAAAGGCGAACGGCGGGCTGTTCGCAGAGAATTGGCGCAGCAGTCGGTTCAGTTATTGCGACAATACCGAAGAGGCGAAACAATTGCCGCTGATTGTCCGCTTCGAAAAGCAATTCAGTCTCAACTAAAACAATTCAATCATGAATAAGCTGTGTCCATGTGGCTCCAATCTGCCAGCAGCAGAATGTTGTGCCGCTATTATTATTGGCAAACGTACAGCCGCAACTGCCTTGGAGTTAATGCGGTCACGCTATACGGCTTTCACGTTGGCCAATGGCAGCTACCTTATGCAAAGCCATCACAGCGAAACACGACCGGTCAAGGAGCGTCGATCAATTGAAAACTGGGCCAGGTCGGTGCAATGGATGGGCTTGGTTATTTTAAGCACTGAGGCTGGCGAAGCCCCCGACCAGGCAGGGTTTGTCGAATTCAGAGCCCTTTATATTGAAGGGGGTAAGATGCAGCAAATTCACGAAAAATCACTTTTCAAACGTGAACAAGGGGAGTGGGTCTACCATTCGGGCATTCATAACTAATACAACGAATCAACTTTTTTCTTTTTTTGTTTGAATCAATTTCGAACATCGAATTACGAATTGTCCAACATTCCGCAGGGCTCTTTAGTCCTTGGCACATCGTTATTTAGACGTACATTTTTTTAACAGGGTGATTTTCTTGTTTAGTTAATCGGAACGTAAACAGCCGTTTGCTCGTAATATGTAAAACGGGTAAGCATCGTACTAAACGAGAGGACATGAAAAACCTAAAATTGCACGTTTCATTGGAGAATTTCTTTGTTGAAGTTGGCAGCTTGATCTTATTTACACAAAACGTCGGGCGACAGTTTTTAAGTTCTCCGTTCGAATACCGCGAATTAGTTAAGCAGGGATATTACATTGGTAATAAGACGCTTCCGTTGGTTGCCATCACTGCATTCATAATGGGGATGGTTCTCACTCTGCAGTCAAGACCTGTAATGCTCGATTTTGGAGCCGTCACTTTGCTTCCCGGAATGGTTTCTGTTTCAATTGTCCGCGAGATTGGCCCGGTGATAACAGCTTTGCTTTGCGCCGGAAAAATCAGCTCGGGTATTGCTGCCGAACTGGGAGCGATGAAAGTAACCGAGCAATTGGATGCGATGGAGGTGTCGGGTACAAAACCCTTGAATTTTGTGGTCGCAACTCGAGTCATAGCCACCACTTTTTTGGTTCCGATTCTGGTTTTCATCGCTGATGCGCTCGGAATTCTGGGATCATTCGTTTCCATTAATATGTACGAAGGCACATCATTTGTCCTGTTTATTTCGCAGGCGTTCGATTCGCTCGAGTTTTACGATATTATCCCATCGACCATTAAAACCTTCTTTTTTGGCTTTTTTATTGGTTTAATTGGCTCGTATAAAGGATATAACACCGGACAGGGAACAGAAGCAGTCGGTATGTCGGCTAATTCGGCAGTAGTTACAGCATCGTTAGTTGTGTTTTTAATCGATTTGATTGCGGTTCAGCTCTCAAATCTGATTTATGGCGTTTAAACTGAAGCTATGGAAACGGTAATTGAAGTCAATCATTTGGGAAAGTCTTTTCAGGAAAACAAAGTCTTGAACGACATCAGCTTTACCCTTAAGCGAGGCGAAAATATAGCCATTCTCGGCAAATCGGGTGTGGGCAAGTCGGTCCTTGCTAAATGCATTGTCCGCCTGCTCGATCCCGACGAAGGAGAGATATACGTACTTGGACAGAATCTGCTGGAATTGGATGTAATTCAACTGGATGAAGTCAGAAAAAGAGTTGGCTACATTTTTCAGGGAGGAGCCTTGTATGATTCCATGAACGTTCAGGAAAACCTGGAGTTTCAGGTGAGACGAACCTCAAAGGAGATCAATCCTGTTGATTTGCGAAACATGGTTGAAGAGGCACTTTTGAATGTTGGCATGGCGGAAGCGATTGACAAAATGCCGGCTGAGTTGTCCGGAGGAATGAAAAAACGGGTAGCAGTTGCACGGACGCTAATTTTCAAACCGGAAATTATCGTCTACGATGAACCAACTACAGGTCTCGATCCGGTGACTTCGGGCGAGATTAGCGAATTAATTTTAAGTGTTCAGGAAAAATATAATACTTCATCGCTAATTATTTCACACGATATGAAATGTGTAAAGCTGACAGCTAACAAGCTGAAAATAATGATGAATGGTCAGTTTTATATTGAAGGAAAATGGCAGGACTTGTGTGAAAATAATGATTCGGAAGTCTGGGGGTATTTTCATTAAAACAATGTATCATGATCAATTCGAAACACCATACCTTAAAACTCGGATTATTGGTAACAACAGGCTTGTTCTTGTTCATTCTTGCCATTTATTTTCTGGGTGCGAACCAAAACCTGTTTACCTCAAAAATTATGGTGAAAAGCTACCTGGTGGATGCTGCCGGCCTTATCGAGGGGAATAAAATCAGGTATGCCGGAGTTACTGTCGGAACGGTCACCGATGTGCAAATTGTTTCTGACACTTCGGTGATGGTCGGTATGTCGATCAATCAAAAAGTGCGGGAGTTTATCCGTAAAGATTCAAAAGTTGAAATTGGGCAGGAAGGACTGATGGGAAGTAAAATTCTCCTTATTCATCCCGGAACTATGGGAGCAGGACCAATTGAGGACAACGATGTGCTGGTTTCCATTCAGGCATTAACGATTGATGATTTGCTTCGCGATGCTGAAACAGTGATTGCAAACAGCCGGGTAGTCTTGAGTAACCTGGCCGATATTAGCAATAAAATTAATCATGGTGAAGGCGATTTGGCCATGTTACTCAATGAAAACCGGATGGCAACCCGTGTCGATCAGATTAGCGAACAGCTACTCCTGATTTCGACAAATACCAATGAAGTAATTCAAAAAATCAATCACGGAGATGGTGATTTAGGAAAGCTCGTGAACGACTCGCTGATCACAGGTAGTACTGTTCAACTGCTGAATAAATTTAACGAGGTTTCGATGCAGGTTGCCGGTTTGCTGGGCGAATTACAGCTTTTTGCCAATGAACTGACTCAAGGAGATGGCCTGGCTCACCAGGTGACCTACGACAGCGAAATGACTCAAAAAGTTGATTCAACCATTACGAATTTAAACAACGGGATCGACGAGATTGTGGAGACAGCTCAGGCGATTCGCGAAAGCTGGATCCTGAATGTCTTCTCCGGGAAAAAGAAAAGGCAATGACGCCCACTCGGCAGACAGGCAATCAGCAACCGTTCAACCGTAATTCGGATAGTACAAAGCAGCCATAGTGACTGATTACTAGCATTTTCCGTAAAGTTGAATTATAGTTTTTTGCTGATAATTGCCTCAAGTTTAACGATATCGGCTGCAAATTTTCGGATCCCTTCGGCTAATTTTTCAGTCGCCATCGCGTCTTCGTTCAACATCCAGCGAAAGGCATTTTCATCCAGCGAAAGTTTTGGTTGGTTATAGTCACCTAAATCATTGGCATCGAGCTTTTTTACTAGCGTGCCATCGGTCTCGCCCAGTTCTTTGAGTAAAGTCGGCGAAATGGTTAACAGGTCGCAACCAGCTAATTCGATAATTTCCCCGGCTTTCCGGAAACTGGCACCCATAACTTCAGTTTTATAACCGTATTTTTTGTAGTACTTAAATATTTCGGTCACCGATTTTACTCCCGGATCCTCCGTTGCCGGAATATCGTCGACCCCAAGGTCCTTTTTGTACCAATCATATATTCGGCCAACAAAAGGTGAAATCAACTGAATGCCACCTTCGGCACAAACAATCGCCTGAGCCAAACTGAACAACAGCGTAAGATTACAATGAATGCCTTCTTTTTCGAGCACCTCAGCAGCTTTTACACCTTCCCAAGTCGACGCGATTTTAATCAGAATTTTCTCCTTTGGCACACCCGAATCTGCATATAGCTGAATCAGTTGGCGGGCTTTGGCTACCGTTGCCTCAGTGTTAAACGACAGGCGTGAATCGACTTCGGTAGACACCCTTTGGGGAACAATTTTCAGAATTTCAGTTCCAAAATTCACCGACAATTTATCCATGCATAAACTGAGTTGTTCGCGTTTGGAACCGCCCTTTGCTCTTGCGAAACTTACCGCACTGTCGATGAGCGGTTGATACTTTGCGTTGCCGCTGGCCGCCAAAATCAATGATGGATTTGTGGTTGCGTCGCGAGGTTTGAACGCTTTAATTGATTCAAAATCTCCCGTATCGGCAACAACAACTGTCATCGTTTTTAATTGATCGAGCAAATTCATAATTCTTTATAATTTAGGTTTTTAACTATAAACAATCATGAAGCCTTCAGGTTTTGGAAACGAGTAAAGCAATCCGTTTTTATTCCGTTTTGCCGGACCGAATGGATTTGTTTGAATCGCGTCAAATGCTTAATTGTAATAATCGACAAAAAGCATTGTAAATTCCAGAAAACAAAAGCTTCCGGAACCTGTTACATTTAAGGAATTTTATTCTTCCTTTAGGATACGATTTGAAACATTGGCAACGCAAAATCAACTAATTTATGGCGAAAGCACTTAGTACAAAAGAAAAATCGGTTCACATCAATATTGATTCAAACTATTACGGTTCAATTGCAGAGATTGGCGGAGGTCAGGAAACAGCGAGGCATTTATTTCAGGCTGGAGGAGCTTCAAATACAGTTGCAAAAACCATCTCAGCCTATGACAAAAGTTTCAGTGACTACTTTTACAATCAAGGAGCTCCTTCGCGATATGTGGCCGAAGACCGGGTGAAAAAGATGGTTGAATATGAATATAATGAGATGTTGACCATTCTGGACGAGAAAATCGATCAGAAATTTTTCGCGTTTGCCAACACGGTAGAGACCTTAAACTACAACAAAACGAACCAGGGAAATGGTTGGTTGGGAATTGCGGTTGAAGGAACTGAACGAAAAAATCCCAACAAGATTTTTATTCACGTAAAATTGCACGAACGAGATACGTTGCTTCAGCAATACAGCTTAGGGACTCTTGGCATCAACCTGATTTATGGTGCTTTATTTCAGTGGGAAGATCCCCGGAAAGTACTGCTGGCTTTGCTGGATAGCCTTGATATTGAGCGGGTAGAAGTGGATTATGTCTATGTTGAAGGACCTGATTTAAAATGGGTAGACAACCGGATTCTGAACCTTATGCTCGTAAGCAATAACATGACACCGGCAATCATGTTTGACGAAAGCGGGAAAGTACAGCATCCGGGCGATATGTTGTATAAAAAGAACGTACTGCTTATGCGTGGTTACTTTCGTCCGGTGAATAATCTGGTGATAGAGTTTCTGAATGAAAGTCTCGATGTTTTTAAGCGAGACGAAGATTATCGCGATGATAACACCATTGCCTTTTGCGAAATCTCGTTGAATAATCTCATGCAGGATCGTAAAGTAGATGAAACGGATTTCCTTCAACGTGTTGATTTGTTGAACATGGTAGGGCAGAGTGTCATGGTTTCAAACTTCAGCCGTTATTTTGAGTTGGTGAACTATTTTGGACAGTTTAAAATGATTAAGCTGCGGATTATTATGGGGATGCCAACATTCGATCTCATTTTAGACGAAACGTTGTACCGCGACCTTCGTGGTGGTCTTTTGGAATCGGTTGGTAAGCTTTTTCATGAAAATGTGAAACTTTACCTGTTTCCGTATATCGATACAAAAAGTGGTGAAGTGGTCTATCCCGATGACAACCATTTTAACGATTCTAAAAAATTACTATGGCAGTATTTAAACCAGACCAAGAAGATATTGCTGCTCAAAATTGATTCTGACTTGCTTATTAAGCAAACCTCAGAACACATTAAAGAACTGATACGCAATGGCGACAAGCGATTGATGAATTTCCTGCCGCCAAAGGTTTATCAACAAATAGTGGAACATCAATTATTCGATTTCAATTGCAATAATTCGCAGCAAACCGATCTGATCTGATGTTATCCGATTGCTGCGAGTTAGTTGTGTTTTCGGAGATTGTTTAGAAACCACAACATCGCGTCCGGTTTTGTAAGCCTCCCATTGGTGGATTTGCAACAAAAATAGCTGCGACTAGAACATGCATGCTCCTTAGAGCAGAAACGTCATTTTTGCCCCCTCCATTCCTTTACAAATCGCAAATCGGAGTAGCTGTAGTCTTCGCCTAAGCTATTTTTGGCATCGGTTAAACCATGATCAGGGTGTTTCTCAAAATGAGACTGAATTACTGCAATTTTTTCTTCGGGTACAAACTGCTTGATGTCCAGATTGCCGGTGCTGAGATAGTGGGCCAAATGCCCTTCAATGGTTGTAACAGCCATGTTGCGCTCGGTAGCGATCCGGCCGATGGTTTCACCGGCTAAAAATCGTTGATAGCTAATCTCTCTCGACGAACCTTTCGGCGCTTTCTCTTCGAGCTTTATTTCGGTTTGAACCGTCACATCCAGATCTTTGTCGCGGACATAGTCTGCCAGTAATTGCAAGATATCCTTCCCGTACAGTTTAATCGTTTTTTTACCAACTCCTTTAATGGCGAGCAAAGCTTTGCTGTTTGACGGCAGTTCGTTTACAATGGCAACAAGTGCTTTTTGAGTTAAAATCTGAAAGGCAGGAACGTCGCGTTCCTCCGAAAGTTCCTTACGCCAAACCTGTAATTTCCGGAATAATTCCGGGTTTTTGGTGTCTATCCCTTTGGTCGGAGTTGCCGTTTCCTTCGCTTCGGGAACCCCGGTTAACAGCGCCTTCGCACGTACTGAAAGAAAATCGGATACCACCAAGCCATTTGTGCACAATTGCCAGCAAGTGAGTTTTACCTGCAACATGCTTTTCATTTTAAGCAGCCTCTCCTGAACGTCTTTTTTTACCGCATGGTTATCGGTTTCAAACGAAGCTGATTTTAACTCTTCCTGCCATTCTTTCAATAATCTTTCATGAAAATACTGGCTCGCCTTTTTAACGCGTTCCTGCAACTCCTCATTGTTTTCAATATCCTCGCTGTGGGAGCTTAGTTCGTTCACCTGCCGCATAAATTTAGCCGACAGCGGAATAATTTCGTCGGTGCATTGAGCAGTAATTGTATCCATTGTAGCGGCCAACGAACCGATAAACGAACTGCTGTTTTCCTGCAATATCTTTTGGCCTTGTTTGGCTTGGTATTCAAAAGGTTTAAAGTTGAAAAGCTCATCGAGCAGAGAGAGTTGATAGGCTTTCTTAGATTGTGACAGGACTTTTTCGTCAGGCTGGTTTTCGGTTACATTTTGGTTGAATCCATTCACCTCACGATCGCAGATCACCGCTTTGGTCGAGAGCGGACTGCTAAGCACCAGTCCCTCCATGCTCTTGCAACGGCTCAAAGCAACGTAGGTTTGGCCGTGTGCAAAGGCTGCTTGCGCATCAATAATGGCTTTCTCGAAGGTTAGGCCCTGGCTTTTATGGATGGTTATAGCCCACGCCAACCGCAACGGGTATTGAAAAAAGGAACCTTCAATTTTTTCCTCCAACTCTTTGGTTTTATCATTCAACTCATATTTCATGTTATTCCAAAGTTCGCGGTCTACCGGAATTGTGGCATAATCGCCCGGGCATTTCACATAAATCAATTTGTCGTCGATGGCTTCAACGGTACCAATTTTTCCATTGTAGTAAAGCTTATCCATCGAGCTGTCGTTCTTAACAAACATCACCTGGGCACCAACTTTCAGCCTTAAATGAAAAGCGGTGGGGTAGGCATGCTCGGGGAAAATGCCTACAATTTCGGCATCGAAAATTTCCGCTTTGGTAGTCAGTTTTTCCAATTCCTGACTGTTCACCCGATCGGCTGCCAGATTGTGCGTTGTCAATCGAATGTAACCTTCCGTAGAATCGGGGTTAAAATCCGGAATATGTCGCCCGTTTAAAATATCGAGTGAAGGCTGGCTCAACTTGTCTTCCCTAATTTCATTTAAAATGCGAATAAAGGTTTCGTCGGCCTGACGATAAATATGTTTCAACTCAATACCAATAACATTGGCTTGCTGAAAAGCCCGGCTGCCAAAGAAAAACGTGCTGCTGTAGTAGGGTTTCAGCAGATTCCATTCTTCGGTTTTCACTACCGGCGCAAGCTGTTGCAAGTCGCCAATCATGAGTATTTGTACCCCTCCAAAAGGCTGAAAACGGTTGCGGTACTTTCGTAGAACCTGATCAATTCCGTCCAACAAATCGGCCCGAACCATACTTATCTCATCGATAACCAGCAGGTCCAACGAGCGAATGATATCAATTTTGCGTTTGGTAAACCGATAGCCGGTAATTGGCTTTGTATTGTTTGCCTCCTCACGACCGTCCTGCTCCGGAAGAATAGGGCCGAACGGAAGCTGGAAAAACGAGTGAATGGTTACTCCTCCGGCATTAATTGCTGCAACACCCGTTGGGGCAACTACAACCATGCGTTTGTAAGTCGACGTTTTTAGCCGGTGCAAAAAGGTTGTCTTGCCAGTTCCGGCCTTTCCGGTCAGGAAAATATTTCGGTTCGTAAAATTGACGAATTTATAGGCTAGTTCCAGTTCTTTATTGGTATTCATGTTTGTTGGAGTTTTTCAATACTTAGTCCGTTAAAATCGGCCGGTTAAAATTACGAATTCCAGACGGAAAACGACATCTAAAAACTGAGTAAACAGAATTATAAATAATACTATTGACTCATTTTGTAGTTTGACATATATTTGCGGAATATAAATTAAAAACTATACTCAATGAAAAACATTCTGTTTGCAGCCATTTGTGCTGTTGCATTAACTTCGTGTTACAATAATCGGATATTAGTTGGCAATGTGTCTGAAAATGACCCTGTTGTTGAAGTTCAAAAACAATGGAACAGTCATTGGCTATATGGTTTGATTCCTGGTGGAAAAACGAATCTTAAAGCGGAAGAATTTGTAAAAGGGAGACAAAACTATGTTATTAAGACAAACCAATCATTTGTGAATGGCCTAATCAATGGTTTAACCTGGGGGATTTATTGCCCAACTACAACTACATTCTACGTGCCGCTAGACGATAAAAAATAACAGTATTCGAACATGCATTCCTCGTAGCGATAGCAATGCCTTTTCGGAAGCAATTAATCTTCCGAAAAGGCATTTGTTTTTAGTCAACATGCTGACTAATTGTTCATTTAACCCGATTTATTCAACCCTCCCTAACGAATTGTGAATCAAATATGGTATTTGTTCTTTAGTTTTCAGGAGGAACTCCGGGCATTTCTAAAGAAATATCGAGTTGATTTTGATGAGCGGCATGTCTCGGACTGATTTATCGCTCCCGTCCCTGCAGGGCTGCCAACAAATCGCAACTATTCCTTTAACAGGGCGTTGCCCTGCCCTGATGCTTTGGCACCGTTGGTGAGAGAGGGAGGGGAAAAACAAGCCCGCTCAATTAAAATGGTGCTATTTTCATAATCAAATTATTTATTGTAGAACACTAAAGGTGCTGGAGACTAGGCACTTTAGCTTTCGTTCAACAATATTAGGTAAGATGCCAGTCGATCGGGAAACAAAGCCGACAGAATGCTGAAGACTTCGATTTCCGCAGAATTGCTCACTTTATCGGAGTTTAAAGTACCGTTTTCAAACTGTAAAGTGTAAGGAAAGCACTGGCTTGAAAACTATTATTGAATTTTATGCGGTTTTCGTCCTAATAATCAGTATCTTTGTAGGCTTGGCTTGAACTTTCTGGTAGAAATTTACTTCTCAATTAGCAGAAAGTGCCTAACAGATCTCCGAAAAGATGGATTGAGTTGGACGTTTGGGTATAAATTAAAAACTATAGGATGGATAAAGAATTTGATTTGAATGAATGGAATGCGATTGCCATAAAGCTAAAAAGAGAGTTTCCTCAGTTAACCAATGCTGATTTGATCTGGAGGCACGAATCGAAAGCCGACTTTTACAAGATGATTGCCACAGACTTAGGAGTTACAACGAGTGAGTTGGAGCGAACAATTGAGCAATTGTAGCCAATCGCGATTTCTTGAAGAAAAACAAATTCCAAAAAATTTGTTCGTTGGAGGACTTACATGAAAAATAGAGCGCACGATTTTAACACTTTGATCTCTAAAGTATCCCTTATATCACCTTAAATCGAAATTAAATTGCGATAAGTGCTTGGCTTCTGATAATTAAGCGTACCTTGCCGTCAATAATTTAATTTCATATCATGAACAAAGGAACAGTAAAGTTTTTCAATGAATCGAAAGGATTCGGCTTCATCAAAGATGCGACTTCACCAAAAGAGTATTTCGTACATTCAACCGGATTGAAAGAAAATATCCGTGAAAATGATGAGGTGACTTTTGATCTTCAAGAAGGACCAAAAGGACTGAGTGCCATTAATGTTAGACTAGTATAAGGTTATCATATACGCACGCATAAAAGAGCTGTCTGATTCATTTCAGACAGCTCTTTTTGTATTCAGGCAGAGCGATATCCCTATTCATAGAATGGAAGGGGATGGAAGTAACTCTAACTAAAACAGCGGAGAGTTAAGGGCAATAGAAAAGGTGATTCGTTGTCGAACCACCTTTAATCTTGCAACTACGATTTTGACACCACCGCACTGCTAATCGCCTTTCATTTTGTCAGATCGAACCGATCCAGGTTCATTACTTTGTTCCAGGCTGCAACAAAATCCGCTACAAATTTCCCCGGTGAGTCGGAGCATCCATAAACCTCTGCCAGAGCGCGTAGTTCTGAATTGGATCCGAAAATCAGGTCGACACGAGTTGCCGTCCATTTTAGTTCGCCTGTACTACGATCGTGACCTTCAAACAGATCCTCGTCTTTCGAGGTTGGTTTCCACATCGTATTCATGTCGAGCAAATTCAGAAAGAAATCGTTCGTTAGTGCTTCAGGGCGTGTTGTAAAAACTCCGTTTTTGGATTGGTCGGCATTCGTATTTAATACCCGGAGGCCACCAATCAGAACGGTCATCTCAGGCACCGTAAGTGTTAAAAGCTGCGATCGGTCAATCAGCATTTTTTCTGCCGGTATCGCATATTTTGCTTTCACATAATTCCGGAAGCCATCAGCCTTCGGTTCAAGTACGGCAAACGAATCCACATCTGTTTGCTCCTGCAAAGCGTCTGCACGACCCGGAGTAAAAGGCACAATAATATCATGTCCGGCATTTTTAGCTGCCTTTTCAACACCGGCGCATCCTGCCAAAACGATCAGATCGGCCAAAGAAACCTGTTTTCCACCAGTTTGTGCCTTGTTGAATGTTGTCTGAATACTGACAAGAGTTTCAAGAACTTTGGATAACTGTGCCGGATTGTTGACTTCCCAGTTTTTCTGTGGTAAAAGGCGTATTCTCGCGCCATTTGCACCTCCTCGTTTGTCGGAACCCCGGAAGGTTGAAGCAGATGCCCATGCGGTTGATACCAGTTGGGAAACGGGTAGTCCGGATGCTGTTATTTTGCTTTTTAGTGATGCAATATCCTGATCATCAATCAGCTGATGAGTGACAGATGGAATTGGATCCTGCCAAATTAAATCTTCAGCTGGCACCTCCGGTCCCAAATAACGGCTACGCGGCCCCATATCCCGGTGGGTTAGTTTGAACCACGCTTTGGCAAAAGCATCGGCAAACTCATCCGGATGATCATAGAAACGCCGCGATATTTTCTCGTAAATAGGGTCGAATCGCAACGACAAATCGGTTGTGAGCATATTTGGAGCAAGTCGTTTCTCCGGATCGTGTGCATGAGGAACACTGCCGGCACCAGCTTGACCGCGTGGTTTCCATTGATGAGCACCAGCGGGGCTTTTAGTCAGCTCCCATTCGTAGTCAAACAAATTTTCAAAAAAGTTATTGCTCCATTTAGTCGGAGTTTTGGTCCAGGTAACTTCTAGTCCACTGGTAATCGTATCTCCGGCATTGCCCGTTCCAAATGTATTTTTCCAGCCAAGTCCTTGCTGCTCCAGGCCGGCGGCATCAGGTTCAGGCCCAACGTATTTGTTCGGATCGGCAGCACCGTGAGTCTTGCCAAAAGTATGACCGCCAGCGATTAATGCGACTGTTTCTTCATCATTCATAGCCATTCGGGCAAATGTTTCGCGAATATCGGCAGCTGCAGCAAGCGGATCGGGAACACCATTCGGACCTTCGGGATTCACGTAAATCAATCCCATTTGAACTGCAGCAAGTGGATTTTCCAGATCGCGTTCACCTGAATACCGTTGAGCATCAAGCCATTCTTTTTCCGCTCCCCAGTATACATCCTGATCCGGTTCCCAAACATCTTCGCGACCACCGGCAAACCCAAAAGTCTTGAACCCCATGCTTTCTAGTGCAACGTTTCCCGCGAGAATCATCAGGTCGGCCCACGAAATCTTCTTTCCATACTTTTGTTTGATAGGCCATATCAACCGACGCGCTTTATCAAGACTGACATTGTCGGGCCAGCTGTTTAGAGGGGCAAAACGTTGTTGGCCGCGTCCTCCGCCACCTCGTCCGTCGCCAGTACGGTATGTTCCGGCGCTGTGCCACGCCATGCGTATAAATAGCGGACCGTAATGGCCAAAGTCTGCCGGCCACCAATCCTGCGAGTCGTGCATCAGATCCATCAGATCTTTTTTCACAGCTTTAAGGTCGAGACGTTTAAATTCGTCGGCATAATTAAACGTTTCCTCCATAGGATTTGACAGCGGTGAATGTTGCCGAAGAATATTCAGGTTTAATTGATTTGGCCACCAGTCGCGGTTTGATGTACCACCACCCGCACTGTGTTTTGAAGTTGCCCCCGTAACAGGGCACTTGCTTTCGTGATTTGTATTACCCATATTGTTTAGTTAAAATTAATAATTTGGTTGCTAGAATCGGCTGTCGGGAATCGACAGCTCTTGAAGTACATATACTGAAAACGTAAGCATATAGATTCATCTAAGGAGCAATAATCCATTAATTTACAACATTCAAAGCAGGTGTGAAAGAGTTTGCGGTATTATTAAATCTGAAGTGGTTTGAGAATGAGAATACTTGAAAAAAAATGATGGGTGGGATTCCGGAGTGTGCTTGCTTACGACGATCTGAACGGATTGGATTGTAATGGCGTAGTTGGGTAGGGAGCAAAAAAAAAGAGTAGATCTCTATCTACCCTTTTCAAACCTAACTAAACCAATAAAACTAATCAAACCTAAACTTATGAAATAAAATCTACTACAAAGATACAGTCAAAAATACAATTAGCTATTAAGCGAACGTTAAAAATGTGTTAAGCAACATTAAGAAGTAATTTGCGTAATTTGAAATTATTAGTTAATACATTCGTTTGTGAGGGCTAAGCAATTCTGATTTGCGTATTGTGATTCCAATACATCAGACCTCAGTTTTTTAGCGTGAATGACGCGATGACAACAGGCACAGGATTTAGCTTCGCATTTTCTATTCCGATAATGTTTCAATTTGAATGAAATATGGACTACAGCTCATCGATATCTTCAGGAATGGTTCAATCGAGTCACTATTTGAAAGAAACCGAAGAGTTGCCAGATTATCGCCATTTATGTGTTTAATCACCTGTGGAGTAGGGTGTTGATGTCTGCTGCTCGAGAATCTCCAGCTCCACCAGCTCACAACTGGATTCTGTTCTATTCACTCCGTTTACTTTAAAAAGGGCATTAAAATATGACGATGATGATGGGAGATTCTTATAAAAATCGGTTAAAAACTCCTCGTTTGTAAAATTATTGACAATCGCCATGGTGCCAATATCGTGGTTGGAGACAAAATAAATTGCTTTGCTCGCGTTGCCCACAGGCATATAGGACACCATCGCGTATTCGGAGCGCACACCTTCTCCGAATTTCGGTTTATAGTGAGTTTCCTTAGCGTTTTTAACGGTGACAAAGTAGTTTGTGTGGGCTTTGAAAATCTTGCTGTTTTTCAGGAAAAGCTCTTTCGAAATACTCATGGTCTTATATTGTCCAATGTATATGATGTTGTTCTTTTTTGTATCGTTATACCTGAAATCGCTCTCCGCGATGTGTGAAAAATCCCGATTACGGATCGTGAAAAATCGGGACAATTGATGAATTGAATAAGGAATAGCCTTGGTAAAGAACGTATAATCCATCAGGTTTAAGGAGTCGATATGGTGAGTTTTCGTGTAGCTAATAAAATCGGACGAACTATTGATTTCTGGATTAATAACCAGATATTCTGGATTGTCTCCTTTCCGGTGCAATATCACCTGATCGGCGAGAATGCATAGGTTTGACGCATCCTTTTCCAAAAACGCTTTCCAGCAGTATTGCTTTTTGTTGAAAAAGGAAAAATAGCCAATCGCAATCAACGAGACAATTAAAATTACTGCCGGAAGTACCAGATTTTTGTGTCGTTTCGGGGGAGCTGTTTTTTGAAGCTCATGATTCGAATTCTTGTTGGTTGCAACGGATACGAATTTAAGATTGTAGCTACCCTTTTCAACTGAAAAAATTAACCTGTCGTTCCGACCGGGACCGGCATAATAGGTTTCCAGTTTTTTGCGAAGATTATACATATAAACCCGTACAATGCCGTCATTTTTGTCAGCATTGTAATTCTGCTCAAACAAATCCAACCCAATGACATGTTCTTTTAGGTCGTTTCCGTTTAGAGCCTGTTCAACCAGGTAGGATAAAATTTCAGTATAGCGGGGCGATTTGGCAAAAATTTCGTCTTTGCAAATTTTGCTTAGGTATTCATCAAGTTGATTTTGGTTGATAGGCTTGCTCATAGTTTCGTAAAAGTACAAAAACACGGCGATAGCAAGTGGTGTAAATTCATTCGAACTCAGGGGTGTTTTACAGTTAAATTAACCGTTATACTACTGTTTAAATGTTTATTTTACTGAGTTTTACGATATGATGTGTGTAATTTTGAGGACAGAACGAATAAGTAATCAACCTAACGATGGCTATAAAAAATGTGACGATGCGTTTAGTGTATTGCCACCAATAAAATGCGGTCTATGTAGGGATGTCAGAAACGATACGAACGAATTTGAAACAATTACAGCGCAACTGTTTTCAACCTTCCTGAAAACGAAATTTTGCACTCGGAGAAGGAGAAATCAGTTACCTGTAAAAATGGGAATAGCGCCGATATTGCCTACTCCAAAAAGTCGAACGAGTTTGTAATACAGGTAGTCGAAAAAGGAGCGATAATGAAACTTTGTTCAAAAGGAATTAATTAAATTCCGTATTGAAATTGGTTTAATTGACTAAAAATAAAACACTAACAAATGAAAGCTAAATTGTGTCTTTTGCAGCTGGTACTATCTGCAACAGTTTTTGCACAAGAAACATACAAACAGCCCAACATCATCTTTATCATGGCCGACGACCATGCTGCGCATGCCATTGGTGCTTATGGCGGGCGATTGGCTGGCCTGAATCCAACGCCAAACATCGACCGACTGGCATCGGAGGGGATGCTGTTCAAAAATGTATTTTGCAACAATTCAATTTGTACGCCAAGTCGGGCTTCCATCATTTCCGGACAGTATCCGCAAACTAATGGAGTGTTGGATTTGGACGGCTCCTTGGAAACTGAAAAACAATATTTGCCCATCGAACTCAAAAGGCAGGGGTATCAAACAGCAATCATCGGCAAATGGCATTTGGTAAACGAACCAGCCAATTTCGATTATTACAAGGTGCTGCCGAGCCAAGGGAAATATTTCAACCCGGTTTTTAATGAAAAAGGTAAAGGCAACTGGCCCCAAAATACAGTAAAAACTGAAGGCCATTCCAGTGATGTAATTACGAACTCTGTGATTGAATACCTGGAGAACCGCGACAAGAAGAAGCCATTTTTTGTGATGCATCACTTTAAAGCACCACATGGCATGTTTGAGTATGCTCCACGCTATTCCGACTACCTGAGAAACACTGAAATTCCAGAACCTGCCAGTATGTACTACCAACCCGGTTGGGGCTCGGAAGGCAGCCGGGGAGTGAATGATTCTCTCCGAAACTATATCGGTTCATCTGTTTCCGATCGCCATCAATACCAATCTTACAACAGCTATTTCTGCGGTGACTCATTGCAAGGGCTGGAGTCGGCACATATTGCCTACCAGCGTTATCTGAAGGATTACCTTCGCTGCATCAAAGGCATTGACGATAACCTTGGCCGGTTGTTCGAGTTCCTGAAAACAGAAGGTTTGTGGGAGAACACCATTATCATTTATACCAGCGATCAGGGAATGATGCTGGGTGAACATGATTTGCAGGACAAACGCTGGATGTATGAGGAGTCAATGCGTATGCCTTTCATCATGCAATGGCCCAAAACCATAAAGCCAGGGAGCAGCATCGACCTGCTGATCAACAATACCGATTTTGCGCCAACCCTGATTGAAATTGCTGGCAGTAAAACGCCCGATTACATGCAGGGTCACAGTTTCATCAATACCATTGAAGGAAAGCCAGAGAAGAAATGGCGAACCGGACTCTATTATCGCTACTGGATGCATATCGTACATCATTACGTGCCTGCACATTTTGGACTCCGTACCAAAGATTACAAGCTGATTTTTTACTACGGAAAACACTATTTGCCCGAATCTGAATTCGGCAAGCATTATTGGGCAAAAAGTTATCATGGCATTGCGAATGAAACCCCACATAGTTGGGAATTGTACGACCTTAGAAACGACCCTCAGGAATTGCACAACCGCTATCATGATCCGGCTTACAAAGAGATAATTAGTGAGCTAAAAACAGAACTCGCTAAACAACGGGAAGAACTTCGTGAAACGGACGAGAACTATCCTGAAATTCAGAAAATTATAGAAGCACATTGGAACGATTAGTAATCAGATGAAAAGAATAATGCAAATACGATTTACATTTTTACTTTATGCGGTTCTATCTTTTGCGGGTTGGCAGGCAAATGCGCAAAAACACATAGAACAGACCACACGCTATCCGGTGTTGCTCAATATGGTGCATCACAATCCGGGTGAACCATTGTTTACGACCAACTACACAAAACCTGAGTATATTAAGCAATTGGGCTACAACGGGCAGGTGCCTAAATTTGAAATTCAGTGTGCGCTCACGTACGATCGGTGGAACACTACAGCTGTGCCCGAAAATAGTGAAGAGCGCCTATGGATTGAGCGCCATGCTGCCAAAATTGACCTGATGGTGAATGCTGCCGGGGAGGCCGGCGTGCCCATGTTCCCGTTTATGGATGTGTTGGTGGTTCCCCGATCCATCATGCAGAAATATGGCGACAAAATGCAACTGGATGGCATGTTGTCGATTAACAAACCCCGCACACAGGAGCTTTTGGTTGCACAGATTGATGAGATCTTCTATAGGTTTCCGAAATTAGACGGTTTGACCATTCGCTTTGGTGAAACTTACCTGCACGATACGCCTTTTCACGAAGGAACTCGTCCGGTATATTCTGCCGAAGACCATGTGCTCATCCTTAATTTGTTGCGAGAGGAGGTGTGCGTAAAACGAAATAAAAAGCTGATTTATAGAACCTGGGACTGGGGTAAAATGAAGAAAAAGCTTCACCTCGATCCCGATATGTATCTGGATGTAACGAATGCTGTTGCGCCCCATCCTGATTTGTATTTTTCGATAAAGCACGTACATGGCGACTTTCTGCGCGGTCTTCCATTCAATAAAACGCTTGGCATCGGAACTCATCAGCAAATTGTGGAAGTGTCGATCAATCAAGCGGGAATGTATGGCAAAAACGCTCACCCTTATTACATTGGGAAAGGAATCATCGAAGGCTGGCCCGAAATGATTGAGAAAAAGGGTTTGCGTGATTTGTACAATGCTCCGCAAGTGAAAGGCTTTTGGACCTGGACCTGGGGCGACGGCTGGTACGGCCCTTACTTTGGCAACGAATTCTGGCTTAAATTAAACGAATACATTATCCGCGAGTTTTGCCGAAATCCACAGAAAACCGAAGAAGAGCTTTTCCATAAATATGCCTCTTCTGTCCTAAATATGTCTCCCGAAAATATTATCAAGCTGCGCGAACTGTGTCTGCTATCGGTTGATGCGGTTTTTAAGGGGCAGACCACCAGTTTGCAGACGATGCAACCGTGGTGGATTCGCGACCACTTTTTCTCTGCACAGGACATGTCGGTTTACGTGAAAAATGGTTTAGCCGAACAGGTACTGGCCGAGAAGGCAGCAAATCTGGCAACTTGGTACAAAATGGAGAAAATTGCCCAAAGCATTTCACTCCTGAACAAAGAAGACGAGGAGTTTTTGAGGGTTTCAACTACGTACGGACGAATAAAATACGAACTGATCGAACTGGTGTTCCGCACCCAGATTCTATTTGCTCAAATGGACGACGGAAAACTCTTTGACAGCGAGGAGGCAAACCATATTCTTGAAACGTATGCAACCAAATGGAACGAGTGGCATACTCTAAAGAAACAACATGCTTGTTGCCCGACTCTGTACGTCGATTATGCAGCTGATCACTGTCAGGGAAACGAACCCTTTACGATTTCCTTGAAACGTTTAGAGCTGTTATTGAATAATTAGCAACACAGCATGATACCAACGAACAAAAAAAATGATCAAAATATTTTTGATGCAATCTGCCTGGGGACTCACCGTTGCTTGGGCAGCCGGTGCTCAAACTGACTACCATGTTTCGCCATCAGCCGGAATAAACGGCAAGGGAAGCCTTGACTCTCCTTTTAACTCCTTAGAGGCCGCTAACCAAAAAGGGGCAATGGTCAATAAAAATATGACTGATGACATTATTGGCCATCTGTATGGTGGTATTTACAGCCTGTCAAGTCCTGTCAGTTTTAAAAAAAATGACTTGGGCTTTAACGGCTACTCGGTCATTTCATCAAAGCGGCTGGCATTCAGGAACAATCCATAGCGGTGATTCCAGTTAAAGAAACTCATCGGATCGAATTGTATCCTGCTGAGTTTAGCGATATAGATCATTAAGTTTAATAATTAGATAAAGTGAATATGAGAAATTTATTAACCGTACTTATGATTACACTCTGGGCTACTGCCGCTTTTGCCCAGTACAGCCCCGAAGAAAACTTCGACAAGAACTGGCTCTTTTACAACGATGTAGCCGAGGGAGCAGAACAGTCAAATTTTGATGATTCGAATTGGCGAAAGTTAAGTTTGCCGCACGACTGGGCCATTGAAGGGCCATTCGATATGAAGTACGATTGCCGGATGGGGGCGCTTCCTGTTCATGGCACGGGCTGGTATCGAAAGCATTTTGCAATGCCGGCCACTGCAAAAGACAAAGTGGTGCGCATTGAGTTTGAAGGTGCCATGTACAACTCCGTGGTTTGGGTAAACGGGCACGAAGTGGGACACCGCCCGTATGGCTATATCGGGTTTGAGTTCGATATCAGCAAATACCTGAAGTATGATGGTTCGGACAATGTGGTGGCGGTGCGCCTTACACCCGAAGATTACTCTTCGCGGTGGTATCCCGGTGCAGGACTGTACCGATCGGTATGGCTGAAGGTGGACGAGCCGGTGTATGTTGATCTTTGGGGAACCTACATCACTACACCTACCGCGACCGAAGCAAAAGGAGTGGTGCAGCACGAAACAACGATTGTGAACAAATCGGGCGAAAGCAAAACCATTAAAGTGAAACATGAGTATATCGATGCAGCCGGAAAAAGTGTTGCCACTGCTTCGGACGAAATTACCATCCCTGCAGGCGAAAAAGGCTGGTCGGGCGTGTTTACAAACATTCTGAAACCTGCCTTGTGGAATGTGTATCAACCTAATATATACAAGGCAATTACTACCATTTCGGAAGGCGACAAAGTCATGGATACCTATAAAAGCACATTTGGGATCCGGCACATTACCTACGATGCCAATGGTTTTTTCATCAACCGCAAGCAGGTTCGTTTCAATGGCGTTAACCTGCACCACGACAACGGCGCCCTGGGAGCGGCGGTTTACAAACGTGCCGACGAGCGCAAATTGGAAATCATGAAAGACATGGGCGTGAATGCCATCCGGTGCAGTCACAACCCACCCTCGCGCGAGTTTTTGGAGGTTTGCGATGCCATGGGTATTCTGGTAATCGACGAGGCGTATGATGTTTGGAGAATCGAAAAAGTGAAAAACGGCTACAACAAGTTTTTCGACCAATGGTGGGAGCGCGACCTGGGTGATATGGTACTGCGCGACCGCAGCCATCCATCAGTGATCATGTGGAGCATTGGCAACGAGATTCTGGAACAGCATAAACCCACCATTGGCTGGAAAATGGCCAAAGAACTGAATGCCACCGTGAAGAAACTGGATGCCTCGCGACCAACAACCGCAGGTTTCAACTCGTTTCCAGCTGCTTATGATTTTAATATGGTGCAGCAGGTAGATATTGCCGGAGCCAATTACAAGCCGGTGAAATATAGTTGGTTCTCTGAGAATTATCCTGATGTGCCACTGTACGGATCGGAGACCTCGGGTGTGGCCAGCAGTCGCGGGGTATACCACTATCCGGTTGATAAATACGAGAAACACCAATCATTGCAGGTTACGAGTTACGATATTGTTGGCCCGCCATGGGTTTACCCGCCCGATGTTGAATTCCATTTCCAAAAAGAAAACCCGCGTATTTTAGGCGAATTTATTTGGACCGGTTTCGATTATCTGGGAGAAACTAGTCCGTATGGCGGATTGGACAATATCGACAATAGCGACCACTGGAACAGCGATTATCCCTCACGAAGCTCTTATTTTGGGGCAGTCGATTTAGCCGGATTTCCCAAAGATCGTTTCTATAACTACCAGGCGCAGTGGACTACCGAGCCCATGATTCACCTAATGCCACATTGGAACCTGGCCGACAAAAACTCGGGTTGCGACATAAAAACTGGCGACATTGTGCCGGTTTATTGCTACACCAATTGCGACGAAGCAGAGTTGTTCGTGAACGGCAAATCAGTTGGTCGCAAAGTGAAAGGGAAGGACAAAACCAGCTTGATTGTCGATTTTCTTCGCTACGAACCCAAAACCTTCGATTCGCCCAACATCCTTAGCTGGGATGTGCCGTACCAGCCGGGAGCCATTAAAGTAGTGGGCTACAAAAACGGAAAAGCACTGGCTGACAAAGAAATCAAAACTGCCGGAAAACCTGCCAAGGTCGTACTGTCGGTTGATCGAGATACGATTGTTGCCGATGGGAAAGATTTAGCCTATGTGACCGTACGAATTGAAGATAAAGATGGAAATTTCTGTCCGCTGGCTGATAATCAGGTCAACTTCGAAGTTTCAGGTGCCGGTAAAATTGTGGGGGTCGACAATGGTAGCTCAATTTCTTTGGAGTCGTTTAAGGACAACAAACGCAAAGCCTTTAACGGACTGGCGCTAGTGATCCTAAACTCAAACGATGGGGCAGCAGGCGCTCTTAAACTCGTCGCCAAGTCAAAGGGATTGCAAAGCGACGCAATTGAGGTGACAACTCGGTAGTAAACGATTTTTACTTCAGGGAAAAGGACTTCTGCCAAAAAAATCGCATACAAATAAGCCAACGATTGCCAGGAACATGGACTAAAAATTAAGTCTGTATTCCTGGCATTTTAATTGGTGTGATGCAAATTGAATTAGATCTGTGAGAGTCGATTCAACGATTTGCAAGTGCCGTTGGATTGTTTTGGGTCGACGTAACATTATGAAATACAATGATGGAAATAAACAATCTCAGTTTAGCCTGCAAGATTGGTGGGATAGGAGGGACTGCCTGTCGGGTACAATTAGTGATTAAACGGCACTACTAAAATTTCTTCCAGACTCAGGTTCACGCGTTCTTTTCCCTTAGACTTAAACAGAGCTGTAAAGGAGCTGTTCCCGTCCAAATGCTTTTGGGTGAATGCACGGAGGGAATCCTGGTTGGTAAAAAACTCCACCGTAGCCATCACACCAATATCGTGGTTCGAGAAAAAGAAAAATTGCTCGGTGTTGTTTGGTCCCGGAACCCGCGAAACCAAGGCATAGTCTAACTCGGTGTCGTTTTGAGACATGGCAAACGTTTCCGCTGGTAGCTGTTCGTTTCCGAGAAAGTGAATTTGATTATCCAGTATTTTAAATTTCGTGTTGGCCTCGTTAAATAAGTACGTGAAATCTTTCTGATCCTTAAAGCGGCCAATATAAATGATGTTGCCTTTTTTTATGTCGCTAAAAGTCGACTGTGTCGCATATTTTATCTCAAAATCGTTGTCCCATCGGGTAAAAAAACGGGCCAAATCGTGTGTGGCGTTTTCTGCCATACGAGTTGAATAATTGTAGTCTGTTGGGACCGTGATCGACTTCAACTCTGGCTTTTTCTCCAGCATTTCGTAGTATTCATCCAAACTGTTGATACTGAAATCACGAGTCCAGCCGTTCAACCCTGAAACCGTATGCCCTCCATAGCCGAACGCATCGCCAACAAATAAATAGGTTTGTTGCTTATTGTTGAAGAAATTTTTCCAAATAAGAGGTTTTCGGTGAGGAAAGTGGTTGACTACCGTTATTGATAATGCCAGAAAAGCCAACATCCAGGGCAAAACTTGCTTCCGGTCAGATTTCGGAAACTTTCGGAGTTTAAATTCTGTTTTTTCAAAAGTAACCCCGTATTGGCCCTTTTCAATTTTTATTTGCCAGGGATCATTGGCTCCTTCCTGTTCGTAGTAACTTGCAAGCTTCTTCCTCAAGTTATAGATGTTCACCCTTACCCGGGGATTATTGTTCTCGTCTTCTGGCTTGGCGCCAAAAAACTCTATGTCAATAATCCCTTCTTTCAGGGAGCGCTCTTCCAGATTTGCCTGAACTAAATAGCGAAGAATGGCAATGCTCGTTGGGGCATTTTTCAGCGTATCACTAGCTATGATTCGTTCGGTAATTTCTAGTTTTTTCTCTGTTGAAAGCATTCCGTTTTATTCATTTGTTTATTTCGGGGGGTGTTTTTCTAATTCAATGAAATTTTGCCCCTTATCCCGGTCGTTAAAACCGTTATAGCTACCGTTAAAGCAGCGTTAAAGTTACATATTTAAATCCGTTGTCGCTACTTTTCGTCCCGAAACGAATAACCTGATAAACCTGGCAAGAATGAAAAATATCAAGCTATACTACTTTCTGCTGACTGCTCTTATGTTTCCTTACATGACTGGGAATGCACAAAGCGTGTCAAATATTACCACTCAAATTGAATACTTATCCGGAACCGACAAAGATCATTTGGTGGAATGGGATTTTTTCTGCTCCGATGGCCGTATGAGTGGCGAATGGACTAAAATTGGTGTTCCTTCGTGCTGGGAACAGCAAGGTTTCGGTACCTATAATTACGGCAGCGACAAACTGGAAGAACAGTCCAACGAATACGGACTTTACAAATACAAATTTCAGGTTCCGGCCGACTGGAAAAGCCGCGACGTAAAAATTGTATTTGAAGGGGTGATGACCGATGCCGAGGTGAAGACCAACGGAAAGTTGGCGGGCGAAATTCATCAAGGAGCGTTTTACGAATTTAAATACACCATTACCGATAAACTGAAATTCGGTGCTGAAAACCTGCTCGAGGTGAAAGTGAACAAAGTATCGGCCAATCAATCGGTGAACCACGCCGAGCGCGAAGCCGATTTCTGGATTTTTGGCGGAATCTATCGCCCGGTTTATCTAACTTCCTCACCTAAAGACAACATCGACCGTTTGGCTATTGATGCCAAAGCGGATGGTCGGATTACTGCCGATGTTTTTATTGACACCCAAATAGGCGATCAGATTTCACTTTCACTTTTTGATCTGAAAGGAAATAAAGTTCAGGATCTCAAAATAGACAAACTGGAGAAAGAAACTCGCAAATGGAATGTTTCGGCTCAGGCAATCGATATTCTCAGCTGGAATCCCGAAAAGCCAAATCTGTATGTGTTGCGATTCAGTTTGCTAGATCGAAAAGGATCCGTACTTCATCAAGTAGACCAGCGAATCGGTTTCCGAACAGTTGAAGTGCTTGAAGGTGACGGTGTTTATGTAAACGGCGAGCGGATCAAATTTAAAGGCGTCAATCGCCATGCGTTCTATCCCACATCAGGCCGCACTACTTCAAAAGCCATCAGCATTGAGCATGTTGAAATGATGAAAGACATGAACATGAACGCAGTGCGCATGAGCCACTATCCTCCTGACGTTCACTTTCTGGATGTTTGCGACTCGCTTGGGCTTTTTGTAATTGATGAGGTTTGCACTTGGCACAACCCCATGTTGGATACCGAGGTCGCCCGCAAAATTGTAAAAGAAACCGTGGTGCGCGATGTAAATCACCCGTCAATTTTACTGTGGGCCAATGGCAACGAACAGGGCTGGAATCCGGAAGTGGATGATGATTACGCCATGTGGGACATCCAAAAACGCGAAGTACTTCACCCCTGGAGTATTTTCAAGAAAACCAACACCATTCACTACAGCAAGTATCATTCGTTGGTAAATGATGCCTATTCAAAAGAAAAAATATTGTTTCCAACCGAGTTTCTGCATGGTTTGTATGATGGTGGACATGGTGCCGGACTGGAGGACTACTGGGAGAAAATGTGGCGTCTGCCCTTGAGCGCAGGCGGTTTTTTATGGGATTTCGCTGATGAGGGGGTTGCGCGAACTGATCGCAATGGCGAGATTGATTTGCAGGGCAACAAAGCTGCCGACGGCATTGTGGGCCCTTATGGCGAGAAAGAGGCCAGCTATTTCACCATCAAGGAAATCTGGTCGCCAATTTACATCGAAGATCGCTTTATTACCCCCGACTTTAACGGCATTTTCAGAATTGAAAACCGCTACCACTATACCAATTTGGGTGATTGTAAAATGACAGCCAGATGGTTGACGTTTGATGGCCCTGAGGGGAGTGGAAAGTCCACAATCCTTGCTGAAAGTGAAGTTAGTTTACCTGATTTAGCTCCATCTGAAAAAGGAAAATTCACAGTCGCCATACCGCAAAACTGGCAATCGGCTGATGTGCTACATCTCACCGCGACCGATCCGCATGGCAAAGAAATTTTTACCTGGTCGTACCCGGCTTCAACGCCTAAGCAGTTGAATGTTAAGGATGTCGATAATAGTGGAAGTGGAACTGTTACCGTTGAAACACAAGATAAAATCATAACTGTTGAAGCCAATGGCATGACTTACATTTTTGCTGAAGAAAACGGTTTGCTTCAGCAAGTAAAAAAAGGTAACACGATAATTCCGCTCAACAACGGCCCGATCATTCTCAATCAAAAAGATAAAATCAAAAGTGTAACGGTGAATCAGACAGGCGAAAATGTGGAAATCCTGGCCACTTTCGAAGAGTCGGTTTGGTCGCCGGGCTGGTCAACCGTGAAAGAAACGCGCTCCGATATTATTCGGTGGACGGTTCACTCGAATGGTTTACTCGATCTGAAAGTGGAATTGAAAGGTTTCAGAAACCTGAAAGGCTATCGTGGAATCACGTTCTCATTTCCCGAAAGCGAGGTAGCGGGCATGAAGTGGCTGGGCGATGGCCCTTACCGCGTTTGGCGCAACCGGATGAAAGGCACACGTTTCCAGGTTTGGGAGAATGATTACAACAACACCGTTACCGGCGAATCGGGCTTTGTTTACCCTGAGTTTAAGGGCTTTTTCTCAAGCCTCTATTGGTCGAAAGTGAAGGGAAAAAACGACAACGGTTTCACTGTGTATTGCCGAACACCGCACACTTATTTAAGGATGCTGACTCCGGCGAAACCGGCCGAAGACAAGAACGGAAGGCTACATCCGCAGTTTCCGCAGGGCGATATCTCGTTTGTGATGAACATCCCGGGCATCGGGACCAAGTTTCAGGATCCGGAAACCATGGGGCCACACGGAAACACGGAGCACTATTTCGGGAACGATGACAAGCCGATTGTGTTGGATTTAACTTTTGAATTCTGATGAAAATGGAGGTAGAACAACGAAAAATACAGAATACGAGGACAGATTTCATATCTGAAGTAAAATTACTCTTTTTTCCGTGCCTTCCGTGCCTGCTGTGGTTGTTTCTCATTTTCGAACAACGGAAAAAACAGAATACACGGATTGTATTTTTCAACAACAGAAAACTATTGGCTGTTATTCCGCGGCTTCCGTGCCTTCTGTGGTTGTTTCTCATTTTCGAACAACGGAAAAAACGGAATACACGGATTGTATTTTTCAACAACAGAAAACTATTGGCTGTTATTCCGCGGCTTCCGAGTCTTCTGTGGTTGTTTCTCATTTTCGAACAACGGAAAAAACGGAATACACGGATTGTATTTTTCAACAACAGAAAACTATTGGCTGTTATTCCGCGGCTTCCGTGCCTTCTGTGGTTGTTTTTCTTTTTCGGACAACGGAAAAAACGGAATACACGGATTGTATTTTTCAACAACAGAAAACTATTGGCTGTTATTCCGCGGCTTCCGTGCCATTCGTGGTTGAGCGTTTTGCTCTTGTGGAACCCGGGGAGAATGCCCAAAATTATTGTATATAAAAAATAATTATTATAGCTATAACCAGAAGTGGTAACTTGACGTGAGTAATTTAAATATCAAGACTATGGAGTTAATTCACGCCGACGAAGCATACAGAATCAGAGGAGCAATCTTCGAAGTTTACAAAGAAGTAGGTTGTGGCTTTCTGGAAGCAGTTTATCAAGAGTGTTTGGAAATAGAGTTTGGGTTACAGGGCATTCCCTTTAGTTCGCAAGTTTTGCTCGATTTGGAATACAAAGGGCAACAGCTAGAGAAGGTCTATAAGCCGGATTTTATCTGTTACGACAAAATAATTGTCGAGATAAAGGCGGTAAAAGAGCTTACCAACGAACATCAGGCACAGGTGCTCAACTACTTAAAAGCAACGAGGATGGAACTAGGATTGCTCGTAAATTTTGGTTCCTATCCGATGGCTGAAATAAAACGATTGATTTGGAAATATAAATGACAATATGGTATTGTTAATCCGGAACATGAATATTAGGAATGGATTGCTTTGTTCCGTGTCTTTCGCTATTTCCGTTGTTAAAAAAAAAATTACTGAAATAAAATATAAGAATGAAAACATTGATCGCAACTTTTTTAATGATCCTTATCGGACTGACAAATGTTGTCATCGCCCAAAATACGACCACCATAAACTACCTTTCGGGCACCGATAAAGACCACATCGTACAATGGGATTTTTTCTGTTCTGATGGTATGCAAAGCGGGAAGTGGAAAAAGATTGCCGTCCCGTCGTGCTGGGAATTGCAGGGATTCGGGAACTATAACTATGGCCACGATGAAAAGTTCGGAGGAAAGATTTCAAACGAATATGGGCTGTATAAACACCAGTTTCATGTTCCGGTCACATGGAAAGAAAAGGAAGTGAAAATCGTGTTTGAAGGGGTGATGACCGATTGCGAGGTGAAAGTCAACGGAAAACTTGCCGGAGCCATTCATCAGGGCGCTTTTTACGAATTCAACTACAACATCACCAAACTGCTCAAATTCGGAGCCGAAAACCTGCTTGAAGTGAAAGTGAACAAAGAGTCAAGCAATTCATCTATCAATGCTGCCGAACGCAGAGCCGATTACTGGATTTTTGGTGGAATTTACCGTCCGGTTTACCTGGAGGTTTTGCCCAAAGAGCATATCAGTCGCATTGCTATTGATGCACAGGCTTCTGGCGATATCAAGACCGATATTTTCATTTCTTCATCCAACGCGGCTTCAGCTAAGCTAACGCTGGCTGATTTGGAAGGTAACAAATTGCAAAACCTGAAAACGGATAACATCCGGATAGCAGAAGGTAAAATTTCCCTTTCGGCCAAGGCTTTGGGCATTAAAACCTGGAATCCTGAAAAACCAAACTTATATCTACTTCAGGTTGAGTTGCTTGATAAAAATGGCAAAACGCTGCACGAAATTTCTAAGCGCATTGGATTTCGCACGGTTGAGATCCGCGAGAGTGATGGCATCTATGTTAACAATACCAGGATAAAGTTCAAAGGGGTGAACCGACATTCTTTTCATCCTGAATCGGGCCGCACCACCTCCAAAGCTTTGAGCATAGAGCATGTAAAAATGATGAAAGAGATGAACATGAATGCCGTGCGCATGAGCCATTATCCACCCGATGCTCACTTTCTGGAAGTTTGCGATTCGCTCGGATTGTTTGTGATTGATGAACTTTGCACCTGGCATGTGCCTTATCTCGACACCGAAGCTGGCAAAAAACTGATTCAGGAGCTCATCGTTCGTGATGTAAACCACCCGTCGATTGTGCTTTGGGCCAACGGAAACGAAACCGGCTGGAACCTTAAATTGGATGACGAATTTGCCAGGTGGGACATCCAGCAGCGCGAAGTCATTCACCCATGGAATGTGTTCCGAAAGACCAATACCATGCACTATCCGGATTATTATAAGTTTGCCTTCGACTCGCCCAGCAAAGACAAAATCTATTTCCCCACCGAGTTTTTGCACGGTTTGTACGATGGTGGTCATGGTGCCGGCTTGGACGATTATTGGAAGCTGATGTGGGAAATGCCACTGGCAGCAGGCGGATTTCTATGGGATTTTGCCGATGAAGGGGTGGTGCGCACCGACAAAGGTGGCATCATCGACACCGATGGAAACCATGGTGCTGATGGCATAGTTGGCCCATACGGCGAGAAGGAAGCGAGTTTTTTCACCATCAAGGAAATTTGGTCGCCCGTTCACATTCCGGTGCGCTACGTCCGAAGTGATTTCTCCGGTGTTTTTCAAGTTGAAAACCGCTACCATTTCACCAACCTGAACGAATGCACGATGACCGCCAACTGGGTTCGGTTCGATGGACCAAATGGCTCTGCCGATTATACCGTGATGGAGAAACGCCAGGTGAAATTGCCAGCATTGGCTCCCGGTGAGAAAGGCAATTTCAGTGTCGATAAAGCGGCCAACTGGAGCACAGCCGATGCACTTTACCTCACGGCCACCGACCCACACGGGATGGAGATTTTCACCTGGAGCTACCCGGTGAAATTGCCAGAACAGCTCAATCGCGACAAAATTAATTTCAGTAAAGAGGGAAGCCTGAAGGTTGAAAAATCAGAAGAAACCATCACGATAAAAGCAGGCAGTCTGACGTATCAATTTTTTGCCAAAACCGGACTTTTAAAAGAAGTATTGAAAAATGGGGTGTTGATTCCGTTACACGAAGGACCTGTTTTCCTGGGCAACAAAACCAATTTGGAAGAGGTCAAACTATCTTCGACCGAACAAAAAGTTGAAAT
This sequence comes from Mangrovibacterium sp., assembly GCF_041596335.1. Classification (GTDB taxonomy): domain Bacteria; phylum Bacteroidota; class Bacteroidia; order Bacteroidales; family Prolixibacteraceae; genus Mangrovibacterium. The sequence continues at coordinate 155,688 of NZ_JBFHIT010000002.1, read as the reverse complement.
AACCGGCTTGTTCAAGAAAAGCAAAAAGTACTACGATTGGGCTGACAATACGGAGATGACGCAGGATTTCTTCACATGGACCGTTTATCCCGATGGTTTGCTGGATCTGAAGGTTGAATTGAAAAATCAGAAAATTGTTGAAGGCTACATGGGCATCACTTTTTCATTCCCCGAAAACGAGGTACAAGGCATGAAATGGCTGGGTGACGGGCCATATCGTGTGTGGCGCAACCGGATGAAGGGAACTCAGTTCAGGGTTTGGGAAAACGACTACAATAACACCGTTACGGGCGATTCGGGTTTTGTTTATCCCGAGTTTAAAGGATTTTATTCGAGGATCAACTGGCTGAAGCTGAACGGTAAAAACAACAACGGCTTCACGGTGTATTGCCATTCCGACCTCACTTTTTTGCGCATGCTCACCCCCCCAACAACCAGCCGATCCGGGCAAGGGGGCAGCAGTTACTGATTTCCCCAAAGGCGACATCTCGTTTGTGAAAAGCATCCCCGCCATGGGAACCAAGTTTATGGAGGCTACAGAATCGGGGCCGCAAGGGAAAAACAAAGCTTATTATGGCAACGTAGACGAACCAATCAAAATCGACTTAACGTTTGAATTTTAAAAACACGATACCATGAAATCAATAACTCAGTTTTTTCTATTCCTGTTTATTTCGCTCAATGCGTTCGGAAAGGAATACCATGTAAACGGAAATGCTTTGAACCCGGGCAATGGCTCGGCCGACAAACCGTTCAAAACCATCGCGCAAGCGGCAAATGTCATGGAGAAAGGAGATATTTGCTTTATTCACGCCGGAACTTATCGCGAAACCATTGTGCCAAAGAACTCTGGTACAAGCTCAAAACCAATTACATTCACCGGTTTCGAGAATGATGTGGTAATTGTTTCGGCTACCGAACCAGTTACCGGCTGGCAAAAACACTCCGGAAATATCTATAAGAAAAGCGGTATCAAGCTTGACATGGGCGATGGAAACAATGTTTTTTGCAATTCACAAAAGATGCAAATTGCCCGTTGGCCAAACGACTCGGATAACAACGAGTATTCGTTGGATGCCAAGTACATAGATCAAACGAAAGGAACCTGGTCGATGTCGTACATAAGTAACAACGAAATTCCAAACATAGATTGGACAGGTGGAATCATTCATTACCTCGGCGCTCATAGCGGATGCAGTTGGGAACGCACCATTACCGATTATAATAAAGATTTGAATCGGATTCATTTTGACACATTGCCCGACCATTGGCCTTTTGGCGATACGCATTCGCCCTTTCGATTTGAAAATAGCCATCGTGGAATTTTTTACCTGATGAACAAATTGGAAGCTCTTGATGCTCCTAACGAATGGTTCTACGATGCTAAAAACAAGGAGCTTTATTTTTATGCTCCTGAAGGAAAAAATCCGAATAACGAACTGGTGGAAGTTTCAGCACGCAGCCAGACTGCCGAAATTAAGGCTGATCATATTCGATTGAACAGACTCAATTTTTTTGGTGGCATGGTCACTATTAAAGGGAATTTCAATGAGATAACCAACTGCATGGTAAAACATGGTGCCGAAAGATTAATTACCAATTTGAAAGGTGCAGCTCTCAATGATGCGGCTGTACAGGTTCTTGCCGGCAATCATAACCGGATCGAGAAATGCGTATTGGAAAATGGGACGATAAATGGCTTGTATCTAAGCAAGGAATCGGAAGATAATCTGGTGCAAAATTGTATCGTACAATATTTTAATACCAGCGGAATACATGCTCAACTTTTAAACAGTGCTGGTGCACGAAATAGAATTCTTAAAAATTCTTTTTACGGTTCGGCTCGCGATGGTGTTAAAGTTACTGGTAACGATAGTGAATTCGGATACAATCATGTTCAAAAGTGTTTGATATCTGGTGCCGATGGCGGACTGTTTTACGTCACCGGACGAAGCATTCCTGTTAATGTTGAGCTACATCATAACTGGTTTCACGATGCCTATGGTGCCGAACATGCCGGGAAAAAAGCGACCGGTATTTACCTCGACAATAACGCAGCCGGTTACATTGTGCACCACAATGTAGTTTGGGACGTAGAATGGGGCGGACTCCATTTCAACTGGAATGCCCTGAAAAATGAAATCTACAACAATACTTTCTGGAATGTGGGTGTCCCGGAGCAATCTGTCATTGATAGTTGGGTGCCGGTAAGAAATAACGAACGGTTTAATGTAAGAGACAATACGCTATACAACAACATTTCGGATGTTCGTCCCTGGTGGCATTCGGGAGACGGAACTAAATTCCGGGTCGACGAGAAAGAATTTATGGGCGACGAGGCCGACAACGATTTCCAATACAACGAGCAGTTTGCCGAAGTTCCGTTTTCCATAGATGCTGCAAACCGCTTTGCCCCCATGGCCGGATCACCGCTGATAGACAAAGGAGTTGTGGTGAAAGGAATTACCGATGGGTTCAACGGCAGCGCTCCCGACCTGGGAGCTTACGAAGTTGGCGGCGAATACTGGGTGCCCGGAGTCTATTGGAAACCGGAAGGATTTGCATGGAAAGTAGGAAGCGATTATCTGAAGGCGGGCATTTCCCTGAAAATGCACCTGCAAAAGGAATAATTACTCCCCCGTAAAAAAGCAGATTTGAAGGTACTTTCATACCATAACTAAATCAGTGGATATCCTGTTCGGGAAAATCAATGTTTGTTGATTGCCGGCATGTTGATTCCATAAGAACCTAAAGGAGTGAAATAGATGAAAATTACAATTACAATACTTTTCGCTTTGGGGATGCTGATCGTTCAAGCTCAGCAAGCCCAATGGCGTGGCCCAAATCGCGACGGGATTTACCCCGAAACTGATTTGCTGAAATCGTGGGGCGAAACCGGTCCTGCAAAACTGCTCACCATTGAAGGAATTGGCGATGGGTATTCTTCTGCTGTTGAATTCGAAAACCTCATTTATGTAACCGGGAAAATCGATTCGCTCGATTATTTGTCGGCCATCGACCAAAGTGGGAAAATACTCTGGCAAACCGCTTACGGGGCAGCCTGGACCAAATCGTACACGGCCAGCCGATGTACACCCACCATCGAAAACAACCGGGTGTATGTCATCAGCGGACAAGGGCGACTGGCTTGTATCGATGCTAAAACCGGTGGCGAAATCTGGGCACAGGAAGTCGACAAACAGTTTGCAGCCGATTACCATTTATTCGGTTTTGCCGAGTCGCCGCTGATTGTGGACAATCTGGTGATCAGCGTTCCCGGTGGCCCAAAAACTACGATGGTGGCCTTCAACAAAAACACTGGAGAGCTGGTATGGCAAAGCCAGCCGCTGAACCAAAAACGTTCTTATGCCGCTCCGGTTTTGTACGAGCACAAGGGCATCCGCCAGATTCTGGCTTTCACCTCGAAAGAATTAATTTCAGTGAATCCGGCAAACGGCGAACTGGTTTGGCACTATCCTTACTTCAAACATTCGGTGGAAAAAGGGGTGGAAGAAATCGGTATCAACATGACCAATACTCCCATCTACAAGGAAAACGAAATTTTCATCACCAGCGGCTACAACTGTCCATCGGTGATGTTAACCCTGGCGGCCGATGGCAAATCGGTAAGCGAAAAGTGGGTAAATCCGACCTTCGACTGCCATCATCACGGGGTGGTGCTGGTGGATGGTTACCTGTACGGGTCGAACTTTTACAGCAATGCCAAAGGCAAATGGGTTTGTGCCGACTGGAACACCGGAGAAATCATGTACCTCACCGACTATGAGAACAAAGGGGCAGTGATTTTTGCCGATGGAATGTTGTACGCATACATCGACAAAACCGGAACCGTGGCTCTGGTAGAACCCACGCCAAAAGGATTTGAGCCCGTGAGCGTTTTTAAAATGGAAGCAGGGAAAGGCCCGCATTGGGCGCACCCATCCATATACAATGGCAAGCTCTTTATCCGCCACGGCGAGGCGTTGGAAGTTTTCACCCTTAAAATGTAGTAAAAAAGGAAGGAATTATGCGAAAATTGTCGCCTGGTACAAACTACAACAACAGGTAATATATAATCTCTTGGAATTCCGTGTGGGATTCAAAACACATTAATTTTAAAATATACGAGTGAAAACAATATTTAAAATCCATCCCATTTTAGTTAAGCCAGTGCTATTTATTCTTTTTTTCTGGGGTTTGGCAACAGTAGGCACAGCACAAGTACTAACGCTGCAAAATGTGAATGGCACTGACAATCCGGTGCATGGAAACAATGTAGGAAGCATTGCCCGAACAGACACTCTTTTTGTTAAAGGAACCTACACTGCCGAGAACATCGTTTCGGTTCATCTTAAATTATTGACTTACCAAAAAAGTCCTTACACGTTGCTGTTGTCTCATGAGTTGGTCATCAATCAAAGCGCTGACCTCACCGGCATTTTGGATACTTTTTTGGTCGTTCCAGCTGATTATATGTTGGGCAATAATCCCGATAATTCGCAGTTTGTTCAGGTCAGGGCGGCGTACACCGACAACAGCATTTTTGCCAATCTCTATCTCACGGTTACCGACCTACCTGCCCCGCACCAAACCCTTGTTGACTTTGATGAAGTGTATGAATCAGCAAGCGGGACAAGCCTGGTGAGTAAAATCAATACGGCCCTGTCAGCCATGGAAATGGGTGATACCCTGTTGTTTAATAGTGTGGATTATGATTTTGAAGGCGCTTCTTTTAACGTATCTAAGGCAGTCTGTATTTCCGGAAAAATGCCTGTAACCATTACTTCGGAAAGAATGGGAGCCTATGAAGTAGGTACCGTTTTTAAAAACCTGAATAGTCTTAAAATTCAGTCGGGAAATGTAACGGTGGCCAATATCGAATTAAGTGCTGATGAATCAACCGGATACGTGTTTACACGTGTTTCTCATGCAACGGATGGAGGGCTCTACTACAGCGGAATCAGTTTTAAGAATGTGGTGTTCAGAAATGGCCAGGTACAGTGTTTTGGCGGAAATGGAGCCAATGTCGATTTTACCAACGTTTCCTTCATCAATTTTACCGGAGGAGGATACTATTTGAACAGAAGTGAAAGCATTGACTCGGCACCCTTTTTCTCAATGAAAAAATGTTTTTTCCAGCCGGATTTCAATGCTGAGGGTATCTTTAATGTACGCGCCATTTCACTCGATGCCGGAAATACTGAGTATCCGGTCGTTTGGAATCAAAACAATAGCACTATCGACAGCTGCTTGATGGATGGCACCGGGCTGGGCATTTCGTCGAAATGTTCGTATGTAAATGTGACCAATTGCCATTTTAAAGGGTATAGTCTATATGTGGATATGATCCATATTGAAGAATTCGGGCACCATTTTCTGATTGACGGCAATACCTTTGAGCATATCACTCCGGCCCGAGGTATCAATATCGACCGCGAAATTCAGCAGTGCCACGACATCACCATCACCAACAACAAATGGATTGGCCAATACGGATGGATTATCTCCTCCCATTCGCCTTATAATCTGGTGTTTGAGAATAACGATTTTACTGAAGCGTGGGCCAAGAGTACGGATGATAAGACCATTGATCTGACCTATGATCACGGAGAGGAGATCCAATTCGCCGAGTATGATCTCCCAACAAACAACATTCAGTTCCGGAATAACACCGGGCTTGATAACGGGAAACATGGCGTCTTTGCCTACAAGGCGCTCGACGGCGATGAAACGATCGAGATTGAATATCCTTCAGATAAAATACAAATAACGACTATCACAGAAGCACCAAAGTCGATTGTCAGCAACTCGTTGTATTATCGGATTAGAAATAAACTCACCGGCGAATACCTGCACACCGTTTCCGGTCAGTCGAAGCTGGAACTTTCCCCTGAAACGAAAACCGACAGCTCGGATGTATGGGAGTTTACGTTTGAATATCCGTATTTCTATTACCTGAAAAACAGGGGAACAAAAAACTACATGGAAGTTTACCGGAGCTATACCATGGGGGATTACAACAATGATACACAAGAGCAACTATTTGTTGAACAAACCGATTTTTTCAATGAAAAAGCCGAAAAACCTCGTTGGTACTTGCGGAAATATGAAATAGACGGTTCAACCTATTATGAAATTTTACCCGGAGGAAATGAGCGGAAATCGAGGAATGTGCAGGTTGGACAATATATGGAGCTCGAGTTTGCGAAAATCGAAAACAAGGGACAGCTGGATCCCGAAGATGACAGTTTGTGGGAGTTGGTTCCGGTCGGTTCTACTGTTGGAATCAACGATTTTGAAATAGGGGATTTAAAGGTGTATCCGAACCCCGCTTCGTCGAGATTAACCGTCGATTTCAGTGCTGTGAAAGAGCCCTTAAAATCGTTGCAGGTATATTCAGTCGGCGGAAAACTAATGTATTCCAGTGCATTGGCGGGGCAGGAGGGCTTGGTTACAATCGATGTTGCAGGGTTTCAAAAAGGCCTATATTTTCTGTCCATTGAATCTGGGAATAGGATATTGACAGACAAAATCTTGGTCAACTAACGACTGATCAGGCGAAAGAAATAAATCAATAAAACTTAACCACAAAATAAGCTATGAAGACATTTTTATATTTGTTGGGAGCAAGTCTGTTAGTCGCGTCCTGCCAACAAAACCAAAAATCAGAATCAGTAACGCAGGATGAATTCCCATTTTTAATTCCAGCTGAAAAGCCGAATAGACCGTTAAGCGCGGCAGTTGAACGCAATTATGATGCTTACGAAGCCATTCGACCCGAACAGACAGAACTGTACTCGCAGTTTAAATATACCGGGTTGAAGGGATTTGACTACAATGGGGGAGATGGTACCATCACCCGTCGCGATCCCTCGAAAGTGATTTTCGAAAACGGAAAATACTACGTTTGGTATACCGGCCGCAAATCGCCGGTACGTCCTGTTGGAATGGCTCGTGCAAAAGAGGCTACTGATGTCATCCCATCGGCCGACTGGGACTTGTCTGACATTTGGTATGCCACCAGCGAAGATGGTTTCACATGGGAAGAACAAGGTATTGCCGTGCCTCGTCCGCCCAAACCAGAACCGGGATGGCGTTCGGTAACCACTACGGATATATTGAAATTCAATGGAAAATACTATTTATATTTTCAGGCATTTATGGAGGCCAGCGGCCTGCGCGGCGATTTCTGTCCGGTTTCGGTTGCATGGGCCGATTCACCAGATGGCCCCTGGCATCACACGGGTAAAATCGTCATCCCCAACGGCCCCGAAGGTTCATGGGATCAATATTCCATTCACGATCCCTATCCGTTGGTACACGATGGTAAAATCTACCTATACTACAAAGGCGATTTTGACAAACGCGAAGAGTTGAAGCCTTCAAAAATTCGGATGCAGGGACTGGCGATTGCAGAAGATCCGCTTGGGCCATTCGTGAAACACCCGCTCAACCCGGTCATCAATTCAGGGCATGAAACTACTTTGTTTCCCTTCCGCGAAGGGGTTGCGGCCATCGTTCAGCGCGACGGACAGGAGCATAACACCATCCAGTATGCTAAAGATTGGGTGAACTTCGAAATCGCATCCATCACCGAACTTCTTCCTGTTGCTGCGGGGCCTTTTGTGCCCGACGCCTTTACCGATACCAAAGACGGACGTGGCATCACCTGGGGCATTTCGCACATTATTAATGCCGATGGCAAGTGGAACCACACCATTCTCGTGCGCTTTGATTGCGATCTGAGTCAGGATGTGGATGATCCCGACATGAAAGAGCATCACTACAACTATAGCCCCGAGTTTCACTACACACACAGGCTAAACGCCAAACAGACGGAGCGGATTCGGCAACAAACGAACGCATTGAAAGGCACAGCTAATAACAAAAATTAGAATGGGCGCCTTTTCTCAAATTGGGTTCAAGAAACTTAGAATATCATTAACGACCTGTTAAAAATGAAACGTATCAACTATTTCTTTTTTCTTTTATTGTTCCTTCCGGTAGTTGCCCAAAGTCAAAACACAATCCATGTGTATTCGCTCGAAATTCCATGGGAACAGTCGGCCATATCCAAAGAAACCGAAAAGATTTACAGCATAACCGAGGCCATAAGCCAAGCTTCAGAAGGCGATTCAATTGTCATTCACAAAGGGATTTACCGAGAGAAGATTACAGTAACCAAAAACAATCTTAAGCTTGTAAACTATCAGAATGACTATGTATTGGTTTCGGGAGCCAATATTGTGACGAACTGGACAAAATCGACCGGAATGACTGAGGGCGTAATGGAAGCCGATATTTCAGGCTTGTCCATCGAAACGCCATTCACCCAGTTATTTGCCAATGGGGAAACACAGATGATGGCCCGGCACCCCAACAATGTTTCGGGTAATATGATGGAGCCCATGGACATGGATAATGGATATGCACTTTTAAGTAACGTTAAAAAAGATGCCGGCTCTTCGGGTACGGGCTACATCACTTTGGAAGAAACCACTATGCCCGATGTGGACTTAACAGGCGGGATTGCACGCGCACTTACCGGAAAAATGGCCGAGTACGTATTCGGAACCATTACGGCCAATTCGGGCAACAGCGTTTCGTTTACGCCACTAAACAACGGCGATTGGAAAAGTGATGATGCGATTACAACGACTAAGCACAAATTCAGCTGGGGATTTGTGATGCATAAAAACCTGATTGATTATCCCGGTGAATGGTTTGCCGACAATGGAACGCTTTACTATTTGCCCAAATCGGGTGAAAACATGGATTCGACCCGCATTGAAGTACAGGTTCGCGAGCGTGTTTTAGTATTGAGCAATAGTTCGGGTGTCACCATCAAAGGCATAAACTTTATTGCCGGAAATGTTGATATGCAAAATACCAGCAGCGCAACTATTGAGGGGTGTTCCATGCGGTACCTGTATCCGTTCTGGATTCCAACCGGCTACGGACAAGGTGAATCGGATAAAAAAGGAATATACCTGTATAACAGTTCCAATAATACGTTTAAAGATTGCCATATCGCGCACTCGTGGGGAAACATGGTTGCACTTAGCGGCGGCCAGCAGAACGCCTTCGAGAATTGCCGGATTGAAGATTTTGGATGGATCGGAATTTTTACATCGGGAATCCATATCAGTAAAAGCGACGATACCCAGATTAACAAATGTACTTTCGGCGATGCCGGGAGGTTCCAGATCAGGATCGATGGCGGTGATGCCAAAGTTACCATCATGGATTGCGATTTTTATGGCGCGATGAAAATTGGAGAAGATGCTGGCCCAATAGAAGCGACGAGTACAGGTAAAATAGGCTCGATCGACCTGAAAGGGAGTGTGATCGCTTATAACAAAGTACATGATGTTGTAGGAGTGCCGGTATCGAGCGGGAACTATATGCGGGTGAAAGCAACGGCCTTTTACATGGAAGATGTTGAAAACTACACCGCGCATCACAACCTGGTGTACAATATTAAACACAATGCTTACGATGGCCCGTATGATATTGAAAAAGTAGGTGAGTTTTTATACCTGGGGCCAAGGTACAACGCGATGCACGAACCGGTAAATTACTACAATAACACCATTTGGAATATCGATGAAAATATTGGCATCTGGAACATTGTGATTAGCAACTGGGCGGAACTAGGCATAGTACCACCCGACACTACGGGCCTAATCGAAAATGGCCATTTTGCCAACAATATCTTCATGAATGGGCCGGGCTACAGAATGAGCTATAACAGTCAGGTAATTACAAGCACCGGCGGACTGGTTTCGTGGGCAACAAGTCCGGCCGGTGCCAGCATCGAAACCGATGATTTCGAAACCTATACCAGCCATTGCGCTCAATGGGGATATCAATTCAACCCCCAAACGAATGCATCCTTCAATTTTTCGGATGCAGATATTAACTTTTTGGATGCGGCGAATGGTGATTTCACCTTGAAAACAGGTTCAGCTGCAATTGGTGCCGGAACCGTTTTGGATGGCATTACCAGTTCAGCAACTCCTGATTGTGGCGCGTTGGAAGGCGGCAACCGGGTGTTATATGCAGGCGCAACGCTATCCATTCCTCAATACAAAGAGGAGGGAACCAACTTTATTCCAGACACCGAATGGATAAAGTATGTTGACTTTCCGGCAGAGTTTTCGGACACAACAACGGTTTTTATGCTGAAGATTGCCTACAATGTGTTTTCAGAACGCGACATTGTTGTTTCCTTCCGTACTCCGGCTGATGTTTATCTCAGCCAGGGACGCCTTACCGTACCTGCAGGCCAGGATACAGTGTTGGTTACCGTAAAAACATCGCAAACGCAAGCAGTGGCGGATGATTATATTTTCTTGGCCGCAATTCGTCCAAAGGGAGGAAGTTGGAGTGAAAATATTTACACCCAAACCTTGACTTCAAATATTGTATCAACCGTGGTTACATCAACCAATATCGTTCAAGCGGCGGAGTACAAGGTGTATCCAAATCCGACCTCCGGAATTGTTTATATCCAGACCGAAGGAGAGAATTTGGGTTTATGCCCGGTTTCCATTTACTCGGTCAATGGTGGTCTGGTATTGCTGAAAAAAATTCAATTCGATAATAATCAATCATCGATAGACTTGTCAAGCCTGCCATCAGGAACCTATATCGTATCGGTTGGTCGTTTGGGAAATTCGATACTGCTGAAAACTGAATAAAAAAAACACACAATGAACAAATCAATCACAAACACATTTATTGCCTTCGTATTAGCGATACTAAGTAGCTGTACAGCTCAAGTCAACAGCGAAACAACGACGATCGAAAAACACTTTGAGCCGACCTAAGAATCGCTTTCCCAATACGAATGCCCTGTCTGGTTTCAGGATGCGAAATTCGGGATCTACACGCACTGGGGGATTTATTCCGTTCCAAAAGCAACCGGACAAAGCGATTGGTATGGTACCAATATGTACAACAGTTGGCACCCAAATCACAAGTTTCACTTAGAAACCTATGGCCCTTTGAATGAGTTCGGATACAAAGATTTTATTCCCATGTTTACGGCGGAAAAATTCAATGCGGATGAATGGGCCGATCTTTTTGTTGAAGCAGGGGCACAATTTGCCGGTCCTGCCGGTGAGCATGCCGATGGTTTTTCCATGTGGGATTCTGAGGTAAACCCATGGAATTCGGTTGATATGGGCCCTAAGCGCGATGTCGTGGCCGAAATGGAAAAAGCCATCCGTGCCCGTGGACTAAAATATGTCGTGAGCTTGCATCATTCATGGCTATGGGGATGGTTTCCAACTTGGAATGAAGGAACCGACTGTTACAATCCGGAACCAGGTTCACTCTATGGCGAAAGCCTTCCCGAATCGGCCTGGAAAGTGAAAGACTCTGAAGGATTTTATGCGGTTGATCCCATGCCAAGCAAAGAATTTGAGCGCGTTTGGCTGGAAAAAGTAAAAGAAGTCGTTGACGGTTATTCGCCAGATCTGCTCTGGTTTGATAACCGCATAAAAATACTCTCCGAAAGTGTTCGCCAGGAAATGATGGCCTATGCATACAACCATGCGGCAAAAAACAAACAAGACTTTGTACTGACTTTCAAGCGTCCTGATTTTCCGCTTGGAACAGGGACGGTAGACCTGGAACGTTCACGCATGCCGGAAATATATCCCGAACCATGGCTTACCGACAATTCCATCTCCCCAAAAACCTGGAGCTGGTCATCAAACATTGAACTTTACACCACCAACCGTTTAGTTGATGATCTGGTGGATATTGTAAGTAAAAACGGGTGTTTATTGCTTAATGTGGCACCTCATCCCGATGGTTTTATTCCGGATGAACAAAAAGAGCGTTTACGCGAAATGGGGAAATGGCTAAAACTTAATGGCGAAGCCATTTACGAAAGTCGCCCCTGGTTAATTTACGGCGAGGGCTCTACAAAAACGCTTACAGGTCATTTGGCCGACCAGAAGTTTGATGGATTTGGCGATGAAGACATCCGCTTCACAACCCGCGACGGGCAATTGTATGCAATTGCTTTGGGTTGGCCCGAAACGGGTATTCTACCCATTAAATCCCTCAGTTCAACGCTCTATAATGTGAAAATTAAATCGGTGGAGCTTATTGGTCACAGCGATACGCTTGAATGGGAACAAAACAAATCTGCTTTAGAAATCCAACTTCCTAAGGCTAAACCTTGTGAGTATGCCTTTGTGTTTAAAATTAATCGATAAAAAATGATCAAAATAAAACAAATCGGATTTGCAGCGCTTGTTTGTGTCAGCTCTTTCGCAAAAACAGCTTTAGCTCAGCAACAACCAAACGTGCTTTGGATTTTAACCGATGACCATCGCTATGATGCAATTCGAGCATTTAATAAAATACTTCACAATAGGGAAATGAGCGAGTTAGGCTACGTTGAATCGCCTCAAATCGACCGCTTAACCCAAATGGGAACAACATTTATCAATACGTATTGTCATTCTGCGGTATGTGCACCTTCGCGTGCTGCAATGCATTACGGGCGATACCCTTTTCGCTCAGGAGTTTATGAGTTCGAATATCACAACAATAATGCTGAGCATTGCAAACCCACTCTGCCCGAACAGATGGCGAATTTGGGCTATCAAACCTTTCATGTTGGCAAACTTGGGGTTCGAATAAAAACCGTAAAGGATGGAAAAACGAGTGCGCACCCGATCTATCAAAATGATATTGACTTTAAAAAAATGGCTAAAGACGGCCTAACAGATTGGGGAAAGGACTGGTTTACTGAATTGGAAGGAGAAAAGCTGGATAAACCGATTCAAAATCTCGTTTTCTACGTAACTCCGGATGGCGAGTTCGAATACAACTCATTGGAATTGGAAGAGCAAAGGCCTGTTTACAAGGGGAGTAGCGAGAAGCTTATTGAAAAATACGATATTTTACGTCATTATAATCAGGCGAAAGGGAAACATTTAGACAAAGGAATGATTCTCTCCGGGGTTAGTTCGCAGCCCGCTGGTAAAACCAGAGACGGATATTATACCGCTGTCCTGAAGGATTATCTTAAAAACACCGAATCTACATTCTCCGTTGGTTCGCAAACAGTTAACGGAATCGATCATTCAAAACCATTTTTTGTGCATCTGGGGTACGACTTTCCGCATACGCCTGTGTTACCTCCGGCTGATTATCGTGAACGTTTTCAAAAACACACCTACAAAGTACCCGAACTAGATGAAAAAGAGCTTGAGAAGATGCCTGCTCAAATAAAAAAGTTTCGGAACTATGGCGCGTCGGACCACCTTACGGATGTGGAAAAACAAAAGATGATTCAGGACTATTACGCTTTTTGTGCATACGGTGATCAGTTGGTAGGTCAATCGGTTGATGCTTTCATTGCCTACAGCGAAAGTCATAATCAACCATGGATGATTGTTTATGTAAATGGCGACCATGGTTGGAAGTTAAACGAGCACGGCGCTGTTTCAAAATGTACACCCTGGGATGTTGATAGCCATAATCCGGTGGTGGTAGTTTCATCAGATAAAAAGCAATTCCCGGCAGGAAAAGTAGTGCGTGATTTTACTGAATTTGTCGATATCGCTCCGACCATTCTGGCTGCGGCAGGTGCAAACTTAGAACAAACAGATTTCGATTATCTTGATGGGTTAGACCTGGCCAAAGTGGCTAAGGGAAAAGCCCCTGTAAGGGATTACGTAATTGGTGAAAGCCATGCCGCAACTGGTCCTCGTGCATTTATTCGAACCAAAGAGTATGTATTCTCCTTGCAAACAAGACCCAATCATAACCGTGGTGAAAATATGGACTGGGCTCTAAACGCTAGCTATAAAGAATTAGACCCAAGTTTGTATCACTTTACAAAAGATCCGAAAGAGGTCAACAATCTTGCCTTCGAAAAAGAGTATGAAACCATTGCTATGGCAATGAAAGATAAACTCTTAGCGATTGTATTGGGAGATAACCGTGTTGAAGTAAATTGGGAAAAATGGGGAAGTGGAACTGATACATACCGAAGCAATTTTGCGCCCGGGGCACACGACTACAAGCTGAAATTGAAATAAATACAAATTAACGCATAATGAAACGATTTATAGCATCAGTATTATTGAGCCTTTTCTGCCTCATGAATTACGCACAACCTGCCATTGATGGCAAAATGTGGCAAAAAGTCGACGCGTTGAGCGACGAATTTAATGGTTCCGAAATCGACCAGGAGAAATGGAATATCGACCCACTGGGACATCCTGATCTTAACTGGACTGGACGTGTGCCTGCACTGTTTCAAAAGGAAAGTTTTGGAATTGGCAATGGATACCTCACCATTGAAGCAGGTAAATTACCCAAGCCCGTGACTATGAACTCCTCGGGCAACTCTTTCACTTACAAATATTATGGGGGAATTCTGCGTTCATATGTAACAAGTTCTGTTGGGCACTATTATGAGTGCCGAATGAAAATGAATAAAACCGAAATGGGTGGTGGCTTTTGGTTGTGTCACTCCGGAGTTTGCGGCAATAAGCACGAAATCGACATTACCGAATCGGTTGGTCAACTTACCGAACAAACCCACAAATGGGCTAACGACTGGGATCAAATCATGCATTCCAATGCCATTCACCGGAAAACGGAATGCAACGACGAAAAACGCGATCAGAAAAAAATGGCTCCGCCAACAAAGAATTCAGACCGCTTCTATACCTACGGTTTCTATTGGAAAAGTGCCACAGAACTATTGTTTTATCTGGATGGAGAGTATGTGTACACCTTAAATCCACCGGTGCCCTTCGATCGGAATTTGTTCTTGCAGTTCTCAATCGAAGCCTACGACTGGAACCCCATACCGGATGATGGAGGAAAGGTTGCCAATGCGAGCAAAGAAGACAGAACAACGCAGATTGATTATATCAGGGTTTATAAGCTTGCAGACAAATAAAAGAGTAACCAAAAATTGTGTTCGAGTTTCATAAAGCGAAAACAGTTGAACGATCAATTGATAATTCATGGCGATGAAGAGATACAAAATCATACTTTTTGCACTAAGTGCAATTTTAGTAGCTGGGTGTTCAGCGACCAAACAAGAAAAACTGCAAAAACAGTTCGAACCCAACTGGGAATCGTTGAAACAGCACAAAGCTGCTCCGGAGTGGTTTGCCGATGCGAAACTCGGAATTTATTTCCACTGGGGGCCTTACAGCGTACCGGCCTATGGAAGTGCCTGGTATCCACATCACATGTACATGGACAACGGTAAAGTACGTAAACATCACGAAGAAACGTACGGCAGCATTTATGAGTTTGGCTACGAAGATTTCATTCCGATGTTTAAAGCCGAGCATTTCGATCCGGATGACTGGGCTGAGCTATTTAAAATGGCCGGTGCAAAATTTGCCGGCCCGGTGGCACAGCACCACGATGGTTTCGCCATGTGGGATAGCGAAGTAAACCCGTGGAATGCTGCCGATATGGGACCGAAACGCGACGTTTTAGGAGAAATGTTTAAGGCACTGGAAAAAAGAAACTTAAAAACGATTGCCACATTTCATCATGCCCGTAACGGCCAGCGAAATGCGAAAGATACTGCCAATTGGGAAATAGGGTACAATAGTCACTATGTTTATCACCCCGATCTTCCGACAGCTACAAAGGACCCAAAGTTGCGTATGCTTTTTGGCAATTTCGAAACCATAGATGAATTCAATCAATATTGGCTTGATCAGGTAAATGAAGTGGTCGATAAATACAGTCCTGATATTATTTGGTACGACTCGTGGCTGAACCTTATTCCAGAAGAGAAACGGATGGAAATGGCTTCAAACTTTTTCAACAGCGGTTTAAAACAGAACAAAGAAGTTGTAACCTGTCATAAACAAGACGATATGCCTTTGGAATGCAGTGTGTTGGATTATGAGCAAGGAGGCCGCAGAGATGTTCACCCATTGCCTTGGATGACAGATATCACATTGGGAGAAAGCCGTTGGATGTACGTGGAAGGGCACCCTTACAAAACGGCGGACTTGGTAATTCGAAACATGGTGGATGTGTGGAGTAAAAATGGCATTGTACTATTAAATGTGAGCCCACGAGCCGATGGCGTAATTAACCAGGAACAACGCGATGTTCTGAAACAAATTGGTGATTGGATGAAAATTAATGGAGAGGCCGTTTATGGCACCCATCCTCATACCATTTTTGGTTACGGAACAGCAAGTGCCGGAGACGGACACCATGGAGGACAGTCGGCAACGGTTAATTACACCGCTGACGATGTACGCTTTACCATAGCCAAAGATAAAAAGGCGATGTATGTTTTCTTTTTAGGAAAACCCGAAGCCGGAAAGCGAATCGAAATGCGTGCTATTGGCGGATATCATCGTAATATTCCGCCTTCGCCAATAAGAAATGTTCGGCTGCTTGGTTCTGACGCTAAAGTAGAATGGCAACTCACAACTGATAGTTTTTATTTAACAATGCCCGATGCTGGGATGAACGATTTGGCCACCGTATTTAAGTTCGAATTGGAATAAGATGTCCGCAGGTTAAATTCAAGGCGATGCTTAAAATAGAACAGAATCACAAATAGTAACGATCGGGATAATCCAGAAGAGCCATTAGCCTGGTGCCCGGAATTTTCTTCGTCAGTTGCTATTTGTGATCCCCAAAAGCTATTTTCAATTTTTAATTCTGATCATCTTCGTCCATCAAATCAACTACTGAAGGATTCTTCAGGGCACGTTCTTCAAGATCTCCAATTCCCTCGTGCCATCTATTGGCTAGTACAATAATTTGTGATTTAGGGAGCAAGTAAGCCAGTCGATATATCACAGGTTGATATTTGGGAATAAAAAACAGCTCGGCATCATCAACGGCTAAAATTTTCATCTTGCTCATCGGAATACCTGTCGCACTTACCAGCTCATCAATACGTTTAGGCGTTCCGATCAAAATGTCAAGCCCCTCGTAAATCATATCCTTCTGGTATTGTAGAATTCCTTTGTCAAAAACCACAAAAGTTCGCAGATCTGTATTTTTACCGAGCAACTTAAATTGCTCTTCCATTTCATAGGCTTTTTCTTTCGTTTCAACCATTATAACTGCCCGAGGAGCTTCTTCAACGGCTTTCTTTAGCTGCTGAATAATTCCAATAACTAAAGCGGTCGACTTTCCGGTACCTTCGGGGGAAACAACAATTAAATCGCCACCCGACATAATTTTGGGTACCGCTACACGCTCTATTTCTTTGGGTTCCTGATCAAATCCGGCTTCAATAATTGCTTCGGCCAAACCCGGAACAAGCTTCTTTAATTTCATATGGATCGTATTATTTCTGGATCGATAAACAGGCTTTTCATCACTTCAGTGTCTTTAAAACAAGCAATTGGTATTTTAAGGCCCCTCGCTCATTTGCTGCCTCTCAGCGACCGCTTCAACTTATGGCTGCAAAACTACGGATTAAAGTCGGCTTAAACGTGACAGGCACAAAAAAAAGATAGAAATGACCGGGGCTACAGTTTTCTAGTCGGTAAGTACATTCTTTATCAATCGGTTTTCAATGCGAGATTGGTGCCGCTCATCTTTCTCGAATCGGAGATCGCTGCGAATGCCCCGTAAGCAGACTGTTTTTTGTATACTTGATTCTATACGAATCGATGTGTGGCAAGAGATGGCTAGCAGAATGTAATTTTGATTCGATTCCTTCGGTAACACGTCATTCAGCATGAAGTTGACGACTACATTTAAGACAAAACGTAGCGTTTTTCTGATCAATTTCTTCCACATAGGTACTTGATCGCATGACACAAGAAGGATTCAGACAATGAATTAACCCGAAAGCGTGTCCAAGTTCATGAATGATTTCTTTTTGCAATCGAGTGGCAAATATCTGTTCATTGGGCTCCATTCCATAGCGTTCGTTCCGGAGCCGGTAACCCGATACCAAGCCACATCGTCCGTTCAGAAATGCTTGTCCGTATATAAAGGTTAGGATTGGGATGAATAAATCGACGTTTAAAAGCCCGAGCGTTTTGCCCTGTTCCGAAGCATGGCCACGTTCAATTTCATGTAAAAGCAGATTGGCATTGTATTGCCTGCGCGAAGGTTCATAATAGTTACTTAAATCCCAGTGTTCTTCTTTCAACAATACCGGAACAGAAAACTGCAACTCCACAGTGCGTAAAATGTCCGCCGGAAAATCCTTCTCAGGATAGCTCATTAAGATTATGGTGATATTTTCCGGTTTCATCAACTGGTAGTTTGGGGTAGCAGACTTTCATTTGCTAATTAGCTGGCAATAAAAGCAGGTATTTTACGAATACCGACTCAGCTACCATGATTCAAATTGTACTTTTTAATTTTGTTGTATAGTGTCACCCGGTCGATCTTAAGCGCTTTGGCTGAAGCCGATATATTCCAGTCATATTTATGAAGGATCTGTGAAATATGATGTTTTTCCAACTCTTCCAGACTCTCAAAAGCCGGCATTGTATCGAGCTTTTCGATTGGCAGGTCTTTCAAACATATTTTTTTTCCGTTGCCCACAACGATCGCCCGTTCAATCATATTTTCCAACTCACGTATGTTTCCGGGAAAGGGAAATTCAGTCAATCGGCTCAGAGCTGCCGGTTCAATAGTCATTAACTCTCTATTCATACTTGTGCAGTATGTTTTAATGAAATGATCCACCAACAGTGGAATATCTTCAGAACGTTCACGCAATGGCGGAATATCTATGTTTACCACGTTTAGTCGATAGAACAGGTCTTCCCTGAAAAGTCCGTTGTCTACCATTACTTTCAGATCGCGGTTGGTGGCACAAATCACCCTGAAGTCCGATTTTATTTCCTTATTTCCACCCAAACGAACAAAACTTTTTGTTTCGAGTACGCGAAGCAATTCGATTTGCATTTTGGCTGAAATGGTCGCGATTTCGTCCAGAAAAATTGTTCCGTTGTCAGCCATTTCGAAACGCCCTTTACGGCAATAAATCGCTCCGGTAAAAGCCCCTTTTTCGTGGCCGAACAGTTCGCTTTCGAGCAAACTCTCAGATAATGCGCCACAATGAACGCTGACCATCGGGAAGAATTTTCGTGGAGAATTGGCATGGATTGCCCGGGCGACTAATTCTTTTCCGGTACCACTTTCACCGGTAATAATGACCGATGCATTGGATGCGGCAACATTTTCAATATCGCGCAAAACTCCTTGCATCGCTTCGCTTTTCCCGATCAATCCTTCAACATTTTCCAGCGAGATCACTCGTTCCTTAAGTACTTCATTTTCTTCTAAAAGACTGATTTGCCTGGATGCATTCCGAATCAGGTGCGAAAGCTCGTCGGGGTCGAAGGGTTTGGTGACGTAGTCGAAAGCGCCGTCCTTGAGAGCCTGAACTGCTGTATTTACAGTTGCAAAAGCAGTCATCATGATAATAATGGCATCTTGATCGATCGCTTTTATGTGCCTCAGTAGCTCCAGCCCATCCATTCCAGGCATTTTAATATCCGCTAAAATAATGTCATAGTTTTCAGTTTCAAGCATGAGTAGCGCTCGTTTGGCATCCTCAGCACAAGATACGTGATAACCATCTTCGATAAACCAATTGTATAGCGAATCGCGAACAGAAGGCTCATCGTCAACAATTAATATGGAAATTTTTCGATGCATAATTGTTCGGTTATGTTATTCTCTATGTAATGGCAACACAATGCCGAATGTTGTTTCTATTTGACGGTCTGACTTGACATCAATTTTTCCCTTGTGGTTTTGAACAATGCCGTGAACAATAGAAAGCCCAAGTCCTATGCCGTTGTTTTTTTCTTTGGTTGAGAAAAAAGGTTCGAAAATATATGGAATGTCCTTTTCCGCTATTCCTAATCCGTTGTCAGTGAATTCAATACGGATATGTTCTTCGTCAGGATTTAATGTCCGGACAATGATTTCGCCATTTTCACGCACGGCTTCCGAAGCATTAACGAGAATAGCCATACAAGCCTGTTTTATCTGATTTGGGCTGCATGATATCAGATCTTTGCGGGCTGCCAAATCGGAAATAAAGTGAATGTTCGCAATTTTCATGGGGTGAAGCATCAATTCAATGGTATCCGACAGAATTTCATGCAAGTGTCTTGCCTCAAACCCTTCCTGATCTTTTCGTGAGAAGTCGAGCAAGCCTTTTACAATATCTCCGCAACGTCTGGTTTCGGATTCAATAAACTTCAAATGCTTGAGTATACTATTTATTTTCTCCGGAGTCAGATCGGGTTTGGCTAATTGCTTTTGTGCCAGCTTGGCATAAACCAAAATCCCCGAAAGCGGATTGTTAATTTCGTGTGCTACCGATAGGGACAGTTTGCCAAGCGATGCAATCCGTTCGATATTGATCAGTTCGTTGTGTGCCTGACTCACCTCTTCTGTTTTTTTTCGAACTTTATATTCTAATTGTTCCGACCAGTTTTTCAATTCAACATTGGCACTTTGCAAATTGTCGAGCATTTCGTTGAATGCATACGAAACTGTACGCATATCCGATAGTTGGTTCGGTTTAATTTGCAGGCGGGTGTCTTTGTCGCCATGAGCCACCGCTTCACTGGCTTTTATAATCTCATTCAGCGGCTGTTTGATTTGGGAATTGGTAAAAAGAATTAAAAACACGATGAGTAAAATTGTTACAAGAGCTGCAAACAGAAAATACTCAGTAGTTGATTCTTGAAGTGCTTTATCCAGTCCGGCAAGGGGCATCTTAATCAATAGTGAGCCCAGTACTTTTTCGTTCGGGTTGTGCGCATGGCAAGCAGCGGTCGAGCACGACGGATTATTCAAAATCGGCGATTTAATCATCAGGTGCCTGATATTTCCGATTTCGGGATTCATGATACATTCGCTTTGCCTGTCAATAATGCGATAGGAGCGTTGTTGCTCCGAGAACATCTGACCGAAGTTTTCGTGGCATGCTATGCAATCCGGATTGCTTTGATTGGTCGAATTATTATTGATTGAAGTGTAAACCAGATTATTCTCACTGTCGTACATGCTCACGTTGTCGATTCCCGACATGGTATTGATCAAATCCAAAATCTGGAGTAACGAAGTTTGGTCATTATCCAGCATTGAATGATACAATGCGCGTTCAACCAATAAGCCGACATTATTCCCGTTTTCTCGAAGAATGGATTTCATATACCCCTCATTAACCGAACGGAAAATGATGCCATAGGCTATGAACAGTAAAAATAACGATCCGGCAATTATCATAACAACCCGCCCGTAGATGGATGACCGAAATCTGAGATATCCTGAGAAGTTGGGCATCCCGATCCGATTTTTTCGATCCGTTTTATTCGATCCCAAATGCATAGTGATACAGGCGTTGTTTCATCAATGATTAACTAAGATAGGCTTTAAATGATAACCATAGTTAACTGACTCTTTTGTTATTGAGCATATGGCCGATGCTCGTTGTCCTGAATCGATGCACCCAATTCAAAAACTCTGAATAACCCGTTATCTTGACAGAAAAGCCTTTTGGAAATCTTCCCAAACGATCGGACTCATTTGTCCAAGGAAATTATCGGCAAGTTCTCCGCCGTCCTGCAAAATTACCTTGTTGGCATTGGCTGAATCAGCCAAGAAGTCTTTCAGACGGATAAATTCATCTTCGAGCCATTCGCGATAGCGGTTCGCGGTGAACAAAAAGCGTATTTCGCGATACCAGTTTGTCGGCTCAACGGAATAAACCCAACCAAGACCATAAGGAGCGTTATTTACCTGAAAAGGCTTTGACAACAGCAGTGAATTGTTTTCCCTAATTACACCGGAAACAGGTGAAGAAATCTCCAGCTGCTTGCCATCACGAACAAGCGTCAGAATGTGTTCATCTTTTCGAATAAGCTCACCGGGCAGTTTCATTTTCAATTGCGTCACCGGACCGGTAACATGCTGCAGGAAATCATCAATTCCAATCTTTACCAGACCATCCTTTTCCATAAATGCCCAAGTATGTGTCCTGCCATAATACAGGCCTGCAGGTGCTACGATCGAGTTCTCATTTAAAGCGGGAGCCATTACAATGTCTTCACTATGTACGACCATCGTGCTCTGCCTTTTCTGGCGATAAATTATTACGAACAAGGCGGTTACCAGTAATGCGATCACCAATCCCCATCTCCACAAAGTTCCGGTTGCTTCATTTTCAGCTTCCTGAACTTGCTGATTCGTCATTTCAAAGGCCATTAAATTTGACGTTTTTTCCCATCTCGAGATAGGGTAGTAACCTGCTTGACTCAGATACTGCTGTCCTTCGTTATTTATCCATGTCAGAAAATCAAAAACCCCTTGTTCTGTAGGCGTTGCAATTGCCGACAGGTAGATACAATTGCATAATTCCCGCGGATATTTTCCTAACCAAACACCCCTTGTAAACCGGTCGGGTTTGTCATAGAATTTCTCATAACTATCCAGCATTCCATTTTTGTTCCTATCAATCGGAAGAATGTTGATTTGAGCAGGGAAGGAGTTGTTTCCGTTTTGAATAAGATCGGTAAGCCGGCAGAATCCGATCGCATGTTTGTCCGTTTGCACTGCGGCCACCAATTTAGCTGGGGCTGAAATTTTTTGGGCAGTAATTTCATTTACTCCAAGCATGCTGAACGAAGCGACGGAGGCAACGAGCTGCTGATCATCTAAAATATAGCATTTCAGTCTGTTGTCTTCATTTTCGGCTAAGAACTGATTGAAATCGCCGGCAACTGCACCACGCTGCGAAATTTCCTTAAGAAATGGATTTTCAATGTTTACAATCGTAACAATAGCACTATGCGCTACGACCATATTCCAAGTATTTTGTTCCGTTTGAAACTGGTCAGTCACCAGAAGCATTTCATCACTTAGGTTGATCTCATCCGACAATTCTGTAACCGAGATTTGGATCGTCGGGTTGATATGCATAAAGGCAGAGCCCCATTGGTTCGTGATTTCGGCTAGTCCGGGCGAAGTTATAATTTGAATCGTTTGCCCCGTTTGACTCACCGGTTGATTTTCGTTCCAGCTATCATCGGTTTGTATGCTTGCCATGGCAACACACCAAAACAGGATTGACAGCATTAATGATGTACATAGAAGCTTTTTCATGACATTGAGTTTTGCGAGGTTTATTGAATTATTCTACAGGCTTAATTATTCTGTAGCGTATCTGCTTTCAAAACTAACTACCCAAATTGAATGCCACTATGTGGAAAAACCTCTAACAGCCTGATCGAAAACTACTTGCGACTGAAGCAAATTGATCAAAGTTCGTTACATTGTGCTGAATAATTCAACACAATGTAACGAACATTTCAGTATTGTGCTGATCTTTAGCGGATTAGATTTGATGTATAAAATTTCAACAGTGTTTAAAATTTCAACAGATTTAAGTCATAGAAGTTTTTAAGAAGAATGAATTCGGAAAGAAAGATTAAAAAAACCGGATAAAAATCTCAAAACTGTCTTTTTCAGGTTAAAAAAAGGATCGTAACCAGAGACAAATGACTCTTACCATTCTAGAATTAAGTCATCTAAAGAACAGATGTCTACGTAAAAAATCAAAAAGAAAAACCTACAAAAAGCCTTGATAAACACGGCTGTTCGTAGGTTGTATAATGGTTACCTGGAAGCTTGTTTTGTGCTGGTTACTTTCCGATACAAAATGTAACATCGATTCATTATCAGTATATTACACATATTGGGCACCAAATAGGCAACAAAAAGTACTTTCTAAGTGCAAATGTAGAGAAGATATCAGCAGGAAAGTAATTTTCTCCAAACGCTGGTTAAATAACCGGTTACATCACCAATTGGAGTACGAATATAGACCTTTTTTTGATTTCTTGGCCTTCAGATTTAATTGCTGATACTTGGGGAGCTCTGCACAATAAATCTTATCATATGGCTTGGCATAGCCGTTCTTCACCATGATTTCATTTAGGCATTTGCCATTTGGTAGTATTACGTAAGCTAAGGTTCTGCCATACTTGTCTTTTTTGTTTTCTACCTCCTGAATCAAAGTAACAGGTGTTCCGACTTGTGCTTTCGACATTAAATACTCATAGGATAGGAATCCTAATTTGATTAAAAAGCTTCCTGCCAAGTGGGTTTCGAGTTCATCTTGCTTAAGCTTCTTACAGGGGGACAACTCAGGCGCATCAATCCCATAGAAACGGACTTCTACTTTGTCGTTCGATATGATATTCCGGACGATTAAACCATCGCCGTCAACAATTTTGTCAATTTCGAAGTGAGTTTTAATAATTGTTTGAGCGTTTACATCAAATTGCATTTCGTTGCGTTTTTGTATGGTGTTACATATAAGCAAGATACAGTATTTTTATAATATTAATAATTTAAACAAATACTAATATGGCAAGACAAAAAAGTGCCTTGAAATATGTTGGAACAATCGGTGATATCCGGCATTTTCGTATCAAAGGCAACAAAGGGTATTTCGCCGGAATGGTTGGAGGACCAAGTGCAGAACAAATCGCAACGGATCCAGCGTTTAAGCGTACTCGTGAAAACATGAATGAGTTTGCTGGAAGTGCAACAACGGGAAAATCATTTCGAAACGGAATTTCCGGATTGATAAAAAGTAATGGTGACAGCCAGGTTACCGGCCGTATTACTGCCATTATGAAAAAAATCAATTTGGAAGATGGTTCTGAAGTAAGGGGCAAACGTGCGGTATTGATTACTCAAGTTCCCCATTATTTAGTAGGATTTGAGTTCAACAAGTTCACCTCATTTGGTGGTGTTTTTAAAGCACCATACACATTGACACCTTCAACTGGCCGGGAAAGTTCAAGGTTGGAGGTACCGTCATTTAATCCGCTTGACAGTCTTTATGTGCCTGCAGGTGCAACTCATTTTAGGTTATTAAATGTACTGACCGTTGTTTCTGACTTCTCGTACAATGAGACAACAAAGGTTTATGAACCCAAAGACGTTTCTGTAAATGAATTAACTGCTGTTGAACGTTCCGAATATACTTCGGTAAGTGAGCCAACAACTTTGATTTCATTGGCCAGTGCTCTTCCTGGTACTCCAGTCCTTTCGAATGATGTGTCTGTTGTCAATATTCTGGCAATAGAATTCTATCAGGAAGTGAATGGTAGTTATTACCAATTCTCGCAGGGTAACGCAATGAAAGTTGCGGCGGTTTATTAGCCGATCGGGGTATATAGAGTTTTCAAAACCGTGAAGCCTTCTCTTTTTTTGGAGAGGGCTTTTTTGTTTCGTACTGATCTATAATGGTAAAATATGTAGGGCTAAACCATTGCTTAAATATGCTTCAAGTATTTAGCCACTCGCAAGAAACAAGCGTAATACCGATTGTTTTACATCTTCAGGAAAGGCCAAATTCTGTCTGGCCTGATTTGCTGTAAATATCAAATGAAAAAGCATCAATTTTTCGCAACGATACAGTGCCAGTTTGGGATCAAAAAATCATTGGTAGGTTCAAAGCTTGGTTTGTAGGTTTTACGAGAGTATTCGATCATTATTAGGGGTTTAGACTTGTTATTCAGATCCCGTAGAACATTTTCCAAAAGAAAAAAAGGAAAAAAAAAGAAAGCCTTTGCCATTGGGGGCGTGGGGTACGGTCAAGGTTTTTGGTGAAAAAATACGACCCGGAGGGTGGAGATTTTTTCACCAAAACCCGAAGGGCTTGACCTTGAACGGACAGTGGGCTGGCCTGTGAATAGCCCCCTAACTTTGCTTCCTTTTTTTGTTCATTTCCACCGGAATAGGTTCCGTTTTGTGGGGTTTTTCAGGGGTAGACACTATTGCAGGGCAAGCCGCTGGTTGGGGTGGGAAAGGCAAGTTTGGTGGCGGAACGGAATGGAATGAAATGGAATGGAGTGAAGACAGCAAGCTTGTGCGGGTTGCCGAGGTGGCTGAGCGAAACTGAACGGAAGGGCACGGAGGTTCGTTGCGCGGTAGCGCAGCGCCGAAGTGTCCTGAAGTGAAGTGCAGCGAAGCTGCCGCAGGCAATGGCCGTTAAACACTTATGCCCTGCGCCTTAGACGGGTGGTGGGGAATTCTTGTGGCCGTTTTGCAGAGTTGCAGAGAGTGCAGAAGTTGCAGTCATGCGTGCGGGGGGAGGCAACTTTTACATAATGGCCCTATAGGACAGAGCGGAGCCGCTTAAGCGCGTAAGTAAGCCCATAATTAATCTTCTTGCTGCTTTGGCTTGGAGTGCAACGGAAAGGCAAAGTAGCAAGGCCGCTGTTAGCCTGAAAGCGGGTACGCGTAGGCACGGAGCGTACCGGCTGGAGGGCGTTAGGGCTTACGGAGCGGGAGGCGTAGCGGGTGTTCTATAGGAAGCTATTATGTAACTATTGCCGGGCGGGAGGGGAGGAAGTGGACAGTTATCAGTAGCAGTTTTCAGAAACTGCAAGTTATCGAAACAATTCAGCAATTAGAAAAGTCAGCGGATTGGAATCCGCAGCATCTGAAGCGTAATGAGCTGACAGAGACGAACAAGTGAGTGACGGGATTGTGGTAACACAAGCGTGGCACAAACGCCGTGAGGCAAGACAGGGAATTGGGTGGAGTGTTCGGGTGCTTTCTTTAGCTTGCGCACTAAAAAGCTACTAAGGCACAGGGCGTTTTATCGTAGTAATTTGGGGTTTGCCGTTATGACATTAACGGAGCAAGAAGAAAAGTCTTTGTCGTCTGTCACTATTGCGACGTTTTCTACCTCCATTAATTGTTGATAATATAGGTCGTTGAAGTCAATATCACGCGTTAATGAGTTCAGCATATCAATAGAATTCAAGGAATCAAATTTGTCACACATGAGTTTGTAAACGAAAGAGTAAGCTTGAATATCATCTACGATAAGTTTGAGTTGCTTGTCGTAATCTGAATATTTAAACTGTCTATAATCCCGTTTGAAGTTTTTTTCGCCTGGCTTGCTATTCGGGAAGAACGCGGGCATTGCAACGTTACGCAAGTATGCATTTATGATTTCGGAGACCAGCATGCTCGTGACAGCAATTTGGGGTTGATATTTGATCCTTTTTACAATTTTGGGATCGGTAATTGTATTGAGGTTGATAATTGCTTCGAATAAATCAATGTAAGGAACAAAGCGCTTTTCTTTCTTATCCGTTTGGTTGTATCTCAATAATGCAATCCAAACATTAGCATCAAAAAAATAGCAAGGAAATGAATCAGGAGCACACTCTGTTAAGCTTAATATTTTTGACATTACTATTCAAATAGTGCTAAAATAGCATCGTCAATAATTTTTGCTTTTTCTGGTTTCTGAGCCAGTTCTATCGCATCATTAATTTTCTCAAACCAAACAGAATTGGTTTTAATGTTTTCAATAGAAACTTTAACCGGTGCTTCTGTTGGAAATTTGGTATAGATTTGGCCAATGGAAGAATTACAAAAGCCTGAAGTGAGGTTTGTAATCCC
Source organism: Mangrovibacterium sp. (assembly GCF_041596335.1). Taxonomy (GTDB): domain Bacteria; phylum Bacteroidota; class Bacteroidia; order Bacteroidales; family Prolixibacteraceae; genus Mangrovibacterium. The sequence goes on along the minus strand of NZ_JBFHIT010000002.1, from coordinate 128,232 downwards.
ATCAAAATCCAAAATTGCAGAATCCCCTTGCGAGATAATCTCAGAAGTCTTATCAAAAACTTGGATGCCAAACTTTTGAATAATGGCATTAGATGTACCAATAACGTCTTTAATATAGATTCTCACTTGTCTCATGTTTCAAATGTACAAAAAGGGCTGCAAAATTAAAATATTTATTTTAAATAACGAAAAGTAAGATGGATTGTTGCACCTTTTCTGTGATTTCGAAGTGTGTATGAATTTATCGATTGCCCTTGAAGAGACCAGAAACAGCCGTCCGTAACGATACTTAATTCTCCTCCATTCTTAAAGCAATACATCATAATCCTCTTTAGGCCGTTTCCTCCTTTGATATTGTTTTCTTTTGTACTTCCTCCCTTAACAGCCCAACTGATTGCCTTATCTGCTGTTTTAATTTCATTGAGCGTGTAAGAAGCTATTTTCTTTAAAAACCCGTCACCAAAATCAGTCAGCGTAAATTTCACTTCTTTTGAAGCAGGGAAAAACTGACCACAGCAGAAGATAGGAGTTTCTGAATTTGCATGAATCCCAACATTGTCGAAAATCTCAAAATAACTACTTTTTATTCGTTCCTTTGACTCTTTATCCAAGGAATTCAAACCTCTTTGTTTCAGGAAAGATTGTTCTATATACGAGACAAAATTGTCAACATCGTCAATCTTAAATGCTTTTAGCGGAATAACCGAATCCCGGTCATCGCATGGTTTAAAAAATTCTTTATTATGCACGACGTAATATGCAAAGCCATTGCGCGATAATACTCCCAATTCCCCTTTTAATACCGAATAGTCAATAAAGAATCTTAGCTTGTTTTTAATTTTTAGTAAATGACAATACAAAAACAATTCGGCAGACAGGTTTGCGTCAAACCAAATTAATTGGCTAAGTTCAATTGTAAACCAGCAATTTTCGAATTTTAATGCATAGTTATAGAAGTCAACTAATTGTTGTGTGCCGTTGTGGTCTGTAGTAATCTTTCCTATAAACGAAAAGCTGTTCATAACTTAGGGTTTCTATTCTCCCGGTTCAGCTGCATATAAGTAGCTTGAATTTCCGAGTTGGTAGGTTTTGTCGTTTAGGTCGTTGGCCAGGAGTTTTGCCTGGGCGAGGACGGTTTCGGTGGCTTTGGCTTGCATGTCGGGTGGGTAGCCGTGTTTGCGGAGGATTTTTTTGACGGCGATGCGCATTTTGGCTTGTATGTTTTCGCGGACTGTCCAGTCGATGCTGGTGTTTTTGCGGACGGTGCCGACCAGTTCGCGGGCGATGTGGCGAAGGATTTCGTCTCCTAGTACGGCTACGGCACTGTCGTTTACTTCGAGTGCGGAGTAAAAGGCATATTCGCGGAAGTCGAGGCCGAGGTCGTGTCCTTTGCGGTCGGCATCTTTGATTTCTTTGGCCAGGCGAATGAGTTCTTCAATGACTTCGGCCGATGTTATCAGGTTGTTTTGATAGTTTCGAACGGCGTTTTCAATCATTTCGGAGAACTTTTTTGATTGCACGAGGTTTGTTTTTTGCCGGATTTTTATTTCGTCGTTAAGCAGCTTTTTGAGCAGCTCGAAAGCCAGGTTTTTATGGTTCATTCCTTTTACTTCGGCAAGGAACTCGTCGGACAGAATGGAGATGTCGGGCTTTTTGATTCCGGCGGCATCGAAGATGTCGACCACTTCGTCGGCTACAACGGCATCGGACAGGATTTGCTTTATTGCTGTTTCGATTTCCTCGTCGCTGCGGGTTTTTCCGCTTTGGGTGACCTTAACGATTCGCGCTTTAATGGCCTGAAAGAGGCCTAGTTCGTCACGGATGTCGATGGTATAGGGGTGAGGTACCGAAATGGCAAAGGCTTTACTCAGGGCTGTTACAGCCTGCAGGTAGCGTTCTTTCCCGTTTTCGAGGCCAAGGATGTAGTTGGCTGCTTTGATTGGGAAATATAGTTTTTCTTTGGGTGAAAGTCCGAAAAAGCTGTTATAGTCGAACCCACGTGGTTCCGATTTATCGGCCGGTTGTTGGGCGAACATCTGGGCGACCACTTCGTATTTGCTCATCATTACCGAAGCGGCTTCGTCCTGGTCGAAGGCCGGTTTTCCTTTTCCGCCACTTTCGGTATAGGTTGAAAGCGCCTTTTTGAGGTCGGTAGCAATACCGATGTAATCGACCACCAAGCCCCCTTCTTTATCTTTATATACCCGGTTTACACGAGCGATGGCCTGCATGAGGTTGTGTCCCTTCATGGGTTTATCGATGTACAGGGTGTGCATGCTTGGGGCATCGAAGCCGGTGAGCCACATATCGCGCACAATGGCCAGTTTGAGGCTGTCTTTCGGATCTTTTAGTCGTTCGCCCATTGCTTTGCGGCGGGTTTTATTGCGTACATGCGGCTGATAATTGAGTGGATCAGACGAAGAGCCCGTCATGACGACTTTTACCACACCTTCGGCATCATCGGCGGAGTGCCAGTCGGGGCGGATTTTGATGATTTCGTCGTAGAGGTCGACACAGATGCGACGGCTCATGCACACAATCATGGCTTTACCGTCGAGTACTGCGTTCCGTTCTTCGAAGTGTTTCACGATGTCGGCAGCAATAAGAGAGAGGCGGTGTTCGTTGCCCACGATGGCTTCGAGGCGTGCCCATTTGGCTTTCAGCTTTTGGCGGTCGGTGAGCTCTTCGCTCTCGGTGAGCTCTTCGAACTCTTCGTCGATGCGCGGTATTTCGTCTTCTTTTAAAGCAATTTTAGCGAGGCGGTTTTCGTAGAAAATGCGCACAGTTGCGCCATCCTCGACAGCCTGTTGAATGTCGTACACATCTATATAATCGCCAAAAACGGCCTGGGTGTTTTTGTCTGTATTTTCAATGGGTGTTCCAGTGAAGCCAATAAACGAGGCATTGGGCAGGGCATCGCGCATGTGCTTGGCGAAGCCATCCATAAAGTCGTACTGGCTGCGGTGTGCTTCGTCGGCTATGACTACAATATTACGTCGGTCAGATAATTCTTCGAACTGCCCTTTTATGGCCTTTGTTTTTCCGTTTTCGAGCTCGATACGCTCCGTTACTTCGGGCAGGAACTTCTGGATGGTGGTAAACACAATCCCTCCGGAAGTTACAGACAACAGCCGTTTTAAATCTTCACGGCTTTCGGCCTGCACCGGTGTTTGGCGCAGAATGTCCTGGCTCATCGAGAAGGTTTCGAATAACTGGTCGTCGAGGTCGTTACGGTCGGTTAAAATAACTAAGGTTGGGTTGTTGAGTGCCAACACTAATTTACCAGCGTAAAACGCCATAGAAAGGCTCTTTCCGCTTCCTTGTGTATGCCAGATAACACCTGCTCTTTGGTCTCCAAGCCCCCCTCCAGCTCCCCCCGAAGGAGGGAGAGAAAAACCTGTTGCCCGTTTAGTTTGTTCAATGGCTTTATTGACCGCAAAGTATTGATGATAACGAGGTACTATTTTGGTAATCTGTTCTTTGTTTTGATGAAATATGGTAAAATGACGAATTAGGTCTGGCAATACTTCTTTGTTGAGCATCCCTTTTGCCATTACTTCCATTTGAGGGATATTCTCGTCTGCTACAAGTTTACCATCAATAGATTTCCAAGGCACAAAAAACTGTTTGGGTGAAGTAAGCGAACCATAGAGAGCATCCCAACCATCAGAAGCTATCAATAAAGCATTGTATTGAAATAGGCTTGGTATGGTTTGTTTGTAGGTTTGTAATTGATTGAACGCTGCATTGACATCTGCATTTTCGTCTGCTGCATTTTTTAGTTCTATAACTACTAAAGGCAAGCCGTTGACAAACAGAATAACATCCGGCCGTTTGTTGGTGTTGCCTTCTATTACGGTAAACTGGTTAATGACTAAAAACTCATTATTGCTTGGGGATTCATAATCTATGAGCCAAACTTTATCGCCTGCAATACGGTCTGTTTTGCGGTATTCTACATCAACACCTTCGGTTAGGTATTTATGGAATTGGTAGTTGTTTTGAAATAACTCTGGACTATCAGAACGCAACACTTTACGCAAGGCTTCTTCTTGGGCTTCATACGGAATAGTGGGGTTGAGTTTGGCAATGGCTTCTTGTAAGCGGTTTTTGAGTACTACTTCGTTGTATTCACGTTCGGGCATTGAGCCGTCAGGCGAAATGGCTGTGCCATTAATGTATTGGTAGCCTAACGCTATAAACTCCTGTATGATGATTTGCTCTATGTTGTCTTCTGATATTACTGCCATTTACTCGACATTTTGAGTTAATTGATTTTCTAATTCTTCAAGGAATATGAAATATTCCTCTTTATATGCTTCATAATCTTGCTTGTATAAAACCTCTGAAGCTGAGAGTGATATTATACCGATATTTAAAGGGTTATTTTGGTCGAAATCTTCGTTAAAATCTTTGCAATCTTCATAATGAATGCGAATATCAGTTGAAACAACTCTATTGTTTAAGTAACAATTAAGAATAAAACCACCTATAGAATCTGTGATTTTGTATGCGAATTGAGAAACTGTTTCGGTTAAACGTGGATTAAGTACATCTAAGCCGTGAGATGCAAAGCCGTGATTATTTCTTAAATCGGCTAATGCTTGAGCAACTGATGACATTCTTCTTGCTAACTCTGTTAAATCATTTCTGAATAAATCATCAGCTTGTAAGATATTAGACACAGTCAAATGCACTAACCCATTGAAAGATATATTTGATTGAAAAACAACTGCCTTATTAGTTAAAATTGTTTTACAAATAGATTCAATTAAGGTCTTACAGGTGTCAACACATAATGAAGGGTTATTGCATACTTCTTCATCAATAACCCTAATTTGGTCTAAACAAGGGTTAAAGCTCGGAGAAATAGCTATACTTTCTTTAATCCAATTCATTTATACTTAAATCTCCAGATATTAATTTTGGTAATATAGTGTCTCTTAAAAATGCTAATTCTTGGTTTTCACCTAAATTTTTTAGTGTTAAATTGAAACTATCTTGATTAATGGATGAAAACATTAGACTAATTTCTTTAGGTGGAATTATGCAATTTATTGATTCAATACCTGATGCACTGATATTTGGTTGAGCACTACCCATTGCTGAATTTCTAACTGATTGTGTAAAGTTGAGAACATTAAACATATGGTAAATAAAAACGATAGTGTTTTCAATGATAGGCTCAAATCTGCCAACACGTTGGTTTAACCAAAGGCTTTTATTAGTTTCGGGTACAATACCAGTTTTACCAACTTCTGCTCCTGTCATTGCAATTAATATGTGCCCTGTTAAAACTCTAAATTTCTCTTGAACAGATGTTACAACATCAGATGCTACAAATTGAGTATTTATAATATCTACTACGCTTCCGTTGACATTCCTAATTTTTAAAATGCCATTACTTCCAGTTTCTTCAAAATCCTTGCTCTTGAAGGCATAACCATTTACTACTTTGCATAAATCACCAAAAGTACCAACTTCCCATCCCTTAGGGATTTCGCCTAACTCACTATCTACCATTTCACCACCTGATGATTTGTAAGGCTCTCCGTTTTCGTTTGGAAATTCAAAATCGATAAACCACTGCTTAAAGAGGGTTTGGGCAAGGTTTTCTAACTCTTGGTTTATTTTGTTGTTGAGTTCTATTTTGTCGTCAAGGGATGAAAGGATTTCTGCAATGGCGGTTTGGGTGTTGTAATTAGGTGCTTTAAATACATACTCACATATTCTTGTTGGTGAAGTATGTTTTACAGTTGTACCTGTTGCTGAACTTACTATGAAGTGTTGGTATTCCCTTGTTCTTAATAGCCAATATATAAAGTCTATGTTAAAATCTTTGTCAATCAATTGAAGTAACCCTAATCTTTGATTGTGTAAATATTTAATACCCTTGTGAGGCGGGATTTTAGCACTATAACCTAAAGTATCACCCTCTTTACTTAAATCGGTCATTGTTACTATTATGTCACCTTCTTTTAAAATGTAAGATTTTGGATAAGTGCCATTGTAGTATTTGAATTTGTCAGCTTTAAAACCACCACCGATATTGAAGTTTCCTGGTGATAATAAAATATCATTAGTCGGCTCTTTAGAAAAAAAAGCACCCTTAAAAGCAAAACCGTGTTTTACTTTAATTACATTTTCTAATTTATATTCTTTCCAGTTGGTCATAGTTTAATTTTGCTCAACAAATGAGATTAATAAATCTGTAATCGTCGGTTTTTTATTGCCGGTTTTCAGCTCTTCTTTACGCTTTATCACCACCTCATAAATTTTGTCCCATTTTATTTGGTACGCAGCATCGAGGCGGTCTTTGTCGAAATATCCTTTCGACCGGTTTGTTTCGTCTTCGAAATCTTCGAATTCGTAGTGACCTGTCCTCAAATTTAGAGCAGTGAATTTACCTGTTATGATAATGTCCTCAGAATCGGAAAATTCTAATGATTCCAAATGTGTTAAAATCGAGCCAGCTTTTTTATAATCCATGTCACTTGACGATTTATGCAGGGATCCGGCATTCACCCAATTTAACTTGAAGTTGGTTTTTGCTGCTGTAATTGTTTTCAGAAAGCTTTTGTAGCTGTTCAAAACTTTTTTATCCAGACCTTGAATGTACTTCCGGAAAACTTCGGGGTCACTAGATGACTCATAAAAGCCAATCACATAGTCGACAAATTCATCTTCATAGGATTTGGTGCCAGGATACATAATGCCTTCGTGGATTGGTTTAAAAAGCGCTCCAAACGAGTTTCGGGTGTTCCCAATATATTGAAAGGTTGTCGATTCGCGCCAAACCTTCAACTCGATGTGGCTATCGTTTTCTTTGGCTTGCTTTCTTTTTTGGTTTATGAAGTCCTTTTTTAAACCTTTTTGTATTTCGACTAGCTGGATCAATGAATTTGCCCATAGTTCGGCATCGATGGTGCCATACCCCACCTTACCTGAATTACCGAAGTACGCTTGAAAAATACCTTGATTGTGATTCTTTGAGAAACTCGTCAGGTCAACTTGCTCCTGTACTGGTTCGAAACAATAAATGCTGTCGGTATCCGGGATATAACTTTCCGGCAATTTATGGACATATAGCATGACCACATTATGGTATTGAATATCTTTATCGATATCAACTTTGTAAAGCATGCCGGAATCAATTTCTGTAATCAGTTTGTAAAGTGATATTCTTCGATTTAAGTAGTCCTGAATTTTAACAATGTTGACATTGAATACTAACCAGCGGTTGTATGTATCGTCGGTATCGACCCAATAAAACAAATAATCATCGCCTGATATACTCTGATAATGGGATAGCAAAGGTCCCTCGAAGTATATAAGGTCGCTTACCTTGACTAAGTCGTTTAGCCAGTCAGCTTGTATATCTATGCCAGTTACCTTTTCCATTAGAGTTTGTCTATAATAGCAAATTTGTTTTTCAGGTCAGCTTCTTCAAACTCGTATAAATCAAAATGATTTGAAGAGCAATCTTCCGTTTTTAGTCCGTCGTTAGAATCCAAAGCGCCGACAGCAATATGAGTGCCGAGTGTTTTGTGTATATTCTTAACAGTCTTAGCCAAGCTTGAAAATCTTGATTTTGCAGATTCAGCTTTTGTAAAAAATGACAAACTTAAATAGTCACACTTCTTTTTCCCATTATTGTCTATAAAACGAGCTGGTTCATCTTTGAGTTGAGGGAGAAAATTACTTTTGTGGTTGATGTCCTCATGAACAAATCGATAGGCTTCCATATGGCTTATTGCCTTAAGATGTTTGGCAGGACACTCGCAATTGTGTTGTTCGCGAATGGCCTTCATATCCTCTTGGTATTTAAAATTCTTACTCATAGCTCAATTCCCACTTTAGCCAGGTTATTTTTAATGCGCTCCTGCAATTCGATTGATTTGTCGAAGTAGGTTTTAAGGTTTTCGGAAATGGCGGCTACTTTTTCTTCGTAGGGGATGCCGTCGTCTTCGGCCTCTTCGGTACCCACATAGCGACCAGGAGTAAGCACGTAGTTGTTAGCTTCGACTTCGTCCAGCTTAGCCGATTTACAGAAGCCGGGAATATCTTCATAATTGCCGCCTATGTTTCGCCAATTGTGGTAGGTATGGGCAATTTGCAGAATGTCGTTGATTTCTTCTCCCTCGGCGCCTGAGGTAAGCTTCCGGTTTTTGCGACTGGTCATGACCCCCATTTTGCGGGCATCGATAAACAGGATTTCGCCGGAACGATTGCGGAATTTGTGGTTGGTTCGGTTACGCGCCAAAAACCACAGGCAAGCCGGGATTTGGGTGTTGTAGAATAATTGAGTAGGCAGAGCCACCATGCAGTCGACCAGCCCTTCGGTGATGAGCTGCTTGCGGATATCGCCTTCGGAACCGGCATTGGTAGTCATAGAGCCGTTGGCCAGTACAATACCGGCCGTGCCGTTGGTGTTGAGCTTGTTAATGAACAGCTGTAACCAGGCATAGTTGGCATTACCAACTGGAGGCACGCCGAAACGCCACAGGTGACTATCCTGTAATTGCTCGCCGCCCCAGTCGGAAATGTTGAATGGGGGATTGGCCATGATAAAATCGGCTTTCAGGTCTTTGTGGCGGTCGTTGTGGAAGGTGTCGCCCAGCTCTATTTTGGCATCGATACCCCGGATAGCGAGGTTCATTTTCGCCAGTTTGTAGGTAGTTGGGTTGCTTTCCTGCCCGTACACGGCAATATCGCCAATTTTACCGCCATGCGCTTCGAGGAATTTTTCGCTTTGCACAAACATACCACCGCTACCGCAGCAGCCGTCGTAAATACGCCCTTGGTAGGGTTCCAACATTTCTACCAGAAGCTTTACAATGCTTTCGGGCGTGTAGAATTGTCCACCACGTTTGCCTTCGGCATCGGCAAACATACCGAGGAAATACTCATAAACACGCCCAAGCAGGTCTTTGCTGCTGTGGCCTTTTTCTTTAAAGCCAACATTACCGATGAGGTCGACCAATTCGCCGAGGCGTTTTTTGTCGAGCGCCGGGCGGGCATAGTCTTTAGGCAAAACGCCTTTCAGGCTGGGGTTATCTTTTTCGATGGCATCCATGGCATCGTCGATATCCTTGCCTATGCTCGGAAGTTTTGCTCTTTGATGTTGTAAATAGTTCCATCTTGCAGAAGGAGGCACATAGAAAACATTCTCTGCCAGGTATTCGTCTTTGTCTTCCGGATCGGAATATTCGTCGGCTTTCAGCTTGTCATAGAGTTCTTCGAAGCTGTCGGAAATGTATTTAAGGAAAATAAGGCCCAATACAATATGTTTGTATTCGGCAGCATCCATGTTGTTTCGGAGCTTATCGGCGGTAGCCCAAAGTGTTTTTTCGAGTTCCTGGTTCATTTTTATCTAGTGGTTAAAATGCCTTCAGACAAGATATTGCAAGTCTGGGATTTGGATTTTATAATCAGTTTTTACAGAAAACAATTTAAGTGTTTTTGCCCTGAAAAAGGGGCTTCCCTTCGGTAAGGGCAACGAAGGGTTAAATTTAAGAGGTTTTCAGTTATTGTTTTCATAATTTTTTATTTTTCTGTAATAGCCGGTTTTTATTTTTTCGAGCAGAGTAGGGATACAATTGTTTAAGAACTCATCGATAGAGCGTTCGCTCATGTCGAAATTTTTACCTATTTCAAGCGCTTGCTTTCGTTGGAATTCGTCGGGAAGGTTTTCGAAAAACTTCTTTTTATTGTTTGGCATTTTGTAAACAGTTGCTTCCTGTTGCGATGCCAGATTGCAAAACATGGTTAGGCTATGTTCGAGGTAAATGCCGGTAATTACAAGGGCCGTATTAAAATCGTCGTCGGTACAAACCATTTGTCGGGAGTTTTCAGCATTTTCGAATTTTCGTAATGCGGTTAGCACCATACACATTCGGTAAAGCATGAGCCCAAGGCGATAGACCACGCTGGCGGCTTCTTCGTTGTTATAGAGTGTTACCTCACGCAGCCTAAGAGAAAATGTTCGGTTTAATGTACCCCATTGCTGTTGGGTCAGCGAGATTTCGGTTGGGGACTGCTCCAGAAAGTCGATCATGGTTAAAATATCGTTGGCGAGCTTGGCAAAATGATCGTTCATAACAATTCCCTGTGGTTTTGGCGATGGATCCTGCCAGACAATTTCGTTTTTGTAGGCATAAAACAGGAATCGGCTAAAGAGGCCATCTTCGGCCGAACCGATTAATTTGGGCACCTGAGCAGGTGTACCGGAGAGACATACGGCGAGTTTAGGTTCGTTTATTTCGATGAGTTCGCGATTTGTTTTACGGGCAGCCGATATTTTTTCGTTGTGGAACGCGCCACGCAGAATGGGAGAGTAGTTTCCCCAATCCTGTTTGTTTGCTCCGCTCATGGTGTCGGCTTCGGTTTCACAAATAATTCCCTGCCCGTTGTTATCTTGCAGTAATTGTAGCAGCATGGCCTGGCTGCAATCTGCCGGAATGAAAAGCAGGCGTGTTTTTGGCTCTTCCGGTTTGGGGGGAATTGGGTCGTTCTTTTTTCGTTTTGCCAGGGTATCTTTGTACTCAATGAGCTTCTGGTTGTATGCCTCGTGTGCTTTTTTACTTTCGGCCACCAGCTTGTCGTGATACTTATCGGCCAGACGCTTGGCATTTTTCATTACTCCTTTCCCGCTGGCAGCCGGAGCGATAATGAAAGAGAACAAATGCGGATAGACTCGTTCTCCGGCGTAAATGCCTGTTACATTTGGCAGGCACCCACTGAGGATGGTAATTGCTGCGGTGAAGAAAACATCGCGTTTACGAAGGTCGCCATCAAAAGGCAAGACTCCACTTTTCAGGATGTCGGGCAAGCTTTCGTATATATTTCCGGGGATGAGTGGAGTTGCTTTCAGGTAATTTTCGGTGGGATGTTCTTCGGTATCCGGATTCTGCAAGGCTGCAGTGTTTGCAAACGTTGCGAAATCCGCAGCATTGTTTCGATAGGCACTATCAACCGATTTTAAGATCTCAGCTTGGTTTTCGTGTTGAAAATTAGCCACGACATAGGCTTCGGTTGCCTGCTGCGGGATGCCGGATCGATTGCAGTTGCAGGCGAACAGATAGATGTAGTTATTTCGGCTGCCATTAATGTAGGTTTCCTTTTGATTGGTGAAGGCAACTATTTGATCGAGCCGGGTTGTTTGGTTGTGATATGAGGCTGTCATATAGGCTGTTTCGCTTTGGGTAGTTGAAGTGATTTCGAATGTCGATGAGTTTGGATTCAGGTACAGTTCGGGGTCGAATGATACGAAGCAAAGGCGGGTGATGTCTTTGCATTTCGGGTCGGCTTCGATGGCTAGCTGCGCCTCATAGTAAGACTTAACATTTGCGTAAGCCAGCGCATGGCTGTTCAAATCGTTACTGACCTTAACAAAGACTTTCAACCCGGCACCCTTTGGACTCCTGAAGCAAGCAAAGGAGTATGGGATTGCGGCGATTTTTTCGGTAATCGATTGAATTTGATCCGGATCAAGTTTATCGAAGTCGAGGTGGACAAAACCGCTGTATTGTTTTATCGTGTTCTGGTTCCGGCCTGCTTTAAAGGTCGCCGATGGGGTGAATGCCAGGAGAGCTTTTTTCAGTTCGTCGGCTTTCGTGTCTTGCCCGGCACTGACACATTCCCGAATCCTGTTAATTTCGACTTGGTATTTACCATTCTTAATTTCACGCAAAACAGCAGTCAGCAGTTTGTCTTCAATGGGTATATTGAAATTTCTATAGATCGTTGTCGAGTTCATTGGGAAGTTTTTTAGGGTTTGTAGATTCAACCGGGGGAATTGCGTTTTTGGCGAGCAGTTGAAGGATGTCGGAAAGACGGTAGTAAATTTTGTTTCCAACCTGCGAATAGCCCACCATATTTACTGCCCGCCAATAGGCAGCGGTGCGTTTGCTGATATTCATGATCTGGATAAACTCTTGGTTGTCGTACCAAATCTGGTCGGGAGAGGTTCGTTGTGTGCCTTCGAGTTTGCGGGTTAATTCATCGAGCCGTTGGTTAATGCAGACCAATTCGTCGTTAGAAAATCGTTGCTTTTCCATCGTTTACCTCCTTCTGTTTTTTAGGATATAGTTAGCCGCTGCGGTTTCGATTTCATCGGAGGTATCCTGCCGGTTCGACTGTAGCCATTGGTCGATTTCGGTGCGGTTGAAGTACAGTCGTTTTCCTTGCGGACAGAAGTGCGGGATTTTCTTCTGGCTGGTTAGCTTGTAGAGGTGCGATGCTGAAATGTCGAGGTATTTGCAGGCATCGGCAAAGGTTAATACTTCCTTTTTCAAGAGGTTTTGCTCATCGATTTTTTGTTCGAGTTGGATGAGCTTTTCGAAAATAATTTTTGATTCCATGTGTTTCCGAAATTTTTGTTTTGTGGATTATTCCGGAAGCAAAGGAATGCAGAAGGAGAAGGTCGGGGTAGTGGTTAACGGTGGCACCACCCCGACTTAATTATTTGAAATACAAATAGTTAATTCGTTTGTTTTTCTTTATTTTTTTTGGCAATCGCTCCTAGATTGTAGAAAATTTCCTGCCAGCGGTCGATGGCGTTAAACTCCGGGTTTATAAACTTGTTGGCGAATGACTTTTCCTGTATGGTATCTTTTTGTTTAGAGCTGAAGTTTTCGCAAACAAACCGATAGATGTCTGTTTTGGTTTTGCTTTCGATGATACCGTATTCATGCAAGGCTTTAAACAAATAGGCCAATTCGGCGACTGACAAGGAGGTATTTAGTTTGAATTTTGGTACTTCTTCAGATTTCCGGTTTTCAGCTGTTTCGATGAAGCCATTTTCAAAGTCTTGAGCAATAATATCAAGTGCTTCTTTAAAATTTCGATAATACCTCCAATAGCTATGAAAGGACTTCAAGAAATAGTTGTGGTGCATCCGGCCCATCTCCGAGAATGACGTTGGGGGAGTTTTTGGGTGCCAAAACTTTTCCCAGAACAGTTCTCTCACAATCTCGACTCTAGGCCAAGGCATATGGGAAATAAATTGTTCTGACGATGCGGTGAGATATTGCCGAATTTCTTCGCTGGTCATCGATTTCATTCTGAAAAGTGTCTTTTTGGTCATTTCGTTTAGCAGCCTCCCTTTCATGAATACATCGATGTGGTTAGGGTGAAATTTGTAGGTCGAAGATTTTTCTTCCATTTTTTTTAGGTGTTCAGCGGCCTCTTCGATAAAACGCATTTCAAACTCTTCGACGAATAATGGTTGATTGTCTGTGGCGGTCATGTTTTGTTAGTTATTTTGTTAAATGTACAAATTAATCCAACTTGATTCGATTGGCGGCTTCAACTTTTTTCTCGTCGATTATCTTGGCATAAATCTGGGTTGTCTTTAATTCTTTATGGCCGAGCAGTTTGGAAACGGTATAAATATCGGTACCCAAAGTTAGCTGGAGTGTTGCATAGGTGTGTCGGGCGCAATGGAAAGTGACTTTCTTGTTTATTTTAGCTTTGGCGATCCAATTTGTGAGCTTTGCATTGTACCAGATGTTGTATGTTAGGCCGATGAAGACTAATTCTTCCGGTATGGTAGCTTCGCCAAGCATTTCACGGGCTTGTTCGGAAATAGGCAGGGTTTCTGCTCCCTTCGTTTTTTTCTGTCGAAAGCGGATGTAGTTTCCTAGTTCGGTGGAATGTTGTATTTCTGACCAGGTTAGCTTATGAATGTCGGACCAACGTAGCCCGGTTAAACAAGAAAATAGGAACGCTTTTTTTAATACCGGGCTTTCGCATTCGGTTTTGGCGAGCCGTTGCAACTCTTCGAGTGTTAGAAATTCGCGCTGAGGTTCTCCTTGTTTGAATGGGGAAATTTGCTCAGCAGGATTTGCTTTTAATAATCCGTCTTTTACCGCTTGCCTTAAAGCTGCCCGTAGCTTATTGAAATAGGAATACTTAGAATTTTGGGATAGGGGGGCGTTAGTACTATTTTTTTGTATTGCTTCCGTATCCAGATAGTCTTTGAAACCTTGCACCCATTGTTTATTGATGGCGCTAAAAGTTGCTTTCCCTTTGGCGTAGGCTTTCAAATAATTGCCCGCACTTAGCCAATTGCCATAATTACCGGCGCTGTTTTTTCGCTTTTCAGCGAGCGCATCGTAATAGAACAGAAAGCTGGCTTTCATTTTTTCTTTGTCCCTGAAGTCGTAAGTTTCATTTTGAATTTCCATGAACCTTTTGGATCGGATAGTCTCGGCAAGCTCGGCAATTTTTTTGTTTTCGTCTTTTTGAGCTTTGGTCAGGGAGCCTTTTTCCGGTTCAGGAATCAGGTACAAGCCCAGGTATTCATATTCTCGTTTGCCTTTATGGTAGTAGTCGAGATACAGACTTATTTTGTTGCCCTTCTTGCGTTGTCTTAGTGCTACTTTCATGGTTTGTTAGTTAAAGAGTTTGTCAATTTCGGAACGGCTAATGATGGTTCTTCGGCCTATTTTGGTCACTTTTATTTTATTGCTGCTGATAAGCCGTTGGATCGTCCAGCGACTTGCTCCGATTAGATTAGCGGCATCCTTGATACTTAGAAATTCTTTCGCATTTAGTGGGATCGCCTTTGATTTTTGCAAAGACTGCAGAGATTGCGGGTCTTGCAAGCTTTGCATTTCGTGATGGGATTGTTCGAGAGCGGCTTGAACCTTTTGGTCCCGGATTCGGATTTTATAAGCTCTTTTTGAGCATGCGCCTCCACAGTACATTGTGGTGGTGGTTCTGGCAACAAATGCTTTCCCGCAGAGTTGACAGACTTTCGGAATTTGCAAATTACTACTCATATTTGTGCTCCAAGTTAGTTAATGGTGCCATGCGGTGCTTAATGGTGCAATATTTCTCTTTGATTGTTAAGTGCAAATTTTGGGCACCAAAAAAGCCCATTGGGCAACGACTGGGCAACAAAGTTATTGAAAAAAGAGTACATGGGCAACAAAAAAGAGCAAAATAAAAGCCTGTAATTCAAAGAAAAACAGGCTGATAGAAAATATTAGAAGGTTATTTATTTGCCGATACAAAAATTCTTAAAGATATGTCCCAGAATCTCATCGTTCGATATTTCACCGGTTATTTCGCCCAGATAGTGAAGACATTCGCGAATGTCCTGTGCTAGAAAGTCGCCGCTGATACCGTTATTCAGCCCATCAATAACGCGAACGACTGCTTGGTGGGCGAGGGTTAGAGCTTCATAATGGCGTATATTGGAAACAATGACATCTGTTCCCTCTGCTTGCTGTAGCTCAATGCTTTCTTTCAGCAGATCTATCAGTGCATCAAGATTTTGCTGCTGCTTGGCTGAGATAAACACCAGATTTTCATTATCAGCAACGTCGATGTTGCTAAGCATTTCTTTCAGCTTATCGCGTCCGGCCAGGTCGGCTTTGTTTCCGACAATGATTAACGATTGATTTTGAATACGTTCCCTGATCTTTTCTATTCTTTGGCTGATAAGGTCGATAGGGTTGGTTAAATCAGTTACCAGCAAAACAATTTCAGCTTGTTCTAACTTGTTATAGCTCCGCTCAATACCAAGATTCTCTATTTGATCGGTTGTTTCTCGTAATCCAGCCGTATCAAAAAACCGGAAGGCTGTCCCTTCAATTGTAATTACATCTTCAATCACATCACGGGTAGTTCCATGTATGTCTGATACAATGGCTTTCTCCTCTTTTAATAAGGCATTGAGCAAGGTTGATTTTCCAACATTTGTTTCGCCAACAATGGCTACAGGAACACCGTTCTTTAGTACATTTCCAAGCTTGAACGAGTTGGCAAGCTTGCTTAGCACCGTTTCGATTTCGGTTGTGAGGTTAACCAGTTGCTTGCGATCTGCAAATTCAACGTCTTCCTCACTAAAATCGAGCTCAAGTTCCACCATGGCAATAAAATGCAAGAGTTGCCCGCGCAATTTGCTGATCTCTTTTGAAAAGCCTCCTCTCATTTGTTTCAAAGCCATTTTATGGTTCGCCGCATTACTCGAAAAAATCAGGTCGGCTACCGCTTCGGCCTGCGAGAGATCCATTTTTCCGTTCAGAAAAGCCCGTTGCGTAAATTCGCCAGGACGTGCCATTCGGGCTCCCTGCCCAATTAGAAGTTGGAGAATACGTTGTTGTATATAAACCGACCCATGACACCCAATTTCAATAATATCCTCGCCGGTGAATGAGTGTGGCGCTTTAAATAACGAGATGACCACCTCGTCAATTATTTCATCTCCCTCGACAAGGCTTCCGTAATGCAGTGTATTGGCTTTTTGAGTCGCAAGTTTTTTTCCGGATTTTGGGGATTGAAAAACACGGTCAGCGATTTCAATGGCAGTTTCACCCGAAAGGCGGATAGTGGCAATTGCCCCCATTCCGGGAGAAGTAGCGATTGCACAAATGGTCGATTGATCCAACATATTCTAAGTTTTCAGCAAAAGTATTGAATTCTTTCAGCAAAAAGCAACGAACTTTTTACTGACCAATCCTTTTTAGTGATTTACGATGACATTCGCCAACAATTGAAACTATTTGGTCAAAGATTCTATTAATTTGAACCTGGAGTATTTACATTCTCGAAAAAAAAAGAGCAAGTTGATACTCACATTGCTCAAAGCACTATATTTGTCGAGCAAAAATAAAATTGGGCGATTGAAGTCCTACTTTATCAATCGATAGAAGTGGAATAATCCAATAAAAAGGATTCAATAACCAATAAAATAAATTTTAAACACATGAAATTACTTGAAGGTAAAACAGCTATTGTAACTGGTGCTTCCAGAGGTATTGGTAAATCTATTGCTATGAAATTTGCCGAAGAAGGCTGCAACATTGCATTCACTGACTTATTTGAAAATGAAGCCATGAAAGCAACCGAAGCGGAATTGGCAGCAATGGGTGTAAAAGCAAAAGGTTACGCGTCAAACGCAGCTCTATTTGCTGACACTGATGAAGTAGTCACTAGAATAGTTGAAGATTTTGGACGGATTGACGTATTGGTAAACAATGCCGGTATTACAAAAGATACTTTATTGATGCGAATGACCGAAGAACAGTGGGACGCGGTTATCAATGTCAACCTAAAATCGGTATTTAACTTTACCAAAGCAGCCCAAAAAGTGATGTTGAAACAACGCAGTGGCTCAATTGTAAACCTTAGCTCAGTGGTAGGGGTGAGTGGAAATGCGGGGCAGTCGAACTACTCAGCGTCAAAAGCCGGCATAATTGGCTTCACTAAATCAATTGCCAAAGAGCTTGGCTCACGGGGCATTCGCAGTAATGCAATCGCGCCAGGCTTCATCATTACCGAAATGACAGGCGCTATTCCGGAAGAATCCCGCAAAGCATGGGAAGCGAGCATTCCGATGAAACGTGGAGGTACACCCGAAGAAGTTGCAAAAGTGGCTTTGTTCCTGGCTTCAGATTTATCATCGTATGTTAGCGGACAAACAATTGCTGTTTGTGGAGCAATGAATACTTAAAATTAGCTTCGCTATTTTATAAAATAAGCCGGATTGATTTTCGATCCGGCTTATTTGTTCTATTTTTACCGGAAACAATCAACTAAAGAACCATGCCCCAAGTTCTTTTAGCCGGATTGTCTACAATTGATATTCAATATTTTGTAGACAAATATCCGGAATCAAATCAAAAAGTAAAATGTGATCCGCCGGAAATACTAGTGGGCGGTCCTGCAGCAAATGCTGCTGTCGCTTTTTCTTATCTCAACGGGGATTCACATCTTCTCACAGCTATCGGCAATCATCCATTTAGACCATATTTTGAAAACGATTTTTTGAATTTCGGCGTTCAAACAATTGATTTCATATCGGGAATCGAAGTCGAACCGGTTATGGCTTCGGTTGTAACAAATTTCAACGGTGAACGAACAATTCTCTCGCACCATCCTAAAAACCATTGCGTTGACTATAATCCAGCTGAGATATTAAACAAAATCAAGCCGGAATTAGTATTCGTCGACGGATTTTATCCGCATATGACGGTAGAATTGTGCAAGGCGGCTAAACGGATCGGTATTCCAATCATTTTTGATGGGGGAAGTTGGAAGGATCATCTCATTGAGGTAATTCCCTATCTGGATATTGCAATTTGTTCCGCAGATTTTCGTCCGCCAAATACGAATACAGAAAAAGAAGTCCTGGATTTTTTCGTGAAAAACAATATCGGAAAAATTGCTATAAGTAGGGGAGAACGGCCAATTATATGTTGCGAAGATGGCGTCGTTAGCGAGATTCAGGTGAGTAGGCATCCGATCGTTGACAGCCTGGGTGCCGGTGATTTTTTACACGGGGCGTTTTGTTATTACTGGCTTCAATCCCGGAATTTCAAAGAAAGTCTTCATTTAGCCAGTCAGTTTGCGTCAGCGACTTGCCAATATAAAGGAACGAGAGCTTTTTACAATAAACTGGATCGGAAGAAGTTCCAATCGATATTTTTTCATAATTTGTAGTACCATAGACTTTTAGGCAGAATGATGAATAATCGAAGTATTGCATTTCAGCTCAGTATCTATATTTTAGCTACAGTTACCATAATTGTAGCTATAGTTGTATATCTAAACTACAACTACAGTAATAAGCTTCTGATGCAAAAAATTGAAGAAAATGCTGTTCATCAGTCTGACAAAGTGACGAGGAGTATTGTGCATTATGTTGCTACGGCGCAGGAAGTTACACGAAACGTCAGCTATCAGGTAAGCTATTACAAAAGCCACGGCACTCTCGAAACATTTCTAAGAGAAGTCCTCCATCGAAATCCAATTCTATCGGGTTACCGATTAGAGCTACTGGGGGAAACGGAGAATGAATACCTCTCAATTTTTAATAAAGGCAATGGCGAATTCCTGGTTATGAATGACGATGAGTTTTGTCGCTCTCCTAAAATGGAAGAGATTAAGGAAATTGTAAAAAATCAAGAGGAAGGTCTGTGGTCCGAACCATTCTACTGCCCGCTAGATACGTCATTGTTGGTGATTAGTTTTACGAAAGCAATCCATTCTGGCGAAGGAAAATTGCTTGGTTATTTATCAGGACAGATCAACTTAAATTTCCTGAATGAGGCCGTTTCAGGCCTTAATATTATCAAAGGAGGTTTTTCATTTATTTTAAGCAAAGATGGAATATTTCTGGCTCATCCCAATTCAACGTGGGTTATGAACCAAAATATCTACGAAATTCAAGAAAAAATATTCCCGGAAAACCGAGAAAAATACGAGTCATTAATTCGCTCACACCAAGAGGGATCCGGATTTGCTTATCCGTCTGTGTTCAACTATCAAAAAGCATGGTTCCACTTTTCCACCGTACCATACACCTATTGGACAATCGTCATTGTTATTCCGGCCAAGCAGTTGTTTGCAGAACTGGATTTATTGTTGCGAAATATTATTTTGATTTCGGTTGTCGGCTTACTCGTTATTTTGCTGATTATATACTTGATATTTAGGCGAATGCTCTCTCCGTTGGCAGCCGTGGCCAAGTCAATAAAACGTCTTAGTTCAGGAGGTACTTTCCTGAGCGATCAGAAAAATGAAATTCGAATTTTGGCCTCCAGCCTCAATGACCTACAGGCACAGTACACAAAGCTTTTAAACGAACAAAACCAAAGTAAAAAAGATAAACGAAAAATTGAAAAAGATCTGAAATCGGCCAAGGAAATCCAAACAGCGATTATTCCGCCTGAATTCAAACCCAGTAAGAAGCATCCAGAAATTGATTTGTACGCAAGTCTCCATCCGGCAGAAACGATTGGGGGCGATTTGTACGACTACTTCTTTGTCGATTCAACTCATCTGCTATTTACCATTGGCGATGTGTCGGGTAAAGGTATTCCGGCAGCCTTATTTATGGCTGTTGCGCACACCTTAGTAAAAAGCAAATCGGTCGGTTTGCAGCCACATCAAATTATAGAGCAGGTTAACAATGAATTGTGTTTGCAAAACGCCAATCAGAATTTCCTTACCCTTTTTCTGGGGATTCTGAATATTGAGACCGGGGAGTTAAACTATTGCAATGCAGCACACAATTATCCCTACATACTTAGTACCGATCAACAAGTTACAGCACTCGAAAAAACACACGGCCTGCCAATCGGGGTCTACTCCTCCAAAGGATACAATGGCGATACTGGCTTTTTAAAAAGCGGGGATAGTTTGATCCTTTATTCGGATGGAATAACCGACTGTAAAAACGAAGATGGTGAATTTTTTGGAGCTAAACGTCTGCAACAATGCATTAATCAGATTCCGGTTGACTCTCCAGCCAAGAAGTCAGTTCAGATTATTCTGAATCATATAGTTGATTTTAGAGGCGATGCAGATCAGTCGGATGATATAAGCCTGATGGTTATCCATTACAAAGGTAAACCAACACTATAGATTATCTTTTTATCAACCTTTTATTGAACGCCCCTCCATGCGTTACATCGGCAGCTTGAAATAAAATCAGGTGTGTAACTTTAGTTCTGGTGCTATCTAAAACCAAAAAGTATGACATATTTTCAAAGTATTTCACTCGGTGTGGCAAGTATATTAATTAGTGTACTTGTAACGATCATTGTTATTCGAATTTTGCGCGGCTTAGCGAAAAAAGAGAATAATGAATATATATGGCTTAAAATTGTAAAGCGAATCAGTCTGCCTTTAAGTTTGCTAATTACCTTCAGCTTTATAACCGTACTTTTTCCCTTCGATAAATTAGCTGGTTTGCAACTCGACCTTCATATTTTGCATTCTATATCATTCAATATTATAATTTGTTGGCTGCTAATTGTTGCGATTAAAAGTCTGAGACTTATTGTGTTGGCCAAGTACGATCTCTCCATCGAAAATAACTTGAAAGCCCGAAAAATACAGACTCAGATTATTGTCATCGAGCGCATTCTAATCGTCATTGTTCTTTTGATTGCCTTTGCCGTTTCGCTGCTGAGTTTTCCGAAAATAAGACAAGTTGGAATGAGTTTATTGGCTAGTGCAGGGATCGCCGGAATTATCATCGGTTTTGCTGCACAGCGAAGTATTGCACTGTTTCTTGCCGGCTTTCAGATTGCATTTACCCAGCCCATCCGACTCGACGATGTTGTGATTGTAGAAGGAGAGTGGGGATGGATTGAAGAAATTACGCTGACCTATGTTGTCGTGCGTATTTGGGATAAAAGACGCCTGATCGTTCCAATTACTTTTTTTATCGACAAACCATTTCAGAACTGGACCAGAACCTCCGCTGAGATTATGGGAACCGTTTTTATTTATGTTGACTATGGATTTCCTGTCGATGCGATGCGAGAAGAATTAACTCGAATATTAGAACGAACCAAAGAGTGGGATGGGAAAGTAAATGTACTTCAAGTGACTGATGCCAAAGAACTGACCATGGAAATTAGAGCACTGGTGAGTGCCGCCAATTCTCCCGCAGCATGGGATCTTCGCGTAAAAGTAAGAGAGGAATTGATTCGCTTTGTACAAGAAAAATACCCGCAGTATTTACCAAAAACTCGTGTCGTTTTACCCAACTTAGTGGAAACAAAAAAGCCGGTATAAAACCGGCTTTTTATTCAATTTATGCTTTTTCGGCTGCGCCCAAAATTTTAACCTTAATTTTCTCATTCTTTTTATCGAAACCAATTGAGACTGTATCGCCCTCAGTTATCGACGCCCGAATAATCACCTCCGCCATTTCGTCCTCCAAATATTTCTGAATGGCTCTCTTCAGCGGACGTGCACCATATTGCGTATCGTAACCTTTATCGGCAATGAATTCTTTCGCCGCTTTCGAAATCTTCAGTTTATAATTTAAGGACGCAACACGGTCATACAGCCCTTTCAATTCGATATCAATAATTTTATAGATGTCTTCTTTCGACAGCGTGTTGAACATGATCACGTCATCAATACGGTTCAGGAATTCAGGAGCAAAAGCTTTTTTTAGCGCTTTTTCAATAATGTATTTCGCGTGATCCGACTCGTCCTCGACTGACTTGGAGGTCGAAAATCCAACACCACGACCAAAATCTTTCAACTGGCGCGAACCAATGTTTGAGGTCATAATAATAATGGTGTTTTTGAAGTCGATATTCCGACCTAAACTATCAGTCAATCGCCCCTCATCAAGAACTTGCAACATCAAATGGAAAACATCCGGGTGAGCTTTCTCAATCTCATCCAATAGTATCACTGAATAGGGTTTGCGACGAACTTTCTCGGTTAGCTGTCCTCCTTCTTCGTACCCAATGTATCCGGGAGGAGCACCAACCAATCGTGAAACAGAGAATTTTTCCATGTATTCACTCATGTCGATTCGAATTAAAGAGTCGACGCTGTCGAACAAGTATTTGGCAATAACTTTAGCCAGCTGAGTTTTTCCAACACCAGTAGGGCCAAGGAAGATAAATGATCCAATTGGTTTGTTCGGATCTTTCAATCCGGCACGGTTGCGTTGAATTGCCTTTACTATTTTCTGAATCGCATCATCCTGACCGACAACACTTCCTTTGAGTTTCTGCCCCATATTCATCAGGCGTTTTCCTTCTGCCTGTGCAATACGCTGAACCGGCACTCCCGACATCATGGCTACAACTTCGGCTACTTTATCCTCAGTAACTCGCTCGCGATGGCTCAGAAGTTCTTTCTCCCAAGCTTCTTTTTCGTCATCGAGCAATTGTAGCAAATTCTTTTCTTTATCGCGAAAACCTGCTGCAAGCTCAAAATTCTGGCTTTTTACGGCCTTAATTTTTTCTTCGCGGGTTGTTTCAATTTTCTGTTCCAGTTTCACAATCCGATCCGGTACATTGATATTCGAAATATGAACCCTTGAACCAGCTTCATCCAAAGCGTCGATTGCTTTATCCGGTAAAAAACGATCGGTGATATACCTGGAGGTTAACTTCACACAGGCATCAATAGCTTCCTGTGAATAGATTACGTTGTGGTGATCTTCGTACCGCTCTTTAATATTATTCAGAATTTGAATCGTCTCGTCAACAGTGGTTGGTTCGATCATCACTTTCTGGAAGCGTCTTTCCAGAGCACCATCTTTTTCAATCTGCTGACGATATTCGTCAAGAGTTGTTGCACCGATACATTGAATTTCGCCCCGGGCCAAAGCCGGCTTTAGCATATTGGCAGCGTCCAGCGAACCAGTCGCGCCGCCTGCTCCTACAATCGTGTGGATCTCATCAATAAAAAGTATCACGTTATTCACTTTTGAAAGCTCGTTTAAGATGGCTTTCATTCGTTCCTCAAATTGTCCCCGGTATTTTGTTCCGGCCACAATTGACGCAATATCCAAACTAACGACTCGCTTGTCAAACAAAACTCGAGAAACTTTCTTTTGAATGATGCGAAGAGCCAGTCCCTCGGCGATTGCCGATTTACCGACACCTGGCTCACCGATCAAAATCGGATTGTTTTTTTTCCTGCGCGAAAGAATTTGCGCCAGACGTTCAATTTCCTTTTCTCGTCCGACAATCGGATCCAGATTGTTTTCTTCAGCAGCTTTAGTGATATCTACACCGAAATTATCGAGCACCGGAGTCTCCGATTTATTCGATCCTGTTTTTTTCGGTGCACCTGACGATGGCGATTTCGAAAACGGATCATCAGCGTCGTCGTCATCATCACCACCAAATTCAGATTTCGCTTCCGGCTGCTTATAGTCTTCCAGACGCGACTTCAAAATATAGTAGTTAATGTGATAGTCGTTCAAAATTGTTGCTATCTGACTGTCCTTATCTTTCAAAATGGCAAGCAGCAAGTGTCCTGTACTAATTGTTTGGCTATTCAAAGCACGCGCTTCTAAATAGACTAATTTAAGCGCCTTTTCGGCTGATTTTAAGAGTTGTACCGAAGCTTGCGGATCAATTTCCTTATCGGTCCTGAGCTCATTTTCAACGGCGATTTTAACTTCTGATAAATTAATCCCTAAACCGCTTAAAATGTCTATTGCAATACCTTCACCATCTCTCAAAATTCCCAGAAAAATATGCTCTAGCCCAATTTGTTCATTCCCTAAACGAATCGCCTCCTCGCGACTGTAGGAAAGTACATCTTTTATTCTTGGTGAGAATTGAGAATCCATACGCATTTAAGTTATATTGTTGTGGTTTTTTCTGTAACAAAAAACAATCCCAAAAAGTTGTTTCAATCTGAAATGTAAAAATAGCATTTATCCTTTTAAATATACACAAATGCCCTTAGTGCAACTATTTGCACCCGGGTAATTTTTAAACATTGCTTTGTTGAAATTTAATTGACTAAGCCCCATTAAAAAGCGTTTAATCACACGGCTTTTAACAGTATTTTTTTAATTTTGTAAGTCGTTTTTTTTACAAGTAAAAATCTTTAAAAGGAGCATTAAATGACTGAAGGCGAAAGAATTATTAAGATTAATATTGAAGAGCAGATGAAAACTGCCTACATTGACTACTCAATGTCGGTAATTGTATCCCGTGCTCTGCCAGATGTTCGTGACGGTTTAAAGCCGGTTCATCGCCGAGTATTGTTCGGAATGAGCGAGTTAGGAATTTTATCCAATAGACCATATAAAAAATCAGCCAGGATCGTGGGTGAGGTTCTTGGTAAGTATCACCCGCATGGCGACTCGTCAGTTTATATGACGATGGTACGTATGGCCCAGGATTGGTCATTGCGGTACCCTTTAATCGACGGACAAGGAAACTACGGTTCAATTGATGGAGATAGCCCTGCGGCAATGCGTTATACCGAAGCGAGAATGGCTAAAATTGCTGAAGAAACCTTAAGCGATTTGGATAAAAATACCGTCGATTTTCAACCTAACTTTGACGAATCGCTGAATGAACCAACCGTTCTTCCAACACGAATTCCAAACTTATTAGTAAACGGAGCTTCAGGTATTGCTGTTGGTATGGCAACCAATATGCCACCACACAACTTAACAGACACCATCAACGCAACAATTGCCTATATTGAAAATAGGGAGATTGAAATCGCTGATTTAATTCCAATTATCAAAGCCCCTGATTTTCCTACTGGTGGTATTATTTACGGCTACAAAGGGGTTGAAGAGGCCTTTGAAACAGGACGCGGAAGAGTTGTTATCCGTGGAAAAGCACACATCGAAACGCATGGAAATGGTCGTGAACGAATTATTGTGACCGAAATTCCGTATATGGTTAACAAAGCCGAGTTAATCATAAAAATTGCAGAACTCGTAAATGAAAAGAAAATTGAAGGTATTTCTAATATCAACGACGAATCGGACCGTGATGGTATGCGGATTGTGATTGATGTGAAAAAAGATGAAATATCAAATGTCGTTCTCAATAAGTTGTTTAAGTACACGCAGTTACAAACTTCGTTTAGTGTAAACAATATTGCTTTGGTTAAAGGGCGGCCAAAATTGCTAAACCTAAAAGAATTGATTCACTATTTTGTTGAACACCGTCACGATGTGGTTGTTCGCCGAACAAAATATGAATTGGAGCAGGCCGAAAAAAGAGCACATATTCTGGAAGGATTGATAATTGCCTCGGATAATATCGATGAGGTGATTGCCATAATTCGTGGTTCGAAAACGCCCGATGAAGCTCGGGAAAGTTTAATCGCCAGATTCAACTTGTCTGAAATTCAGGCCCGTGCAATTGTTGAAATGCGCCTCCGTCAATTAACCGGACTAGAGCAAGATAAGCTTCATTCTGAATATGAAGATATTATTAAATTCATCGAACGCTGTAAAGAAATCCTCGCAAACGAGGAGCTTCGGATGCAAATCATCAAAGACGAGTTGATTGCAGTCAGAGAACAATATGGCGATGAGCGTAAAACGGAAATTGTTCCAAACGCAGAAGAATTTAACCCGGAAGATTTCTATGCTGATGAAGATATGGTAATTACGATATCGCATCTCGGCTACATTAAGCGGACACCATTAACTGAGTTTAAGACCCAGGGCAGAGGAGGAGTTGGCTCAAAAGGAAGTAATACACGCGATGAAGATTTTCTGGAGCATTTATTTATCGCCACAATGCACAACACCCTCTTGCTTTTTACTGAAAAAGGAAGGTGTTTCTGGCTCAAAGTATATGAAATTCCGGAAGGAACGAAAACATCAAAAGGCCGGGCAATTCAAAACCTGCTGAACATTGAGCAAGATGATCAGGTCCTGGCTTATATCAATGTAAAACGTTTAGATGATCCGGAGTATATCAATAACAACTTCATTATTCTTTGTACTCAAAATGGTATCATCAAGAAAACTTCACTAGAAGCCTACTCACGCCCACGTCAAAACGGAATCAACGCGATTACCGTTCGCGATGGAGACCGATTGCTTGAAGCTCGTTTAACCAACGGGAACCATGAAATTATCATCGCAGTGAAATCCGGCAAAGCCATTCGTTTCCACGAAAACATCGTTCGTGCCATCGGTCGTACGGCCTCCGGAGTAAGGGGTATAACCCTTGCAAATGAGCAAGATCGGGTAGTTGGCATGATATCTGTAGAAAACCAGTCAGAGGATGTGCTCGTTGTATCGGAGAAAGGTTATGGAAAACGTTCCAGTATCGAAGACTACCGCGTTACGAATCGCGGAGGAAAAGGAGTTAAGACGCTTAACATAACCGAAAAGACCGGAAATTTGATTGCAATCAAGAGTGTTGTTGACTCTAATGACTTGATGATAATTACTGAAAATGGAATTATTATCCGCTTACCGATTTCGGAAGTGCGTGTTATGGGACGCGCGACCCAGGGAGTTCGTCTGATTAATCTTCGCGGTGACGATGCTATTGCGTCAATTGCCCGTGTAGAATTTCAGGAAAGCGATTCAGACCTGATTGAAGGTGAAGATGAAGCTGAAACTTCTGAAAATGAAGATTAAAGAATATCTTGAAATTTGTTCGCATAACATTAAAAATTAAATTTGTAGCAAAAAAGTATCTTAAATTAACTATGATGATGAAGAAGACAATTTTATTGTTAGCCATACTAATTACTACTGTGGCTGGCTCTTACGCCCAAAAAGGGAAAGTCACCAGCGCTCAAACGTTGAAAGACGCAGGGAAACTAAGTGAGGCGTTGGATGTGATCAACGAAGCGATTGATCCGAATAATCCAAAATCAGAAAAATCAATTCCGTGGCCTAAAACATGGGCTGTTCGTGGTGAAATTTACCATGCCATATACAAATCAAAAGATGCTAATGTTAAGAAATTAGCTAAAGATCCATTGAATACGGCATTGGAATCATTTAAGAAAGCTCTTGAGTTGGACACCAAAGGATCCATGAAAAATGCAGTTAAAATCAATTTGACTTTATTGATCAATGACTTCACAGATCAAGCAGTTAAAGGCTTTAATGACAATGATTATGACCTGGCTCTGAAGTCTTTTGAAGATATTTTAGAGGTGCAAAAAGTACCAGTAATGATTGAGGAACCTGCAACAGTTGATACTGTAATTATTTTCAATGCTGGCTTAGCAGCGTACAACGCTGAAAAGTACGACAAAGCAATTGAATATTACAAAGAAGCCGCAAAATATGGTTACAATGGTGCACGTACTTTCGAGCTTATTTCTTCAAGCTATATTAATAAGCAAGATACGGTTAGCGCATTGACTACTTTGCAGGAAGGTTTCGAAAAATATCCGGAGAACAGTGCAATCCTAGTGCAAATGATTAACATTTACATGACTGCCAACAAGACGGATGAAGCCATGAAATATTTGGAATTAGCAATTGAGCAGGATCCGGAAAATGCATCTTTTTATTTCGCAAAAGGAGCTTTAAATGATAAATTGGGCGATACTGAAAAAGCGATTTCTGCTTATGAAAAAGCAATCGAACTTAAAGACGATTATTTCGATGCATACTATAATCTGGGAGCAATTTATTACAACAAAGGCGTTAAGCAGTTGGATGTAGCAAATTCAGTTCCAACGAACAAACCAGACCAGTATGAAGCTGAAAAAGCAAAAGCTGATGTTGAGTTCACAAAAGCAATTCCATTCATGGAAAAAGCTTCTGAGATAAATGCTGAAGACACTTACTCTTTAGAATCATTAAAACAATTGTACTATCGCTTGAAAATGATGGACAAGTTTGATGAAGTAAATAAGAAACTGGAAGATCTTAAATAAGAATGAGAGGGATTAAATTCCCTCTTTTTTTATCCACATAAAAATAACATAATATCAACTATAGGACAAGTATATTTGAGTAAATTGGCTAATCTCCAGTTACTCTTCGTTTCTATTCCAACTGCATTTTCCGTACCTCTATTGTTCCTTGCGCTACCTAGCTCTAGGCAATGTTTACCTACAAACGGCTTCGATATATCCACGAACTTAACCAGCTTTTTTGAACTTACTAATATTCTTCTGATTTCGATGCATCCGAATTTATTGACATTGCTCCTGGAAATTGAGCGTTTTTCCAGTTACTGCATATTCTCTTATTTTCGACCGATATGCAACCACGTTTCAAATATGCCGAAGATTTTAAGTTAATTATGTTTTGTTCATTTTCCGTAATATCAATATCGACTTTATTAAGAGATTGGTGGTTCATGCAACTTTATAGCCAGAATAAAGTGATTGGGAACTATAAGCACGACTAGCATCCGGTGAGTGCTGATACAGAATAATCATTCATTTAAGAGATTAATATGGAAGGGACATCAGATTATACACTCCACTTTATAAAATGTTTGCAGAGAAATGTAAACCGACCTGTAAAGAATGAAGATAACAAATGTAAATCTAACTGTGTTTACATTTAGCAACTACACAAACCGCATTTAAACAGTTAGTTCCATAGCATACAATCGCATCACATCTAATTCCAAACTAGCGAAGCCACAAATCTGACACCACTTAATACACATATGTAAACGAGCGGTTTTTGGTATTTTGTGCATTAATTTGTTCTCAAAGTATAGAACTCCTCAAGACTCAAATTGATAATATCCTGAACTTCTCTCACAACTTTTGATTTTGATCTCAGGCGAAAAGCCTTGTCGTCATCTCGCTTTTTCAACAGCGCATCTTTTAGCAGATACATTGCTTTGATCATTTTTCGTAACCTTTCTTGTTCCATAGCTCGCGATGTTTTTAACTAAAAATACGAACTTGTTGTCAATCGACCGATTAATCCCAAATTATGTCATTCTTAAGAAACTGTAAAGTCACAGTTAAATATAAACATCTGTTTCCACGTTGCTCGGGGCATTCAGAAAGAGCTTTCCTCCCGGGAAATGTGCT
This sequence comes from Mangrovibacterium sp., assembly GCF_041596335.1. GTDB lineage: Bacteria > Bacteroidota > Bacteroidia > Bacteroidales > Prolixibacteraceae > Mangrovibacterium. The sequence continues at coordinate 98,994 of NZ_JBFHIT010000002.1, read as the reverse complement.
TGACAGGGAGCATGCTTGTCTCAGGTCGTGTTGTCCAGAAGAAATAAAAAAGAGCACGATAAAAATATCGTGCTCTTCGCTAAAATAAATTATCGTAGATTATCTATTTAAATTCACTTTTGAGTTGCTCAACCCATTTTTCAACTCGCCCTTTAGTCAAACGAGCTTGATTTTCCTGATCGATGCATAAGCCGCAGAATTGCTCTCCACGTTCGGCACGACTAGACTCATAGCTGTATCCTTCGTTTGACGTGAAACCAACTATTTTACCTCCGAGCGATTCAATTAGTTCAGCAAAAATACCAACACCATCATTAAAATTTTCCGGGTAACCTTTTTGATCTCCCAAACCATAAATGGCAAATTTTTTACCCGACAAATCCATGTCTTCAAGTGCTGGTACGAACTCATCCCAGTAATTTGGTAATTCTCCATCCCACCAAGTCGCTACACCAATAATATAGTTGTCAAATTTTAAGAACGATTCTTCGTTTACTTCTTCGGCATTGATTATTTCTAGATTTTCACTGCCAAAGGCTTCCACAATTTTCTCACTGACTTTTGAGGTTTTGTTGGTGTGGAAACTGTAAAATATACCTGTTTTGCTCATGATTATCCTTTTTAATATGCGATTAATTCTTTTGCTGCTGCCATAATCTTCTCGGTATTAGGTAGAATGGCTTTTTCCAGAATCCGATTAAAACCTACCGGAGTATATGGAGAACCAATCCGCTTAACCGGGGCATCCAGATATTCAAAAGCTTCTTCCATGATCATCGATGTAACTTCTGCTCCAAAGCCAGCAAATACCTTATCTTCGTGAACAACAAGTACTTTGTTGGTTTTTTTCACCGAATTCAAGATCCCTTCTTTATCCAGCGGAACAATGGATCTCAAGTCGATCACTTCAACATCAATACCATCCTCTGCCAGCTTATCGGCTGCCTCCAGACTGTGAATCAGTGTGTTTCCATAAGTAACCAGAGTGACATCTTTACCAGGGCGGCGAATTCGACATTTGCCAAATGGAACTTCAAAATCGTCAGGTATCGACGATGCTGCTTGTGGTGCATTATACAATGCTTTTGGCTCCATAAATACAGTCATCCCGCGCGAACGCATAGACGTACGTAATAAACCGGCAGCATCATCAGCAAAAGTCGGATAAACGATCCGAACCCCCGGAATGGTAGCTAAAGCTCCTTCAATATTTTGAGAGTGATATAAACCTCCACCAATGTACCCACCAGAAGCCAACCGGATGGTCATGTTCGGCACAAACTGTCCGTTCGAGCGCCAGTAATCGTGACTCGACTCTACGTATTGCTCCATTGCCGGCCAAAAATAGTCAGCAAATTCAGCTCCTTCAATAACAATCCTTATTTTATCATTAAAACGACTCATTCCGTTCGCGGTACCAACAATGAAATCTTCAGCAATTGGTGCGCTAAAAACGCGTTGGTCTCCAAATTCTTGCTGCATTCCTTTCGTTACGTTGAATGCTCCACCTTTCTCTTTATTGGCCACATCCTGCCCCCAGATAAACGTGTCCGGATTCTCACGGAATTCTTCTTTCAACGTTTTATTAATGGCATCAACCAATTTGATCTTTTCACCGTCGTTGTTATGTGTTCCATCCGGATACTTGGAAGCCTCGTAAGGCTCAGGCATCACAAAGTCGAAAATTGTTGCCGGATCCGGATCCGGAGCCTTCATCGCTTTTTTGTGAGCATCTTTTACAATCGCTTTCGCGTCATCTTCAATCGACTGTAATTCTTCCTCCGTAAAACGATTGTATTTCAGCAACATGCGTGTGAATTTCGCAAGCGGATCGTAAACGCGAACATAGTTACGTTCGTTTTCGCTACGATACAATTCGTGACGGTCTGAATTGGAGTGTGACTCCATTCGTACACAATTTGCCTGAACAATAACCGGTTCCCCGGCTTCCAAGACATGTTTTTTGGCCTCGGCCATGGCATTCATTGAGTCGAATATGTCTTTCCCATTACAATGAATAATCCGTAGATTCTTAAAACCGCTGAAATTGTTAGCTGCTTTTCGATTGGCTGTTTGCATGTTTTTAGGGACCGATATACCATACCCATTATCCTGCAACACAAATATTACCGGTAGTTTTTCTCTGGAAGCTCCGTTAATCGCTTCATATACGTAACCTTCCGAAGTTGAAGATTCACCGTGAGAAGTGATTGAAACACCTTTCTGTCCGTAGTACTTCAATGCACGAGCCACCCCAACAGCGTGCAGGTCGTGGTTTCCGGTACAACTTGATACGTTGTGAATGTTCCACTCGGGCTTCGCGAAGTGGTTCGACATATGCCGTCCTCCGCCGGCTACATCAGTCGCTTTAGAAATACCATTGAGGATGATCTCTTCAGCTGTCAGTCCGGCCGAGAAACAAGTCATCATATCTCGGTAATAAGGAAACAAGTGATCGGTATTCCGATCGAAAACCTGTCCGATTGCAAATTGAATTCCATCATGCCCGGCATAAGGCGCATGATACGACCAACCAATGGCTTGTTTGAGGTAATTTGGAGCTCGTTCGTCAAGCTTACGTCCTACAACCAAGGTTGTATACCACTGGCGAAGGACATCCTTGTCTACGTTCTTAATTGTATAAATTTTGGGATAAATGCTGCTCATTTGGATTAAATTTTTCTGTTAACGTCAAATTCTTCGAGAAGATCGGCAATTCGTCTAATGAACGCGCCACCTAGTGCACCGTCAATAATCCGGTGATCGTACGATAGCGATAAGAACATTTTGTGACGGACAGCAAACACATCTCCGGCCGGTGTTTCTATCACGGCTGGTTTCTTAGTGATGTTTCCTGTTGCCAGGATAGCAACCTCGGGTTGATTGATGATTGGTGTACCAATGTCGTTTTTGAATGTCCCGAAATTACTTATACTAAAGGTACCTCCAGATATTTCATCGGGTGTTAATTTGTTTGCACGTGCACGGTTAGCCAAATCATTCATCGATGAAGTCAGGCCAACGAGGTTTTTCTGATCAGCATCGCGGACTACGGGAACAATCAGGTTACCGTCTGGCTTGGCTACAGCAACACCAATATTTACTTTGCCACGCAAAATTATTTTATCTCCGTCAACCGAAGCATTCAACATTGGGAACTCACGAAGTGCGGTCGCTGCAGCTTCTATAAATACTGGCATGAAGGTCAGTTTTTGCCCGTATTTGGCGAGGAATTCATCTTTAACTTTATTTCGCCAAAGGACAACGTTTGTCACATCTGTTTCAACAACCGAGGTTACATGAGGTGCAGTTGTGACCGATTGAACCATGCGCTCAGCAATAATTTTTCGAATGCGGTCCATTTCAATCACTTTATCATCTCCGCCAACGGTAATATTAACCTTTGGTGCTGCTGGCTTCGAGGCTACAGCTACTGGTGCTGCAGGCTTGGAAGGAGTCTCTTTTTGCTCCCCTTTACCGGCCAGATAATCCAATACGTCTTGTTTTTGAACCCGGCCACCGGTGCCGCTGCCTTCTATTTTCTCCAATTCCTCCAAAGAAATGTTCTCTTCTTTTGCAATCGATCGCACTAGAGGGGAATAAAAACGAGTCGATTCTTTAAAGTCAGCAGAAACAGTTTCTGTTTTTGTAGTTGAAGCTTTTTCTTTTGTATCGGCAGGTTCCGTTTTTTCGTCATTAGCTGAACTGGAATCGTCATCGTCGTCATCAGTTTGGATGATGGCTACTATTTCTCCTACTGGCACAATTGAATCAACTTCGAAAAGTATTTTTTTTATCACACCGTCTACCGGTGAAGGGATTTCCGAATCAACCTTTTCCGTAGCGATTTCGAAAAGCATATCATCCTCTTCAATTCTGTCTCCCTCTTTCACAAACCACTTTGTAATAGTTGCTTCCTGAACACTTTCGCCCATCTTGGGCATTTGGATTTTAAAATCTGACATTTTCCAATTTATTTGTTTAACACTTTATTATCTGGAATTTTCACCACATTAAACACACAGCGATTCGAAATGTTCAAGTAAAATCAGACTTCACAGAGAGTAAATGTTGTCTGATAAAACGATACTTCCGCAGAAAAAAATGAAGAAATGTTTTCTTGATAAATTACACCCGTGAATCAGTTCTCGATAACTATTCTATCAAAAACTCCTACAATATCGGCTGGGTTATTAGTGGCTCTCAATTCGGCCTCGATTGGTGATGTATCTCTCTGTACAATTTGAAGGCATTTTTTCAGGATATTTCTAAACTCATCCTCTGCTACGTTTTTTTCCAGCGTGCCTTTTTTCATGCATTTACAAAAATACTTCGACAACTTTTGAACTGAGTAATAGAGATCTGGTTTGATAATTTCGATGGAGGTTTGAAAGTCGGGTGCTCCCATATTTACCTTTTTGGAATACACCTGATTAAACTTCGAGAGAAACATTCGTACGTCTTCGCTGAGGTATTGATTTTGCTCGCATTCAGCGATCGGTGCTAAACTAAGCGGAGTGGCTTCATAGACCCATTTTTCTTGCGCCTCGGTGCAAACGGTCATAAAGCTCAACAAACAAAATAAAATCGTTACCCTCATCTCAACCTTCATGAATTACCCTCCTAAATTAGCAAGAATGATGAAAGATGAAAAAATAGTGACGTTAAAATTTATTAAACGAGTTTAATTTGCAGCGATAACCTGTAAATTTTGAATCGGATAATAGTTGAAAAGATCTTGCTCCGGCCAGTCTTTCACCCGTGAACAGATCTTATGCATTAACGAATTTATGTCATTCGCCAACAGCGATCCTTTCCAACTGCTGGTATTCGAAATGAAAACCCAGGTAAGACCATCTTCTGTGCGTTTTATCATTGCAGATGTTCCGGCCATACTTCCTGTTCGAATCCAGCTACCGTAGTTTGAAGTCGTTTTCCAGCCTAAAGGGCCTTTAGCATAAGTATTGTCTGTCATTTCCAATATGCTCGACGAGGACAGAATATCCTGAACACCGGTTTTACCATCGATGTAGGTTAGCAAGCGGGCTAACTCAATCGACGAACAAATCCAGCCGCCAGCGGCACCAAGCAATTCGATCGGATTACCTCCATCCGATTTTCTGACCATTTTTTCAGAACCGTTATACTCCGGAACCAAACTGCTACCTTCCGTTTCAAAGTAACAAACTTCATTTTCCCGACGGTTCTTCTGGTAACTGTTTCCCAGATGCATATCCACAATTCCGTTGGGGATCAATATATTATCCTGAATATAGCTTTCGTAGGATTTTCCGCTAACCGAGGCAATAACTTCTCCCAGGAACATGTAGCCCATGTTTGAATACGATGTTTGACTTCCGGGAGGGAATGACAATCGTCGATTGGCAATGTACTTGTAATAACTTTGGATTGTAGTCGGTGCCTTATCACCAACTTTCTGAGCAATAGCCAATGAATTAAAGGCAGGATCGCCATATCGTTGAGACCATCCTCCGGAATGCGCCAATAGCTGGCGGACGGTTATTTTATAGATGTTTTTATCGCGAACGTTATTGAAAACAGAATCTTTAATGATTGCATCGGGGCCAAAAACACGGTCATCCAAGCTTAACTTTTGCTCTTCAACCAATTTCATTACAGCAACGGCAGTAAGCAATTTTGAAACACTGGCCACCCGAAATAAGTTGCCGGGAGTTACTGGTTCGTTCCGATCATTCGCAATACCCAAACCTTTGGCATATACCAATTTATCATCTTTTACAACAGCAACGGAAACTCCTTCCAGCCCCCATTGCCGCATAAACCTTTCGATTTGCCTTTCAATATATGGCGAAGAAGAGAAGTTGGATAGCTCATTGCTAACCCGGTTATTCAACCCTTGAATTTCGAGTTGGTAATATGGAGGTATCTGCTTACGCGTATGGTAGCTTTTTGAGCTGTAGCTAAAAACCAAAACCATGATAATAAATAGATACTTGATATACCGCACGTTACAATTGTTAATTCAGTTTATACTTGTAAAGCTCCAATAATTTCATTGACCGAACTTAGTCGATGACGTTCTAAATAGTCATGAATCCCATCCACGATTTGAACCGGGATCGATGGATCGATAAATATTGCAGTTCCAACCTGAACGGCAGTTGCTCCGGCCAGCATGAATTCAATAGCGTCGGTAGCATTCATTATACCCCCCATACCGATAACCGGTACATTCACAGCCTGTGCAACTTGCCAAACCATACGCAATGCAATTGGTTTTATTGCCGAGCCAGACAGCCCACCGGTTATAGTTGATAGAACCGGCCTGCGTTTCTCCGCATCAATTGCCATTCCTAAAAAAGTGTTTACAAGAGACACACTGTCGGCTCCCTGGCCCACAACTGCTTTAGCAATCTCAGCAATATCGGTTACATTGGGTGAAAGCTTTACAATCAGCGGTTTGTGATAAACGGCACGAACCGCTTTTACCACTGCCTCAGCTGACGGGCAACTAACCCCAAAGGCCATTCCACCTTCTTTAACGTTTGGACAAGAAATATTCAGCTCAATTGCCGGTATTTTGTCCAACTCATTTATGCGCTCTGTCAGTTCTACATATTCTTCAATGGTAGACCCATTGACATTTACGATAAAATTAGAATCGACATCTTTTATCGTTGGATATATATTCTTAACGAAATTATCCACCCCTTTATTTTGCAGGCCAACCGCGTTTAGCATACCAGATGAAGTTTCGGCCATCCGAGGGTAGTTATTCCCTTCACGGTGCTTTAAAGTGGTTCCTTTCATTACGACTCCTCCCAATTTGGAGAGGTCGACAAAATCAGCGATTTCCTGACCAAATCCGCAAGTTCCCGATGCGGTTAAAACGGGATTTTTAAAAAGAAGGTCTTTAATCTTTATACTTAAATCTGCCATGTCAATTCTTTAATGTTGAACACCGGACCGTCGGTACAAACGCATTTATGTCCCGATGTTGTTTTTTCCACACAACACAAACACACTCCAAATCCGCAAGCCATCATGTTTTCGAGCGAAACTTCGCAAAACACGCCGGCTTTGGCAGCATCTGCAGCCACAGCTTTCATCATCGGATTGGGTCCACAAGTGTAAATTTTATCGAAATCAGCTAGTTCACTTTTGTATACAGAGTGATTTGTCACAAAACCTTCTTCTCCAAGGCTGCCGTCCTCTGTTGTAAAATAGAAATGGCCATTTGGCAAATATTCTCTCACATCTACATGGTCATTCGAACTCCGTGCACCAAGCAATACATGCACCTGATCTGCCTTAAGACCGCAAATTTTCGACAAAAAAAGCATTGGAGCGACACCGCTGCCTCCTCCAATTAAAAGCACTTTGTCGGTTGGTTCAGGCATTGAAAATCCATTTCCAAGTGGAAAAATTACACTGACTTTATCTCCAGCCTGGTATTCGGTGAATACTTTTGACCCTCGCCCCAATATTTTAACCAATAGTGAAAACTGCTTCTTTTCCGGATCAACGTCCAGAACAGAAAAAGGTCTGCGAAGAAAAATCTCGGTAGCCTTTTTAATTTCAACATTTACAAATTGACCGGGGAAAATCGGTGGTAATTCATTTTCGGCTTGTAATACCAGCCGGAAATTATCATGATTTAATTTCTTATTCTCAACGAGCAAAAGCTCTTGGATCGTTTTTTTCATTCCAAGTTGAATTTGCCCGCAAATATAGAAGAAAAATTACTTCGAAGGTAAGTATTGTTTAAAAGTTTGGTCGGTATAAAATACGACAATGCGCTCAATTTCCCTATCGGTGGGCGCAACAAGGAGATCGTCTATTTTAGGCTCTGGAACGATATTCGTGTTTATTTCACTTGTTTTTTGCGGTTCAACTGGTGTCTGCGGCTGTTGAATTTCCGTTGGAGCTGAATCAATTTTGGGCACAGCATCGAATAAATCAGGCTTTTTAACCGGTGGTCCCACCAGCATTTCACCGTCGCCGGTAATAAGCCACTTGGCATTTATGTCCGGATAGGTCTCGAGCAGTTTGCTGATAAACTGAAATCCTGGCTTGTTCCGGCCCTGAAGCACATGGGTAACATTTGATCGTTGCACACCAATGGTATCAGCCAATTCTGATGAGCTAATTCCTTTGTAATCCATAAAGTGCTTAATCCTGCTGTTCATTTATGTCAACTTTAATTATTTACAAATATAAAGTACAAAGTTGATTTCACAAAACACATAAGTAAATTATGGCAATATACATTTGTAATCCGTGCGACATCCTTGACAGCATGCATCCTACAATCAACCCATAATAAACACTAAATAAACTTGAGTTAATTCGTGTATAATACTAGTTATTAGTTATTTAAACATTCGATTACTGGTGTATTTGTTACTTTATTACTAAAAGCAGCCAGTCTTCATGCAAAAATGTTTATATAATCATGTTAACGAACTAGTATTCAGTACTTTAAGATTCGATATGATGTGTTTAAAAACGGGGATATTTGTGTTTACAGAAATTAATTCGATAGTTCCGTTGAAAAGGATTTTGTGTTTATTTTTGTCATCACTCCTCCCCTTTTCAATGAATACACTTGTAAATGCACTGATAAAACAACCTCTTTATTGTAATTCACATTTTAGAATTCACAATTCTGTCAAAATTATCTTTGTCGATTTGCGTTCCTTTAAATGAATCGTTCTTATACCATTTTACAGATTAGTTTACCCCACTGTATTTGCATTTAAAATGTTGATCGATTTTTGAACTGTAATCAATCCACTTCGTTTTTTTGTCGAGGGTAAAAATTCTAATCGGTATTTTCATCTTTGCCGGCATGGAACCAGCGATTATTTTTAAATATTTGCTGCCATGTGGCAACACAATTTCATTCATGCGATTCTCAAGGACTTAAATCAAGCAAATTCTACTTATAGTAACCACAAATACTGATAGTTACAGTCAAAACACAGTGATGTTGAAAAAAAAAATTTCACCGAATTCCAGTGAAGTTTCGATGAAATACGCCAAACTCACGAATGGGAATGCTAAATTTGTGATTAAACCTTTCAAATACGATTATGCGAGGAATTCCAGCTTCAGGTGTCATCCTGTTTTTTATCGTTATATTTTTAATCGAGTTGTTTGCCTATTGGGGAATTGTACAATTAGTAAATGGCAAAAAAATTCGTCGTCTTGTTTCTTTTATTTATGGCTTGGTATCGGTAACGTTTTTGCTAATCTGGTTAAGTGCTTTTTTAAATCCGGATAAAATCAGACAAACAACTGATTATGGCTTTTTCTATTTTGTAATCTCCCTGTCGGTTCTGAATTTGTTTCCCAAAAGCTTAATCGCAATCGCTACGATTATTTCAGCACCGCTAAAATTGTTACGTTCGAAACAATTGCCGCAAATAATTTTATTGTCGAGTGTAATAATAAGTTTTGGAATGATCCTAACGATTGGATATGGTTTAAGCGTCGGCAAGAAAAACCTGCAAACGAATCATCTCGAAATTTGGCTGGATGATTTGCCGGAAAAATTGGATGGACTTCGCGTGATTCAGATTTCAGATCTACATTTGGGTGGTTTCGATGACGATCAATTTCTTCGGAAAGCAGAACAGAAAATCAATGAACTTGACGGAGATATTTTAGTAATTACGGGCGATATGGTGAACAACTACCATCAGGAAATGATTGGATTTGAAGAGGCATTGGAAAGGATGACTGCGAACTATGGTAAGTTTGCCATTTTCGGAAATCACGATTATGGCGATTATTCTAACTGGCAAAATCCTGCCGATAAAGAAGCGAATCACCTGCTGATAATTGACAAGATCAGAGCCGCTGGATTTCAGCTTTTGCGTAATCAATCATCAAAACTCAAGCTGGCAGATACCAGTTTATACATTGTTGGAGTTGAAAACTGGGGACACAGACCTTTTCCGCAATATGCTGAATTAGATTCGGCACTGACAGACGTTCCGGAAAACGCCTTTATGATTTTGTTGTCGCACGATCCGGCACATTGGGAGTCGGAAGTTGTTCCAGAGACCTCAATACCACTGACCCTTTCAGGGCACACTCATGGCGCACAATTTGGATTCAAACTTGCCGGTATCAGCATTAGTCCCATGTACTTTATTCAACCACTTTGGGCTGGATTGTACCAAAATGGCAACCAGTATTTATACGTGAACCAGGGCTTCGGATGCGTCGGATTTCCGGGACGCATTGATATGAATCCAGAGATTACAGTTCTCACGCTGCGATCAAATAGCATCAAAGCTGATCGTAAATAAAAATTCGAAACTAAACTTTTTCGTATCGGGTAAATACATCGACCGCAGTCCAACCGAAACAGGTGCTGCTGTTCGTAAAATATGTCCATCTGCCTTTAGTTCAATTCCGGTTGAAGTGAGATATTTTTCATAAATACTGTACACCGTTCCGTCTTCATTATACACGTTTCCTTTCAGCGACGAGAAGTCGTAAAATAAAGAAGTCCGAAGCCGTTTCATAAAAAACAGGCGCCCTAAATTTAAATCCGGATAAGCCAGCGGAAACATATAGTCGGCGCCAAAAGTGTATAAATCGGTGTTGCTTAGTTGCTGAATTCCGCGAGGAAATCGAACGACATCAGAAAACGAAATATCCAAATCTGTGTGCTTTTTTTGTAGCCCATTATAGATGCGAATACCCTGATTTCCGGCGAATCCGGGAAAATACAAATAAGTTTGCAACGCTTTTAGATCACCAATTTGTGTGCCTCCCGAAGGACTATTTTTATACGTCAATTCAACTATCTGTCCCCACTTTGGCAGTAGATCAAATTCTGACTGCCGGAGCACATTCTGCAAATATAGACGGTAAGAAAGTGCATGATAAAAACCGGAATAAAATTGGTCTGGTGTGGTTGAACTGTGACTAACCCGCGTGTACCCGTATTCAATTTGCGGCTGAATTAATTGGCTGTATTTTCCCTGACTAAAACTGAGCGGTACGCTGGTTCCCAATTCATAAGAAAGTTCCCGCCACGAAAAAGAACGAACGACTGTATCGCCATTCTGTTGAATCAGACGGTAATTTGATTTTCGGTTTCCATAACTCACTTCACCATTAAAAACCGGAAACAAGCCAGTATATTCAAATTTGGCCCGAACTTTTCCCGACCGTTCCGAAGGCAAATACTCGTAACCGAGATCAGCCGTTGCCGTTCCCAGTTTGTTTTGAGATAAGATTGAAATGCCCGGCTTTAGCTCATAGTCGTCCACATTAATATAAGCCGGCGCCCAACTGTGAAAATTTAAAAGATGGGCAAGTTTCGAATATTTTTTTGCCTGGTAGCTTTTTACCGCTGGTGTAAATTCGAAGGTTGTTCCCTCCTGAACGGATAGCGTGTCGGCCAATGCGTTAGATACAAGCTGTTTATTCCCCGATTTTTTATTTTTGAAATCTTCACTTAACAATCGCTCGATGCGATAACCATCTGCCGAGTAACTGCTGAAATAAAGCTGATTACCATCAACTTCCGGATAATCGGCTCCGAAAGGCACACTGGTTAGCTGATAGGCAATGCCGGTCTCAATGTCGAAACGAAAGATATTATCGATCCCCGTTTCCGCCGACGTGTAGTACAATTGATTGTTACTTACCGTTAAATTCCTCAAGTCGAAATACGCAGGCTCTGTTAGCTGGCTCCATTCACCTGACCCCAAATCCAGTTTTCCTAAATACTTACCGTCCTTCGCTAATCCGATGAAATAGATCACTTTAGAATCGTCGCTCCATGCCGGCGACATCATAAAATCATTCTGTTGCTGATGATGACGTTGATTTATTTTTCCATCTGCCAGATTATAAACACTGATGAAATATTGATTTTGGTCATCAACTTCAACTGCCGCAAATGCTTCGCCCGATGCAGAAATTACCGGTGCAAATAGTTTGTTTTCGATCTTTAATTCGCGTTTTTGTTTCCGGTTCAAATCGTAAACAACAATCACTGAACGATCTGCATGAGTCCATCTCAAATCTGGTCTTCGTTCTGACCAAATTAAAAAGTCTCCTTCAACAGAAAAGGATTCATCAAGAATTGTCCCCGGCGTGAAAATCACTTCCTCCTGCCCAGCTTCAATACGAACGATTCGTCCAATATCATCGCGGCTTTGTTTGTATGCTATCAATCCATGATCGGATGAAAAGCCCGTATATAGGTAATTCTGATATGAATCTTCAGCGTTCATTAATGCATGACTGTTGGTCAGATCCAATTGCGCTAGTTCCGATTTCCAGTCGTTCAGATAGTCATCGAATATGGACGAGTACAATTGTTCTTTATTTTTACCGGTTTGCTGTTTCAGCACTCGGTTGATCGGATTAACAGAAAGTGGTTTTTGTGCCACTTCCGCAAAAACATCCGACCAGATCATTTTACCATATCGTGCCCGGATTCCTCCTGCCATCCACCATCCAAACTTGTAGCGGTTTGGCACAAAATCGTTGTACGATCCCAAACTCGCTTTGTCGTACGAAAACAAACCTTTCTGAATAGCCTGAGCTTTATTTTCCATCAAAAAAGAAGGGTTTCGTCCGCGGCCCGTTTTGGTGAGAGCAGTCTCTGAAATTACCGCATCACCTTCGAGCAACCAAAAGGGCACATATGCCGCAACAGCAGCAGCGGCGGCCTGTTCGCCCAATATCAGCTTAAAAACCAGAGGTAACTCAGTCTGTATTTTGTCCATCTGCACAACATGTCGAAATTCGTGAATGGCCAACTGCTCGCTCCAATTCTGCGCATAAACCTGCTGGTTTGGCGTTGGAAACAACTCCATCCGCTTCGGTGCCCAGGCAACCAACCCATTCGAATTTACTGTTTTGGTGTGCAGAATGATCGAAATCTTTCGAGGCTCTTTACCCAAACTTTTATAGCCTGTTCGATAAACCTGATCAAGAATGCCTGCAAGCTCTTTCGCGTTTGCCTCGTAATCGGCAGGAAAAATAAGCTGAAAACCAGGCGTTCTTATTTCAGACCACTTAATACTTGCCGGATCGGAACCGGTTGAATAATATTGACTGTGTGCTGAAATGCATATACTTAGCAAAATGATTAAAAGCGCACTGAATCTGTAATTGGTCATTATTGTAGTTGATAAGGAAGCGAAATATAGTAAAAAAAGGATGTGATGTTGTCCCAATATTTTAAAAGAAAATGATTCACGCTGAAACTGAACCAACAAAACATTGTTTTCGTTAATTATTTTCGAATATCCCAACTCGGAGTTTCGCGAATTTAAATTTACTTTATACAAATTAATTGTAGCTATGGAACTGATCATCGACCGCTTATTTCACGAATTCACACCGCCATTTAGTAATTCGGTACTCATTTTCACGATCATTTTACTCATCATTTTTATTTCGCCGCTGCTACTTCGCAAAATCAAAATTCCAAGCATTATTGTCTTGATTTTGTGTGGATTAATAATTGGACCTCATGGGTTTAATTTGATTGAAAAAGGTGATGCGGTTAAGCTTTTTTCAACGATCGGATTACTATACATCATGTTTTTGGCCGGCTTAGAACTTAATTTAACAGAGTTTGCCAGAAATAAACACAAAAGTTATCTGTTCGGATTCTTCACGTTCATTATTCCGCTGCTAATCGGCTTTCCGGTATGTTACAATCTTTTAGGCTATGGATTCATGACCAGCCTTCTTACTGCCAGCATGTTTTCGACACACACGCTGATCGCCTATCCCATTGTCAGCAAAATGGATTTAACTAAAAATGAAGCTGTTGCAATTACTGTTGGTGGAACAATTATTACAGATACCGCAGTCCTGGTTATTTTGGCTATCATCAATGGCACTCATTCGGGAGCATCCGGATGGACGCATTGGCTTCCGATACTGTTCTCCTTTTCGGTCTTCTTTGTTTTCATTTTCAAACTTGTTCCAATGGTTGCCCATTGGGTTTTAAAACGGGTTGAGAACGAACGATACTCGCATTTTATATTTGTATTGGGTACGGTGTTTTGTTCCGCGTTTGTGGCAGAATTAGCCGGATTGGAGGCAATTATAGGCGCGTTTATGGCTGGTTTGGTTGTGAATAAGTTGATCCCGAAAACATCTCCTCTGATGAGCCGAATCGAATTTGCCGGTAATGCCTTGTTCATCCCGTTTTTTCTGATTAGTGTTGGAATGGTCATTGATTTGAATAGCTTGTTTGCTGGCAGTGCAACATTGATTGTGGCTGTTGCGCTGACAACGACGGCACTTTTAGGAAAATTCTTCGCTGCCCAAATCACCTCTAAGGTTTTAAAATATAGCACCAATCAACGCAACCTCATTTTTGGGTTGAGTTCTTCTCATGCTGTTGCAACATTGGCTGTAATTACTGTTGGATATGAGATGGGGTTGATTGATCAGCCGATTATGAACGGAACTATTCTTCTAATTCTGGTTACCTGCATCATTGGGTCGTTGGTCACCGAAAGCGCCGGTAAAGCAATGATTATAAGCCATGAAGCAAAATTGACTCCAGATGCGACTGTACCCGAAGATCGCATTTTAGTTCCAATTTCGAATCCTCAAACAATGACCGACCTGATGGATTTGGCCCTCAATTTAACTGAGCATAAAAAGCACGAACCGGTATTTGCGTTAACGGTTGTTGACGACGACACAAAAGTAATGGCTAAGCTCGCCGAATCGCGTGAAATTTTAGGAAAGCTGATTAAACACGCATCAGAGACAGAGCGAAAAATTGATATTATTAGCACCATTGATCAGAATATTTCAAACGGGATTCGGAGGGTAATCAAAGAGGTCTCAGCGACCGACCTGGTGATTGGATCATCCCCTAAATCGCGTTTCGCTGACTTGATTTTTGGGAACCTGATCAACAATATTCTGGCGAATACAAACCAGGAGATATTCGTTTACAAACCAATGGTACCTGTAATGAATCTGACCCACCTTCGAATTCTGTGCCCTGCTTATTCCGAAATGGAAACAGGATTTGCCAGGTGGTTCCATAAACTCACCATTTTTGCCTTCAACTTAAATTTGAAATGTACCTTCTACGGAAATAAAAATCTTGCACTGGCAGTGGAAAATGTTTCGACGAATCTTCAGGCAAAACCTGAAATTGATTTTATACGGATGGAGTCATTAAATGCCAGCGAATTACAAAGCATTAGTACTATTCCGAGCGATCTTATTGTGTTAATTAAGGCCCGAAAGAATTCAGTATCGTACACTCATGAAATAGACCAACTTCTGCCCACGCTGGAAACACTAAAAAGTGAGAATTCGCTGCTGATTGTTACTCCGCGACAAAATGACTAATGAAAAAATAAATAGGCCATTGAGATGGCAGCAACAATGCCGACAAAATCGGCGAAGAGGCCGCAAACCAAAGCATGCCGGGTTTTTTTGATCCCAACTGAACCAAAATATACGGCTAAGATGTAGAAGGTAGTGTCGGTAGCTCCTTGCACGGTGCTGGCGACTCTGCCGACAAACGAATCTGCGCCAAAAGTTGTCATCGCGTCTACCATCATTCCGCGTGCACCGCTTCCGCTTAGTGGCTTCATCAAAGCTGTTGGAAGTGCATCCACAAAATCGGTATTTACACCAAGATGAACCAAAATCCAGGTAATTCCCTGGATGAACCAATCCATTGCGCCAGAGGTCCTAAAAACGCCTATTGCGACTAAAATAGCCACCAGGTACGGGATGATTTTTACCGCTACGTTAAACCCATCTTTTGCACCGTCAATAAATGCTTCGTAGACATTGATTTTACTGCGAATACCCAGCAGAATAAATGATACAATCACACTAAAAAGGATCAGATTACTGGCTACACTGGAGATCACGGTTATCTGATCCTTTTCGATCGATGAAAAGTACCAGATGATACCGGCAATAATTGCGGTCAAGCCTCCCAGGTATGAGAGAATGGTTCTATCGAGTAAGTTTATTTTTTGGTAGTAAGCGACAGCGAGCAATCCTGCCAGGGTTGAAAAGAAGGTTGCCAGCATGATCGGAATAAAAATGTCGCTCGGGTTGACAGCTCCCAGCTGTGCCCGGTAAACCATAATACTGATCGGCAATAAGGTTAATCCGGAGGTATTTAGCACCAAAAACATAATTTGGGCGTTGGAAGCTGTGTCCTTTCGCGGATTGGTTTGCTGCATCTCTTGCATTGCTTTCAATCCCATTGGTGTAGCTGCATTATCCAGATTCAGCATATTGGCTGCAATGTTCATCATAATTGACGCGTGAGCCGGATGATTCTCCCCCAACTCCGGAAATAATTTTCTGAAAAACGGACCGATCAACTTTGAGAAAACCCTAACAACACCGCCCTCTTCGCCGACTTTCATGATTCCCATCCACAAGGTTAAAACCCCCGTCAAGCCGAGTGAGATTTCAAAACCTGTTTTCGCCATTTCCATAGTGGAGTTCATCATCGTCGTGAAAATCTCCGTATCGCCCATGAAAACGAGTTTAACCAAACCAACAACAAAAGCAATCAGGAAAAAGAATATCCAAATGTAATTTAAAGCCATAGCAGGGGTTTCAGCTGATTATTCGAGCCGTGAAGCTACAAAAAATGAGAGAAGAAAAGAAGTTCATCAAAACAAGAAAGGCCACCATTACGGTGACCTCTCCATTTTTCAAGAAAAAAGTAATTATTGAATCGTAAAAACAATCGGATTACTCATTTTATAGGCCTCGACAGAAAGATAGGCTTTAAATTCTTCCATATCTTTCCATTTCGGATTTTCAAGTCCCCAAACGGCAGAGAAATAGTGCCGTGCAGGTTTGTCATTCATAATTTTTTGAGCTACATAATAGGTCTCCGAAATCACGTTACTGAATCTCTTCTCGGGTACCGTTGGATGCTGATCGAAGTAGTTTACATCAGTTGCCCGGGCTACTTTTGTTACTTCATCGGATTTAAGCATTATGGCCATTCCCAGTTCATCCTTATTTTCCGATTGCTTATCCAAAGTTGCAATTGCCTCATATTCTGCATCTGCTTCAAAATGGACAGGTTCGGTTGTCAAATAGCTCGTTACGATTCCGGTAACCAACTGTTTTTCACCTTCGAAACCAGACACTGTTACATCTGACTGAAACCAATACTTCCCGGGATAAATACTTACCCGCTCAGTTGCTGACAGATTCTGATCGGCAACATTCCATCCACCGTATTTCAGGTCGAACACAGAACGAACCGGACCTTCAATAATCTTCTGATACTCGTAAGTTTCAGTAGAACCCAGACGATACAGCGAATCGTTTTCCAATATCGCCAAACCACCGGCTCCCAGTGAATTACCGCAATGCAGAACATCCATTCCCCAATCTGAAAGCTTGTGGTAGTTTTCAATTTCAGCCGTATGGATTTTATCGATGATTAAGCCGGGTTGCAATTTCCCAAAAAGGTCTTTCACGTTCCGGCAGTCAAAATAATTCCGGAATGCGATCTTATCATTTTCCCAGCTAACACTCTCACCCTGAGCGATGATCTTAAATGGCTCGTTCGCCGGGGGAGCCATATAATAGTCAACCTCTTTATAGGTGTGATCTCCCTGATTGATGCCTAAACGCAGATTGGTGCGCTTCTCAAATTCAGGAAAAGCACTTTCGGGTATGTATTTTACCCTAAGAGCCGCTTGCTCATTGGCTTTTAAATTGATCAGAAAAGCCATTTCATCCCATGAACCATCACCATCCAAATCGTCGAACTGCGAGGCCAAGGTATCAGATCCATGCAATAACACAGGCAGCATTCCTTCTTTTGCTGAAGGAAAAGACAGTTCAATCTCCTGACGGTCCAGCACCAATACCTCATCATTCCGATCGAGATTGGTAGGATTGTTCACAAGAAGTTGTTTTTCCTTTGCACATGAGCTCACTAAAAGAGAGCCGACAGCCATTGCTATGAATAGTTTATTTTTCATAGCCAACTATTATAAGTCGTTTTCGCCTTTTACGTATCCGAAGTTGGCCAAAATACCACCATCAACGTACAATACGTGACCATTTACAAAATCTGCAGCTTTTGATGCCAGGAACAAAGCAGCGTTACCTACATCTTCAGGTTCACCCCAACGGGCAGCTGGCGTACGGGTCATCACTAAATCGTTAAACGGATGTCCGCCTTCACGAATTGCAGCAGTTTGAGAGGTTGCAATGTAACCGGGTCCGATACCATTGATTTGTACATTGTACTTCGCCCACTCGCAACACATGTTGGCTGTCAACAATTTCAAACCACCTTTGGCAGCAGCATAAGCTGAAACGGAGTTACGACCGTAGACGCTCATCATAGAACACATGTTGATGATTTTACCGAAGCGTTTCTCAATCATTTTAGGAGCAACACGTTTGGCAACAATTAGTGGTGCAACCAAGTCAACATCAATCACTTGTTTGAAATCATCAACCGGCATATCCAAAATTGGAATACGCTTGATGATACCGGCGTTGTTAACCAGAATGTCAATAGTTCCTACATTTTTTTCAATTTCTGTAATACCGTATTCAACATCCTCTTCGCTGGTTACGTTGAATTTCACAGTAAAAACGTCTATTCCTTCCGCTTTGTATTCTTCTTTACATTGAGCCAATTTTTCATCAGAAAGGTCGTTGACGCAAATTTTTGCACCTGCTTTTCCCAATACTTTACCAATAGCCATACCGATTCCATGCGTTCCGCCTGTGATCAGCGCCACTTTACCTGAAAGATCAAATAATTCATTCATTGTTTAAAATTTTGTTGTTGTTGTTGTTGTTGATAGATTATTCAGTTGAGATTATTTTAGTTCGGTTGGTTTAATTACATCCATATCGGTATAATCCAGGTTTTCGCCTGCCATACCCCAAATAAAAATGTAATTGCTGGTTCCCGCTGCTGAGTGAATTGACCAGGATGGTGAAATAACCGCCTGTTCGTTAGTCATCCATAAGTGGCGGGTCTCAGTTGGTTGTCCCATAAAGTGGCATACTGCCTGATCTTCCGGTACATTAAAGTAAAAATAAACTTCATTCCGACGGCTGTGCGTGTGTGCTGGCATGGTATTCCAAACGCTTCCCGGCTTTAGTTCGGTCATTCCCATTTGCAACTGACAAGTATCAACAACAGTGTTGATCATCAGCTGATTAATATCACGTTCGTTTGATGTTTTCAACGATCCCAGATGAAGAACATTGGCATCTTTCAAGGTCACATGCTTAGTGGGATACTCTTTGTGAGCAGGTGCTGAGTTGAAATAAAACCGAGCTGGAGCTGAAGCGTCTTTAGATGAGAAAATTACTTCTTTTGCACCGCGGCCGATATACAAAGCGTCTTTAAATTCAAGTACATATTCTTTTCCGTCAACAGTAACTGACCCTGTGTTTCCAACGTTCATGATACCGACTTCGCGTCTTTTGCAGAAAAACTCTGATTTCAACGCGTCAACAGATTCCAGTTTCAGAGCTTCCTTTACGGGAACAGCTCCACCGGTTATGTAACGTTCAATATGCGAGTAAACCATATGAACGGTATCCGCTTCCATCAATTTTTCTACCAGAAATTCTTTGCGAATCCGCTGGGTATCATAAGTTTTAAAGTCCTCTGGGTTATACGCGTAACGTTCTTCAAAAATAGTTGCCATAAGATGTTAATTTTAAAAATTTGGTAATATTTAGTATGGGTAAAATCATGTTGTGAAATTCGATTAACAAAAATTCAACTTCCGAGCGCTATCTATTCAGTAAATATTTGCCGGAAGAGAACTCAGTTTTACCCAAACTCTATTTTAATGCAAGGCAAATATAAAATTATTCCAACAAAGATGCAATCGATTGCGCAAAAAGAATTAAATTCGCATGATTAAAAAAAAGATTCGCACCTTTGTAGCGGATTAGTAAGTTATGGACAACAAAGCATCAGTTACAATACATGATATCGCGCGAGAATTAAAAATCTCAGCATCAACGGTATCACGCGCGTTAAATGACAACCCGCGTATTAGTAAGGCCACCAAGGATAAGATAAAGGAAATGGCTTTAAAAATGGGCTATCAGCCCAATACCATTGCCTCAAATTTGCGCAATCAAAAAACGAATACGATCGGAATCGTGGTTCCGCTAATCAACCGCCATTTTTTCTCGTCGTTCATTAGTGGCGTTGAAGAGGTGGCATCGACATCTGGTTACAACGTTATCATCTCACAATCGAATGACTTATTGGAAAAGGAAAAGCAAATTGTTCATTCGTTGTTTTCGAACCGGGTCGATGGATTAATTGCATCGTTGAGCATGCAGACAAACGAATTCGATCATTTTCAATTATTTTCGAAAAAGAATATTCCTATCGTATTCTTCGACCGTGTTGTCCCTGAATTGGAAGCCCACAAAATAGTCGTGGATGATTTCATGGTCGGTGTAAAAGCCACCGAACATCTTATTAGTCAGGGATACAAGCGAATAGCCCATTTGGCAGGTCCCACCGTATTGCATACTTATCGGGACCGGATGGCCGGTTACCGTTCAGCTCTTGAAAAGAATAACATCCCCATTGATGATAGTCTGATTATTTTCAACAGGCTGACCAGAATTGACGGCCAAGAGGCTATAAAGCAACTACTTGCTCTGCCCCATCCTCCTGATGCTGTGTTTTGTGGTAACGACATTTCAGCATTAAGTATGATGGTGTATCTTAAGAAAATTGGGGTTAGAATTCCCGAGGATTTTGGATTGATCGGTTTTAGTAACGAACCTTTTTCTGAAGTCGTCACACCATCCATTTCAACGCTCGAACAACCGGCTTTTAAGATGGGACTTAAAGCAGGTGAACTTTTAATCCAGGAAATTGAAAGAAAAACGCGTTCAAGTAAACATTTGACAATTACGATGCCCACCGAATTGATTGTTCGGGAATCATCGAATCGAAAAAAATAAACCATCGCTCTTATTACCGCTTTTTTTACATTGATTTCGCATTCGAAAATCAATGCCTGGTCGCTTTTGCCAGTCCCTGAACCAGCAGTCATTCCCGTCTAATCGCTGGAGCCGGTCTCATCATTCAGCACTCTTCAAGCAACTTTTCATATTCTTACATTCCGGATTTATAACCTGTAAAAGATAAAAATTAACATTTCATTTACGGAATAGTAAACAATTGTTCTTTATATTTGCAACATGTAATGAACCATTGTTCATTATAACATGCAGATTAATATCATATGTTAGAATAAAAATTAATACAGTATTTATGAAAATAGCAATAACTGCTTTAGGAGATTCGGTAAAATCGAAAATGGACAACAGATTTGGGCGTTGTTCCTTTTTTGCCATTTACGATACCGATTTGCAAAAAACAGATTTTCTTTCCAATCCGGGGAAGGAAAATGAAGAAGGTGCTGGACCGGCATCGGTTCAGTTTATTGCCTCACAGGGCGTCGAGCGAATTATATCGGGTGAGTTTGGAGGTAAAGTGAAAAACATCTTAAACGAACTCAACATTCAAATGGTCATCCATGGTCAGTCAGATATAACAATCGAGGCCATTTTAAAACAAATTAGTTCCAATTAAAAATTAATTATCATGCCAGGATTTAACAAACAAGGACCCAATAATGAAGGACCAAGAACTGGCCGTTCAATGGGACAATGCGGAAGAAGAACCGCAGAAAATTCGACTAAAAGTGAAGTTTCCGACGAACAAAAAGGTGGAATAACTGACGGTTTATGGCCTCTGTTTGGCAGAAGAAGACAAGGTGGTCAAGGTGGTCAACGTGGACAAGGCGGTCAATCAAATGGTCGTGGGTTTGGACGCGGTAAAGGACGATGTTAGTCATTAAAAATTTTAAAATGAGAAAAATAGCAATTCCAACAGAAAATGGTGTTTTAAGCACACATTTTGGTCATTGTAAGCAATTTACGTTGATTGACGTTAGTGAAAATTCAATTACAAGTGAAACAGTTGTAGAAGCTCCGCCACACGAACCGGGTTTGCTCCCCAAATGGCTGGCAGAAAAAGGAGTTTCTGAAATTATTTCCGGTGGAATCGGACAGAAAGCGATCAATCTATTCAACGCGAATAAAATAGTTGTGCATTCGGGAGCGCCTAACAAATTGGCCAAAGAACTGGTGAGCGACCTGTTAAAAAACGAGTTGATAACCGGCGTAAATGCATGTGATCATTAGTCATTATGTCGTTCGACTATCGTTGTTTCTACTGTTTTAGCAATGCCTGCAGTAAACTCATTAACCAAATGCAATTGAGTACGAAACAGGCAAACACATTAACAGAAGAACTAATCGACCTTTATGCCAAGAACAAGGAGGTGTTCACTACACCCCATTTTGCGCGTGAACTTCATGCCCGGATTAAGGACTTAACCGGTGTTTCTGATCCATATAGCGCGATAAAGGAAGAAAGTAACAAAAGGATTCTCGATATGTATGCTTCCTTGCAAATGGAAGTTAAGCAATCGAAGAATCCTTTTGAAACTGCCTTACGTCTGGCAATTGCCGGAAATATTATTGACTATGCAATTAGCGATGAGTATAATTTGCAGGACACGATCGACCATGTTTTGAGCTCGGAATTTGCGATCAATGATTCAGCAAGGCTGAACGAAGAAATTACAAAAGCAACTAAAATATTGTACATCGGAGACAATAATGGCGAACTGGTTTTTGACAAGCTATTCATTGAAACGATTAACCATCCCAATCTGATTTTTGCCGTTCGGGGAGCAGCTGTGATAAACGATGTCACTATCGATGATGCCAAATCGGTTGGAATGGACACAGTTGTGCCGATCATTTCGAATGGGTATGATGCACCTTCTACCCTTCCTGATTTGTGTTCGGACGAATTTAGAATGCATTTTGATACGGCAGATCTGATAATCTCAAAAGGACAAGGGAATCTTGAAGGACTTTTGAATCACCCCCGTTCGAACATTGCTTTTTTGCTAATGATAAAATGCCATGTAATTGCAGAAAAACTAGAGGTAAACAAAGGAGACTTCGTGGTAAAAATGAATAAACGAAATTAATGAAACGAATATGTTGTTCCGAACACAAACACGAAATGAAAATAGTTTTCAGCAACATGTGAGTTCCGCGAGACAATAAAATCGAACCATTTACTCATGAAAATAGCTATTGCAAGTGGCAAAGGCGGCACCGGAAAAACCTTGGTGTCGACAAATTTATTTAACGTCATCCAGAAGGAAGGCTCTAACGTAAGGCTAATCGATTGCGATTCCGAAGAGCCCAACGTTTGCCAGTTTCTTCACGGAACCCTGGAGGAAGAAATTATTACAACCACTCACATTCCGGTCATCGATGGACGAAAATGTACTTTCTGTGGAAAATGTCAGGAGTATTGCAGTTATAATGCAATTATTATGCTCCCTGCCATAAAAACAATTCAGGTGATCGAAGATCTTTGTCACGACTGTGGAGCATGCTCTTACGCGTGCCAATACGATGCAATCACAGAAAATAAGAAAGTTACCGGTAGTATTACGCAATACCGTATAGCACCAAATGCAGACGTTCTGGAAAGTCAGATTGAAATCGGAATCTACTCTCCAGTTCCAATTATTGGGCAAGCAATTGCTATGGCTGACGATGATGCCGTAACAATTTTTGATTCACCTCCAGGGACTTCCTGCCCGTTTATAGCAACAGTTGAAAGGGCTGAATTTGTTATTCTTGTAACAGAACCAACACCTTTTGGTTTGAACGACTTAAAGCTATCGGTTGAAACACTGCGAAAATTGAACAAACCTTTCACAGTGATCATTAATCGTTTTGGGTTGGGTAATGCAATGATTGAAAACTATTTGAAGCAGGAAGAAATTAGCCTGCTCGGATTAATTCCCTTCGACAAAAAAATTGCAACTGCATATGCTTCCGGACAGCTTATTACCGACGAGTTTCCGGAGTATTTCAGATTATTTGAATCGTTATACCACCAAATTCTCAAACAAAATCAACAATGACCGAAGTCGCTATTTTAAGTGGAAAAGGAGGAACCGGCAAGTCTGGTGTTAGTGCTGCTTTAGCAAGCTTAGCTGCCAAAGTTGTTGTAGCCGATTGTGATGTCGACGCAGCCAACCTGCACCTGATTCTTCAGCCCGACGACTACCGCGAGGAAGTTTACATTTCGGGCCAAAAGGCTCGGATCGACACCGATAAGTGCATCAACTGTGGTATTTGTGCAAGTTATTGCCGGTTCGATGCTATAAACAAAACAGCCAACAGTTACTCAATTGTTGAAACAGCCTGCGACGGTTGTAAACTTTGCTCCAGAGTATGTCCGAACGGCGCGATTACAATGGTTGAACAAAACAAAAGCCGATGGTTTGTCGGCGATATTATAAACGGGAAAATGGTCCATGCTCGTCTGGCTCCGGGCGAAGATAATTCGGGCAAACTGGTCAATATTGTTCGCGACAATGCCCGCAGGGAAGCTCACGATATTCAGTCCGATCTAATTATAATAGACGGGCCTCCGGGAATCGGCTGTCCGGTTATTTCTACCTTGAGCGGAATAAACAAAGTTTTATTGGTTACAGAACCAAGCCTTTCCGGTTTGCATGACTTAAAACGAATTGTTGAACTGATCAGTCAGTATAAATTGCAGGTATTTCTGGTAATTAATAAGTGGGATATTAATCCTGAAATATCCGATGAAATTGAACGATGGAGTCGGGAAAAGCAAATACCTGTAATTAGCAAAATACCTTTTTCAAAGCTCTGGGTTGAAGCAATGATCAACTGCAAAAGTATTGTTGACTGGGCTCCTGAGTCAGATTTAAGCGATGAAATTAGAACGATATGGAACTATTTAATGAAAAATGAACCCAAGCCTGAGCGATACAACACTCACTCAGGACAATAATTATTGGGGATATTTCTTCTCTAAATATTCTAAATAAAAGGAGAATGCTTTCAGAACGCCTATTGTATTAGGCAAGATGAAAAACAGAGAATCAATAACTTAATTTAAAAATCTACACGTGAATAATCAAAACCCTTTTGAGAAAATTAAGCTCAATGGCGTGAAGCAAATTATTGTTGTTGCATCGGGTAAAGGTGGTGTTGGAAAATCAACTGTGGCTGCAAACTTGGCAGTCGCGCTTGCCAGCGAAGGCTACAAAACGGCCTTGTTCGACGCCGACCTCTACGGTCCGTCAACCCCAATTCTTTTCGATATTGAAAATGAACGACCTGAAATCGTAAGGACAGCAGCCGGCGAACGATACATTCCGGTGAAAAAGTACGGTGTAAGCATCATGTCTGTCGGCTTCTTTGTTACGCCCAAAAAATCGATGATCTGGCGGGGACCGGCTGCGTCGGGCGTACTAACTCAACTA
This sequence comes from Mangrovibacterium sp., assembly GCF_041596335.1. Lineage (GTDB taxonomy): Bacteria > Bacteroidota > Bacteroidia > Bacteroidales > Prolixibacteraceae > Mangrovibacterium. Next base: position 73,588 of record NZ_JBFHIT010000002.1, on the reverse strand, counting down.
TTGTCGACAACAGAATGGGGTGAAACCGATTTTTTGATTGTGGATTTCCCACCCGGAACCGGCGACATTCAACTTACAACAATTCAGAAATTAACACTTACGGGAGCTTTGATCGTAACAACACCGCAACAATTGGCATTGGCTGATGCTGAAAAAGCCGCTGATATGTTTTGCACGGATAAACTCCATGTGCCAATTCTGGGTGTTGTTGAAAACATGTCTTATTTCACACCGGCTCTTCATCCCGACGAAAAATATTTTGTTTTTGGGGCTGGTGGCGGCAAACAATTGGCTGGTACACTAAACGTGCCTTTGCTTGCCCAACTACCGTTAATTTGCGACACCGAAGTCGACTCACCTCAAACATTTAGTATTAGCAAAGATCCGATTCTGGCGGAAAAGTTTCGGGAACTGGCCACAACAATTCAGCAAAAAGTGAGCGACAAAGCCTGGGGATTCAGGTACGTAAAACAAAACTGAGACGAAGTATGATTAAAGGAAAAATGACGATAAGACCACGCTACGGCGAGGTCGACCAGATGGGATATGTGTATCATGCAAACTATGTAAGCTATTTTCACCAAGCCCGAACCGAGCTCATGCGCGAACTTGGGATTGAAGACAGAAAATTGGAGGCTCAAAACATCATGATGCCTGTCATCAGCATGAATTTACGCTATCATAAAGCTGCTCAATACGATGAATTGCTGAGCATTACAACACTGATTGCTGAAAAACCCGTTACTCGGTTTAATTTTCAGTTTGAAGTAAAAAACGAACAAAACGAACTGGTTTGTTCGGCTGACTCAACCGTCGTTTTTGTCGATAGCCAAAGTCGAAAACCGATGCGTACTCCCCGATTCATCGCTGAGAAAATGGACGAACTTTTTATCGCTGCAATGGTATGAAACTAACTGTACTGACCGAAAATATTGCCGGTGGGAATTTTCTCGCAGAACATGGTCTGTCGTATCTCATTCAACATGACGACAAAACCATTTTATTCGACACCGGGCATACAGATGTGTTTAGAGTGAATGCTGAACGTCTCGCAATAAACCTCGACAAAGAGGTTGATCAGATTGTATTGAGCCACGGACATTGGGATCACGGAAATGGGTTGAAATATATTGAGAATAAACCGCTACTCACCCACCCGGCTTCATTTATGAAACGCTTTCGAAAACGCGATCAAACGAATTTGGGTCTTTGCCTTTCGCAGTCAAAAATTCAATTCCGCTTCGATGTAACAGTCTCTGCAAAGCCAGTGCAAATCACCGAGCGCATTCTGTTTTTAGGCGAAATTCCACGGACCAATGAGTTCGAAGCGCAAACAACCGCTTTTGTCGACGAAAACGGACAGGATGATTTTGTACCGGATGACTCGGCTTTGGTTTTCATACAAAACAACGAATTGGTTGTTGTTACCGGCTGCAGCCATTCAGGCATTTGTAACATTTGCGAATACGCCAAAAAATCGACCGGAATCGAACAAATAAAAGCGGTTATCGGTGGTTTTCACCTCAAGCGCAATGATACACAAACACAAGAAACCATTAATTACTTTAAGCGCGAAAACATTGCGACCATTCTCCCCTCGCATTGTACCGATTTACCTGCGCTGGCAGCATTCCAGCCCATCTTTCAAACCCAATTCGTAAAAACCGGACAGATTTTTCAATTCTAATCAAAAACCATAAAGAAAATGAATACTCCTAAAAGAATAATCGTCGTTGGTGGCTCAGCAGCAGGCCCCAAAGCAGCGGCCCGAGCTCGCCGGATGGATGAATTCGCGGAAATTACAATGTTCCAGAAGGGCCCTGATCTTTCGATGGCATCATGCGGATTTCCGTACTACGTAGGTGGATTTTTCGACGACCGGAACAAATTGCTTTGTACTCCAGCCGGAGTCGTTCGCGACCCAAAATTTTACTGGAATGCAAAAGGTATCGTTTGTAAAATCAATACTGAAGTCACGAAAATTAACCGGGAACAAAAATGCATCGAATATAAGGATCTGATTACTGGAGAAACCGGGATTCAGGAATTCGACAAGCTTGTTATTGCTACGGGTGCTTCGGCTAATATGCCTCCAATTCCGGGAATAAATCTGAGTGGAATTACAACGTTGCAATCAATGCAAGATGCTGACTACCTGAGAAAAATACACGATGAAAAGATAATACGCAAAGCAGTTGTAATTGGCGGTGGATTAATTGGCATTGAAACGCTGGAAGCCCTTCATTTGGCTGGAATAGAACTAACTATGATCGAACTCCTGCCCCAACTGCTAACTTTTCTGGACTGGAAAATGGCTAAATTGGTTGAGAATTATTTGAAAACCAAGGCAAATGTGATTACCAAAAACGGCGTGGCTGAATTTTTGGGTGAAAATGGAAAATTAGTTGGTGTAAAATTACAGAATGGCACCGAAATTCCGTGTGAATTGGCCGTTGTGGCTATTGGTGTTCGACCTCGGGTTGATCTGGCCAAAGAGGCAGGTCTGGAAATCGGCAAGCTTGGTGGAATTCTGGTTGATGAGCATATGCAAACCAGCGATCCGAACATTTATGCCGCCGGCGACTGTTGCGAAATACTTAATTTGATTACCGGCAAAAATGTTCTTGCTCCATACGGTGATCTGGCGAATCTTCAAGGCCGGGTGGTTGGCGAAAACGTTATTCATGGGCATAAAGCCATATTTCCGGGAACAATTCAAACCGGAGCGTGTAAAATTTTTGATTACGAAGTCGGAATAACCGGCTTGTCCGAAGCAAAAGCGATTGAAGCCGGAATCGACTATGTGAAAGCGGTTAATGCCAGTCCCGACAAACCTGGGTTCATGAATGGAAAGCTATTAATTACGAAACTATTGGCCGAGCGACAAACTGGCCGTTTGTTAGGCGCACAATGTTTGGGGCCGGGCGACGTAAGCAAGCAACTGGCAATTTGGGCAACTGCAATTAAAGGAAAACTCACGGTCGATGATATGGTAAATGCGGATCTTCCTTACGCTCCTCCATTTTCGTTGGCCATTGATCATAGCATTGCAACGGCTCACATCATCCAGAATAAAATGCATGGCTTATTTGATGGCATTTCTGCACTCGACCTAAAAAGTATGGTGGATCAGGGTAAAGACCTATTTATACTGGACGTTCGTGGTGCCGACGAATACGAAGAAACACGACTCGGGATTGGCGAAAGTTTAATTCCACTGGGCGTTCTCCGTAAGCGAATGAATGAGTTGCCTGCCGATAAAAACAAAACCATTGTTACCTATTGTAAAATATCTCTGCGTGGCTACGAAGCAGCAATGTTGCTAAAGGCTCATGGCTACAAAAACGTGAAGGTTATGGAAGGTGGAATTGCCGGCTGGCCTTTTGAAAAAGAGAAATAAGCGCTTCATTCGTATGCATTTTTTTCGGAACTATCCGGCGACTGGATCGATCAGAAACGTTAAAACTGATCAAATGGTCGCCGGATATTTTCTTAATTTTACCTTCATGAATACTGAACAAATCAACACCTTTTACTTTTCGCCAACGGGTACTACCGAAACCATTCTGAATAACCTGGCTGCTAATTTTCCAGCAGTCAAGATCTGCAATTTCAATCTTACTCTACCGGGCACCAGCAATAAACCGGAACCTATAGATTCCAGTTCCCTATCAATTGTTGGGATGCCGGTTTACAGTGGACGATTACCTATGGAAGCCATTCGTCGTTTTGAGACGATAAATGGGAACCAATCGCTTGCAATTGTTATCGTTGTTTATGGAAATCGAGAGTTCGATGATGCATTGCTTGAACTGACTGAGCTGGCCCAAAAAGCAAACTTCAGGGTGATTGCTGCAGCTGCGTTTGTGGGCGAGCACTCTTATTCCACCACCGATCGACCAATTGCCCACAGTCGTCCCGACCAGCAAGATCTCAATCATATCGCGACCTTCGCAGATTTAGTTCGGAAAAAGCTGGATGAAACGGAACTCAAGAATGCGGCAAGCACTATACAAGTTCCGGGCAACCGCCCCTTTGTCGAACGAAAACAATATCCGCTCATAATTCCGGAGACAAGTCATGCAGACTGTACTCAATGTGGTCTATGTGTGGAATGCTGCCCGACCGGAGCAATCAATCTGGAAGATGAAATCGTGACCGATCCCGAAAAATGTATCTGGTGCTGTGCCTGTGTCAAAAAATGTCCGGAGCAGGCCCGACACTTTGACCATGAAATCATTCAATCGATACGGGAACGACTTTTTACCAATTGCCGCGAAAGGAAAGAACCACAGTTTTATCTTTAGGCTGCCTGGTCAGTACGTCATATTTCCAAAACATAAAGCTTTCTATCAAAAGTAAACTGAAAGCAAACAGACACAATCTTGTTTGTTAAGTTTGATAAATTTCCAATCATGACCCCATACCGAACCTATCGGGAAAACCCGATGTATCATTATCTGATCTTATTGGTTGCCGCTGCAGCTATGGGGTTTCAAGGATGGCGTACCCTATTTAATAATTTCGCTGTTGATGTTGTCGGAGTTAATTCATTCCAAATCGGCGTTATTCAATCGGTTCGTGAAATCCCCGGATTTCTGACATTTTTTGTAGTCTATTTGTTGCTAATTTTTGCCGAACACCGATTTGCAGCCTTGTCAATCATCCTGTTGGGTGTTGGTGTTTTTTTCACCGGCTTATTCCCGAGTTTTGGAGGGCTTCTGTTTACGATCGTTCTTATGTCGGTCGGCTTTCACTTTTTCGAAACCTGTAACCAATCGCTTTCACTGCAATATTTTCAGGGCGACAGAGTTCCGCAGGTACTCGCTAAACTTAAGAGTTTTGGCGCCCTGGCCAACGTTGGCGTTGGTGGCTTTATCTGGATCGTCTCCAAATACTTCGAGCTTCATACTATTTTCTACATCATCGGTGCTATCGTAATAATACTTGGAACATATGCACTTACCCGAAATCCGGTAGATAAAAACCTTCCCGCACAACAAAAAAAGTTGATTTTAAAACGAAAGTACTGGCTATTCTATGTGTTGAATTTTTTGAGTGGAGCTCGCAGACAGATTTTTGTTGTCTTCGCGGTATTTATTTTGGTTGAAAAATACCACTTCTCAGTTGGCCACATCACTACTCTCTTTATTGCGAACAATATAATTACCTATTTTATAGCTCCTTACATCGGCAAAGCCATCAATCACTTTGGCGAACGACAGATGTTAACCATTGAATATTCAAGCTTAATCTTCGTTTTTCTGGGCTATGCGTTGGTGGAGAACCGTAATGTTGCCACCGGACTTTATCTGGTCGACAACCTGTTTTTCAGCTTTGCGATTGCAATTAACAGCTTCTTCAGAAAATATGCTGATCCCGCTGATATTGCACCATCGATGGCTGTTGGCTTTACAATCAATCACATCTCAGCAGTTGTGCTCCCGGTTGTTGGTGGTATACTTTGGACAATCGACTGGCGGATTCCCTTTATTGCCGGAGCGTTTATTGCAAGTTGTTCGCTCATTTCTACGCAGTTTATCCGACGATACGAACACCGCTTAAAATTCAGCAGAGCTTAAACCAATAAGGCTAACTTTCAGCCGGATTTCCCAGTCACAAATTCAGTGTCACCAAAACGATGAATGAAACGAACACAAACACCGAAAATAATTTTCAGCAATAGGTGAATTCCATCTGACACTTGAAAGACAAAGTAATAAGTTCCAAAAAAAGGTAATTGTATTGGTTGAAGATTCAACCCCCGGATTTTATTAATCCCGACAGAGTCGTAAGCCTAGTTGCTTGATGCAAACAGCCGCTACGAGTACACGGTTAGTACCAACCGACGCGAGCCTCCGTAGTCTCTAAATTCGCAAAAATAAATGCCTTGCCAGGTTCCGAGGTTCAACCGTCCGCGAGTGATTGGAATTGTGATTTCGGCACCAATTACCGATGATTTTAAGTGCGCCGGCATGTCATCGCTCCCTTCGCAGGTGTGTGTGTAAACGCGATGATTTTCCGGAATCATCACATTTATAAAACCTTCAAAATCCTGACGTACTGACGGATCAGCATTTTCATTTAAAGTAATTCCTGCCGAGGTATGCTTAACCAGAATGTGTAGCAAGCCAGCGTCGGGCAAATTAGGCAATTCAGCTTCTATGGTCCGGGTAATTAAATGGTACCCACGACGAAAACCGGGAAGTGTTATTTCTTTTTGTTGAATCATGTCGGCTTGAAATTTTAGGATGTTTTTCCCTCAGGTCCAACGTTCGGTGAAAACCAAAATCGACTATTTATTTCGGAATCGAAGTGCAAACATTGAGGCAAGAGGAACAAACGAATAAGCTTTCGATCCGCTTGCCTCAATAAATTTTATATCTCGTCAACCGATTTCAATTAAATATTACTTCATGAAATCGTTGAACGCGTTGTAATAACCATTGTTTTGTTGCGCTTGACTCATGTCGTGCTGATTTTGTTGCCATTGCACAGCCATATCACTCAAAACAGGATCGGCATGCTTGAAAAATAATTTATAGGAAGTACAGAAACGAGGCTTCCTATTGTCTTCGGGATCTTTGATCCGGTCTTTGGTACACCCGCCATAGCATTTGGTTAACCATGTGCACTGACGACATTCGCGCGGCAATACCGCTTTCGCCTGTCCGAATACAGTTTGCTTTTTCGAGTTCAGCATATTGATCAGCTTATCGTGTTGCACATTGCCGAGCTTCCATTTGGGCTCCACAAAAAAATCGCAACTATATACATTGCCATTATGCTCAATCACCACATATGGACCACACTCCTTATGCATTGTACATTCAGGAGCTTCCAAGCCCACATAGCTGTAAAATACCGATTCAAAATGTCGAATTGAGGTTGTCGGCTGGCCGTCTTTGAAATCAGCGAGCCACAAGTCGAACAATTTGTTCAGAAAATGACCGTAATCTTGTGCCGAGACAGAAAAGTCAGCCGCTTTCGATGGGTCATTCTTATCCGTTTCAACAACCGGTATAAACTGCATAAAAGTTAAGCCCAGCGACTTGTAATAGTTGTAAAGCTCCTCGGGATACTTCACCGAATGGCTGGTCACGCAACACATGGCATTTGTGGCAACTCCCTCATCCAACAACATTTTGGCATTATCTTCCACCCTTTGGTGTGTCCCTTTGCCGGCCTGGTCAAATCGAAAATGATCATGAATAAACTTCGGACCATCGAGCGACAAACCTACCAGCCAATCATACTTTTTCAAAAATTTGGCCCAATCGCGATTCAGCAATAAACCATTCGTTTGCAGGCCATTACCAACCGTTTGACTATGGCCGTATTTCATCTCAAAATCAATTGCCTTCTGGTAAAAATCGAGTCCCATCAAAGTAGGTTCGCCACCTTGCCAGGCAATGGATACACTTTGCCCCGATTGTTGCATAACCTGACGAATGGTTTCCTCCAATACCTTTTCACTCATCCGATGAACTTTCTGGGTCGCAAACAGTTCCGATTTTTCAAGATAGAAGCAATAGGTACAATTCAGGTTGCAATCCGGTCCCGAAGGTTTAATTAATACCGATGATAGTGGTTTATGTTTAGCAGCCATAATTTCGATTTTTCTGAAGCACAAACTTAAGAAAATTGAGCAAAAATCAGGCTGATAATTAGGCAAACCTTAGATCTTCCGCATGCTAAAAGATAGGTTGACTGGTAGACTCCCGGCGTGAAACATAGTTGCAGCCAACGGATGTTTCCGTTTCATTTCAGCAAAAAATGAAGATGACGCAATCGGTATTATGGGAGCCCTCCCAGAGGTGAAAATTAACCTTATAGAGATGGCCCAGGAAGCTCGTTCTGCAGGATCAATCATCTGGATTGAGCCTAGAACACTTCTGTTCCGGCCAGGATTTTCCCCTCGGTTTTGTGACAATATCAGGACTTTAATATCCGATTAAACGGTGGGTAAAAACGGACGGGTAGAGAAAAGATTTTTCGGTTACTGAGTTGCTATGAATTTGAAGGAAAAGAGCAGAATAACTCAGGCAGGAGCTTGAAAATAAATCTCCCCGCCTGATTCGAAAAAAACAAGCAGGGAGTTAATGGATTTACTTCTTTGATTCTTCTAAAGAAACCTGGCGGAATTCTTTCAGAAGCTTCGTCAACTCTAAACTATTCTTACGAGCACGAGTTCCAGCAGCTTTGTTGCTATTTTCCATTTGAGAATTCGCATTCTCCTGAAAAGAAGCAATCTCAGCATTGATTTTTTCTAAAAGTTCTTTCATAACGTAACTTACTTATTATTTTTAGTCGCTCCAAAAATAGAACTTTATTGGTAACTAGTAAATTTTATGGAACAATTATGTTTGAGAAATTACAAACTACCCTGGAATATCATCAATCGGCACAAATCCATAAAAGCGAAGGAAGTTGGATCATAACCGACCATGCGATCGAAAGCGTTCCCACATTCCCCCGCTACTGACAAAAAGCCACACGAACTGCGGCTTTTTGCTTTCCCAGACAAGAGTCTTATGTTTCTGTCTATTTCGTTACTTGAAGATTGCCGGAAGAAGACAAAACACTACATCGGCAGACCAGACTTCCAGCTTACCAAAAGTTCCATCAACTCGGCAACTTTTTCAGGATTATTTCCAGCGAGATCATTCTCTTCAAATCGATCATACTTAATATTATACAGTTCAGTTCGCTCTATTTTCGAGTTGTAGTATAACTTCCATTCCCCATAGCGAACAGCATTTTCGGGCCATTGATTTACCTGAGTTGGGTTGTCACTGACTCGACCAAAATGCCAATCCCAGAACAACGGTTTAGTTCTTTCGAAAGGTACATTTTCAAATATCGAGCTAAAACTTTCGCCATCGGGCAGATAGCTTTCAGGAAGATCGATCTGTGCTAACTCACAAAAAGTAGGCAATAAGTCGACTGTTGAAAGCACACTTTCGTTTTCAACCTCACCGGCATCAACATGCCCCGGCCAGCGAACAATAAACGGCACATTTACCCCACCCTGAAAAATATCGGCTTTACGTCCCTTTAAGCCACCGGTTGAACCCGCTATTAAAGCGGGTGGATAATGGGCCGGGCCATTGTCGCTACTAAAAAGTACCAGAGTATTGTCATCCAGTCCCATTTCGCTTAAGGCATCCATCAATCGTCCAATATGAAGATCGGCATCGGTCAGCACCGAAAAATAGGTTTCTTTGTCGGGATCCAGGTTTTTGTTTTTGTATGGCTCACGTTGTTCATCCGATGGCCAAAGCGGAGTATGCGGGTCTTTAAGCCAAAGGTTGATAAACATTGGCTTTTTGCCCTTATTTCGTTTCATAAAGTCGATGGTTGCGTCAACCGCAATCCGACTCGAGCTCTGCACCCAAAGCGTATCGCTATCCATATAACGAGTTGTTGGCCAAAGCTGATCTCCGCTCCAGGTTGGGCCATTCCCATTCCACACCCGTGTTTCATTGTAACCGTAAAGTTTTGGCTGGGGAGCCGATAGATCGCCATTGGGTTCGCCACCACCACCAAGGTGCCATTTTCCGATATGAGCGGTAGTATAACCGGCTTCCTGCATTAAACGGGGTAAGTAAACAGGCAGATTTTCATCCAACCAATTAGGCATTCCTCGTTTGGCATTTACTTCATTGCCCGCAAAATGGCCGTGCACCCGATGCCTTGCCGGAAAGTGTCCGGTAATTACCGATGCCCGGCTTGGCGAACAAACACCACTTGTAACATGAAACTGCGTATACCGTGTTCCCTGAGAGGCAAGTTTATCAAGGTTTGGAGTTGCAACTTCTGTGCTACCATAGCAGCCCAGATCTCCAAATCCCCAGTCGTCAGCAAAAATAAAAAGGATATTCGGCGGCTGTTTTTCTTCAGTTTTTGTACATGAAATTGTTCCGAAATACACGGCAGCAATTGCGAATAGAATAGTTGGACTCTTCATAATTAAATAATTATTTCAAATTATTAATTCCACTTGAAAAATGGACAAACAGGACTGCGTCGGATCTAGTGAATGGGCTTAAATTCTACCGATTTAAGACTCGAAGTCAACGGATTACCTTCCACTAACGAAACCGAAATTTTGTGGCTGCCTGCAGTCTTAAACTCTAAAATCCCCATGCTGTATTCCTGGTATTTTTCGGTAGCAGCCTGTTGGTTCTGCACCATCACTCCCTCGTCGGTGGTTGTTCTCCAAACCAGACGATCTTCACCATTATAAACTAAATCGAGGTAATAGTAACCGGGTTCAAAAACTTCAACAACCCATTCTGCTTTGCCATTTTCGCCCCAGTTGTTAATTTGACTGACATGTTTCCACTCGCCAAATTTCTCCATCCATTTTACTTCTTTTTTTTCTGCGTCTGAGACTTCAGCAAATTCAGCCAATAAGGTGGTTCGAATATTTGGATAGATTCCAAGATTGGAATTTACGTTTGCCGATTCAGCAGCAGCGTCCAGTTTTAGCTCAATCACAGAAACGGGTGAATCGGCAGGTTTGCAAGGCACGTCAAAAACAATCCATCCATTTTCCTTTGTATATGAAATTTTCTGGCCGTTTAAAATTTGAGCCGAAACGATTTTTGTTTGCAGTCCCGGCAAATACAGTTTACCATCTTGTGGCCACTCAAAAACCGATAGGAACAATGAATTTCCTTGGGTCGTCACATCACCCCATGCCAAAGCATGCCCCCAGGGAGATGCACCAGCACCATAAATTACTTGCGGATATTTTCGAATCCATGAACCAGTTTCCTCCAAGAATTTCGCGCCAATTTCAGGAATTTTCCCCTGGCTATCGGGACCAACGTTAAACAAGTAAGTTCCTCCCCGGCCAATTGTCGCAATTAGTCGGTTTAAAGTTTCTTTCGGACTTTTAAAGTTATTGTCGTACCAGGCAAACGACCACGAATCGTTGTTGGTATCGCAGGTTTCCCATAATCCTGGAATGTTGCGTGGCGGCACTTCCATATCGCCCTTACTGGCATAGTCGCCCATACCATGACCAATACGGCTGCAGAGCATCGCGTTTGGCTGCATTTTGCGGACCATATCGGCCAGTTCTACCACATACTCCTTTGGCATGTTTCCGGGGGTATCAAACCAAACAAAATCAATTTCGCCATAATTGCTGCAAATTTCCTTTACCTGTGGCTTACATTTTTCATCGAAATATTTTTTGAATGATGCTGGTTCTCCGTTGCGATCAACCGCTGGTCCGCCATGAGCTCCCGGACTAGTCCAGTCCTGATAATGAGAATAATAAAACCCAAAACCGAGTCCGATTTCACGACAAGCAGCAGATAACTCTTTCATCGGGTCGCGTGCAAAAGGTGTGGCATCGACAATATTGAACGAACTTGCTTCCGATTTAAACATGGCAAACCCTTCGTGATGCTTGCTGGTAATGATGATGTATTTCATTCCGGCATCTTTTGCCAATTGTGCAATCGCTTTTGCATCAAACTCACTTGGGTTAAAATCGTTAGCAATCTCCTTATATTCATCCACGGGGATGCCGGCCATTCGCGGGTTCATAATCCATTCGCCAATGCCGTAATAGGTTTTACCCTTCCACTTACCACCTAAATTTGAGAAAAGCCCCCAGTGGATAAACATCCCGAAGTTGCTCTCATCGAACAACTTACTACGCTCCTCCTTTAAAGCATCTTCCGTAACCGAAGTTACGCCCCACATTTCGTCCATCCCCTGCCCTTTCTTTTCCTGGGCAAGTACCGAAACGGAATAAAACAGTCCCATTAAAACGACAAGAATACGTTTAACATTTAGTTGTATCATATCATTAAATTATTTAGGTTCATTACATTCTATTTTTACCATTGGAGAACTATGCATTAATCCCTCAGTATCGATGCCATTAACGAAGTAGTAAACAGCACTTTCCGGCAATTCAACTTTTATTGTATTGGTTGAATTTGAAAGCAGAACATCGGCTTTGAGCCATTTGTAGCTTTTGGCACTCCAATCTGCGGTGTCGTTTGTATAGTAAGCAAAAGCTTCTCTTAATTCGCCATCAAAATTCACCGTATTTTTTTCTGTATTGAATTTGAATTTCACTTGCTCTTTTCCACGTCCCACTACATAATCGGCAAACCGATAAATTTCTTCCGGATTCCAGCCCGCACCGTGCCCATGTTGCATTTCGTGTTCAACATGAAGGTATTTGTAAGCACCTGACGCTTTGTAGGTTTTAGTAAAACTGTTCATTGAAAAGTGCCCATCATTAGTGCCATTTACAAAAAGTGTCGGATGATTTTGTAATGGTGCATAAAGCGATGGTTCCCAATTCTCAAGATAAAATTGTTTCGATTCGGGAGTGTGTGCCTCTAGTTGGCCGATATATGTTGGCGCTTCGTGTAAAAAGCCGCAACCATAAACAGGAATTGCAAAAGCAAAACGGTTATCGATTCCGGTAACCACATTGGTAAGGATTCCACCCCATGAAATACCTGTAATTCCAATTTTTGTGGTATCCACTTCGGGGAAACTACGCAAAAGACTATTTGCCATAATTATGTCGGCAACAGCATGGTAAAACCATTGATCTTCCAGCTTTTCTTCCATCAAATCCAGAAAAAAGCCTTTGCGAAATGGTCCTGACAATTTATGATTTGGATGTCCTGCTTCAAGCGGGCTTTTCTCGGTTTTCGGACCGGGTACCTGTCCTTCCAGTGCAACTGAAATTGCAATATATCCCTGGTCGGTCCATTTTTTCACCCACTGCGGGAACACTGTTCCTCCTCCTCCGTGAACAAGAACAACCGCCGGTGCTTTGTCGCCATCCTTTAACGTTTCGGGCACGCCATACCAGCAAAAAACGTTGGTTTGTTTTCCGTGGAAATTTAGTCCGTTAAAAAACAGCCCTTTTATATTTTCGTGTTGTTTGTGTTCGTCGAACTTTTCGGTAAATATTACTTCAGGAACGTTAAAAACCCCGACATTGGTCAACGAATTTTTCACCCATTGCGGGCCATTCGCAGGAACTTTTTCAGCCTGCTGACTTGTGCCTTTTTGCGACTTACAACCGCTAAAAGTTACTACTGCAAAAATACTTGCAATCAGACAGAAATAATATGTTTTTTGTTTTAACATTAAGGTTCTAATTTTTAAAGCTCACTTCCAGCACATAACCTTTACTTCCGGTTTTTACTCCGGTCAAATCAACGTTTAAGGCAGTATCTGTTTGTTCCCATTCTATTGTTGATGAATTTCCTAAAAGGCTTACATTTTCAACTTTCCCGGCCGCAAGCTTCAGTGATTTAATACTTATTTGCGAGGCAGCGCATGCCAATGAAATCGTATAAACTTTGTTTTCTTTGGTGGTAAACCAGAAATCGTTTGCTGAAAAGGTCCGCGAAAATCCTGCCTTTGCACGGTGCCCGGTTCCCTCCAAAAGCGTTTCCTTTTGCCCTTCGTGCGAAATCTTCCAGCGGGTAGTACCATAAATTGCATCGCCGTTGATTTTAAGCCACTGTCCTATTTCGCGAAGTCCGCCCGCGCTTAGTTCAGGAACATGACCGAGGCCATCGGGACCGATATTTAAGAGATAATTTCCTCCTTTCGAAGCGATGTCAACCAGGTAATAAAGCAGCTCCCCAGTACTTTTCCAATCGTCGTCGTATGACTTGTATGCCCACGAGTTATTGGTTGTACCACAGGTTTCCCAGTGCTTTGAAAGTTTATCGTCGCCTGATGGAATTACATTGTCGCCGGCATCGAGATAATCACCAAAATCGTACCCCACTCTGCGGTTTACAATTACATTTGGATTGATATTGAATATGGTTTTATAAAATTGAAAAGATTGTTTTTCAGTAATATATCCATCGCCATCGAACCAAATTAAACGCAACTGTGGCATCGAATGCAAAAGTTCTTCAATTTGTGGCAATGCTTTGCTTTCAAGGTATTCTGCATGTGTGTTCGAACTAGGGTCCCAAGTATTTTTTCCCTGAGCATGCGAACGAATTCCAAGCGAGTCATTTACTTGCTTCACATTGGCGTAATTGCCGTCTGTTCCGTCGTTCCAGTCGTTTCCGTGCGAATAGTAAACGCCAAAATCAAGCCCTTCGGCCAAACAGGCATCATATAATTCTTTAACGGCATCGGCCTTATACGGTGTTGCATCAACCATATCGAAAGTGGAACATTTCGAGTCGAACAAAGCAAAACCATCGTGATGTTTCGAAGTAATCACCACGTACTTCATTCCGGCATCTTTGGCCAACCTGGCAATGGTTTGAGCAAATGATCTATCTGGAATAAACGTTGCCGCTAGCTCGGCATATTCCTTGCGTGAAATTTGAAATTTATACATCAGCCATTCAGACACTCCCGGGCCGGGAATTCCGGAATCTTCCATTTTAACGCCATTCCAAATTCCGCCTGCCTGCGAATAAAGCCCCCAATGGATAAACATTCCGTATTTTGCCTCCTTTAGCCATTTCAAAGCGGCTTGTTTCTCTGCTGAATTATGCATACTCTGCCACTCCGCATCATACTTGCCCGAGCCAAAACCAAGCGTATTCCGATAGGTTGGAGTTAAACGAACCTGCACAAAAGGCGAACCCGTTTCAATTTTAAGAGTTTGTAAACCTGTATCCTTTAAAACGATATTTTTGCTGAATTGAAACACCGTTTGCCTGGCTCCCTCTTCGCCAATAACAAAAACCTTTTTAGGCGATTCAGTTAGGGTTAAACTGGCTGATTCAACTTTAACTTCGGTAAGCGGGATTTTCAACTCGCCGTCGCAGATAATTTGCAGATCGTAATTTCCTGCGCGATTAAGCATGTAATCCCATGCATATTTCCCGTCAAATGATTTAGTTTCACCGGAATTTAAAACGACCCAAAAATTTTGGTCCTGATGAACAACCGTTTCTTTTGAAGGAGTACACGAAACAAAAAATAGCAAAAAGAGCGGTAATACTATTGACAAATTTTTTCTCTTCATTTGGTTTTTTAATCGAATTAAAATCTCAGGTTCATTTCACTAGATGTAAACATCAGAAAATCCTAGCATAATTGGTTTCTTAAATCAACCAGATTATTGCTGATTTGATGTGCAAGAGTAGGGCAAACATTACAAGCATATTATCAATGATTTACAAGAGAACTTGCTCAAATCGTTCATTGATTAAGGTTGAAAAAATCAACCCAAATACAGCATCAGTGGGACTGTTCCCGCACTAATAGACGCTTTGCCTTTGTGCTTTTTGGGTTAAAGAGTCTTTATCTTTCCTTTTTTAACATTTTACCTACTTCCAATAAAATGTCAACTGATACTTCAGGTATATCACCATTTCCATCGGGACCAACATTTAATAAAAAGTTACCGCCTTTACCGTTAATGTCTTTCAGTTTATTATAGACCACTTCCGGGCTTTTCCAGTCGTCATCGTTTGTTTTGAATCCCCACGAATCGTTCATGGTATAACAAGCTTCCCAGTAATGGTCGAGCGATTCGCCCGGATGATTCTGCTCGGGTGTTCCAAAATCCTTCTTAAAAGTTTTACGTTTTGAAACCCGGTTATTTATGATAATATCAGGCTTTAATTCGCGGATATACTGGTATAGATCATCGCCATCTTCCAGTGTCCAGTAATCTGCCCAGTCTCCATCGAACCATAAAATATCAGTATCGTATTTTTCAATCAGTTCTTTAATCTGATTTTTCATATACTGAACGTATTCAGCTTTTTTGCCTTCAACAAGTGTTGGGTTTTGCCAGCGTTTGCGGTCAACTTCTGCAGCATCAGCATCAGGAATATCGTGCGATGAATGATTCCAGTCGATAATGCTGTAATAGGTTCCAAAACGAATGCCGTGTTTTTTGCAGGCGACAGACAATTCCTTTACAAGATCGCGCCCTTTCATGGGCGAGTTGGCAATATCGTAATCGGTATATTCCGAGTCCCACAAACAAAAACCTTCGTGATGTTTGGTGGTAATAACCAGGTATTTCATACCGGCTTTTTTAGCCAGTTTTGCAATTTTATCGGCATCGAAATTTTTGGGTGTCCAGGTTTCTATCAATTTCACATAGTCCGACTTTGGAATTTGCTGATTGGCCTGAATCCATTCAGCATAGCGGCCTTCATCATTTCCGTTGTAAATACCTCCAAGCTGACTATACAAACCAAAATGAATAAACATTCCATATTCAGAATCGGTAAACCACTTCATTCGCCGGCTAAAATCTTCGTTCGATTCTTCAAGGTAATTTTTCTGAGATTGTGCAGAAAACGCACTAATAAACAATACTAAAGCAAGGATCAGTTTTTTCATATCTTAAAGTTTTATCATCTAAATAGTTAATTAATTATCAGAAGGTTGTTGCCACTTTTTACCCGTTTGATCAATATAATAATGTTTGTGTCCCGGAAGGTTTTCTGTTTTTTTGCTGAGGCCAAAAAGATTATAGCTCTCTTTGCCAAACTCAATGGCTTCAATACTTAAATTGGCTTTATTGAGTTCAACAGGTGTAAAAATTACCTTTTCTCCCTTTTTCAGGTCAATTTCGTACAAACGCTTATTATTTTTATGAATGCGGGAATTTTCCATTTTCCCATTAATATAAATCTTCGGATTTTCAATGTCACATTGAACAATACAAGGATTTCCGGCCAAACTTTCGATGGCCACAAATTGTGTTTCTCCAGCTTTCTTTGTGGCACTCACCAAAAAAGCTCCCTGAGTACGCAAATCTTTGAAAGCGATATCGCTCCACTTATCAGGAACGCCGGCAAAAACCCGGATTGTTCCGCCCCAACTTTGTAACAACATTTCGTGCATTGCAGTGGCATACGAAAGCGGACTTTCAATAACCGGATTAAACCACACCTCGGCATACATGGTTGTTGGGGCTACTCCCGGATGTTTTATAAACATGTCTAAATATTCGTAAGCTTTCTCGCCATCAGCCAGCCAGGCATACATCGATGCTGCACCGGTACAAGTGTATCCGGTTACCGGCATCGCATCTACTTTAATTCCGCTTTGCGTAACTTTTAACCAATGATCAACCGAGGTTTTAAGCAATTCTTTTTCTTGTTCATTATCAGGTGTTAGAACTGCTAAAGGATAAAAGGCCAACAAATGCGAATAATGCCGGTGTGGTTTTTCAAAAGCGATATCTTTTCCAATACGCAGGCCATTCTCATCAATCTGAAAATCAACCAAGTTATCCAAGATATTCTGCCACTCGCTTTGCAAAGAATCGTTCAAATTAAATTCCTCGTTCAGGTTGACTAAGGTTTGACAACTCCAGCGAATGAGTGCAATGGTAAAATTTATGTCTTGTCCGTGTCCTCCGGGATACTCGGGCGACCAGCTGTTTTTTATATGAATTTTTCCATCTCCTTCATCAAGCGGATTTTCTTTGAAATATTGCAAGTACGAATTAACGGCTTGTCGTAAAATCGGGAATAAGCCATCGCGCATTCGTTGGCGGTCGCCTGCATATTCGCAATGCAACCAGTAATCGTGCAAGAGCCAAACCAACATATCGGGGAAGGCATTCTCGGAATCCATATCTTGTGGAAATAAAGCGCCAAGGGTTGCACAATCCTCCCAATGTTCAGGAGCATTTTTCAGCAGCGTTTCTTTGTATTTATCTACATTTTTCACAATCGACTCACCTGCCTCCAAACGATTAGCAGTAAGGTGTGTCCAGTAAATTAGCTGCACATTTAAATCGCCCCACACCATGGGCCAGAATGTGTGGTTGTACCATGGGCCCATCAGGTCTAAAAATGGCCCGTTGCCGCGAGTAGCCGAAGCAAACTTGTACATCTGAATCCAGTAAAAAGATTCTTTCTCGGCATCGTTAACAGAAAGAAAACTTTGCGGGTAATAATCGTTCCACCACTTTCTATGACTGGCAAAAAAACTTTCATCAGTTAACATTTGCCGTGCTTCCTCCAGGTTTTTTGTCACCACTTTCTTACTGTTGTGCTCCGGAAAGCTGTGGTGAATACTGGTTGTCATTACTTGTTTTCCAGAAGATTCGCCGTTGATTTCCCAGGCAGTTGTGGTTTCGCCACGGCCATCGAATAATTCCTGATAACAATAATTAATTCCATCCTTTTCGCTTAAAATGTGTTCGGGCGGAAGTGGATATGGCGCATTACGCATGCGGTCCCAGTTAGGAGCGTTGGGTCCTTTCCCCTCGTTCAATTGCCTTCGCACCGGAGAATAAGGCACTTCGGGATGCCAGGTAATTTTAACCGATTCGCCTTGTTGAGCATCGGTTTCAAAATAGATAACATCGGTATGGGTATGTGTTAAAGCATGTACTTTGTACGCGCCTTGCGTTGTTGTAATGGTACCGGTTAATTCGGCATTCCACAAACTCAAACGCAAGTCGGCTCCGGTGATTTCACCTTTCGATTCGAAGTTAAAATGACCAAGCGGAAGTCGTGTTCGATAAATCCAAAGCATCTGTTCACCTTCATACGGCAAACGGTGGTCGTAATAATCGTGCCTGCCCACATGCAGCGAAATATTTTTTTTCGATTCTCCTTCTATTTGATATAAAAGAAAACCCACATTGCCGTTTCCGGTGTATGGGGCTACCTGCCAACAATCGGGTGTGCGATCCCAAACCATATCGTGGCGAGAAATAAATTTTTCAAAATCAACATTAAAATCGATGTTTTGATTGTTGGCTTTTTTACATGAGCTTACAATAAAAACAAGGATAATTAAGTAAATAAGTTGACAACTCTTTTTCATTCTTAGTTGGTTTAAGTTGTTATTTTTTTGCAGGCACCAATTCAATCCCTTTTAACTTGAATTCATTCCACCATTCAATGGTTTGCTTCGGATAAGCTTTTATAATAATGGTTCCTGAGTTTACAATTTCAATACTACCTTGTTGTGCTTTTTTAGTTATCTTCTCTACACTACCTTTTGGAAACACTTCGAGCGTATCGGTAGGAGTAATTAATTCGTAGCTTAGTTTGTCGTGCCCATTGTCTTCGCTAATTACTTTGAATGAGCCTGGCTTAGTAATGTTTACCGTCCAGATTAAACCCTGGTTGGATTTTCCACCCCACGCATGAGTCGTTTGTTCCTCGTAATCATAGCCAATTCGTCGGGTAGCAAATTCGCATTTTGCAACCGGAAGTTTTATGCTACCATCTTTTGCTTGTTGTAAAGTTTCGTCAACTACTCTCGCCTGTTCGTCATTTAGTTCGAGTACCACCACAGTTACCCTTGGCTGTTTTAATTTTTCAGGAATTGTAACCGTCAATCTCTCGTTCTTCTGCGTAAACGAAAGCGCTTGTTGCGATTCATCGGCCAAACAATAGGCTTTGTTTACTTTCGATAGTAATCCATTCAGCTCAGCCGTATTATCCTCAATATTGTTTAAATGAAGGTAAACTTTACCCGGTTTGCTGGTAATTGCAAAAGGTGGAAATTTCAGCGGACTTGGGTCGGCTCCGTAAATAGCTTCTCCATTAATTTTCAACCAATCGCCAATGGCAGTAATACTGTTTACCTGCGATTCGGGAATGGTTCCATCGGGACGAGGAGCCACATTCAGCAAATAAACTCCTCCGCTACCAACAATGCGACAGAGGCTGTAAATAAAATCGGTGTATTCAGCCGAACGGTCGTTTTCGCTGCCATAAGATGTGTAACCCCACCCGCCTGTAGTTACCGATTCGTGTGTTTGCCACGGAACTTTTAAGTCGGCTAACCAGGTTGCCTTACTCACACTTGGTGTTTTCCCGTTATCAATAGAAACATCGAAATGACCATAACCGTTACCGAGGCGCGAATTTACCAATGCCCCCGGTTGATTTTCTTTTACCACATCCATCATTTGCCGGCAATTTTCGTCGCTCATTTGAGTTGGTGTATCAAACCAAATCATAAAAATATCGCCGTAATTACGTGTTAACTCATTCACTTGCATTACCGCCTTTTCGTTGAAATAAGCATCAAATTTGTCTTGTGGCCTGTCAAGTCCTTCAAAGTCCCAGTTATTGCCATAGCCACCCTCTTCGTGCCAATCCTGGCTTTGCGAGTAGTAGAACCCCAGTTTCATGTCCCGCTCTGCACATTCATCTGCCAGCTCTTTCAAGACATCGCGTCCAAAATTTGCAAAGTCGACAATATTGTATGGGTGCGCCGATTTGTACATGGCAAAACCATCGTGGTGTTTGGCAGTAATCACAATAAACTTCATCCCTGCATTTTCGGCAATATCAACCAAATTTCCTGCATTAAATTTTTTGGGTTTAAACTTACCGGCAGCCTCCCTTTCATAATCTTTAATAGGGATTTCACCTCTTCGCATAATCCATTCGGCCGATACTTCTTTGCCATCCCACTTTCCTTCCAACTGCGCATAAGGTCCCCAATGCACAAAAAGGCCAAATTTATCGTCGTACAATTTTTTCATATTTGCCCGTATTTCGGGCGTATAAGCAGAAGAATCCGTTTTCCCGAAATCGATATTGCCTGGAATTTTGGTTACTGAGTCGGCATAGCCATCTTTACTTTTTTGATTTTGGCAAGCGACAAGAAATAGTCCGGCGACTATAAGCAACAGGATTAAGGTTGTCTTCAAAGTTGAGTTGTTCATTGTTTTAGGTTTAGTTAATTCATTATATCGCAATTAGTTTTTATGAAGGAGTCCCATTTTCGAAACATCAAGTTCTTCAATTCCTAACTTTGGTGCCGGACTTCCTTCTTTAAAACTGAAATCGCCATTGGCCGGGTCGGTAAACAGAGGGTCGCCAAAAAGACTGTTTTTTTCGTTTCCAGCGCTCCGCATTCTTGCCAGGTGATCATTTACCCAATCGGGATTGGTGGCATGATAATAAAGGTTGAAATCCATGTTGGTTTCATCCATATTGGGGTCACCATCCTCACTTCTGGCGATTGGTCTTTCTCCCTGAGCATTCCCTCCATCGGAATGCGAAATAATAATGTTGTGCTGCGACTTTGAATCGGTAACCTTCACCCATTCATAGCTGATATACCCCCATGTTGGTTTAGTTCCGGGGGCAACAATGAAGTTATTTACAATATCATTTCTTCCTTTTGAAACGATTCCTGCACTAAAACCATAGTTGTTGTAAAGAACATTTCCATAAATGAGTGTTTCATGCTGATCATCATCACACCGGATGCAGGAAGGAAAGCTGTGCTCCAGATTATCGTGTAGGTAGTTGTAACGGATAATGTTACCCGTACCCGCGCCTGAAACATAAATACCATTTCCATCAGAAAGTAACTGAACGGTGTGGCTTATTTCGTTGTATTCGAATAAATTATGGCGAGCATGAATGTACTTCTCTCGCTCCTTCCAGCTTTCATAGGTTTCTTTTGTATTGTCTATTACAGATTGCGGAATTTCAGCATGCCGAACAGTTCTACCTCCTTCACCATTTAAGGGTCTGTCGGGTTCAACCCTGTTTGTAATGATTACTGCTGCATACCCACTATGGTGTACATAATTATGAGCAATGTGGTTATGACCACTTTGCCATGCCCAAATTCCCGGCGAATGCCATGTAATTTCGCTAAAATGATGGATGTGATTATTACGAATATCATTGTGGTGATTAACATCTTTCGTACCTGTTCCATAGCCAGCAAGTATTATTCCGGCCTCTCCTAAATGAGCAAATTCACAATTCTCAATGCGGTTACGCTGAGCATGTAAATCCAAACGGATCCCCGTTCCTCCGGAGTTTTGGAAGTTGCAATCGGTTACGGAACAGTCTTCGGCTCCACGAAAACGAATCAGGGCTGTTGGCCGGTCGAATAAATCCCAGTCGTGCTGCATGCCCCAACCAAGTCTGGTGTCATCGTTTGTCCAGCCCCAGCGGTCAGCATGTGTGAAAGTAATACCCGAAATGGCAATTCCTTTAACCGGTTTATCTTCCGGCCCATCATAATTAATTTCGCCCTCTACACGAATTAATTCACTGGTTGAAGGTGCTAAAATACCTTGAGGCGAACCATCTTTTGCGGGATTAGCTGGCCACAAATAAATTTTACGTGTTTTTGTATTTACAACCCACTCTCCCGGTTCATCCAAGGCTTCTATCACATTTTCAACCCAGGCTTGCGTTCCATCCTTTGTATGGACCCAAGCTGGCAACTTCCCTAGATCATAGGTTGCAGAAACTCCTGTTTTGGCGATACGGTTAACTTCGTCAACCGACGCAAGCGGAAGCATATTAATCATCCATGCCCGGTTTGGTCTGATATTAACCTCAACATCTTCCAAGTTGTCCCAGTTTTTCAAAGCCCCTTCAGGAAAAAACAAGGTTTTTTTGTCACCTGTTTTCGTTGGCACAAAACCCTTTCCTCTCGCTCGTTTTAAACGCCCTTCTGAGTCGTATAGGGTATAAAAGCTATTCAGGCTCTTAGGCATGTTGGCAACCCAAACGTTACCTGTTGCCTCCTCGGGCAGTTCAGTTACCCCTTCTGTCGCTAATTCCCAACCGTCAACTGCTGTCCCCGCACTTAAAACAGGAGACTCTCCCGGATAAGCAGTAATCGTAAGATAAGGAGTTTCAGTACTTTCTCCAGCACCATACCTATCCAACTCGACTTGTTTATCTCCCGGGGTTCTTCCATCGTCAATTCCAAGAACCAACGCTTTGTTTAATTGATGGCGACCTTCCCTAAGGTAAATAATTGCAGGATTGGTATTTCCATCTTTTCTAAGGTCTCTTATTTTTTGAACTGCAGCAGGAAGCGTTGCCAGAGGTTCTTTGATATTTCCACTAGCAGCATTGTTCCCTTCAACTGAAACGTACAGTTCAATTGTTTTACTATTGGTGCAAGCCGAAAAGACGATAAACAACAAAAGAACCAGAAACATTGAGAAGTTTTTCATTTCGCGATTAATTAAAGTTTTTCGATGTATTCATAGTAAGCCGGATGCACGGTATAACTCTTATCGAGGTTTGGCGTTTTTACGCGGCGATTTCCCATGCATGCCGGATCGCCAATTCCCTGGTCGTCGGTTTTTACAACTACAATGGTTGGTTTTTGTTTTCCTTTTTCAGAAGCAAATATGGAAGCAGGTGCACTAAAAAATAGTAGTAGATGAATCTTTGTTAGACAAATCTTGTTTCCAATAAAAGCGCATTCGTATAATACCAACAATGCTCACTATTTTATATGAAGTTCAACCTTACTTATCATAACTAAACTAGCTTAGGAAAAAGCGCGTGAATATTTTCACACGCTTTTCTTAAGCTAAACAAACTATTCATCGATGTCTATCATTGTAAATTACATCATACTAGTTATATCCTGGGTTTTGTTCCAGATTCGGATTTTTCTCAATTTCAGAAGCTGGAATTGGCAGGTAATAATAAGCTGGGTTGTAGTTACGTTCCTGTAACTGAACATAGCTGAATTTTTTAACCGGTTCTGCTCCTGTATAATCAATTACTAATTCCGTTTTTTCCTGGTCAACAAAGGTTTGGTCCAGAATTTTCCACCGACGAACATCGAAAAAGCGGTTTCCTTCAAAAGCCAACTCTACCCTACGCTCGTGGCGCACATCATCGATGGTTACCACATCTGGTGTGGGCAGACCAACACGGTCGCGAAGCGGTTTTAAAAATTTGGCTGCTTCACCACCATTTCCTAGCTCTACCTGAGCTTCCGCATAATTCAAATACATTTCCGATAAACGTAAAAAGATGACTTGCATGTGGTCTTTTTCAAATATTTCATCGGCATCTTCCCATACAAATTTTTTGATGTAATAACCGGTACGCGTAGCATTTCCCTTTTCCTGAAGTGCACCACCAAAACGGTCGTACCCTAAAATAGTATCGCCAGGAGTATACACGTATCGGCCGGTTTGTACTTTTGTACCTATATCCGCTACAGATGGGATACGAGGAATGGTGCTGCTAAATTCGGCTCCGTCGAATAAAATGTTGGCATAAAACCGTGGTTCACGATTTTCATACGGATTTTGTCCGTGTACAGCGCGGTCATATGGTGTTCCATCGGCCATTTCAAAGGCATCAACAATTGCCTGGGTTGGAGTTCCAATACCCCAGCCTTTCCAGCTTACCGGCCCAAACATGGTTGTTGGAAAATTGTACCAGAACAGCATACTTGCATCGGCAGCGCTTACGTGACGTGAAAGAATGGTTTCTGTATTTCCTTCGCTTTGGAAGTCGAAGAAGATGTCGTTGTAATTTTCCGGATGATACAAACTGTAATAGCCAGAGTTAATTACAGCAATTGCAGCATCGCTGGCATCCTGCCATTTGGTGTTATCGTGACTTGGGTTATGCAGTTCGCTGGCAGCATGTAAAAGCACACGTGCCTTTAAAGCCATTGCGATCCCTTTTGTTGCTTTTCCAATTTCACCAGTAGAAAGTGATTCCGGCAGCAAAGCAATTGCCTGATCCAAGTCTTCAATCATAAAATCAACACACTCGTCATACGATGCCCTTACATCATCGATCTCAATATCTTCGGCGGTATAAGCTGTTTTACTTAAAACAACGCCTCCGTAGCTATCTGTCAGGCGAGAATAGATCCAAGCCCTAATAAAGTGCATATCACCTCTCCAACGGTTAATTGTTGCTTCGTCGCCAACCAATCGGCCAGCCTCATCATTATCAAAAAATGTGTTGATGTGCTGAACGTAATAATACATCCTTTTCCATGAGCTAAGGTCGAGACTGGTTGAAGGAGACAGTTCGCCTGTAGCAATATAAGTTCCTCCTCCTATACCGAGATGGGCAAAACCTTCGTCGCATCCTTCGGAATAAAATGGCCCCCAGGGAATACTTCGATACAAGGTTGGGTGATTCCAGAAATAGGTAACAGCCACATAGGCCGAATTCACATAGGCTTGTGTTGTTGCCTCTCCTCCCCACATAGCTACATCAGACATACCATCCAGTGGTTCTTTGTCGAGCACATCCTGACAGGAAAATAAAACCGTTGTCAGTAAAACGAATATTAATGCTATTTTTTTCATCTTATTTTACTTTTCAATTAAAATTTTAGACTAACCCCTGCACTTACAATTCGAAGGATCGGGTAGTCACCCCAGTTATTCAGCTCTACATCGCGACTAATTTTAATTCCATCAATACAGAATAGGTTTTCTCCGTTTACAAAAAGCCTCAATTCGTCAACTTCTATTTTTTCGCATAAACGTGAAGGAAGATTATATCCTAATTCAAGGGTTTTTAAACGTACAAACGAAGCATCTTCCAGCCAGAAAGTAGAGCGTTTATCATTCACATCGTTTCCGTTCGACGATGTTCCCATTTTGTAATATATGCGAGGATATACATTGTCTCCTTCTTCCTGCCAGCGATTTAAGAAAAACTCTTCATCGCTACGAATGGCATAAGGCTGAATAAAACGCCACGAGCGGGCTTGCCCCTGAAAACGAGCTGTTAAATCAATATTTTTGTATTTTCCTGTTAAACTTAGACCAAAGACAATTTCTGGTGTTATGGGTTTATCAAAACGCACCCTGTCGGCAGGTGTAATGGCATCATCATCGTTGTAGTCGATATATTTTATATCGCCGGGTTCTGTTCCTTCAAAGTGTGGATAAGCATCTATTTCAGCTTGGTTTTGGAAAATACCATCGGCGACATAAAGCAGTCTTGTATTGTAACTACCGTCGTATGAATTATAATCTTCTTCTCCAAACAGCACGTCAACCGAGTGCCCTTCCTTTTTCTGCCATTCTTCAACTCCTGCTGCTTCGTCCATATATTCGACTTCGTTACGGGCAAAAGTGAAAGTCCCCATTGCCGAGAAGAACCAATCGCTGTTAAACTGTTTATGGTAACCTAAACTGGCGTCAAATCCCCAACTGTTAACTTTTCCAAGATTTTCCTGAGGAAGTGGAATTCCATAATAATCGGGTAGCGAAGCATTTCTGGTAATGGCAATCTGGTCACGGTTACTGTAGAAATAGTCACTGGTAAAATCCAATAAGCCATCAAAAAATTGCAAATCTAATCCAACATCAAAAGTACTTTGCACCTCCCATGTTAACTCTTTGTTCGGATAAGTTGAAACATAAAATGATGATGCCGGTGTACCACTTTCTCCGAGGTAGGCCTTTTGGTCTTTTGCACTTGTTGCTCCGTAGGTTGCCAGGTATTGGAACGCTTCTGCGGTGTTGTTACCCATTTTACCCCATGAACCACGCAATTTTGCATAATTTATAAAACCTACCCCCTTAAAAAATTCTTCTTCGGAAATACGCCATGCTGCCGAAACTCCGGGGAAATAACCGAAGCGATAACCGGGAGCGTATTTATATGAACCATCGACCCGATAAGTTAAATCAATCAGGTATTTGCCTTTATAGGCATAGTTTAAACGTCCAAAATAGTTAACGGAACCACTTTCTGTTGCATAACCCGAGTTGGCGTCGGTTGATTCATCACCAGCATTAATGGTTTGCAAAGCATTGGTAGGATAATCGCCCCTATAACCATAAAGCTGTTCCCATTTTCCTTCGCCTGACTCAATAGCCACAAAAGCATCGACACTGTGGTCGCCAAAATCGCGGATATAACCTAATTTGGCATGCATCGATTCACTAAAACTCTCGGTAAATGTTTTTTCTAAAAATGGGTCTGTATCGGTTTCACCACCTGCAATTGCTTCGTAGGTTCCTGTATTTTCATTGTAAGACCAGACATTCCACGAATTTTCCCAAAATGATTGTTTTGAATGATTTGCGCCATATTTAACCCAACCATCAGTATACAACCCTTTTGTCAAATAATCCATTTTATAGTCGAAACGGAAAATTCCCTGATAGTTATCCTGATAAGTAGCATTGTACCCCACTTCTTTCGAGCCCATAATCATTGGGTTCTTTCCTTTCTCCCCGGGGCCTACCAAGCCGTCTTCTTCATAAAAGATGGTAATTTCGGGGCCCATTCCTTTTGCTGCCAGCATGGTATGGCCGGCACCAAAACGCTCTGCACTTCGGTCTTTTACAATCCCATACACATCTAACGACAGTTTTAGGTTATCGGTTGCCTGAAAATCGAGATTAGAACGTACCTGGTATTGTTTATTGTAAACCGCGTCGCCTCTTTCGTAATTCGAATTCTGATCTAAAAAATCACCCGAAACATAATATTTCACTTTTTCTGTCCCTCCACTCACGGTCGCTGAGTATCGTTTCTGGGGTGCCCAGTCTTTATAGGTATAGTCATACCAGTCTTGTGTAGGATGGCCAATAGGATCGGTTCCGTTTTTCCAATGGTCCAGATCTTCCTGTGAGTAAACAGTGGCTATACCTTTGTTTGAATTATATTCGTTTATAGCCAGCGCCGTTTGGTAATTATCCGTAAAGTTTACTTTTTTGGTAGGTTGCGATACCGACCAGGTTGCTTTTGCCGTTACCTGGGCTCCCAAGCCGCTACCGCGTTTGGTGGTAACCAATATTACACCATTTGAAGCGTTTACCCCGTAAATGGCAGCTGATGCATCTTTTAATACCGAAATCGATTCAATATCATCGGGGTTAAGACGCGCCAAATCGCCTCCGACACCATCAATAAGTACCAAAGGCGAATTTGAACCACTCAGGGTTGCTTTACCTCTAATATACATTTCCGTATTTTCAGCACCTGGTTGACCAGAGCGTGTATTAATTACCACACCCGATACCTGACCGGCTAAACTTTGAATAACGTTTGCTGCAGGACTTTTAACCATATCGTCGCCGGAAAGCGATCCGATAGCACCTGTAAGGTTTGCTTTAGTACGCGTACCATAACCAATGGCAACCACCTCTTCGATTCCAATTGCATCGGAAACCATTGTAACCATAATTACAGTTTGGTTGCCAACTTCAATTTCCTGTGAGGTCATACCCACAAAGGAGTAAACCAAAATAGATTTGTTTGATAGGCCTTTTACGGAATAGTTACCATCGATATCAGTAACTCCCCCATTGGTTGTTCCCTTTTCAACTATCGTTACTCCGGGGAGTGGTACACCCGAAGCGTCGGTTATTTTACCTGTAATATTCTGCGTTTGTGCAAATACAGATACACTAATAACCCATAAAAAAACAGTTAGGATTTTTTTCATAAGTAGTGAGTTAAGTTTGATTAATTAGTTGGTTCCACAAGGTTTATAGCTAGCATTCTCATTCTTCATCAATACAAATATTGGCTAATAAGAATTAAAACACTTTCTCTATTCAAGCATTGTTTTGCTTATTCAATGCACACGATTAGCACAAACGCTTCCATCTCACTAACAAGCACATACGACAATTCTTGCTCGATTCGAGCATTGTTTCTTTCAAACTTATTTTGGAATAAATCGGCAGAAGTTTTTCAACGAACAGATTGAATAGACAGGAGATTCCATTAATTGCGACTTATTAATTTCAAGCCCTCATAAGGTGCTTAGTCGAAAGCCAAGCCGCTCTGTCGACGAATATAAAAATGATCGATTGTTCCGTTCCCTTTTCGGGTAACCAGGAACTGCACCAATTCGGCAATCTCTTCGGTTTGTATCAATTCTTCGATATTGATGTCGGGGCGCATCTCCTGAACCATTTCAGTATTTACACCTCCAGGCGAAATAAGGTGGACTCTAATCCCATCGGACTGCACTTCTTTAGCCAGCACTTTCGTAAAGCCTGCCAGGGCATGTTTTGATGATGCGTAAGCCGCCTGCCCCGCATAACCCTTAAAACCAACCACCGAACTGATATTTATAATTATCGGATGATCACTTTTTTTCAGAGCAGGAACGGCCGATTTACATAAAAAGAAAGGAGCGCGGGCGTTGACCTCAAACAGAGCATTCCAGGTTGCCATGTCGGTTTCTGAGATCGACGATGAAAGTGCCATCCCGGCATTGTTTACCAACAAATCAATGCGCCCAAATTTTTTAATGGTCTCCTGTACGATTAACTCAGGGGTATTTTCATTACGTAGATCGAGAGCTAAAGCCAGACATGGCACGCCCATTTTTTCTATTGTATTTTTGACCGCTGTAAGCTGCTCGTTACTACGGCCAACAACGACCAACGTGTAGCTTAGCGATGCCAGTTTCAGTGCAATGGCCTTGCCTATTCCTTTGCTGGCTCCTGTAACTATTGCTGTTCTCATAGGTTATCAATCGGATTTAAGGAGGTTTTTGTTCCGATTGAAAATGATCGGGAACCTCCATTGTTAGCATTACTCTATTTGCACCCCGCTCCTGTTCCGGAACTTGCCTATCTCAATACACTGTTATCCAGGCCTGTAAAATCGTTTAAAAGTTCAGCGAGCTTGTTTTTAATTGCTTCAACTCCACCCTGAATATCCGATTCAATATTCAACGGCATTACCGGATCGTGCAAGGACATGCGTAATAAAAACCATCCTTTTTCAGCAGCACATGAAACCCTTACTCCTTCGAAGTTTGGCTCTACAATGGTCCATCCGTTTAGCTGGGCAACCTTTTCCTTCAACTCTTCCAAAACCCGGTTTCCATAGCTTAAAAAATCATCGTTCGATATCGAAAAGCGGAACTCTTTGCTTTCGTTGGGTTGTTTCAATTTTTCAATCAAGTCTGTCAGGTTTTTGCCATCAGCGTTTAGCTTAGCCATTTCAACCAACAATTTAGCCACCAGATACGCACCGTCGTCGAGAAAATAGTTTTCCTTTAAAGCAGCATGACCTGAGGTTTCGATAGCTAACCAACTTTCTTCTCCTTCCTCATTTAAACGAATCGATTCATTTATCACGTTTTTATACCCGCGCTTAAACCGGAGGTGTATCCCTTTTAGTTCTTTTTCGATAAATGCCGTCAAGCCTTCCGATGTGATAGAATCAGTAACAATTGTACTACCTGGATGCTCCTTCAGAATTACTGCTGAAATCAGCGCAATCAAAGCATTTCTGTTCACCGGATTCCCTTTGGCGTCAACAATTGCCGATCGGTCAACATCGGTATCGAAAATTACTCCAAGGTCGGCATTCTCGCGAATAACTGCGTCGCAAATGGATTGCATCGCCTCTTCATCCTCCGGATTTGGCACATGGTTCGGGAAGTTTCCATCCGGATCGAGAAACTGGCTTCCACGAGTATCGGCCCCCAACTGATCGAGTACTTTCGATGCAAAAAAACCACCCGCCCCGTTTCCGGCATCTACAATAATTTTTAAGCCCTGAAGTGGTCTTTCGTAATTTGGTTGAATGTTCGCTTGTTTTCGAATATAATTCACAAGAAAAGAAGAGTACTCATCGATAAAATTCCACGAACTTACGGGCGCAACACTATTAGTTGTTGAATAATCAGCCTCTTCGGCAATTCCCAGAATTTTAGAAATATCGTTCTTATCAAGCCCTCCCCTGCTTGTAAAAAACTTAAATCCGTTCCGGTTAAATGGTAAATGACTGGCAGTTATCATTACACCTGCAGTAATTGATTGATTGCCGGAAACGGTTGTCATAAACATTGCGGGAGTTGAAGCAATACCGCAGTCGAATACTTTCGCTCCGGCTTCGGTCATCCCCTTTAAAAAGGCAGCCTTTAAAACCGGGCCTGAGATCCGCGAATCAGTACCGACCGCAACGGAGAGTTCATTTATTCGGATCGTATTTTTTAACCACTGGACGAATGCTTTCCCGAGTATTTCGGCAACTTCTGGTGTTAAATTCACTGTTTCTCCTTCAACACCATCCAATGCAACGCCCCTGATATCGGAGCCATTTTGTAATTTTTTCCAATTGATCATATCTTAACTTTTTATCTTAGATCTATTTATTCATTTATCCATTTCAACTCTGGCCAGTATTCCGATCCATCATTGGTTTGTATTTCCCCGATTAAACTTAGCGGTAGAAATACGAAAGGTCCAGTCCTCTTCATTTGATTCGTTTTATTCGTTAGTTAGTTGTTTTTCAATAAAAAAATTGATCTCCAATTCGAGAAAATCCTATTTATCCGCCGTGTGAAAAGTGTATCGCAAGTACGTAAGGATGCTATTTCGAGCGGAATCAGGCGGATATTTTATAGGCGATCAAAGAATGTCCGTGACGAACATACAAAATGCCATTGTGCACCACCGGATGTGCCCAGTGCATGTCAGAGCCAAGTTCCACTTTTGCTTTTGAGATTATCTCCAGTTTTTCAGGATTTGGCTTTGCCAACACTAGATCACCACGTTCGGTATACAAAATAAATTTATTAGCGACCATGATAATTACCCCATCCAGCAATTCTCTGGAGTTCCATTTTTCTTCGCCTGTTTGCCAATCAAGACAAAACCAACCGCGCGACCTATGGCCGGAGCCATACACAAAGCCATCGACAATCATAGCGCCGCCCATCTGGTTGTCCATTTTCGTGCTGCTCCAAACGTTCGATACCGAAGAACCATCGTCACTCAACGCTAACTTTACACAGCCCGTTCCATAGCCGCTAAGACTTAAAATTGCCTGATCCTGAATTATTGGGGTGTTGGGATGAATATCCACTGTGTTTGAGTCCGGATAGCTCCATAGATAAGCGCCGTCTTTTGTATCGACCGCGATTAGTTCCCCCTTCGTGTGTGTAACAAATACCTGACGTTCATCCAACGTCACCAATTTCGGGGTGCAGTAGGCCGAAATCTTACCGGTTCCCGGGCTTTTCCATATCAGATCACCATTCATCCGGTTTAAAGCTACAATATTGAATTCGGTTCCACCGGGTGTAAAATATACCACATCGTCCTCAATCACCGGAGTTTCGGTAAATCCGTTCCTGATATTTTCAGCCCCAAAATCAGAAGTCAATTCCTTTTTCCAGACAATCCGGTCTTCATCAAGGTTAAAACAATAGAGATTACCCAAACTACTTGACACATAAGCCAGATGTCCGGCAATAGTTGGAGTCGCCCTTGAACCCGGATAATTCACAGTCCATTCTTCACCGTAGGCTAGTTTTTTGTTTAAAGTGCCATTTTCGTTGATTACAAACAGATAACCGGTAGAGTCAATCATTCCGGTGCAATAGATTAATCCGTTCGCAAATGCAGGAGAGGAAAACCCTTTGCCTAAATCATCAAAATGCCAGATAATTTCAGGTCCGTTTTCAGGCCACTCATTCAATAGCGAAGGGGCCGGGTACTTGCCTTCAGAATTCAATCCCCGCCATTGAGTCGCGTTCTGTGAAAAGCCCCAATAAACCCAAAGCGACAAGACAAGCAGAACGTTTATTTTTAGAATCATAAGGTGCGTTTGTTTGGTATTCTGACTAACGATATATTTAATTCAGGACAATCTAATTGTCAAGATTATCTCTTAGTGAAACAGAAGAAACTCCCGGGAAATCGGCTGGCAAGCGGGTGTCGATTTTTCGCTTTGCTAACCATTGAATGGCGCGAACCATTTCAGTTTGAAAAGCCGCGCAGCGCAATCCTTCCGGATTTTCCTGGTCTTTCCAGCAATGGCCCAGCGATGAGTTGTACACCCTTCCGTTGCCGTACTCAATCACCCATTCAACCGGAAAATTTAATCCATACTTTTCATCTTTGGCATAGCTTAAAACTGTGACATTTTCAATGGGGCCGCGCGCATAGGTATATACTTCGATATCAGCATAGATCCACCTCCGGGGCAGTCCCTCCTGAATCGGATGGTCACCGATTCGGGTCGTCAGAGCATTGATTCTCTTTCCATGGCTTGTATCCTCACCTTCGCCGGGGGCAATTATTTTCAGGCTCTGGTTATCCTCAATAGTAATGGCTTTGACAAAGTCCTTCTTACGCCAACCCATTCCAATCATGCGGTTATATTCGCCCCAATCTTCAAAAGCATTGTTTGCTGAATGAAAAATATACAAACCGCCACCTTCAGAGACAAAGTTTTCAAGATTATGTCGTGTTGTTTCACTCCATCGAACAGGTTTTCCCAAATCGTTACAATTTAGAAGAACTACATCGTATGCAAAAAAGTCGGGTTTCCAGCTTTCCAATTGCGCCACAGAATCAGAGCTGTTTGGCGACGTGGATATCTCTGTTTTAATTTCGCCATACTGATCCAGAATTTGTACGATGGAACGGGTCGTATGCTCCCAGTCGTGGTTCGAAAAGCCATCGACAATCAACAACCGAATGCTATCGTCTTTTCGATTTTCGGAATACGATGGATTGGTGACTGCACAATCAAGAATAAACAAGGCGAGCACTAAGAGAACTTTCATAACTATTTAAATTGATGGAAACGAACGATTTTAACTTTTTCGTAGGCAATGCAGGCAACCCGACAACCGACTCAAATTTTGACACCGGCTCAGGCTACGGAAGCTTTTTAATTTGAATGTGACGGTATTCCATCTGCCCCCGATCACCTTCCAAACCAATAGGTCCCGTTTCCGGAAGTTTGAGTTCAGATTCCAGTACTTCGCCATTACATGTGCAACGGGCAATGCCATCTGTCACAGTAACCTCAATCAGATTCCAGTCTTGCGGTTTATAATGCTTCAGTTCCTTGTAGGGCCCGGCCACAAGGTAATCGCGACACTGTAGCTGTGGTTTGCGAATGAAAATACCACTGTCAGCGTTTTTCGAGGCGCGGAATTCGAGTTTCAAAATAAAATTATCAGGGAATTCATCAACCGTATACAATTGAGAAATCAAACGTTCCGTTCCCTTTGGAAAGTTGACGGTTAATATCCCTTTTTTTGCTGAATAGCGGCCATTGTCGTTAGATTCGGTTTGTCCATCAAAGCGTGCAACAATTACGCCTGCTTTCATTTCATCTTTCCCGGTTTTTGTCCTAAAACACCAACCAGAAAGATCTTTCCCGTTGAACAATGAGGCAAAGCCGGGATCAGGCTTCCATTTGCCCGCATTCGCCGGATGGATGGAGCCAAACCCCACGATTCCAATAAAAAGGACTACAAAAAGACGAGCTCGTTTCATCATATCAATTTTAGCGTGTTTATCACTGGTAAAGCTTTTTAATCAGGACTATTGTCAAACAGCTGAGGATAAATCCCTGATTTGCATCACAGTTGGACAATTGCAACAGATCACTTAAGCATACTGGCGGATAATCCATTAACAACAATACTCTTCGTGTACCGCTTTACGCTTAATGTACTGTGCAATTCTTTACTCAGTCGAAATAAATCCGGCAGAATGCGGAACAAGCATTTTATCGTGTTAAAGGAGATGATTCTTCTCTGTTCATCGTCCAAACTTAAATTCTGCCGTTTGCCGTTCATTGTTTGGCGTATCTAAGTTAATGTTATAAGTAATATCCCAGGTACCGTTTTGTGGATTATACTCCGTTTGCCAAAAATCATTCCCATAAACCTGCTGGTCGACTTTTTGCCATCTGCCTTTTACTTTCCTGAATAATTGGGGATTGAGATAAGTTGACACATGACTAATGGTAAGGGGAACATAGCCCAAACCACCTGTAACTGTAAACCGGGCTTTATCGTTATCTGCTTTTATCTGAATAGGATAATCATCAACAAGAGCCCCGGTTGTGACTTCAACTTCAGTATCATTACCGACTGCCTCGCGATAAACCAAAGCCCAGGTATCGGCTTTTTCCGACATTGCTTCCGCGAAATTCTGATTGGGGCCATAATAATCTGCGGCTTTCTGCGGTAAAATAAACAAATCTATTTCAGCTTCAACGTAATCGCCCTCTTTAAAGGTTGTGCAGCCTTCAGGAGGCAGAATATTAATTAATCCGCTTGGGGCTCCAAAATTTCCACCCGAAGTATTGTATTCGGCAAACCATGGAGGCGTATCCTCTTTTCCCGCTATTCTGGCTTTCCAGTTTCTGATAACAAATCCGCGGTTTGCCGATAAAAACTGTTTTTCCTGCCACCTATAGGTGTTTTTTGAATCGGTAAACGAAAACCAAGGAACTTCCCCTTCAATCTCTGTCCTTTCTGAAACGTATCCCGGAACTCCTCCAATAGTTGCTTTCCATTCCTTTTTCAAACCTGTATCATTTCCCCATGCCAACGTTTTTGAACGAGTTTGATGATATGATGCAGCAGCAGCCTGAAAAAACACAAAATCGTTAAACGTCGTTTCCTTCAGCACCTTTAGTTTTATTTTATAGATTCCCCGTGTAATGTCGTCTGAACGTATCACACTGGTAGTATATTCAAAATCCATTGAATTATCGTCCATGGTGCCGGCATAAGTAACTTCAGTCATATTTGGCGAATACCGTTTGTATTGCGTCCTTATCCGGCTGTGCCAGCTGCGTTTTCCATCTGTTTTGGTGTAATTGAAAAAATCAGCTCCGCCAATATTACCTGTCCAGCCCCACTTTTTCCCTGCCGGGTTAAGTAGAAACAAACCTCTAAAATCAAGAACCGGGGCATGTGCCTGATGTAAATCCGGCTCATAGGTAATATTCTCGCCCCAGGCACCAATTGCTGACTGGTCCCATTGCTGGTTGTAGCCCCAGCCAACTAGGCAAAGCTGTGCATGCGATGCGGCAGGTACACCTCCCCATAAAGAGTTCACGCTGGTGTATTCAAGCGAAAGGCTGCTGTTGGCCGGGATTGTAAGAACAGAATAACCATGAAACCAGGTACCCTTGAAATATTCGCCCCCTGAAGTGCGGCCGCCACCATGCCAGTTTTTCGACAATTGCACAGGAATGCCAATTGGATTGCCGTCCGGATCTCTTAAAACAGCAGATATTCCGGGGGTGCCAAAAACACCATCACCACCGGGCATCAACCTTCCTTTTTCAAAATTAAGGCGAAGCGTCTTCTCAAACGAAGAAGGGTTAGAAACCGTAAAGTTTACTCGTTCCATCCTTTTGTTATTTTCTATTGAATTTGGCCCCGGATTTCCTTCATTTGGATCTGATACGGGATCATTACTTTCAACCACATCATTCCGTAATCGGATTTGGTGCCAGCCTTTATCCTGGTCGTATTCTACCTGTAGAGGAATATTTTTAGGAGCAATCTGTTTGGCAGTTACAAGTAGTGGTTGCTGTTCCTGTTCAATAATTTCAGCAAGCTTGGAATCAATGTTTTCGGCTACGGGATAAATAATCAATCCGATGTTTTTTTCCAATCCCGAGGCCCAATGGAACCCTGGATCCAAAAGCACCTTAACCGTTGTTCCATCAAGCGATATACTGTTAGCATCCTTTGTTTTAAGAAAAATAAATCCGCTGCCATCGGAAGGGTCTTTTATCGCCTTAATGTCCCCCTCGCTAAGTTCAACACGGTAGTTCGCGGGAAATATAAGGTTCATTTCAGCTCCAACATCATTAAGGTCTGACTCGGGAATTGCCTTGAGCACAAAAGACAGTCGGTCGGGCCAGGAAGAGATTTCAAGTCCGCTGTTATATTCACCACAGTTTGCCATTCCGGGTTGGGGCAACCGGTTTATAAACCTGCGTTGAAAATACTTACCGGTTTCAATAAGCTGACAATCATGCACACTCCCCGAACCGGTTTCGACCATAAACTGGTATCCTCTCCGATGTAAGCCAAAATTTAGTTCGCAGGGGATCTTTTCCGGGAAACTTTGAGCATTGGTTTCTCGGAGCGCCATTTCTTCCGATTTTTGGTCTTTGTTAATGCTGAGATTCAGAATGCTGAGATCCAGGTTGTCAAATTCCAACGAATAGTTGCTTGTTTTTATAGCAAAAACCTGGTTCCCTGTTTTGATGGTTTTTTCCCACCACATGAAGGAATAGTCGCTTTGATTTTGATAAACCTTTTTTGGAAGTTGCTGGGCACAGGTTTTGTGAGATGGTAGGAGCCCAACAAAAAACATCAAAACACCCAGTATTATACTGATTTCTAAACGTTTAGTCATGATTATTGATTTAGTATTTTTTAGGCTTTCAGCCTGCTTCTTTCTATTTATTCTTCACATAACTCTCAACCGGTCTGAACTTACCTACATCTCCACCAAGTTCAATCATGGTTGGAAAAACTTCGTCCCACCACGAATCGTAAGCAGCCCCAAGTTTTAAGGCCAGCTCATATTCATCGAAATAAAGATCTTCGGTGCAGCCGGGATCGTTTTTAGTGTCGTACAAAGCCCAGCGGTCTTTGGCACTAACGCCCCAATGAAATTGTGCATTCCCATCGGTGTAGGTTTCCGACGTTGCACCGGCTTCTGTTTTTCGCAGGAAAGTACACTGGCTTAATTGTTTGAGGCAGGGGTCAGTGTCGCAATGCCGACTTCTGAGCAGCAAATAATGTCCTTGCCGCACCCCACACATGGCATATTTATGCGCCAAAGCCATTCCTGCAGGCCAGCGTGCCACATGTTGAAATACTAGTCGGTCGTTATGCCAATCCATTGGTTCCGCTGTTTCCAGCAATGGCACCAAGCTAAAACCGTCCAGTTTAGTTTGAATGTCTTTCGGAATATCAGCGCCTGTAATTTCACACAGGGTTGGTAAAACATCGAGATGTGCAGTAAGATTATCGACAGTATGTGGCAGCCATTTTTCAGGCCATCGCCAAAACGACATAGCACGCGAGCCACCGTGCCAGATCGTGCATTTACACCCCCGCATATCGGCATTGTAGACATCCAACCCCATGGTTACGCCATTGTCGTTCATGAAAATGATGATGGTGTTTTCTTCCATCTCCTTTTCTTCCAGGAAGTTTAAAAGTTTTCCGAGATTCTTATCAATATTGGCAATTTCGCCTAAATAAGTTGCCTGTGCTTCGGTTACTCCTTCAACCCGATAAGGAGCAATATCTTCTTCGGGCGCAACAAGTGGTGTGTGAGGTGCAAAAGTTGCCAGATAAAGGAAAAAAGGATCGCCCTGATTTTCTTCCATGTACTGCATGGCCACATCAAAATAAATGTCTTCGCGAAAGGCTTCGCGATGAACTCCATCCCGAAAAGTATGTTTGGTAAAATCCTGCCCATTACCCGGGACTTGAGGAACAAAATCAAAGCCTCTGTCCTCTGGTGAGTAACCTTTGTCTCCTCCATTGTGCCATTTCCCAATAAAGCCTGTTTTGTATCCAACCGGTTTTAACAATTGAGGAATTATTGTAGCATCAATATTCAGGTGCTCCCTTGGATTTATTGTATGGGTCACCCCATTTCTAAACTCATGCATACCGGTTAAAAGCG
The DNA here is from genome assembly GCF_041596335.1 of Mangrovibacterium sp. Lineage (GTDB taxonomy): Bacteria > Bacteroidota > Bacteroidia > Bacteroidales > Prolixibacteraceae > Mangrovibacterium. Next base: position 35,448 of record NZ_JBFHIT010000002.1, on the reverse strand, counting down.
AGGCCCGGGTTGGCGAGCACGATGGACTGACATAAAAATTATCGAAGCGGACACTCTCGTCGTACAATCGGTCCATGTTTGGTGTTTTCAACAATGGATGCCCATGTCGTCCGCAATCGCCATACCCCTGATCATCGGTTAGAATTAAAATGATATTGGGTTGATTACTTTTTGTTTCAGCATTTGAAAATCCAACGACCAATGTGAGAACAAGAATAATTGAAAGTTCTCTTACGATTAGTCTGTTCTTCTGAGCTTTGTTATTTTCCATCGTATGGCTATTTTTTAAGTTTCAATTTCAAACTCAAATCCTGCTCCTTTTTCATTACTAGCGAGCGATAATTTTCACCGAACTCAGAATCCTTTACACTTTGTGGATTACTGCATTCCAATATTTCCGGTTCACCAGCAAATTTCAAATCAAAATCGGTATCTCTTTCAGCTCGCAGTGTAAGTTCAATTTCATTTTTATCCAGATCCCATTTTGCCGACAATTTCACACCTGTTCGGGTAAGCAAGTCGTTGAATTCTCCACTTTTCCATTCGTCAGGAAGCGCAGGCAAAACCCGGATCATATTTGAAGTTGAGCCACACAACATTTCGATAACAGCAGCACTAATTCCAAAATTTGCGTCCATTTGAAATGGAGCAGAATGTCCCCAGTAAAAAGGCATTGTAGCCCCCATGGCACGCCAGTCGTTGTGGTAGGTAAAAAAGTTCTGTCCCAGGCAACATCGCGAAAGAATATTTAAGGCTTCCTTGGCTTTTTCGCCATCGCCAAGGCGTGCGTACACATTTGCCATGTGCGCCAGCGACCACCCGGTTTGCGACTGCAATCCAATTACCAGTCGTTTATCAATAGCCACTTTAGTTGCTTCATACAGCTCAGGATTCGATTCTTCAGCAATTTCATTACCCGGAAATAATGGATAAATATGCGATTGGTGGCGGTGTTCGTAGTTATCGTTAAAATCGGGATGCAACCATTCTTTCAAAGCGCCATCTTCGTTAATTTCATATTCCGGCATATCTTTCACAAATTGTTTCCAGCGCTTTACTCCTGCTTTCTCAATATCAAGCAACTCGCAAGCTTCAATCAAATTGCTGAAAACTTCTTTTGAAATGGCCACAGCTATGGTTGAATTTATCTGAACTTTAATTCGTTTTTCCCTTCCGGTTTCAGGATCGATAATGGTTTTATCGGCAGGTTGGTTTTCGGGCGATTGCGATGGCAAAAACATATTCTTACCGTCTTCACCTTTTACAATAAAGTCCTCATAAAACAAGGCTACTTCTTTCATAAAAGGAATGGCTCGCTCTCTTAAAAATACCTCATCGCCTGTAAACAAATAATAATCGTAATAGAACGAGGCCAGCCAACCAGCTGCATCGGTCCAATTGATCACGTGTGGGGCTGTAATTCGCAAAATTCCTGATTCAGGCGACATAAACGGTGGAACATAAATTCCACGGCAGCCCCAAAGCTGTTTGGCATTGTAGCGGAAGTCGGCTATTTTCGAATCGAAATAATCAAAAAATGCCATCATTGACTCCTGCAGATTTCCGGGAAGTGCCTGCCAATAATTCATTTCCAGGTTTTCATTGATGCCGTACAACGAGCTCCAGGGCGGGCGGTAATCGCCATTCCAAATTCCCTGAAGATTTGCGGGATAACCTGCGGCACGACTACTTGAAATTAAAAGGTAACGACCATAGTTAAACAGTTTTTGCATTAACTCGGGCGAGGCAGGATTCTGGTAAGCATCCAACAACAAATATTCATTGGGTGTATCATTTTTCCCACCCGGATTTAAGGTGATACTTGCGGTATTAAATCGTTTGCTTTGCAATGGTTTATGCCGATTAAACAACGTGTTGTAATCACCGTCAAAAGAAGAGAGCTCCTTTTTCAACCTGGAAACAGCACGATCGCTTTCTTCGTTGGCATAAAAGCCCACGATCAACAAAACCTCGTCGGCCTCCTGATAAGTGATCGACCTACTACCTCCTTTAACCGTTTTGTTATGCGCTTCCGTTTGACCATTTTTCACAATTACCCGAACTACGCCACCAAACTCCCCTCCATCCGATCCATCGGCTTTAAAAATTACAAAGTTGTTGTCAACCACTGTTTCAAAAGTAAATCCAGGGTCGAAAAGAGCCCCGTTTTGCTCAATTGCATCTTTTAAATCATGAATATCGATTGTAAGCTCACCACTTACCGACTTTGGTTTATCAGCAGTTATCGACATTACCGAAATATTATCGGGAATGGAAACAAATAATCGCCTCGAAAAACGGGTGTCGTCATCGCGCCATTTCACATCAATTTCGCCGCTTTCAAAATCTACTGTTCTGGAATAATCTTCAAACAGAAATTTGCAATCGGTAGTCAAAACCAAATCGAATGCGGGATGGTAACGTGCATTTTGCCCTTTAAATCCCGTCTCCCGTAAGGTATTGGTATAATGATCATTTGCCGCCAGATAATTCCCTTCAAGCATTAATTTTCGCACTACGGGAAGCTCTGCTGACATATCGGGAATTTCATCCACACGACCACCATACCAAAGTTCATTATGATTAAACAACACCCGTTCCTGGTGAATATTTCCATAAACTAAAGCGCCAATGGTACCGTTTCCCGATGGCAAGGCTTCGCGCCACTGGGTAGCGGGAGTTATCATCGTTAAACCATGCTTATAACTTGGGGGATTTTCTTGTGCTGAAAGTTGGAAGATCAGACTTTGGAAGAAAAATAAGGCAAATAGAGTTGTTCTTCCCATTTCAAATTAGGTTTATTGGTTTTACCCAACAAATATTGATGAAAAACAACAGGGTTTAATTCTCTAATCTGTCAACTTTTTGCTTTAATCATACCTAAAAACGAAAAGAACAGAAAAAAGTGAAAACTTTACTTCAGCACCTTATTTTGCATTCCTCACTTCTCCAAACCAACGCGCAACTCGGCACATCTTTCGCGGTAACGTTCATGAATGGTTTGTTATTTTGAATTTCGCGCTAAATTATTTTATTCCCTTGGATCTTCCTTCAAATTAAAACCAGCTTATCAATAGTTAGAGTTTGAATAACCGCGTCGCCTTTCATACTTAGTGAATTGGAACACTGGTCGTCGGCAAAAACGAAAATTACGTTGGGCTGCTTGGTAAAACTTTGAGGAACCTCAACGGTATTTACAACAAACTGCAATACAATTATTAAAACACTAATAATCCACATAACAATATTTGAAATTATTTAAAGTCAGTCGGTTAACTTATCATAGGCTTTACGATTAAGATAAAACAGGGCCTTTTGCGGCTGATAACCCGGCACCCAATTTACTCCTCCATGTTCATAGGCGCCAATATCAGGAGCATCGCCTTCAAAATGATCGGTTAAACCTGGCATTGCTATACCGCCATCAATAAGAGTTGAATTATCGACCGGGCGAAAATCGAAGTTTTTAATATCCTTTAAGTCAGGACTATAATTTAACTGATTATGCACAACATTGCTTGCATTTACCAAAGGCGTTGATTTTTTATGCTCGGCACGAATTAAGCCTGTTACATTGTTAAATACTAGTGAATGAGCATTCTGCTCGTTAAATAAAGGTGAATCCATTCGCCATGCTTTGTAAGGTTCTGGTTCAGTATCCATTCGTATGGAATTGGCAAACTCAAATTCAGGCTGGGTATGAAAAGTGGTATTGTTGTAAACTTTATGGTATTCTCCTTTCATAACAATTGCATCGAGACCCACATCCCATACTACATTGTGGTGAACGGTCATGTTGCGGCACTGGTCGTCGGCACGGATTCCAAGCCCAATGTTTTGCCCATTTTCAATTTCGGGATGGCAGTTGTGCACCCAGTTGTACCGAACAGTACTTCCGGCAATGCTGGAACCACTGGTATAAATGGCGGCCACATCGTGGCTCATCATTCCGCAGTGGTGCACATAGTTGTATTCAACAATGTAACATTGGTGGCGAAAACCAATGCCTGCACTTCCCGCATTATAAACAGTATTTCCGCATACAACTGTCGGATTCCACTGGTTGTTGGGTGTATCGCCTGCCGACATTTTTATGGCCGGGTAACGCAGTGAGCCATTCCAGCAAACATCGTGGATTAGGTTATTTCTTAAAGTGTTGTAGCCGCCTTCCATGGCCAGTCCACTTAAAGGAGTATATCCCAGTGTTGTATTTTGAATCAGGTTATGCGAGCCGGTCATACCGGTAATTGGATCGCCGGTTCCTTCGTCACCCAATTCTCTTCGGTAGGTTGGAAAAAGCAAATGGCAATCGTCAACCACGCTGTGTACTGTATTTTTAAACTGAAAAGTACAGGCTAAAAAGTTAAAACCAATGAGATGAATTTCGTTTAAGTTTTCCACCACAAATCCATTTTCGCGAGCTTTTACCTCAACCGTATGTTTCTCCGGACTTTTGCCATCGGGAGTCCACAAATAAAGCATTTTATTTTCAGCATCGTAAAACCATTCGGTTGCGATGTCGAGCGCTTCCAGTTTTCCTGAAAGGTAATAATAATCGTTTTCCCAATGCCATGGAATACCGATTGTACCTGAAAGTTTTCCCATGTTGCCCACATACTCAAAGGTATCGCCACCTTTTACGTGTTTGCTTACTTTGCGTGTCCAGGTATGAAACTGGTGGGCTACATTCAAAGTTGCAATGGCACCTGTCCAATCAATATTGGTTTTGGCCAATTCCGGGTCAACCATACTTTCGTATGCACTTCCTTTATCCGATTTTGCCCACGAGTCGCGTTCCCAAATCTGCTCAAAAGTCATGTTGGGCCAGCGTGCTTCAATCATCATTTCGCCATCAACAAAAAGTTGCTCCACATTTTCTAAATCAACTCTCGCCTGGTAAATGGGACCTTTGAACTTTTTCCATTCCACATCAATTATTTCAGTGCCACTAATGGTTACTTTCTCGCCCGGATACACAGCATATCGAATTGGGTCACCTGTTCGTCCACCGTTTTTAGGCTGAATGGTTTCGCGATATGTTCCTTCGCGCACCAAAACCACATCGCCGGGTTGGGCAATTTCGGCGTACTTTTGAATGGTTAGAAAAGGTTGTTCTTTTGAGCCAGGATTTTGGTCGTTCCCATTTTTTGCAACGTAATAAATAATACCTGAAGGATCGAGTTTTAAATTCCGTCGTGGAATTGGAGTTCTTACGGAATAATCGACATGTTTGGCTTCGTTGGTTTGGGCAATTAACTGGCTTACCCCCAAAAGTGCCACCAGTAATAAGCTTAAGGTTTTTATTGGTTTCATATTTTGTAATTAAGCCCCCTCTAACTCCCCCGAAGGGGGAGAACTGGAGTGGTTTTCAATTTCTTGTATCTAATTTTTTACATATCTATTTCCTACTTCTCCCTTTGGGGAGGCTGGGAGGGGCTTTTATTCATTCACAAAGCCATCGACATTTACCAGCACAATCATTTCGCGGGCATCGGGTTTGCGGGAAGTCATTTTTACATTTTTAAACTGAATGTTTTTTGCATGCCTGATGTAGGCCCCCCAAGCCGGTAAAACTCCAAAGAAATACTGCTCGGGATAACGATTTATGTCTTCGGCAACAACTGCGTTAGCTTCTGCTTTTGTTCCTTCGCCGGGATATGAAATGCTAATGTTTTCGAGCGTTACATTTTCGATGTAATGCCCCGGGATTCCGGCTATCATTATGGGTCCGGCTTGCGCTTTTTCGCGCTCAGTCAATTCTTCGGTCTTGTAATCGGCATTTTTATAACTCGCTTTTTTATCTTGTTCCCGATCAGGAAAGTTTACCTCGGCAACAACATCGCTGATACGGATGTTTTTTACCGAGCCAACCGGTGCACCTTCCGGTTTCACACCATTAATATTATCTGTGCCGGTATAGGTGTTAGCAGTATAAATCCTACCTCGGTTTCCCAGGCGGATAAAAATAGGGGAACCTCCATTTACAACTTTAATACGACTGATGTCAATGTTTTCCATTGTGCCACCATCAACTATTTGGAGTTTTATAGCCCCCATTGGGCAATCGTAAAAATAGCAGTTCTCTACTTTAATATTGATGAAACCACCACTTGATGATGTGCCAAATTTTAAGGGCGCTGTGTGACTTGATACAATGCAGTTTCGCACAATAAAATCCTTGCACGGATTTAGCGAGCTCTTCAAACAAATAGCATCGTCACCTGAATTGATGTCGCAGTTTTCAACCAACACATCTTCGCAGCCATCTATGTCTAAACCATCATTGTTAGCACCGTTGTTTCTAAAGTCAATTTTCACCCCGTTTATATGAAGTTTTTTGCAATCAACAAGATGTATTCCCCAAAATGCCGGCCGACGGTAGGTTAATCCCGAAAAGGTTACATTTTTACAGTTTTCAATCCGTACCAGACGAGGACGGTTGTCTTTGCCTCCCGGACCTGCAAATCGGGGAAATGCCTCAGGTGTTCCGCGTCCATCAATCGTTCCCAAACCTTCCAAAGTAATATTAGAAGCATTACCCGCATAAATAAGGCATTCGCTGTTTCCTTCACGTGATGGAATCATGTTATCCGTTTTATAGTCGTCTATGTTCTGGCTTCCCAGCAAACTTGCGCCATAATCCAGGGAAAAGGTAACATTACTTTTAAGGTGAATAGGTGCAATAACATAATCTCCGGCCGGAACCCACACCTTTCCACCTCCGGCTTCGGTACAGGCATCAATGGCTGTCTGTATGGCTTTGGTATCATTAGTGATACTATCCCCTTTCGCCCCAAAATTCTTTATATTGAATACACTTGTGTTTTGTTGGCTGTTTGCAACTGTTGCAAAAACAAGCAGAAAAAGTGTTAATGTTAGGTTCTTCATGATTTATGCGTGTTTCTATTGATTCTTTTCTTCTAATACATTCAACCCAGATCCGGAGTTTTTATAAAAATACGGGAATGTTCCATCGCCATGCTGCATGTACTCTTGAGCTGCACCCCAGAATGAACCACCCCAATATCCTCTACTTTCGTTGGTAAAAGGTTGGTTGTTAATTTTTGCGATGGTAGCTTTCAGCATCAAACGTGTTTTAAACAAATCCATTAAACGAACATGCATAAACATCGTATCCCAAATACCATATTCAGCCCTATGAGCCTCTGCTATAATTCGTTCCATTAATCCCAGCGCTTCTTCCATCTGCAGAGCAAAGGCCCGGGCATCATTGTTTTTCTCAAAAGCTTCGTAAGCATCGCACACAATGGTCAGCATTTTACTGGAATACATATGAACTGCTACCTGATAGGTAAAATGGAATTGGTAGTAGTCCTGACGTTCCTGAGGAATTTCTTTTGCACAGGCTAATGTTTCGTCCCAAAGTTCGGGGAAAAATTCTGCGTTTCCGGCAAGAGGCTCGCGTGCCATGTCTAAACTAATGTATCGTCTTCCTGCCTCTAATTGCTCCTTCACATCATCGAGACTCTTACCCTCGTCCAAGGCAAGCGTAATATTTTGTAGCAGACTCTGAGTAAGAAACAGTAACAAATGCTCCGCTCGTGCACCACGCCAGCGACCTTGCACGGGCATTTTGTCGCGCATGTACGGAATATCGTAATATTTCAGGCGCAAGTCTGTTAGCGTTTGTGCCAGCTCGGGCGAAAATTCTTTGGCATACCAATCAAGGAGATATTCTTCCATTGCTTCTTCAGGTGCTTTGTTTAAAACCGATTCAGCATCCCACATGAAATCGCTTATCGCTTCAACCGACATAGCTGCCGGGCGAATTCCACTTACATTTATTATGGCATATTTTGTTGCTCCTCTGTCAACGTATCTTTTTAGTTCGCTGTAAATGCGTGCAGGAGGAACCGCTTCGGTGGTGCGGTTTTGTGTTAGCATCTGCATCATTACATGGTAATAAAGTCCATCGCCCGGGTCAAGGTCCGAGCCATCGCCTTTATCGCGCATAAAACCACGACCGTCGTCGACAAACATTTTACAAACGCCGGCAGGAACTTTTAGAATTCCTTTGTTGTAAAACTCACCCAGTTCATTCCAAAGAGCGGCTATTATCGTTGCATCGGGGTCCACTTCGCGAATGATTTCCACTTGTTTGTGCATGGCCTCTGAAATTACGTTGGCTCGCCCCTGATCATCGGTTGGCGCGGCCGGGTCGCTATTCCAAAATGCTCCATCGGATTCACCCCGAAAACCAATTGTCCAGGCCACCTTCTTGTCTGCCAAAACTTTCGCTGATTTACGCCAGGCATCTTCCAAAATATCTTTGTGTGTGATGTACGAAAATGGTACTCCTTGGGGCCAGTCCATCATGTTCAGACCAACGGGAAGGATATGGTGAAAGGTAATTACTACATCGCGGCGTTTGCAGAGTTCGTAAACCGTTGCATCGGAGTATGGAGCCGATTCCGGCGCAATCATATTACACTTACAACGCAACAACGTTTCGAGGATTTTGTCCATCCACTCCATTGAAATAACATTGCCTCCCAGCGGGTCGCGGTGCATTCCATCGTGCAGCTCCTCATCGTTTATAAACCATCCCCGATATTCGAACGTTGGTTTTTTAGAACGGATGTCAAAGTCTGCATTCAAAACAATTTCAGTTTGCTTTGTCGGTTTGTGGTCAGTGAAAATATACATGGGGTCAATTCCAAGCACCTCTTCACAAAAAGTATAAATGGCATAAATAGTTCCCCTTGTGTCTGAACCTACGGCTAGTACGGCTTTATTTCCCCCTGCTACTTTATCGACCGAAATATGATATTGTTCGTTCCCGCCGGGCACTTGACTCTCAAGCAACTCTTTGGTGTTTTGGGCTGATCCCAACACGACCACAGGTCCATCCCAACTGGAAGCGGGTTTGTTTTTGAATATCACAGGTGGATAACCAAAGACTTTGTACCAATCGCGCTCGGCATCGCGTATTGCTTTTTGAATGGGTATGTTTTCATAGTCTGCCTCGCTGATTACCCAGGGAGTATCACCGTCTATTTTAATCGTCTGCCCATTGACAACTGCACCAACAATAAGCAGTACCAATACAAAAAATAAATGTCTCATTTTATTCGATTGTTTTTATAGGTTATTTTTTTATCCATCTCAAGTTTCTGAACTCAGGTTTCTCACCTTTCCATTCGGTACCCAATTCCATATCCTGGTTCTGTCCATCGGCCTTTTCCCTGAAACTTTCGTTGGCACTAAATTTTAGTTCAGTAGCAAGAGACCAATCTGTTAAAGCCTCGCCGAGTGCATTTTTAAGACTCTTTGCAGGTACCGTGATTTTTTGCCATTCATTCCCTCCTTTTAGTTGAATTTCTGTTGCGTAAGAATTAGAGCTAACGACCAACGCGTTTGGGTTAACCGATCGAATACTAAATTCCAGCATGGCGTTTTCCGGAGCTTTCCATTTCCTGGAATATATTTTATGCGTTGCCAGCTCCCATTTTTCGGGTTTGTAGGCGAACCAGTCTTTTTGCCAGTTGGCTTCAAAACCCTCGATTAATAGCGATGGCTTTTCAGTTACAATAGTCCCAGCTGCCTGTAATTGCTCAGAAGTTGCAATTTCGATTGGAGTTGATAGATTGAAATTATCTACGGTATAAATCCTGTAATAGTAGCCTGCCCCGGTAACCGGAACATCTAACTTGTAACGCACATTAGCATAAGCCCATAGTGTGCTTTCCTTATCGATCAGGGGCAGTTCTGCCGTCCAAACTTTATCATTTCTTGTTGGTTTTGAATAGTGCCAGAAGCGACTTTTCCGGTGTTCCCTTTCCGGAACATCATCTACAAAGTCAGCCTGTTGCGTATAATAGATTTCCACCTCCAAAATTTCTTTTGATGAATCCGGAATAACTGAAAACGAAGGGATACCACTTTGAGTTTTTAGTGCCATTTCTGTCTTTGGTGTTTCCGGGTATGTGAATTCACCTTTCAAATACTGGTCGAACCAAAGCAGGCCGGTTACCTCAAAATTTCCATGATCCTGATGACTTTGGTGCGGAGAACTAACCACACGCCAATCGTTGGTTTTAATCAAGTCGATGGCTTTGGGAACATCTTGCAAATGCCCGTGAAAATCATTGGTTGGGCTCAAGAAAATGATAGGGCAATTTATCTTTTGCAAATAAACATTATCGGCGATGGTTTTTTGGTAAAGAGCATTTTCATTATCGTTATTGCTAATTCCTCCGCACGATGGAGCCGCAGCTTTCACTCTTGGATCAATAGCTGTCAACACAGTAAGTTTTCCTCCCATGGAATGCCCGTATACACCCAATTTATCGGGGTTAACTTGTGGCTGTTGCTCTAAAAAAGTTAAACCTCGCCGAGCTGCAACAGAAGCCAGAAACCAACTGTTATTTCGTGGTGACTCAATGGAGTCGAGTGTCCATGAGTTAGCTTCAACGGAAGCAAAATTATTCGCTGCATTTCGGCAAGGCGCATGGTAAGCGTCAAGTGCGCCCCAATCGGTTGTTAATTTATAATTGGCATTGGCTGTATCGTTTTCCCAAAACAATTTCACTTCATCGGGTGTAACCTTGTAATCGGGGGCGTTTATCCGCCCTGCCCACGAAATCGACAAGGTTGCATACCCCCTTTTCGCATTTGTAAGCACCGGCCTATAATCGGCGTATTGTCCTCCTCCATGAATTTGCAACAAGCCTGGAAGATTAACAGCTCCTTTGGGATATCCGTAAATGGCGGCAATTTTGGCTTTCTGCCCTTTAAATAGGCCAATCCGATAACGTAATACTTGCAATATCACTCCATCTTCTTCCCATTCAAAAAGGATTTCAGTATCGAGTGACTCTGCTCTTGGGTCGAAGTCAGCCCATAGTTCATCGACAGTTTGAGGCACTACCCCATTTGTTATAGGAGCAAAAGTCTCCTCGTTTTTTGCTTGGCATGAAATCCATGCTACGAATAATATAAACAGAACAAGTTGAGATAATTTTGTCATTCGGTTTAGTTGGAGAAGTTTATATCAATTTAATTTTCGCAGGGATAATTCAACATTCCCATGTCGTAAATAATCTTCCAGGAACCGTCGTTCTGCTTTTCCCAAATATGCAATGCCTTAAATTTTTCGGTGGTAAATACATCGTAGGCAATGTTGCATTCCACACGAATTTCGAGGTATTCGCGGTCTTTTTTCCAGTCATTTTTTTTAGGCGGAGTTGTATTGGGTTGTTTTTGTGCTGCGCGTTCTTCAAAATATCGCTTAATCTCTTTTCTGTCCCAAACATAAGGTTCGGTATGAAGCCGCTTGGCACTATCGGCAAAAAACGATTCTACGGTTAAAAAATCGCCGGCAGCCCAAGCATTTTCGTAGTCTTCAATGGTTTGTAAGAGTTGCTTTTCAGCGTTATCGTTTTCACACGATAGAAAAAACAAGAATCCGGAAAATACTAAGAATGAGAAAATGAATTTCATAAGTGGTCTAGTTTGTCTTCGTTGAAAAGCTACCCCAGAGCTCTATATACGACCTTATTCGTTTTGCCCTGAAGTAAGAATTACTTTCTATAAATTATAACCACTACAAAAAACGCCAAAATATGGGCAAACAGCTTTCTCAATTCGGGCAATTATTTGCTGAAATAGTGTGCAAGAAAAAAACCAAGAGTCAGACACTTAACGCCTAACATTTTTTTTCCTACGAAATGTGCCGCTTTATAAATTCAGAAGGAGAAGCACCATGTAGCTTTTTAAACGATGTTGAGAAATATGAATTCGATTCGATGCCAATTTGATACATGACTTCGGCTACGTTAAGGCCTTCGTTACTTTTCAGGAGTTCGGCAGCCCTTTGTAACCGATAGTTACGCAAATACACATTTGGTATTTGACCGGTTAATTGTTTTAACCGACGATAAAACTGCGATGGACTCAATCCGATTTCATTGGCCAACTCTTCCACTCCAAAGCTTGAGTCGGAAAGGTTATTTTCGATGGCAGAAACCACCTGGTTCAAGAAATCCTTATCGCGGGTAGAAATCTGTATGGTTTTGTCAGGAATATCACTGTTTTTTGAAAAATATTCCTTTAAACGCTTCTTGTTCTCAATCAGTTGTTCAACCCGGATTGCGAGATGTCTTGGTGAAAACGGTTTGCCAATATAATCGTCGGCCCTAAATTCAAGACCTTTTATCTGGTTTTCCGTGTCATCCAATGCCGTCAGCAAAACTACCGGCATATGGCACAATTCAGGGTCTGATTTTATTGTTTCGCAAAGTACAAAGCCATTCATTTCGGGCATCATCACGTCGCTTACTATTAAATCGGGGTTGTATTGCCTTATTTTATTCAACCCATCCACCCCATTTTCGGCCAGAATTACGGAATACTTTTCGCTAAATAAATTCAATAAAAAATCACGAACATCAACTTCATCGTCCACAATAACGACCGTTGATTCCTTTGTTTCATCGTTCGATGCAGCAATTGTGAGTTCGGCGCCATTGCTTTGGGTCGGAATCCAGTCTTTGATAAATGATTGAGCGCCTAATGTCATTTTTGCATTCTTATCTTCAATTGCTTTCGATGGAATTAGGATCGTAAAACAAGTTCGGTTATCAGGCTCACTTTCAACAGTAATTGTCCCCCCCATTAAATCGATAAGCGACTTGCAAAACGCAAGACCAATTCCTGTACCTCCCACATTTTCATTTCGTCTTTCGAGCTGGTAGAAACGGTCAAATATTCGTTCTTGTTTATCTTTTGGAATACCTCTGCCGGTATCAATAACTTTAATGCTTATCATCTTTTGTCCGGCCGGCAATACGACATCGGTTTCGATGCTGATGTTGCCATGTGCCGGGGTATGCCTGAATGAATTGGAAAGCAGGTTAAAAATAATCCGCTCGGTTTTTTCAACATCAATTACCACCTCTTCATTCGGAGAGTTTATTTTATAAAAGAAGTTGATATTTTTTTGAATCGCATAATCTTCGAAAGCCTCGGTTGTGGGGTAAATAAAATCACTTAGCGTAACGTTAGTTTGATTGAGCGTTAAATATCCCTGCTCAGCTTTCCGAAAGGTTACCAGCTGGTCGACAAGCCTTAAAAGCCGCTTGGCATTGTTTTGAATCAAGGTTAAATCGCGGACATTTTCCTTGTCGGTATTACGCTGTATAAGGTGTTCGAGCGGGCCCGAGATTAGTGTTAAAGGTGTTCTGAATTCGTGAGATATATCGGTGAAAAACCGAAGTTTTGCCTGGTTGATGCTATCAATGCGACGTTTGTCGATTTGCTCATAATTTAGTCGCTGTTTCAATTTTTCGTGATTTATAAAATAAACCACCACGCCAATAATAAGGGCAATAAACACAAAAATAAATGCCATAATAGCCCAGATCGTTTGATACCATGGAGGCAGAACAGTAATTTTCAGGTCACGGCTTTCAGTATTCCACAGACCATCGCCATTTGCACTTTTTATACGCAAGATATACTCACCGGCGGGCAGGTTGGTATAGGTAATGGTTGTTTTTCCGTCGCGGCTTTCCATCCAGTCGTTATTAAAACCTTCGAGCATGTAGGCTATTTTGTTCTTTCGGGGAGCTGCATTGTGCTGAGTCGCAATATGGAAGCTAACAATTTTAGCCTGATGCTTTATTGTAATTTCATTGGTCTCGAAAACCGATTTATTTAATATGATTTTGCCGTTTACTTCGTCACCGATTTTTATTGAACTATGGTTAATATCAACCCCCGAAATCAGCGAATTGGGCAACACATCGTTTAATTTTATGTTTTCGGGCTTAAATATGGTCAGTCCGTTTAAGCCACCAAAATAGAAGTATCCTGATTTGCCCTTGTGGTAAGCGCCCTGCCTGAAGTTGTTATTAATCAGACCATCTCGTACGTCAAACAAGTCGATTTTATTTTCAACGATATTCATCCGGCACAAGCCCATGTCTGTACTCAACCAAAGATGTTGGTCATCTTCCTGCAAAATTCCATACACCGCATCGTCGGGTAAAATTCCATTTTTTCTGAAATGCTCAACATGCAGTGGTAAGCCCTCATTATCCAGGGTTATTTTGTTTAATCCTCCACCAAAGGTACCGACCCAAATTTGGCCTTTACGATCTTCATAAAGTGAAAAAATATTATTGTGGCTCAGCTTAATATCAGAACCTTCATCAGATGAATACCCTTTATTGGCAGTGATTTTATCATCGTTAATGTCGCATAAAAATAAACCGTTGTTAGAACCAAACCACAGCCTGTTGAATCGGTCTTTTACAAAAGCCTGAATCAGTCCCAGCTCTCCAAAAACATCGCTGATGTTAAATATCGGATTGTTCGACTTCTGAAATTGATCCCAAGGGTTTTTAACGAGCAACACGCTGTTCCCACCCAACAAAACGGTGTTTGAGTTAATTTGATTAATAACCCGACAGGAAGTCAACGAAAAATTCACTCCATCCTCTTCAAATTCAACCTTTTTACATTGTTTTGTACCCGGATTAAAAACGTAAACCGACTTGTTCCCGCCAAACCAAATAAATCCTTTACGGTCTTCGTAAATTACACTAACAACGTTATTTCGTTCTTTATTGCACTGGCCTTCAGCACACTCGAAATTTAGTTGTCCGATATTATTCACGTCTACCGGTGCAATACTTCTACAAATCGGTTCTTTGTAATTTGCAACCCATAGATATCCTTTGCTATCTTCTAAAATGCTGTTGATTAGGTTACCCGAGATTGAAGCGGCATGGTATGGGTTATTGAAGTAACTTATAAACTGCTTTTGTCTGACATCCAGTTTATTTATGCCTCCTTGCGCTGTACCTATCCATAAAACGCCAAAACGGTCCTGAAAAAAACAGTTGATGCGCGGGTTACTAATTCCGGTTTCATCCTTCGGATTGTAACCATAGTTCTCGAAACTATCTGTTTGGTAGTTATATTTGAAAATCCCCTCGTCGATAGAACCGATCCAAACATTCCCTTCTTGGTCTTCGAAAATAGAAAGTACGTCCAAATCCGATATAACTCGATTATCCCAGGTGGTCAGCTCAAATTTCTCCATAATTCGAAGCCGTTCTCCGTCTATAATGATTTTATACAGACCGCTATTTGTTCCAATCCAAAATAGATTGTCGGCTTTATGAATCGCCTTTATTTCCAAATTAGCAAGTTCCGAATAATTGTGAACGGAGGTTAAGCTAACATTTCCGGTTGAAGCATCTGTTTCAAATTTAACGGTAAACAATCCACGTTCGTTAAAGGAAAGAATTCGATTTCGATCAATGAAACAGATTTCAGAATTTGGTAAAATACTCGGTTCAGCTTTGAATAAGTTATCAGAAACGTCAAAAGAAATCGTGTTGTCGACATTATTCAGACGACAAGTAAAAAGCGCATTTGTTCCCGAAATCCAGACGAGGCCATCGGAATCGGCAGTTATTTGGTTAACCACCAGATTGGGATAAGCCGGCACCCTAATGATTCGCTCTATACGCGGAATATAGACATTAATTCCAGCCCAGGTTCCAATCCATAGATTTCCATCCGAATCAGTGAAGAGGCTCTGCACATAATTGTTGGAAATACTATTTTCATTTAGCGGATCGTGATTGAAATTAATAAAATCATACCCGTCATATTGAATCAAACCGTTAGGTGTGCCAAACCATAAAAATCCATATTTATCGTCTACAATAGCGTTGATCGTATTCTGATTAAAACCGTCTTTGTTCGAAAAATGCTCGAACTTCAATGTTTCAGAAAACGAGATTTGCCATAACAAAACAAACACGGCCCAAAAGGCTAATCGAGTAATCGTATTCTTCAAAATTAGTGGTTTGATTATAATGTTGAAGGTACTTAAAATCTGTTTATCACTTTTCTCTAAACGGTCGTTTTCATGCTCGATTCGTGCATAGTATTGAAAATGAGGATCGATAAATGGCTCTAATTACGAAATTACATGGAATGCCGTTTTTACAGACCCGGCTATTCGCACCAGGGAAAGCTTTCTCGATTGATCTCCTGATTCAAATATATTTCACCACGATTTTATTTGCTCTTCCTGTTATTTGCCAGGCCGAGCGTTTGCATCCACTTCCATTGTTCACATCGCCACGATGATAAAAGAGATACCACTCATTGTTAAACTCAATTGCTGAAACATGGTTAGGTGACTGTGGAGAATCAGGCGCAAGGACTCCTTTTAATTCTGCATACTGGGGCAATGGAGAATCGGCCATCCAATATTTTGTTTCTTTACCAACCCGGGCATTGAAATAGTATATACCGTTACGTTTAAATACATGAACCGCTTCGTTAACATCTTCTTTAGTCAACCGAACCCATGGCCCTTCTAATTCCACCATATTGTCTTTTAGTTTAGCACCCATCATAAAACGACCTGGTTCACCAATATCTACCCAATGATCGTTGCCATAAATATATGCTTGTCCGTCGTCGTCGACGAATACTGTGGGATCAAAAATCTTTGTAATCTCCGTATTAACCGCAGATTCCCAAGGTCCAACGGGAGTGCGGCTTTTTGCCACACCGACTTCAGTTATATCGCATGGGAAATACCAATAGTACCAGCCATCTTTATAGGCAGCATCGGGCGCATTCATGTTCGAATGGGCATATTCAAACCCAGGATCCAGTTGGGGATCCAGTACCACGCCATGATTTATCCAATTTACCAAATCCGACGACTCGAGAATCTCATAATCCTTCATCGATTCATAATTAACAGCGTCGGGCTGATCGTGCGAACAATAGAGATAAACTTTGCCGTTAAATACCTCCGCAGAAGGATCGCACACATATAAAAAACCAGGCTCGCTATCCCTAAGAATTGGATTTTGAGAATAACTCAATTGTCCGATAAGTATAAAAACGACGAATATTAAAGTTTTAATTCTGGTCATGTGATGTACAATATAACAGGATGTATCCATAATAACTTTTTGTTTTAGTTAGGTTCTACGGCAAACGCTGCCTGCACCCATGGAAAAGCGATTTCATCATTCTTTTGAACCTTACCCGGAGTGCTTCTTCCGTCATTAATCTGCTTGATAAGCAACTCCTTTAATTCCTTCACTTTTTCAGGATACCTTTCTGCCAAATTTTCTTTTTCACTGATGTCGGTTTTCAGGTTGAATAAAATATTTTCAGGAAGATTTTTAGCTGAGTTGTCTGGTTTACCGGCAGCATTCGGTCGAAAAAACGACCAAGGTGTTTTCGTCGATATTTAGTTCCTTCAGCAGGTTTAAAATTCGACCTACCGCTTCATCGCCTTCGGCAATTACGGATGCTACACCCGCTCCTGCTCGTCTAAATAACTAAATTGCTTCATAAACCGCTCTTGTGGATAGTGGTTTAAATGAGCCTCGTGAAGCCATAAGTTGACAAAAAACGGCTGATCTTTATGCTTGTTTATAAACTTTTCAGCATAATCGACACCAACAGAACCAGCCTTGGGGATTTCAATGGTTCCTGATCCATTGAATGTAGCGTATTCATCATATCCGTATTGATCTTCAGTAGGCATTCCTGTATCTGAACCAAGATGCCATTTTCCAAAGTGACCTGTAACATAACCGGCCTTCTGCAATTCTAGCGGCAACGACATTCCATCCACATCCAGCCAATCGGGCATACCTCTCTTTATGTGCGCACCGACCCCCTGAAAATGCTGATGAATACATTGCCGCGCCGGAAACTGTCCGGTCATTACTGCAACCCGACTGGGAGAGCACACCGGACTATTCACTGTAAAATTGGCAAAGTCCATGCCTTGGCTTGCCATTTTATCGAGGTTTGGTGTTTTTACAAAAGAACTTCCATGACAACTAAGGTCGCCATAGCCCCAATCATCGGCAAAGATGAAGATGATATTAGGTTCACTTTTTTGCTCCTGTGCCTGTAGGCTTGTGAATGCAATTAAGGCAAGGAAAACCAATTTTATTTTAATGATTTGATTCATCTGTATTTTTGCTTTTCGTGAAGTTTTTTTGTTCCCATGGAATCGTACGATCAAACAAGGTCGTGTATTGCTGATAGTTGTTATAACTCACGGTTTCTTGTTTCCATCGCTCTAATTCGGCATCGTATTTAGCACGCATGGTTTTGAGCGTTGAAAATGATTTTGGATCTTTTGCAAGATTTTTCATCTCTAAAGGATCACTTTTCAAATTATACAATTCTTCGGTTGGCTTCATTTCTGAATCGCCATACCACCAATATGTATATTTCCAGTCTTTTGTAAGGCAAGTAAGGCTTTGAGTGGGCACAACTCCCCATGCATTGATAAATGCTAACTGTTCGTGAATATCTTTTTTAGGCTTTCTTAAAAGTGGAACCATACTTTCCCCATCCATGTTTTCAGGAATTGGCACACCTGCCAAATCGAGAATTGTTGGTGCGAAATCGATATTTCCGGTAAGCGCCGCACATGTCAGCTTTTTACCAGCACTGGCGCTTCTCGGATCGTAGATCATTAAAGGGGCACGCGATGCCTCTTCCATGGGAAGTACTTTTGAAGCATATCCGTGCGAACCACAGATATAACCATTGTCGCTCGTATAAATAATAACTGTATTGTCGGCAATCCCCTGTTTCTCCAGCTCTTCCATTATCATTCCAACCGCGACATCGATCCCATAAACAAGCTGATAATATTTAGCCATCACACCGTCGTAATCGGTATCGTAGTGCCATTCATGGAAACGTGCGTATTGCCTTCCCTGCTTGCTTTGCGCTGACATGTGTTCACCAGCTTCGCGACCAAAATTCGCTGGCTTGGTGAAGGTCTTTCCGGCATACACATCGTCAAATTTTGGATCAGGCTGTACAGGGCGGTGAGGCGCTTTGAAACTTATGGACAAACAAAAAGGTTTATTTTGCTTTACAGCCTCACGTATTACGTCCTGCCCAAATGCACCATACGACAAAGTTGAATGGGGATAATCCTCAGCATATTTAGCCATCGAGCTATTCTTCTTCGTAACATATCCAGATTGTCCCGGCGCACCTCCCCAAATATCAAAATCGTCCTCGCATAAACCCAGTTCTTCCACTTCGAAACCAAATTTCCCGGCAAAAGCAGTTAGATAACCAGCTTCCCGAAGAAGCACAGGATAGGACTTTTTCCAAACTTCCGGCTTCATATCTCCATGGTCGAAATTAGTTCCCGTTTTGTATTCGTACATCCCTGTAAAAACGGTTGCCCGACTGGCCATGCAAATCGCCGTGGTATTGTAATGTCTCGCAAAAATAATCCCTTGATTCCCTATTTTGTCCATATTGGGGGTTTTGACTTCACTGTTACCATAGCATCCAACCGATAAAACATTCTGGTCATCGGCCATCAGGTAAATAATGTTGGGCTTTTGCCCTGTGCTTTCCAGGGCAACCAGAGCCACCGGGAGGAAGGAAATTGCTAATCGCATCAAATATTTCATATCGCTCAATTTATTTGTACTTTATAAAGAAGTCTATCGTCTTTTGTATCAACCGTTGATACTGAACCTGTCAAATCTTTTTTTCTGACAGTTCCATATCCGATAGCAACAACCTCGTCAAGTCCAATCGCATCGGCAACCAGTGTTACTGAAATTGTTGATCGGTTTCCGACTTTAATTTCCTGCGAGACCATTCCCACAAAAGAGAAAACTAAAATACTTTCAACTGATACATTGGGTAATTTGTAATTACCATCAATATCGGTAGTTGTACCCGTAGTCGCACCTTTAACAACGATTGTTGCCCCTGGGAGTGGTTCTCCCGCAGAGTCGATTACTCTCCCTGTAATGTTTTGCGTTTGTGCAAAAACGGAAACAGAAATAAACCATAAAAAAATTGTAACGATTTTTTTCATAATGAAATCAATTAGGTTTGATCTTCGTTCGTAAACTCGATGAATGCTTGTTTAATTAGATGCTACCAAAACTAATCGAACACACGAATTCTCTATTTCTCAAAAAAATAAAATGCTTGCTTCAATCGAACACATGAATAGAGAAAGTATTACTACCTGTTTATAAGCTCATTAAAGCCCATCATTGCTCAAATCAAACATATTAAGCTCAACGCATTTTACTTTTAAATTTACCAAAAGAACAGTACTGGAGAGACTTCCGCCAACAACACAAAACAACGTAACCTATTAATATTTTGCTAATTAGGCCGATCGACTTTTGAGATACTAAAACGAGCGAGAAAATTTCCAATGGAGCGGCACATTCTTACGATTTGTCACGAAAAGCATACCAACACAAATTGGTTCACGAAATATTTTGGTGATTATATTACGCAATCACGTCCGGACTATAAGAAATGCAAAAAATAAATCATCGCATCCTACTTTGCGAGATTCGAAAAATAAAATTTTACTGCCAAAAGCCCTGCCGACAAAAGTGCATTTTAAAGCTTCAACCACAATGCGCATTGGGCAAAAGACTAAAAAATGCTCTTCTACTTGAATCAGTTCAAGTAGCACTAGCTCCTTTTTTGGAATTCGGAAGGAGACACGCCATGCAACTTTTTGAAAGCAGTTGATAAGTAGGATGGTGATTCTATTCCAATTTCATACATCACTTCTACGGCGTTAATATCTTTGTTCGATTTCAGCAGCTCGGCCGCTTTTTGCAAACGAAAATTCCGCAGATAAACATTCGGAACTTGCCCCGTTAGCTGCTTTAGTCTTCGGTACAGGTGTGTTGAGCTCATCCCGGCTGATTTTGCCAATTCTTCAACCCCAAAGGTTGAATCGGACATATTGGTTTCAATTAGCGCAATAATGCACTGCAAGAAATGACGGTCTCTTTCCGGCATTCCCAGATCTTCTGCGGGGATAACACGACTATTGGCGAAGTATTCAAGAATCCGTTTTTTGCTTTCAATGAGTTTCTTTACCCGAATCTCCAGGTGTTTTATCGAAAATGGTTTTTTAATGTAGTCGTCAGCTCCCAGTTCCAGTCCTTCAATCATCTTGGCATCATCATCCAAAGCTGTCAGTAAAATAACAGGAATGTGGCAGGTTTTAGGATCTGATTTTATTTTCTCACAAAGCTCATACCCACTTAGTTTTGGCATCATGACATCGGAAATAACCAAAAGAGGGTCACACTCGGCTAACTTTTTTAATCCCTCTTCTCCATCAACAGCAAGAGTAACTTTGTAGTTACTGCTAAACGCTTCGTGTAAAAATGAACGTACATCTTGTTCATCATCAATTATCAAAATAGAAGGTAGCGAACTATCTCCATCACTTTCCTGGAATTCACTCAATTCCGACGGCATCCAATCTGTAACAATCTTCCGGTGTTTGATCATATCCTCACCTGCATCTGCATCTGCCTTTGCCACAATATCGAACGGCAAATCAATTTTAAAGACCGTTTTTTCGCCCGGAATACTCTCCACCGCTATTTTGCCTTTCATCAATTCAACCAGCGATTTGCATAAAGCCAGACCAATTCCGGTTCCTCTCCAGCTTCCACGATCATCGACAGCCCGATAAAAGCGATCGAATATTTTTTCAAGTTGTGCCTGCGGAATTCCAATTCCGGTATCACTCACCTCAATATACAAAACCTCAGTATTCTCAACTTCCCGAAAACCAGCTTCAATACTAACTTCTCCATCTTGCCCGGTAAATTTAACAGCATTGGAAAACAGATTCATCAATATGCGTTCGGTACTGTCAATATCAATGGTCACCAGCCGGTTGGGAGAATTCACTTTATAAAAGAAGTTCACATTCGTTCGCTTTGCATTTTCCTCAAAAGCTTCTAATAGCGGATAAATGAAATTCCCTAAGCTTGTATTCGTATATTTCAAATCCAAGTGCCCCGTTTCGGCTTTCCGGTATGAAATAAGTTGTTCAATTAGCTTTTGAAGGCGCGAAATATTACTTTGAATGATCGAGACATATTTCTGATCCTCTTTGCGCTGATAGCGGTCAGCGATTTTCTCTAGCGGTCCGATAATTAGTGAAAGCGGCGTTTTAAAGTCGTGCGTAATATTTGTAAAGAAACGCAATTTGGCTTGATCCATTTCGTGAATCCGCTCCTTGTCCAACTGTTCGAATTTTAGGTTCTGCTTCAATTTTTCTAACCTAACTAAGTACATGAACACCCCGTAAATCACCAATAAAACGAAAGCAGCCCAAATTGTCAGACTCCACCATCGGAAATACCAGGGAGCCAACACACGGATTATCAGCTCTCCAGTGTTTGCGGTCCAAATACCATCGCCATTCGTACCTTTGTAAAGAAAGCGATAGGTTCCGGCATTCAAATTAGTATAGGTTGCTGTTGTTTTTCCGCCACCAAATTCAATCCAATTGGCATTCACTCCTTCCAACATGTACGACAAACGGTTTTTCTTAGGAGTTGAATAGTGCTGTACGACAATGTCTAGGGAAATATTTCTGTTCTGATAGTCTAGAACCAATTTCCGGGTGTCTGTAATCGAATTAGTTAAAATAACTTCCTTATTAAATTCTTCTCCGGCGACTATTTGTTGATCATTGATTTTCAATCTGGAAATCAAAACCTTAGGAAGAATCTCGTTTTTCGTAATTTGTTTCGGATTGAAAACAGTTAATCCATTCAAACCGCCCATCAGCATTAATCCGGTCTTTGTTTTAAAAAAGGACGACTGACGAAAATTATTGTTCATAATTCCATCGCTCACATCGTAAACATCGAATTTTCCTGAAACCGGATCTAAACGGCAAATCCCCATATCAGTACTCATCCATAATTTTCCGTCGTCATCTTCCAGAATCCCGTAAACAACCTCATCGGGCAAACCATCATTCTTATGGTAGGTTCTAATCTCCTTCGGATCTCCCGATTCATTCAAATCCAATTTCATCAACCCACCACCAAATGCTCCAATCCAAATCGTTTTACCCGAGCTATAATGGACACAAAAAATGAAATTATGACTGAGCCTAAGCTTATCGTCTTCTGAGTCGGAATGTAGATGATTCATGACAACAAACTTTTTATCCTGCTCTAAAACCCGATAAATTCCATTCTGTGTCCCAAACCACAAATTTCCAAAATCATCCTTTTTAAAAGCTATCACTGAATTATTTTCTCCAATATCAAAAAGACTGTCACCTACCGGAACCGGTTTATCATCTAATATCCAATTCCAAGGTTCATCGAGTAAATAAACATGCGAACCACCAATTAAAATCTGATTGGAATTAATTTGCTCGATAACGCGATTTCCCTGCGTTGTGAAAATTCCGTCGGTTGATTTTAGTTGTACTTTTCTCAACTTATCGTTGGTTTCATCATAGAAGTACAAGCCATCAAGGCATCCAATCCACCAATAGCCTTTTAAATCCTGGAAAAGCCTGACAACAACACTGTTTCTTAATTTCCCAAGCTGATTATCCTGCCTTGTAAATTGAATGCGGTGTCCTTCAGTTATATCTATTTCATTATTCGATCGACAAATTAGGTTGTCGAAAAATGAAATCCAGATATGCCCTTTTTTGTCCTCAATGATATCGTTAATCAAGTTGCTCGATAGCGATTCGTTATCATATGGGTTGTGTGTATAGTTTTGAAAAGGTTTTTGATTTTTATCGAGTTTATTCAATCCTCCTTGTGCTGTACCAATCCACAATACGCCAAATACATCTTCATAAAAGCAGTTAATCCGGTTGCTGGTTAAACCAAATACGTTTTTGGGGTCGAATTTGTAAGCTACAAAACCTTCTGTTTCATTATTATATTTCAGAATCCCATTCCGTTTGGTCCCAATCCATAAATTTTTCTCCTTGTCAAAAAATATGGTCTGCACATTGATTTGGTCTTCCTGATTCGGTTTAGAGGAATTGAAAAACAGTCGGATTGAGGTTAAGCGGTTATTTTCGAGCAGTGTTTGATAGATCCCATTATCGGTGCCTACCCAAATCGTTTGATCTGTTTTGATTAGTTTGGAGATCCCATTCCCGATATAATCGAAAGACAGTTTTCGAACTGTAAATGAATCGGGTTGACGCTCGTTCAAAGTCACCTGATAAATGCCAGACGGGCTTGCAAGCAAGAAAACAGAATCGTTATAGAACTCGATATCGACAATTTTTTCGCCCTCTAATTCTTTTTGAAAATCAAGTACCACACAGTTTTTTTCAATCTCTGTAATCTCAAGTTTAGAATTGAAAATATGCAGTTTCGAGTCTTTCCCAATCCACACTCTCCCCTGAGCATCTTCCTTCATAAAAGTTCCGTCCAGTATGCGATGGGTAAACGGAACATATTGCTCATTTCCGGTATGATAAATACACAAACCCTGATTTGTAGCAATCCACAATCTCCCGGCCGAATCATTTAAAAGATGTCTCACTTTGTTGCCGGGAATAGACTCAGCATTGTGAAAATCGTGGTAAAAATGTTCGAACGAATAACCATCATAGCGCGCTAAACCATTGGGCGTTGCAATCCACAAGTACCCGTTGTTGTCGGACGTAATGGCATGTACTGTATTTTGAAAAAAACCTTGTTCACTAACGAATTTTTCTATTTTTTGGTTTCCGGGAACGATATTGCCCACCGCGGAAGAATAAATACTATGTAATAAAATGACGATAGATAGATAGAGTTTCTTCACGCCGAAATAGTTAAGTTATTGGTTTGAAATCACACTCAATACAACCTTGAGTTTCTCAAAATTACTGTTTTTGTTTCTGCGCTGTTGAGTTAGTCCGACTTTAACTGATTTTTGTTCCATCTCCAGCGTTATTGATTTCAAACGAATTCGAAACTTGAACAGCGATCTGTACATCTCCTAGTTGATAGGAACATAAACCATTTCATGTTCAAGCATAACCAAAAGCTACGCAATCGCATTTGTGTCTTTCAATAAAAAACTTACACATCGTATTCGGGAAGCCAGTTTACTATTTCCGATTGACGTACCGCCCGATTAGCCATATGTACGGCAATGGCGCTCCGGTAGCCATCTTCAATGCCCAGCTTCAGTTCTTCGGTTCCGTTAATTGCCGCAGCGAAGTTTTTATACAACAACCATGTTGCATTATACATAAAATTATCAGACGGATAAGCGATATTTTTCTCTACTGGCTTAATGTTCCGCTTTTTGTCGTTATCAATAATTTTAATGGATGCGCCTGTTACGCTATCAATTTCTTCTTTCCAGTTTTTATCCAGGGAATCATCTTCGGGGTAAATAAAAGCCGACGACATGTTATGCGATACAAGAGTGGCTTTTTTCCCATATATTTTTAGTTGAAAGCCCTCGTACTTGTTGGTTGTTCCGGAGTGAAATCCGACTTTAGCACCGTCAGGATAGTCAAATAGCATGTGCACATTGTCGAATGTATCTCTTCCATCCTTCCAAAAATCTATTCCACCGGTTCCCATTACCTTAAGCGGATGCGATCCCAATAAATTATCGATCATATTAAACTGATGAGATCCCAATTCGGCATTCAAACCACCGGAGTATTCTTTATACATCCGCCAGTTTATTCTGCGCTCCAACTCTGCTCTGTCAACACCCGGAACCAACGATTCATCCGGCAATTTACGGCGCCAATTGTGGTTTCTGTCCCAAAGAGCATCAATACGGGTTATTTGTCCAACGTGTCCCCGATCAATCAGTTCTTTTAGGGTTTGAAACATCGGATTTAACTGGTACTGATACGATATTTGAAACAGTTTGGCAGAACTTTTTGCTTTGCGCTTGATTTCCTGACACTCCGCTATACTATAGGCTAAAGCCTTTTCGCAAAGGATGTGCAGATTACAATCGAGTGCTGCCATCGCAATACGATAATGCTCGTGAAGCGGCACTGCAATTATAATGGCATCCAGCGGTTTGTGGTCAAGAATATGTTCAAATTTCTTATAGCGTTTTACCTCGTTTTCAATCCGTTTTTCGGCAGCATCCATTCGGTAATCAAAAACATCGCAAATAGCAACAACTTTAAACTCGGGTACATTTTGCAGCACCTCCAATATTCCGTTTCCCCGTTCCCCGACTCCAATTATTCCAATTCGAAGTCGTTTGTTGTCGGGAACAAGATCCAACTTAAATTTAGATACATTCGTACACGCGTACAGCCCAACCCCCATGGCTAAAGTGGTGGAGCTTGTAACCTTTAAAAAATCTCTTCGTTTCATTTTTCTATCATCTGATTTCTCTGCCGGTGGTGATATTTACCTGTCTATGGTTTCACAAGGCGACAATCGTACCTTTTTCCATATAACAAGGGATATCAAACCATTTTCAGCGATCAAAATAGGGTAAATGCATTCTGATCACCTTATCCGCTTTCATTATTAAACATTCTATTTGAATCCGTTTCAGGACGGTATTATTTTATTCTTATTGTCCCAAGAAAAGACATTCTGAAACAACTAGTTCTCATCGTCTAATCAAGAAGATGTTGAGAGTATGCTGTTTAGAGATCCGTATAAAACGAAGTGTTTGGATTGTTGTGTCATGGTTGATTCTATTTTGGTTTATTTAGGAGATTTAAAACTACCCAAAATCTCTGAAACAGAACCTATGCAAACCAGATTTTTCATCAGCATTTTTGTTCCCCCAATGAAAAAAGCGGCATGTAACCGCAGCGTTTTTGCGGCAATAGCCGACAATCGCGTTCTTGATTAGATCCGACAATTATTATCATAATCGTCCAATTCATTGGCAAAATCACCGATAACATCAATTTAATTTCGGGTTTGTCTAATATGTTCGCTTATTTGCAGGCGAATAGAGGAACTAAAATGAGGGTGCAAAAATCATTCAGGAAAGGCTTAGCAATAGCACTGTTTATATTGCTTATTGAGCCAGCTGGGTTCTGTCAGACATGGCGTTTTGCCGTTGTTGGTGACACCCACGTAGGATCGTCGGATACGATTGCCGAAATGATTCCTTACCTACTGGCCGACAACATCGAATGCCTTCTAATTCCAGGCGATCTTGTCGAAGGTGTATTATCTGCTTCCGGTTCGGCACGGTAAGTTCCGCAAAAATTGTAAAATAAGCGACCATGAAAATTGTTCCAGCAATCGGAATTTAATTCAACAGAGAATGCGAAAGTGGTTAACTAAGATCGACCAAATTAACAGAACCGAAAGTATCATCTATTTGCTGATGTGGCTTCTCATGTTTACGGGTTCCTTGTTTTCCATCCTCAGCAACTTAGGCGAACTTCGATGGTCGCGAATCTATATTGAATGGATTCGTTTGACTCCTTTTATCATTATTTTCCTGATTAACACAACTATTCTTGCGCCTTATCTTCTGCTAAAAAAACGACTGGTATACTACCTGATCTCTGTTTCGGTGCTGGTAACTGTTATCGTTTTGCTAAGCACTCAAATGCACCTGCTTATCAGTTGGCTGTTTGACCACCCGAATGGATCGGTTTTGCCTCGTAGACCAATTAAAGCCAAAAGTGATTTGTTAGGCGAACGGCTCATCATGGCGATTCTTATTATTGGATTGAACAACACCATCAAACTTTTAATACAACGACAAAAAGAAGATAAACAACACGAGGAGCAAAAGAAGCTCCTTTTGCAAACCGAGTTATCTTTTCTGAGAAACCAAATTGGGCCTCATTTTTTCATGAATACGTTGAATAATATTCATGCTCTAATTGCGATAGATCCCGATAAAGCCGGAAGATCTGTGATCCGGCTATCTGAGTTGATGCGGCATATGCTCAACGAAGGAACCAAGGAAAAAGCAAGCATAAAAGCGGAGTTCGGGTTTCTAAATTCATATATTAACTTAATGCGGCTGCGTTGTTCAAAAAGAGTGAGGATCGACGTTGCTTTCCAAGTGGAAGACAGCGACCGGATGATTCCATCATTTTTGTTTGTATCGATCGTTGAAAATGCCTTTAAATACGGAGTGGATTATTCGAAGCCATCCTTTATTGAAATTTCGGCAACGATTGTTGATGATTATCTTATTTTTAAAAGCCGAAACAGTAAAAACATTCAAATTGAAACAGCGCAGAAAACCGGGATTGGCCTGGAAAATCTTCAAAAACAATTGCATTTACTGTACGAAACCGCTTATGATTTAAGCATTTCAGACGAGCCAGATCAATTCAATATTCAATTAAAAATCCCAATCGGTCATGATTAAGTGCATTGCTATTGATGACGAACCACTTGCCTTACAACAGTTGGAACTATACGTTGATAAAACGCCTTTCATTGAATTGGTGGGTACTTTTGAGAGTGCGCTCGAAGCCCTCGTTTTTTTGAACGACAAGGCTATTGATTTGATGTTTGTTGATATAGAAATGCCCAACCTTAACGGGATGGATTTTGTGAAATCGTTGACGAACGCTCCTAAAATTATTTTCACAACGGCTTATAGCCAATACGCTGCAGAAGGTTTTAAGGTGGAAGCGCTGGATTACCTATTGAAACCACTGGATTATGCTACTTTTTTAAAGTCGGCCAATAAAGCGAAAGCCTACTTCGAACGATTTAAAGTTGACGAGGAAAACGCTGGTTTGAACGATCGATATCTGTTTCTAAAGTCGGGATTTAAAATGGTGCGGGTAGCTGTGGATCAGATCAATTTTATTGAAGGTAAGGGTGGATATCTAAAATTTCATATTGAAGGCAGCAACCCCATAATGACTTTGTTAAGCATGAAAAGCGTAGAGGAAAAATTGTCGCCGGCAAAGTTCATGCGCGTCCATCGCTCTTACCTGGTCAACCTTCATAAAATAAGCCTAATTGAACGCGGACAGATCGTTTTTGGGAAAGTTCGCATCAACGTCAGCGAGCAATATAAAGCCAAATTTCAAGCCTATTTAGATCGTAATTCGATGAATTAGGAAGCTGCTTTTCATCGGCCTTTTCTTCTGTTTAGCAGTTCATCGCCAGAAATATAGCCATCGCCATTTAGATCAATTTTCTCGAAGTTTTCCAGCATAAGCCCCTGCGCTTCATCCCGGCTAATTCGGTTGTCGCCGTTACGATCGAAACGTTCCATCGGGGTTCCCTGTTGGTTCGTGCTTTGATTCCTAATACCTGATCTCGCGTCCTTTCCGGAACTTTTCCAACCTTTTGACTGATTGCTTTTACCCGTTGTATCTTGCTTCTGCAACATAAAACGTTGGCCATCCGGTGTAATCGTCAGAAAATCAGCAGCGATGACCACTTCGCCTTTGTATCCTAATTCGGCATAGCTCTCCTTCGTAGCACTTTCGTCTGCTTTTTGATTTCCCAAATGGGTCAGCACCATCATTTTTGGATTTGATTCCACGGCCATTTTAGCGACATCGGCTAATGATGCATGCGCTAAGACTGAGGATGAAGCTGAGTTATTCCGTTTTGCCGTGCCGGTGCCTGACGTTCGTCCTGTTGAAACCTTGCCATCAATGACCATGATGTCGGCGCCTTCCGCCAATTTTTGCAAGTCTGGCGTATAGGTCAGGTCGCCTGTAATAACAATCGACTGGCCATCAACATCAAACCGATAGGCAATGGTTTTAATGCTGTGAGGCACCTCAATGGTCGATATTTTAATGCCTTTGTATTCAAACTGCTCGCCTCCTTCCAATACTTTAACGTTGGCGTTGATGGTGTTTTCATCAAATGTACGTCCTGCACCACTCATCCGATAGTTCAAATCTTCAGCATAAAACTTAGCGACATATTGGGTCATTTCATCAATTGGCGAGGGACCCGCCACCAAAAATTCGTTGCGCGTCATCAACTTATCATGTACCAGCGAGATAAACTCATCGTTGTGGTCGATGTGGTGATGAGTGAGCAACAAGGCGTCGGGCAAATTCCGACCTGTCAAACCCAGCTTTTCCAGTTGTGTTTTTGTGCCGTTTCCCATATCTACCAAAATCGTTGTGCCTTTGTATTGTACCAGTGCCGATGGTTGCGAACGTTCAGGGTTATACACCGGACTGCCCGAACCAATTATCGTCACACTAAAGTCGACATCATCAAGTGTCAGCGTTCTATTGGGCTGACTGGTCGCGCGTACCATTGGTTCACCATTGCCGCCATTGTCGTCGTAAATATCTGTGTTCGGGTTTTTATTACCCGATATGCTCACTTGGCAGCGAAGAGTATTGGCAATGTCGTTGCCATATTTCGCTTCGTTGCCGTTAAAAAGACAATCTTTTATTTGCGTGGTGGCCACGTTATAATTGTGAATTGCGCCACCATAAAAACCGGCTATGTTGTTGGCAAAGGTACAATCGGTAATCACCGGACTTGTACCACCATATTGCGACGCCTGATCGTCGACCCATATCGCGCCACCATTGCCATGGGTTTCGTTATTAGAAAAAGAGGATTGATTAACAATCACATTCGAGCCATAATTTATAACCATTGCACCACCCCGCGAGCTCGCGGTATTGGCACTAAACGAGCAATTTTGCAGTTCGCACGAAGAACCAAAGCGAAAAGCAGCAGCTCCGCCAAGCAACGCTTTGTTTTTGACAAACTGAACATTTTCGAAATACGAAAGCACATCGGCAAAGCAAAAAACGGCACCGCCATCTTCGGCATAATTATTTGTAAATACCGTGTTTTTCACGATGGTGGAACTCTCGTTTCCCCAGCAATAGAGCCCGCCACCAAATCGATCAATCAATTTGCCATCGGCATAACCATAAGCAATTGTAAAACCATCAATAATGGAGTTTAGGCTACCTAAAACTACATGGTAACTGTTGTCTTCCATTCGACCCGCCCAGCCAATGTCGCCACTTAAAATGGTTTTGTTTCGCTCGTAATTACGCTCCGCTTTGTTTTGCTCATCTCCGGTAAATCCACCGTAAACGGCCACTCCGCTTTTCATCGCGAAACTCGCGCTACGGGTATCTTTTGTGGTGGGTTTGTATGTTCCGGCAGCAACCCACACTTCACCTCCGCCATCTGTATACGCCTTATCAATAGCATCCTGCAGCGAATTGAAAGCATTCTCCCAACTTTTCCCATTCCCGTTTTCAGAGCCCGATTTTACGTAAACAACATGCTGAGGAATCTCTGCCGTTTTGCTAAGTTTACGATCAGTGCCAAAGCCCTGGCGACCTCCTTTCCCGTTGGATCCGGGAGTTGTATTTATATTCAGGTATGCTTTTACTTTATCGGTATAAAGCCGATCAATGTCTTCGGCTGTTTGTGTTTTAATCTTCTCAGCGATCTCTAGTAATCCGGCATATTTGGCATCCAGCTTATCAATAGAATGACTGAAACCCTCAATTTCCGAATTCCAGGAATAGATCCAGTCTTCGCCCCAATTAATGATGTTATCCAGTCCGTTGGTGGTAGAATGATTGTTTTTGACAACCGAATTAATCACCAACGGCATATTTCCTCTTCCTCGCATATTGGCATTGTACGACCCCTGATACAAGCCCGCCCCTTGCGATTCGACAACATTGTTCACAATCCTGGTATCGACAATAATTGGCGACGAAGATCCATCGTTGCCAATGGCTGCGGCATCATGGGCTTTGTTGTTTTCAAAAACACAGCCGATAAGAATCGGCGAGCAGGTAAAATCGTTGTAAAGCGCTCCACCTTTAGCACCACACTCGTTTTGGGTGAATTCGCAATTGATGAGGACCGGGTTGGTTCCCATATCGTTTTGCATCGCTCCTCCCCGCATCGTGGCGTAGTTGCCTTGGAATTTTACATTGATAAACACCGGTGATGGCGAATTGTTATCCGGGCGTTCAGATGTATTGGTCATATTATAAACACCACCGCCTTTACCGGCCGAGCAATTCCGAACAACCGTATTTCGAATCGTAGCACAGGTTTTAAAGTTTAAGATCCCACCTCCCGCGTTCGTGTTCGACGATTGAGCAATGCTTCCCGGAGTGGTATGGGTTTGAGGCTTTCCGCCCTCCGGCCCTTTCCTTCCTTCACCACCAACACCCATTCTTCCGGCTCCCCGTTCTGCCATCGCATAGCCATCTTCAACAATGAAGCCATCCAGCACTGCATTGTTGGCCGTGCTTACCACATGCATCGAATTATCCGTTTTTATCGTTTTATCGCCAATGTTCCCACTAAGGATGCATGCATTTAACTCCCAGTTTCGTTGAACAAGCTCTTTTTCCGTCCCGTTAAAACCACCATAAACACTTACGTTCTCTTTCAGTCTGAAAGTAGCGGTTCTGTCATTTCCATCGGTAGGATAATAGGTGTGTTTGGCAACCCAGATTTCATCGCCGGGTGTAGCTTTTTCGATCGCTTTCTGCAAATCGGTGTAGGCATTCGGCCACGAGCTTCCGTTATTGTTGCCTCGAGCACTACCATTTACATATATTCGTTCGGCTTGCAATTGAGTGCTTATGCACAGAATCGCACCAATTATCAGCTGTATTCTTTTCATTCGTTTATAGCTTGAATCAACATTGAAAAATCAGTTGAAATTAAAATCATAGTAAATGAACAACAACCAACGCTCAATCAGAAATACAATTTATGTTCTGAAGGATTTTAAGCACGAATTCGCCATTTTCAGGCACGAATGAAAACAATCTTGCAGGTCGCATTCAGCAATCGGAATATCTAACTCCGGTTGAGTTCCGGTTGGACTTTTACCGAACCGAAAGATCCGCTAAAAGTTACTTTCTTCGGCCATTTTCACGACACCGACGGTTAGAATCAAATTAGCGAAACGACGCTGTTCGCCTGTTTGTATGATTAATGTGGTGGCAGGTTCTCTGATTTTGTCGTAGAAAGCCCAGCGTTCCATCTCGTCCCAGGTTACGTCGCCCAATAATTGTTTATAAGCATCATGGATCTCTGCGTTTGCTTCAGCAGGCTTTTCCATGACAATTGCACCTTGAACAGGACAGACTTCCAGAATGCCTTCAAGCACGGTGAGAGCGTCCAGTAGTCCCGGACGAAAGTTGAGATGTACGGTGGTAGAGTTCGGGCCGGTCATAGCACCGACTGGTAAATTTCCGTCTGCAATGACGACTTGTGCAAAATGGCCTGAACGTGCAAGCACTTCCATAATTGTTGGGTGTATTACCGGAGTCTTTAGCATAAATTTATCTTTTAAACAATTAAATACAGAAACACAGGGAGCTAAATAGCACCTTGTGTTTTCAGTTTCATAACGATCAATTATCGTTGGTTTAGCGTTTATTCACATCCAATTTAACGAGGAGCTACATATTATAAACTCCGCCGTTGATGTCGAGTGTAGCACCTGTAATAAAGCCGTCGTATTCAGAAGCCAGATATAAAACCGCTCGCGCTACATCGTCGGCATTGCCTGCTCGCTGAATTGGAATACCGGCGATTGTTGCATCCGCTGATTCTTTTGTTGTATGAGTGTTGTGAAATGAAGTACCAAGAATGAGTCCCGGAGCTACGGCGTTGACTCGTGTACCCTGAGGCCCCAATTCGGCAGATAGTGCTCGTGTGAATGTTAGAATAGCTCCCTTGCTGGCAGAATAAGCCAGCGACCCTGGGTGCCCCCCTTTACGCCCGGCAAGCGATGCCAAATTAACAATACTGCTATTTTCATTTTTTACCAGAAAAGGAGTTGCGGCTCGCGTGACAAACATCATCGAGGTAAGGTTGATGTCCATTACCTTATACCAGAATGCAGCATCGATTTCGCTCAGCATTTTACGCGCAACCAACGAACCTGCGTTATTGATCAGGATATCCAGGCTCCCCAAAGCTTCAACCGCTTTTCCGACCATTGCATTCGCATCGGATTCTTTTGTCAGATCCCCACTTATAGCGACCGCTTTTTGTCCTTTGGCAGTTGCGTATTCAATCAATTGGTTAGCGGTATCAGCACTGGAAAAATAATGGATGGCAACATTGGCTCCACTAGCAATAAAATGTCTGGTAATTGCCTCACCAATTCCCTGAGCACCTGCGGTTATAAGAACATTCTTTCCGGTTAGTTTATTATTTTCCATGGTAGTACTGTATTAAAAGAGTTGCTAATCGTTAACTTCAAAATTACCATTTCGCCTGTCATTAATTCCATTTTTTCAAGGCAAATGCAAACCCCTCGGCAATAAAAATCGACAGAAATTCGAAAACCTGTTTTCCTGGCTCACCAATAGTTCGTTTTCACGGTTTTTTCAGAGGCGGGATAACGCCAGTCTTATACTATAACCAGTTTTGGCTGAAACTAAAAAGACACAGCTCATCAAATCGCGAAAGCTATAAATATACGTATTCCACTGCAATTAAACACTTTAATCAGCTTAAAGTCCCACGCGCTATTGCCCAGCATAAGTGTGCGCGTGTAGCGATTTAATTCCGTCCAAAAAGCTATCGATGTGATCGAAGCTCAATAAAGGCTGGTTTTTTTTTACATCAAACCACAACCAGTCCGGAGGAGGTGGCTGTCAACCTGGAGTTGAAAGTCTTGGTCATTTTACATCAAACCACAACACGAAGGAACATCTGTTAGAGTATGACGAAGTTGAAAGTCTTGGTCATTTTACATCAAACCACAACTGAAGAGCATGGATATGTAATTGGTATAATGTTGAAAGTCTTGGTCATTTTACATCAAACCACAACTCGACAAACTCGGGGATGATCGAGTCCTTGTTGAAAGTCTTGGTCATTTTACATCAAACCACAACTTTGGGATGAACCAAATGTTGACCACAAAGTTGAAAGTCTTGGTCATTTTACATCAAACCACAACCACACCCGATACTCCCCGTGATTGGAGGCAGTTGAAAGTCTTGGTCATTTTACATCAAACCACAACCCCTTCACGCCCAGAGCGCCCTCTCGTTTCGTTGAAAGTCTTGGTCATTTTACATCAAACCACAACGCTTGTCAAGCTCATTGTAGTCTTCGTAAAGTTGAAAGTCTTGGTCATTTTACATCAAACCACAACTATAGGAACGCGCGAAAACATGCTGCTGGAGTTGAAAGTCTTGGTCATTTTACATCAAACCACAACTGAATTTGCTAAATCTAATACATCATCTTGGTTGAAAGTCTTGGTCATTTTACATCAAACCACAACTGTAAAGTTAAAGCAGGACGAAGAACGAAGTTGAAAGTCTTGGTCATTTTACATCAAACCACAACGGCATTGAATCCTGACCATTTCCCGTTATCGTTGAAAGTCTTGGTCATTTTACATCAAACCACAACATAATCTTTGGGGGTATTCAGAAACAAAGTGTTGAAAGTCTTGGTCATTTTACATCAAACCACAACGTGATTGATACATACAGCAATTTACTGGTTGTTGAAAGTCTTGGTCATTTTACATCAAACCACAACTTATAATTACTCTTTTGTTTTTAAAATGTTGTTGAAAGTCTTGGTCATTTTACATCAAACCACAACGCGCGGCGTTTACTCCCATTAAGCCTTTTGGTTGAAAGTCTTGGTCATTTTACATCAAACCACAACAGGAACAAAAGCATAA
>NZ_JBFHIT010000001.1:0-287942 GCF_041596335.1 Mangrovibacterium sp. | reverse complement strand
TTGTCCCAACCCTGAAACTGACGAGATACACCTCCACCGAGGTCTTCCCATTTCTCACTGTTTTTTATAAATTTTTCGCTTGCCATAACTTTATGTTTTTATTGAATGATTAATTTGTAATGCTTAGTGCCCTCAGCATCAAGTTGAAGATGAATGACTTTGTCGGTCTTCAATTCAATATTGATTGTTGTTCCGGCAGAAGATTCTTCGAGGCTTAAATTTTTCACCGACCCTTCGGATTGCATAACCGATTCGCTGACCGGGTTGTAGTTGCCATGAACTTCGTAAACCACCAACCGGCTTAGGTTTTTACTTTTGGGTTCGCGGATCATCATTCCCTGCAGATTGCGCAGGTTGAAATCGGGATCGTTGGCTCCCAGGCGGGTTAGCACCAGTTTTGTGGCCGGGCTTGTTAGAACGGACATGGTGTAGAAGGATGTTTTGTTCATCCAGCAAACCGAAGCCGTTGATGGCAGGTTTGAAGCTTCTGCTTCGACCCACAAATGCTGATACCCGTTTTTGCTGCCCATTGCGGCCTGTTTCTCGGGGCGTTTGTAGTCGAAGTTTGTGTTCATTACTTGTCCGTTGAAATAAACCGGCAGATCATAATTGGCTTCTTTTTCATTCGCTACCTTAAACAAGTCTATCAGGTAAGTGCGGCTGTCGAGTTTCAATAAAGCCATAGTGCGGTTTAGCACCGCTCCCTGATAGCAGGACGAGTCGGTGGCTGAAACAATTTGGATTGAATCGTTATCCAGATCAATGAAACTTAGTTCCGGATGCGATTCTTCAGCCAGCTTGGCGTCGCCGTTATAGTTCGATTGCTCGTTGATGAGCATGGTATTGTGTGCTACGGTTTGTTTTGCCCAACTATAGTTTTCCGGCAAATAGCGGCCACCCTGCTTTGCTTCAACATTGAGGTAGCGGGCTGCTCCGTAGTCGGGAATAATCTCCTGTCCCTGGTCGTAAAGCATAAAGGCCAGGCGGTCAAAATGTCCGTGTCCCATTCCCTGCGAGCTGAATTTAAATAGAACAGAAGTTTGACTTTCCTGATTTTCGGTGCGCAGCATGGCCAATCCACCCTGGTCGCCATTAGCTCCGTCGTGAATGAGCATGGGGGTGCGCTCAAATTTCGCTGTTTTGCCTTCTGCAATGGCTTTAGCCACTTCCAGTCCTTCGATACTTAGCATGACTTTTTCATTCTGCTGCACCACGTCGAGCAACTGAGCGTTTTGGTTGTGCGCATAGGCAATGTTGGTTCCAAAAATCAACTCGGCCGAAATCCACGATTTTTCTTTGATCGCGTCATTTATCGGGTAGAAACGTCCGTCGGTATTGGTCATCTGTAAAAGAGTTGTTACCGCTTTCAGCAACACACCGTTTTTATACTCAAAAATCTTTGTTTCCGGTAAATTGTTTTTCAGTGTTTGGGCAAACACGATAAACGGAAGCAGCGCGTACCGCTGGTAGTAGGGGCCCTCGGCGTAGTAGCCATCAGGCGAGAACAGATCGTTAATTTGTTTCAAAAATCCACCCGATCCGTCAAGCTTTGTGCTGTACAGTGCCTGCTGAACCATCAGCGAGTCTCCCAGAACGATTCCTGTCATTCCGACTCCGGACACGCACCATGTGCCATGGTTGTGCACACGGTCGAACGAATAAGGATCTTCAACGGTGAAGAATTTAACCACTTCGTGAAACAGGTTGGTTTCGATGTTTGATCGGTCCTCGGGTGAAAGGAAATCATAGATACAGTCATAAGCCTGGATGGTATAAACCAGCCAGACAGATTCGTTCAGTCCCTGCCAGAACAACTTTCCGGGCGCCTGGTTTTTTTGCTCGGGATGGATTCCCAGCGTAGGGTATAATTTGGCATACTCTACCAACATGTCTTTGACAAAAACAGCATACTTCTCATCGCCCGTCAGCTGGTAAACGATACCGGCCGAGTACATGTCGGTGTAGTTTTGTTTGTGTTTTTCGTGCGTGTAGCCTCCTCCCGGATCTTTTGGGAAGGGGACAACAATCCCCGATTCAATGGCAAGGTCGGCCGTTTCTTTGGTTTTCTCAAACGATTCCTTTAGCAGGGGATACTTTTCAATCCCATCGCGAATCGTAGCAACATCCTGCTTTTTCAGTAAAAGTGTCGGATGTTGGAGACCCGAGGCACTGTCGGTGCTTTTTGTTTCGGGTTGGCAGGACGCGAAACCGGCCAAAATCCAGAGTGCAAAGGCGTATTTTAATAGCTTTTTCATTCGTAGCGTGTTTTTATTGTTTCTATTTCTGAATCCGATTTATCGGTTTAGTTTCATCGAATATCGGCCACCGGAATCACGAATTTCGACGATGAATAATTGCGGAAATCCGGAAACTGATGCCAGATATTGGTTGTCGTTGGTTTTGCTTTTCGATAGTAATTTTCCGTCCAACGTGTAAGTCGAAATAATACGGTCGCCGTATCCGTCAAAGGCGATTGTTAGTTGATCGTTTTTGACGTAATAGCGCTCAACAGACTTTTTGATATCCGATGCAGCTGTAGTAATCGAGTAGGAGGGACCGACATCTTCTTTGGTAAGCGGACGGATA
Source organism: Mangrovibacterium sp. (assembly GCF_041596335.1). Taxonomy (GTDB): domain Bacteria; phylum Bacteroidota; class Bacteroidia; order Bacteroidales; family Prolixibacteraceae; genus Mangrovibacterium. The sequence goes on along the minus strand of NZ_JBFHIT010000001.1, from coordinate 285,356 downwards.
AGGATTTGGTTATCTGATTGTTGATCGCAGCCAACATCTTTTAGGCTTGACGGTCGTGCCTGGCCGTCAATATCAACGCTCAATGTGTCGAAAGCACCGGTTAGTGCAGCTCCAATAGCTTGATTTCCTGTTGTTGGGCGTTGCAAATCGCCCTGGCTAACCATTGGAAGGGTAGCGCCGGTTGTGAATCCGCTTGGGGTAGCCATGCCTGTTGATGTGGCGTTGGTAATATTTCCGGTCCAGCTAATGCCGGCTGAAGTGTCGTATTCTTTAACCACCTCGGCAGAGCTTCCGGAGGTAATCACCAAATTATTTTCGATAACTGAATTTGCGGGAGCCAATGACTTCTCGGTCGATTTTTCGGCTCCAATGGCAAAAGCCTGACGACAGTTGACAATGGTATTGTATCCGATGGATGCTTTAAGAACTTGTTTGTAGCCGTTTGCAGGTGAATCGGGAATGCCGTTTACCAAACAAATTGCTGCCCGGAATGAGGTTCCGTTTAGGTTTTCAAGGTAGTTGTTGTATACTTCATGTCCTTCACCAATCAGGCGTATACCACCACTGTTTTTTGTTGCTCCGCCAAAAAAGAAATTACCGTACACCTTGCAATAGGAGCCATGCCGAAGGGTTAAGGTTCCGTTGCAGTTGGTAAAGGTGTTGTAACGGTAAATATTTCCGACCGATTTATTTGATATGATCTCAATTTCGCCATCACACTCTTCAAATACGTTTAACTCCACAATACAATTTGAGTTATAGCTTTCCCAATCGCTGGTGCCAATACGAATTGTTTCGCCACCATTAACGCCCAAATCGGGGCGACTGCCAAAGTAATTGTGGTCAATTTGGTGGTAGTCGGGTGTGGCGTCCAACCAAACCACCAATGTTGCTCCCGAATTTGTTTTGCCGGAAAAGCTGCAATGGTCAACCCGGTTGTACGTTCCGTATAGCGAAACATATTTGGAATCGACTTCTTTGTTGGCCGGGCTGTATGCATCGATGGTGACATTCGTGAGCCGTGAATGATTGGCAAGCAAAGAACCATCGCGAAATTCAATAACAGGGACTTCTTCGGTGATTGCACACTCCCGAAAAACAACATTCTTTACTTCAAGATAATTGCCTGCTATTTTCATTCGCGATGTTCCTGTGAAAATTGTTTTCATCGTTTCATCCCCCATAAATACAATGGGCTTTGTTTCACTCCCATTGCCTTTGAAAACAACTTCCTCGTTCAACCATGTTTTAGCTGCCAATAAAACCGTATCACCCGGAAACAGACTTGTAGCAAGGCTGCTGATTTCCGATGCCGAGCTAACCGGATAAACTGCGGCATTTGCCTGTGTGGCAAACATGCAGCTGATAATTAAAATGAATATGGTAAGTTTCATAGATCGTGCTTTACAGCTTTCTGATTTTTTAAAGTTTAGTTTGAATTAATTCACCCGGTTTAATCGTCAACCGTTCGTTTCCGAAACGAATTGAAGCCGGCTTATTTCCACAATTAGTGATGCTTGATTTTTCACCATTGGCGACTATCCACAGATTCGTTTTTTGATTTTCAATTGAAATCCGGGTTCCCTTTACTTCAATTTCCGAAGCATCCATAAATAGGAAGTTCTCCTTTTTTGAGACGATGACTTGCGCATCGGTTCGGATGCTTGAGGGACAATGGCTGCTGGAATAGATCTTCCATCCTTTTACGCTGAAATTGTCGAATGCGATTTCATCCAGCCGTTCGTCGAAATCTTCGAAAGGGAACAGCAGGGTAATCAGATTCGCCTGTTGCTGAAATTGTTTTGTAAAAACAGCACGTCCTTTACTTCGAACTGAAGATTTCAGGATTTCGTCGGCAGAATCGCCCAACTGTATAATTTCCAGTCCGGCACCATTCGGGAAAACCGACCGGATATGGGTATTCTCTTTTTCAACATCGTAGTGGCCTTGCCAAATTTGTTGGGCTGTATGGCCCGGCTCGGTGGCCGAAACGACATCATTTACCAGCCAAAATCCGTCTTTCATGAAAATAACACTACGAGAGGTTTCCGCGCCAATGTCATTGTAGCCATCATGGGTTCCAACAAAAAGATCCATAACCGGTGTTTTTACCCATGAAATTACAGATGGAGTCGGTAATTTAGCCCATTTCCCAAATCCACTTCCTCCGGTATTTCCGCTCCAATCTCTTCCGTGTGGAATGGAGTCGATCAGCAGCACATTCTTTACCCACGAGTTTTTGAACTCAGCGAGATCTTTCAGGTAGTAGCGAACCTGATAGTTGGACAGCAACATATTTCCATAGGCATAAGCCTGAACTCCCAACATGTCGCCATGTTGATGATCGGGTTTCTGCGGCGACAGTCCGGCGCTGATGGCCATGTATAAATCTTCATCGTCCCAACCCTGACGCATGATGTAATAGCCGGTTTGTGGCAATTCGCACGATCCTACCTTGGGCTCTTCCTTTTTTACTGTTTTTAGGTTCGAAAGCTGCTCCGGTCGCAAAAACCAATAGTCGGTCGACGAAACTTTCGAGGAAGCAAAATATTTATAGGCTGGTTCGCCAATCAGGGCTGTTCCCAGTGCCATTGTATTGCCAATTTCGTTGAATTCGGCCCAGGGTGAATCGGTATCGTCTTGGAAAACAGGTGCTTTTTTGTTCGGCATGGCAATTTGCATCATCACGTCGAAAAGCCCTTTAATCCGGGTGTCCCAAATCGGGTTCAATTTAATCTGATTGATTTGAGCCATTTGCCAGGGGTAGAAATAGTTCTCAATATCGTCGATATGGTAATGTACCGAACGTTCAAACTGAAAGCCATCGGCATAAATTTCTTGTTCAAGGTGTTCTTCCAGGCGCTGCAACGAACGCACTTTCCACTGATCGGCTCCTTGTATTTCAGGGAAAAGAAAGGCCAACATGGCCAAAGCGCTCATACCGCGGGTTTGATGGTTTCCCTCGTTGTATTCCGGGTTGAAATGGTACAATTGGGCTCCCGTGTGTATAAATGTCCGGATCATTTCGAGCTGCTGCTGCCAACTGTAATCTTTTGATGCCAGCAGACATTGGTGTGCAAACAGCCAGTTGAACATTCGGTTGCCTGCCCGGTAGGCTTCAAAGGCGCCGTTTCCGTCTTCAATGGTTTCCACCAGTCCCTGGTTGAAAGCCAGGTTCAGCGATTTTGCCTGTTCCGGGATATAGTTGACTAAGTTGATGTCGTTTTTGTAGAAATAGAGCAGCGCGATATCGCCCGCCTTATGTTGCCGGGTGAGGTGCCGGTATGGGTAGGAGGTTACTTCCTCTCCCTTAAGGTTGTTGAAAGGTATTTTCCATTGAGTGGAGGCAGGATACAAGTCGAGATGTTCCTGTGCTTTTTTGGCATGATAGCTTTCACGTCCGGAATACATTTGGTTGTATTCGGCAAAACGAACCGGAAAGTTTTTCCAGTCGAAAAAGTATCTGTTTGAGAATTGTTCCTTGAAGTAGGACGTCAGTTTTTCAAGCGCCAGATCGGTTTTACCTTTCCGGTAAAGTTGTTGAATTTCGCGAAGATCCTCATTGTTTTCATCTAACAGATCAATCAATTCAGAATTGCTTATGACATGATCATACGGAACCTCATTCAATTGCGCCCGGGTGCTGAATGAAAGAACGATTGCGAGGAATAGGAATACAGATTTCAACATCGGATTAGTTTTGTTTTAACCAGTTTCGAACAATAGAAATGTCTTGTTTCATGGCTGCGATAACTTCGGCAGCGGGTTTGGTGAGATGGGTTGTGCCATTTTCGGCTCCTCCCAATTCGTATTCAAAATGCATGGTGATATCACCTGCGATATGCTGTTGGTGAATAATTTGGAAAAAACGGGCGAAATCGACCATTCCTTCCCCAAGGGGAACGGTGACTGGCGACCATTTGCCGTTTATATTTTCCCATCTAAAATCTTTCAGGTCGAAGCTGTTTATTTTATCGGCCAGGTAGTTTAGGCCAATTGGCCACGACTGTCCTCCTTCGGCTGTGGCGTGGCGAATATCGTAGCGAACACCTAAATAGTCCGGATCAACGCCTTCCAACATCAGGGCGATGTCCCAAACCGGTCCGCCTGCCATTTCTCCGGCATGATTTTGATAAGCGCCTTTCAATCCAAATTGCTTGTTCAATGCCGCAAGTTTCCGGAGTTTTTCGTTGAAAATGCGAATGTTTTCGTTTACGGGGATTGACCAGTCGTACGACAGCCATCCTAAACGGTAGTTAGTTATTCCCTGGTCTGCTGCTGTCTTCAGTATCTGAACCGTGAGTTCATCGTCCGGATCGGTGATCGCGGTTGTCATCCGATCGGCCAAAAGTCCGTTTTCGCGAACCGCTTTCACAGCTTTTGGCAAGTCTTCAGCAACTCGTTCAGGTAAAACGTGTCCTTTCGGACGAACGGTAAGATCAACTCCATCGAAGCCAATCTCACGGGCTGTTTTTGCCATTTCTGAATAGTCGAGCCATTGCAGATGTTTTGAAAAGATATAGATTTTTCGATCCAACGTGTTCTTCAACTCGTCATCGAGGACTGCACCAATTAATCCCTTCGAACTAAGCATCATTAGCGAAGCCGACAGGAGCGAAACATCTTTGATAAATGATCTTCTATTTTTCATGCCGTGATAATTTGGGAGTTTAAGGATTTTGAGAAATGGAAGGGGACAGAGGTATCTGTCCCCCTCATTTCTTTTCATAATCTATATCAACAACTAAACCTAACTATTCGTTGTGTTCCGGGTTTTCTTCCGGATCTACTTTTGGAAGTAGTAATTAAACTTGATGTATGAACCATCGCCACTTGCCTGTCCAATGTTTTCAGGAGCATCGGCAAAGGTTTCTGTTATCTCCAGGAACCCATATTTGATGGTACCATTCCAGTCTTGTTTCACGATGATTACATCGCCGGCTACAAATTGATCGGTATTTCCGGTACCGGTTGTGTAAATCTTAAGGTCGCTTGTGCTTGCACCAAAGTTTGCCACAACATCCGAATCAATATTGGTCAGTGTTTTCGCCTTAATTGCATCAATGTATTCTTTGTGCTCGGTATTGCTTGCATCCAGCACTCCCAACTGAGATACTTTCACCGCATTTTCGCTCGGAAGTTTTTCGCCGGTAGTACCGCAGGCATAGTTTTTAATTACACTACCTGCGTTACCAGCTTGTCGTAATTGGATATATCCACTTTTCGACGCGTAGGCGATCAGTGAAATATTTGGCTGCAATACAGTGGTCCAATCGGCACAGGCATCATACACTAATCCGGTATTGAAATCGAGGAAATACTCTCCGTCAGCACCTCGTGCAAATAATTTAATGCCTGAATAGTAGTTTACGGTTGGTACAACCAGTTCGAAATCCTCGCTAAGCGTTTCCACTTGAGTTCCACCAAAGTAAGTGGCCTTAACTGTTACACCGGTGGTTGTCAGGCTAAACTGATCTTCGGATACTGAAACAACTAGTTTTTCTGATGTTTTGCTTACAATTGAAGCTAATTGATCGTTGAACCAGATTTCATCAATCAGTGTCAGGTTTTCACCTTCGAAAGTGATACCGGTATTTGTAACGCCTTTATCGGGAATAACATTAAACGCAGGAAGGATGCGATATAATGTGATTTTACCTGTAGACATTGCCTGCGAAAGTACACCATCGTTGTTATAGGAGAAGGAAACACTTGCGGGCTCTTCTGATTCATCAAAAAACGGTACTTCAACCAGGAAGAAATCATCCGTCGCTTCTACAATGGTGGCTTTCGACGATCCAAAGTAGACCCCATAAACAACATCCAGGTTTGTACCTGTTATTTTCATGGTGCTGTTTGGAAGCACCTGAGCGTCATCAAAATCAGCAATAGTGGGTACTGCTGCTACCACCGTGAATTCACTGGCCGATGAAACTGAACCGATATTATTTGTGACAGTAATCGGGCCTGAAACAGCCCCCTTGGTCAATTTAGCGACCAACTCATTGGAACTAACCCGATACTTAACCGTTGCAAGGCTATCGCCGAAATAAACGGTACTTACCTTTCCCAGATATTCTCCTTTAATGGTAATCTCATCCCCGGAACGACCTGAAGTCGGCTCGAAGCTCTCTATTACAGGCGCTTGTTCTTCTATTGTATTATATACTAATTCTTCCTTACATCCAAAGTTGAATGTAATCATTAGCATCAATAGTATTAAACTAATATTTTTCATTGTTCTTTTTTTTATTGATTAATAACCAGGGTTTTGCGTTGCATTAGTTGCAACGGTCATTACACTATTAGGGATCGGCAATAAATATTGCCACTCCTGAAGTTCTCTTGCACTTTCGCTTACATAGCTCATATCACTTATTGCTCCGGCGTAGTACGAGTCTGAATCAACGGTACCATCTGCTGCAATTGAGTTTATAATAATTTCAGAGTTGTAATGAGCTTTCATAATCGTAGCCAGTCTGTCGGTACGAAGCAGGTCGTAGTAACGATGATTTTCGAACGCGAATTCAAGGCGTCTTTCGTTTTCAATAACGAGCATCATATCCCATTGCGAAGGCACATCCTCTTCAAGTATCGACTCAAGGCCAACCCGATTTCTCACGTCATTTACATACGGCAATGCAGCGGCAACAGTCGATGTTTCATTCTCAATTTCAGCCAACATCAGTAGTACATCTGCAAAGCGAAGAACGATCCAGTCGTTTTCAGCATCTAGTTCATTATCAAAGGATGAATAGTACTTTAGAACGAATGGGTCAGCATTAAGATTACCACTGTCGTCGATCCATGTGGCTTTCAGAGCCGTGTTTTTGCGAACCTCATCACCTTCGGCATCATATGCCTCTATAAGGTCGTTGGTAGGTGTGTTGTAGTTGTATGCTCTACCCGATACGAAAGTACCATCGCGAGGAGAAAAATAGTTCGCAAACGGTGATCCTTGTCCATAACCTCCTGATAGATAGCGAACGGCGAATATGATCTCGTTGTTCATTTCGTTATTCACATCAAATACACTGGCATAACTACCAAGCAGGCTGTGTCCACTATTGTTTTTCACATCAGTTAAAATCGTTTTCGCATCGGAGTACTGTTCCAGGGTCATGTAAACTTTTGCAAGCAGGGTTTTTGCAGCCCATGATGTAGCACGTCCAAGGTCTGAACTGTCATAACTGTCAGGGAGTAGGGCTGTGTTTCCGGAAGCTCCGGCTGCCAGGCTCAGGTCATTTTCGATGACATCATACACATCTTGAACCGAACTGCGCGGAAGATTATTTCCTTCATCAATACTGAGTCTCTCGGTTACAAGAAACACGGGTCCATATAAACGAACCAAGTTGAAATAAACGTAAGCCCTGATAAAACGAGCTTCACCTTCTAGCTGGTTCTTTAAATCGGCATCGGCTACAACATCAATATTCTCCAGCACCACATTACAGTTGTCGATTGCTTTGTAGGCCGATTCCCAATAGCTTGTATTTTCATCATGGGTTGTTTCAACCGTGAAATTATCTAGCTGTCGTAGACGAACATTGATTGCATCGCCGGTATTTTTTATGTACAAACGTGCGTTGTCGGAGCGTACTTCAGACAAGCGCCATTCTTCATTGGTCAGACTTCTCAGGCCGCTGTAACAAGCCATCGCAGCCATATTCATTTCCTCGTCGCTGGTGTAGAAGCTGCCTTCTCCGAGCTGATCTACCGGTTCCTTGTCTAAAAATTCTTCGCATGAAGTGAATGCCAAAACGGCTAACGCCATTAGAGCTATATTTATATATTTTTTCATAACCTATCTGATTATTTTAGTGATTAAAAACTAATGTCGATACCTGCACTGTATACTCTCTGAATTGGGAATGCTCCTCGTTGGTAACCATCAACCAGTGGGCTTGCATAGTTGCTGCCTGAAGTTTTACGTGCTTCGGGGTTAATACCTCTATAGTCAGATGACCACAAGTAGAACAGGTTTTGTCCGCTTAAATAGACCCTCACATTAGAAATGTTAGCTTTTCGTGCAATGCTCTTTGGCAAAGTATAACCAATTGTAAGATCGCGCAGCGCCGTGTAACTGGCATCTTCTACTGCATAATCAGTCTGTACTTGTGTTATACCGTTTCTTTCAAATGGAGTTTTACCATCACCAGGATTATTTGCATCGATCCATCTGTTGGCGGTGAAATTTTTGTTGTATCTCACTGTTTCCGCGTAGTAGATATCACCATTTACAATCTCGGCTCCAACTACACCTTGGATAAGAAATGAAAGGTCGAAGTTTTTGTATGTAAAGTTATTTGTGATACCCCAGGTGAAATCGGGTAGCGGATTGCCAATAACAGTAAAGTCATTCGCATCAATTACATTATCGCCGTTAACATTCACAGCTCTCAAGCCACCAGGAGCGTCACTTACATTCGAAGGGTTATTTGCAATTTCATCTGCTGAAATCCAAACACCTTGAGTTTTGTAGCCATAAAACTGCACCAACGGATCGCCGACTCTTGTCAGGTACATTTCACCTCTTTCACCAGTCGTAATTTGTTCATTTTCGCCTCCCAGATCGAGTACTTTGTTACGGTTCATCGAGTAGTTAAAGGTGGTGTTCCATCTGAAATCGCGCGTGTTAAAGTTGCGGGACGTCATTACGATTTCAAGACCTTTATTCCGAACTTTACCTTCGTTACTCCACGCTTCGGTAAAGCCTAAGATCGAACTCACTGAGCGCTCATACAGCAAACTTTTAGTAATTGAATAGTAATAGTCAATTCCTAAATTAATGCTACCATTGAAAGCGGTAAGATCAATACCATAGTTAAATTCGTTCGTTTGCTCCCATTGTAATGAGGAGTTTCCAATAACGTTTGACGTATTCGAGATACCGGGAACCACAGAACCGTTTGAGCTACCCAGTGAATAGCTGTTTGGCGACAATACGTTGGTATTCGCGTAGTTTGGAATATCATCAGTACCTGTTACACCATAACTGGCACGAAGTTTCAACTGGTCTACCCACGATACTGAGCTTTTAAAGAAATCTTCTTCAGAAATACGCCATCCCATTGATACTGAAGGGAAATATCCCCAACGGTTTTCCTCACCAAATTTGGAGCTACCATCTCCCCTGAAACTGGCTGATAATAAATATTTATCGGCATACGAATAGGCAAAACGAGAGAACAACGACACTAATCCTTCTTCTTCTTGCCATGTACCGGTAACCAGTTCTTCGTCGTCATACTGCAAAATAGTACCGGCAGCATTGAGTGTGCGAATGTAATCGGTAGGGAAGTTGTTCCCATAAATACCGGCTGTTTTCATTTTACGTTCCTGGATCGAGAATCCGAGCAACGCGTCGAAATCATGATTTCCTTTTTTCATCGAGTAAGTCAGCGTGTTCTCCGACAATAAGTCAGTAAACAATTCATTTTCGTAGAGGGCTTCGCTAGGCGACGACGCTGTTTTTGAGTTCGCGTTTTTATAGGTGTCCTCAACAGAATATTCTACGTTGAAACCATTTGAGGTTTTGAACTGCAAACCTTTGGCAAGTTTCAGGTTTAGGAAAATCGAACCTTGCATGCGATAGTCATCTCTGGAGTAAAATTCGTTATTCATAACCGACAACGGGTTGTTGTTCGATGTGCTGTAAGGAGAAGCTATTGCAGTTCTTTCCAATCCGGTTTGAGGGTCGATACCGGTATAGGTTTTATTGCTGTAATGATATCCATGAGAATAACTTCCTACCTCTTGTCCGGTAAGAGCTGCTGTATACTCGTTATGATATACCGGCAAGTACCTTGGAGTACGCACGAAATCAGTAAACGGGTTAGTCGGGCTAGCCTTTTTTGTATAGCTTGGAGACATGCTCACACCGATTTTTGCAATGGGTGATAATTCTGCTTCAATTTTTGCTCTCACATTCAATCTATCATACTTATTCTGAAGCATAATACCCTCGTCGCCCAGGTAGGACGATGAAATATAGTATTTCAACCCTTTTTTACCGCCCGAAACGTTAAACTGAGCATTAAAAACTCCTGCTAGTCTGAGCGCTTCTTTCTGCCAGTTTGTGTCTTCGGTTTGTAAGGCAGACATAGCGAAGTAAAGATCACTGATAGTTGATTCAGAAACGTTGGCTTCGTTGACTTTCATCGCTATGAATTCGTTCTGAGTCATCATTGGGTGCAACTCATAAATGTCTTTAACACCATACGATGCACGTACATTGTATTTGGGTTTATCCTCGTTACCACTTTTTGTTGTAATGATAATAACCCCGTTAGCAGCTCTCGATCCGTAGATGGCTGCTGATGCCGCATCTTTCAATACTTCCATCGATTCAATGTCGGCTACATCAACTAAACTCAACCCATCCGAAATCGGGAAACCATCAACGATAACAAGCGGTTGTCCGTTTGCACTGATCGATCCGTTTCCCCTTACAGTAATCGTAGGAGACTCACCCACCTCGGAAGTGGTATTCTGAATTTGAACCCCGGCTACACGTCCTTGTATCGCCTGGTCGGCTCTACCTCCGGGTATGTCCTCAAGTCCTTCTGTATCTAATTTTGCAATGGCTCCGGTTAAATGCGATTTCTTTTGCGTACCGTAACCTACTACTACGACTTCATCAATACCTGTTACATCAGGTTTTAAGTCGATGAGTAGTTGTTGTTGACCACTATACACAATTTCCTGGTTTAGATAGCCAATAAATGAAACAACAAGAGTTACGTTTTCAGATTTGCTTGAGAATGTAAAATTCCCGTCAAAATCAGAAATGGTTCCGTTAGTTGTTCCTTTTTCTAAAACTGTGGCCCCGATAAGAGGCTCTTTACTAACGGCGTCAACAATTGTTCCTTTGATTGTTACCTGCGCCGACAGTTGCCACGTAAAAGCCATGACTATGGCTAATAGGCTTACGATTTTTTTCATTAAGTTAATTTTTAGTAATGGAAAATTGATTGTATTCTATATGTATTATCTTTGCAGAGAATAATTAATAGTCCTGTGTTTTAATAACTGCTACTCGCCAAAGTTGAAGGTTATTCGTACAAGACATTAATTATTAGTTCGTAAGGGTTGTCTTTTTAAGGCAGCCCTTTTTTTAGGTTGTATTGTAAATTTTGATCGTCATATTTAGTTGTTATCCTTTGTATGAAAGACTAAAATCGAGCACATCTTGCAGGTGAATTTTCATTGCTTCTTTCGCGCCTGCGGGATCTTGCTTAATGATGCAATCCAGAATAACACGATGTTCGTCCAATGACTTTTGAGCCCGGCCCTCGCCGCAAACATTAAGTTTTCGATAGATCTCGAGTATATCCGGAATGATAATCAGAAGCAAAGATTTGATGACCTTGTTTTGGCTGGCTTCAGCAATTCTCAAGTGAAAGTTGAAATCTTCTTTTACTCCAGGTAGGTTTTGCTCAACTCTGCTTTGGTGACGGTCGAGAACCTTTTCCAAATCAGCAATATCCTGCGTTGTTCGGCGCAAGGCAGCTTGGGTGCATGCATAGTTCTCCATCAAAACGCGGGTTTCAACTAAGTGGTAGAAGTCGTTTTCATTGAGTTTTATCACATTGGAAATCAAGCCTTCCATAGCAGTAATGTCAACTCCGGCCACAACAGTTCCGCTTTGGGGAAGCGTTTTTAGGATGCCGTAGAATTCGAGCTTTTTAATTGCATCCCTGACATAGGTTCTACCTATTCCAAACAATTCAGATAATTTCCGTTCCGATGGTAGTCGGTCGCCAGGGCTCAGCTGTCCGGAAATGATCGAATTACGAATCTGTTTGATAATTTTATCAACCGGACTCTCAACTTCTATTTCCTTAAAACTGTGTGATATATCCATAATCCGAAATATTTTGTTAAACGATTATTGAATTGTTGTTCAGTAACTCGATCTATTTTTTACACTTGTACTGAACAGTTCTAAGCGTGTTTCCACGCATTTATTTTTATCAGTTGCGTTATACTTACCGGTAATAGCCTTCGGCAGAAGATTAAGTTCCAAAGGTTCTTTCACCCGATCAGAGCAAATAGATAGTACAGTCTCGAATAAGCCCAACGCGGTCATTCGCTGCCATCCTATAGTTATTACGTTTATAATCTTAATTTTTAAAATCATTGCTCTTAAATTGGTTGACCAGACAGTAACAATTGGTTGACCAATAATACGAAGTCAAAATAATTTTGCAATGGAAAAAACTGGTTATGTTACGACCAGTCAATAAGTGATTGATTTATAGGGCGAGTACGGCGTATGTTGTGCAGCATTGTTTTAGTGGTTGTGCTAAAAAATCACAGAAATGGTTAAAAAACCATAAAAGAAGCATGAGAAGCCAAGGGGCGAATTTGGGGTAAACTCTGAAAAAAAATGGAGGACAATGGATAGCGTTGCATTTATTCCGGAGCTATTTTATGATGGGGACAGCTGCCGGAAGGGTGGTTCTTGTAGCGGTTGGTAATAAATAGGCCCGGTTGGTGCGGGTAATTCTGTTGGGATGGGTTGATAACCCTTTATTTAGCGGAGGAGTTTAATGTGGGGTGGGAAAGTTAGTCTGCCTCGCAAATTGAAATTGCAATCGCTTTGATTTTTTACATCATCACTTCACTCTCAAAGTTTTCGCAATTTCAATCGCTTTTGCACCGAAATCCATCCGAAATATTCTTTCTCCGGATGTTGTTCAGTCCATGGCATTTTATGAAAAAAACGAATCTGTTTTTCGAATCTGAGTTCCGGTTTCAAGCATGAGCCGGAACATATTGCAGTCGGTTTAAATTCGACAAAATTAATTGCTGGTGCTCAACCAGGAGGCGGTATAGGTTCATTGGTAAATCTTCGTTTGTTAATACCTCATCGTAAAGGTCTACCAATTTGGCTTCGGCAGTCCTGCAAGTCTCAATTAACTGATCATCGTTAGTTGAGCCAATATATCCAATTACGATATGCATTGTTTTCTGCAGAATACCGGTGAAACTAGAGTTTTCGAAAAGGTCGATATTTCCCTTTCTGGCTTCGCGACGGAGTAATTCAATAAAGTTTTTGCGTTTTAGGGCAAAAAGAAGAAGGGCGTTTTGAAGGTCTTCTGATTTTGAATTGTCGGCAGCCCAAAGGTAGATGTCGGCCGAATCTTTACACTTTTTGATAACCTGTTGTAAATCGTTTCTAAGCTTTGCTGTTTTCATGTTTCTGATCTCTTTTTCGTCTATAAATCAACTGTCTTCTATTTTCGCTTTATTTGAACCGGGTTCAAAAAGACGAATACGAGATCGTTATATGAAATAATCTTGCCAAATTTTAGGATAGAAAGATCCGGGTTTATAAGTTGTTGTAAATGAGTGGTGATATTTTTTTTGTTCGTTTAGCCGCTAAGGGCGGAAGAGTGTTTCTTTTCCCTATTTGAAAAAGTGTATTATCAGATTGAGAAAGGGATGAGGCTATTTCGTTTTCGGTGCTTGTTTTACAACCATTACCGCGCCCGATAGGATTGTTAGCGCACCAATAATGGAGAGCATCGTGAAATGCTCGCCGTCGATCCAGCTAACCTGCAAATAGGTTAAAATTGCCATTGTTGTGAATGTAATCGTTGGGTTCATCACCAGGATCATGCTTACTTTGTTCGCCTGGGTATACTTTAATGCCAGCGATAACGAGCCATAGGCGATTAGCGTATTTAGCCCTAAAAATAGCAGGAGCACCCACCAACCGAAAGTCAGGCCGTTAAAGTTGTCGAAATTTGCAAATGGAAAATATGCAATTGCCGGAAGACCGAACAGAAATAAGTTTAGTGTTCCGGTCGAATATGTGCGGACCAGTTTTTTCTGCATGATGGCATAAATTACCCACGAAACAGCAGCGCTGATGGCGAACAGGACACCCATGTTGTAGGTGTTTTTTTGGCCCATCATTTGGCTTAGCTGCTCACTGTAGAATCCCAAAAAGCCGACAGAAGCAACTATGAATCCGATTATTTGGATGCGCCGTAGTTTCTCCCGGAAAAAAACTAATCCGGCAAAAGCCAGTAGTACCGGGCCGAGTTGTATAATCAGCTGGGCATTGCTTGGGGTTGTGTAATTAACGGCCTGCATAAAACCAATGTAATTCCATCCCAGGCCGAGGGCTGCCAAAACCAAGGTGAGTGGAGGTCGCACTAATATCTTTAGTTCCGATGGTGTGCGTGCCAGATTCCACACCAGGAGAATGCCAAAGGCAACTGTAAACCGAAACCAAACGATTGTTTGCGGTTCTACTTTTTGAACCGCTAATTTTAATAATATCGCCAGAAAACCCCATAAAAAAGCCGTGAGGCAGGCAAATAGAATTCCTTTGTGGTTGTTGGTCATCCCGGGTCGGATATTTGTATTAATGAAAGGATGCAGCGTGTGGAATGAAAAAAGCCACCGGGCTAACCGATGGCTTAAAGTATTGCTAGCGAAGCTGAGCTCCCAGTTCTTTTTCGAACGTTTGGATTAGCTTAGCCATTATCTTTTCAATTTGTTTTTCGTTCAGGGTCTTCTCATCATCACGAAGGATGAAACTTACAGCGTATGACTTTTTCCCTTCCGGAACACCTTTCCCTTCGTAAACATCAAACAGATCGACAGATCGAAGTAATTTGCGTTCCATTTTGAAAGCCAGATCGCTGACTTGTTTGAATTGCACCGCTTTATCGAGAAGTAGCGCCAAATCGCGGCGAACTTCCGGATATTTTGGTAATTCGGAGAAACTGGTTTTAGCATTTTTTTGTTCCAGGATCAGATTGTCCATGAAAATGTCGGCAAAGTAAACCGGATTTTCGATGTCGAATTCTTTTTGCAGTTTGCGGGCAACCACACCAAATTCAACAATTTTGCGTCCGCTGTATGTTGAATAGATCAATCCTTCTGAAATCAGATCGTTGCTGAAACCTTCAACTTTCACTCGATCGGTTTTCAAGCCAAACTTCAGCAAAAGGTTTTCAACATAAGCTTTCAGTTGAAAGAATGAACTTCCGGATTGCGGTGCAGTCCAGCTTTCGCGTTCTTTCTCACCGGAAACAAATAGGGCCAAATGTTCTTCTTCGTGGTAATTCTTCAACGGATTTTCAGCTAATTCAGATCCTTTGTTGAAATAGCAGTTGCCAAATTCGTACAATCGCAAATCCGGATTTCGGCGATTGGCATTGTAGGCGATGGCCTCCAATCCGCCAAAAAGCAAATTCTGACGCATGGCATTTAAGTCGGCACTCAACGGGTTAAAAAGCTTCACTGTATTGGCATCTGAAATGCTTGTGCGGTTTTCGTAGTAGGACGCTTTAGTTAATGAGTTTGACCAAATTTCGTTGAATCCCTGAGCAGAAAGCAGATCGGCCGCGATATTTCGGATTTTTACCGGGTCGGGTTTTACCGAGTATTGCAATGAAGCATTTACCTGCGTTGGGATTTCAATATTGTTGTATCCGTATATCCGAAGCAATTCTTCAATAATATCAGCTTCGCGTTTCACATCCACGCGATAGGGAGGAACTGACAACGATAGTCCGGACTTCGTTTCCTGATCAATTTTTATTTCCAATGATGTTAAAATGCGCTTAATAAGCTCAGGCCCCAAATCTTTGCCGATCATTCGTTTAATGTTGGCGAAGCTCACCTCAATTTTAAAGTCTTCAATTGGGGTCGGGTAAATGTCTACAATGTCGCTTGATATTTTGCCACCGGCAATTTCCTTAATCAACATTGCAGCACGTTTAAGCGCATAGATTACATTGTTGGGATCGGTACCACGCTCAAAGCGGAACGATGCGTCGGTGCTCAAACCAAAACGGCGGGCCGTTTTTCGAATAAATACAGGGTCGAAGCAGGCTGATTCGAGAAAGATATTTTTGGTTGAATCTTTAACGCCGGATTTGATGCCACCAAAAACACCGCCAATACACATGGCTTCCTGGGCGTTACAAATCATCAGATCGTCTTCGTGTAGCTCCCGCTCAACTTCATCCAGAGTAACAAAAGAAGTTCCGGGAGTCATCGTTTTTACCACAACTTTATCGCCGGTAATCTCTTCCGCGTCAAACGCGTGCAACGGCTGACCACATTCAAATAAAACGTAATTGGTAATATCTACCACATTATTAATCGGACTCAGACCGATGGCTTTTAACCGGTTTTGCAGCCATTCGGGCGATTCTTTCACTTCAACACCGCTGATCGTTACCCCACTGTAGCGAGGACATGCTTCCGGGTTGACCAATTCAATCGGGATTTGAAGAGAACGATCGTCCACCTTAAAATCGTCGACCGAAGGTTTTGTGTAACTTATGTCTTGTTCTTTGCGGAGGTAGGCAGCCAGGTCGCGCGCTACACCAATGTGTGAAGAACTGTCAACCCGGTTCGGAGTCAGGTCAACTTCGATGCAATAATCAGATTCCACATTGAAATAGGTACTGGCCGGAGTTCCAACAATAGCGGTTTCAGGTAGTACCATAATGCCATCGTGACCTTTTCCCAGCCCAATTTCATCTTCAGCGCAAATCATTCCTTCGGAAACTTCTCCGCGTATTTTCGATTTTTTAATCTGAAATTCGTTATCACCATCATACAAGGTAGTTCCAACGGTAGCAACGACAACTTTCTGACCGGCAGCTACATTCGGAGCTCCGCAAACAATGGGTAAAGGTTCGCCAGCACCAACATCAACGGTGGTTTTGCTAAGGTGATCCGAGTTTGGGTGTTTTTCGCATGTTAAAACATGACCGATTACCAACCCGCGCAGGCCTCCTTTAATACTCTCAACCTCGTCAATGCTGCCAACTTCTAGCCCAATTTGAGTCAGGATTCCTTCCAGATCTTCCGGGCGAAGGTCAGTGTCAATGTAATCTTTTAACCACTTGTATGAAATATTCATGTGTAATGATTTGATATTTAGTTGTCTGTGTCGCGCTTTAGCTCGTTCGTCGAGGGCTTTGGCACGCTTGTTTTTATTGCCGAAAGAGCTCAATTACTGACTGGTAATTCCATTGAGTACGATCGGCAGGTAAAAGTCCGACAAAAGTAATTATTTTTTAGGCTGAGGCAAAGATTGAATTGGGGAATAATTGGCCTGTTTTTAGGAGCGATTAATTCATCGTCCGTTAATTGATCAAATGTTGAAGAAAATAAAGGCGGATTGAAATTGGTAGTAGCGAAAGAAACCTTGACGGATTTCTTATTCACAAGCTTTGTTCTTTTTAGTTAGCGCTCTGTTAATAGCTTCATACAAGAGCTGGGGTTCGATCGGACGACTGATTACATTGAAACAACCTGCATTTATCGCTTCATCTTTTGCCGACAATAGTGAATGAGAAGTCAGACCAATAATTGAACATCTGTTGCAACGCCTGTTCATCTCACGAATTAAGGCCAGACTGGTATCCAAATTTGCGTTAATGTTTATCAGAATTACATCGAGAAAACAAGCTTCACCCATGTATGTTAATGCATCTACATCGCTTCCGGTTGTTAGAACGCGGGCTCTGGTGGCAGCAAGCATATTTTTTAGAAGAAAGGAGCTGTTGTGGTCATCATCGACGATCAAAAACCGATACTTTGAATAGTCGGGAATGGGGAAGTAGGCAAGTTCTTCATTTGACGATGAATCTGAGATGGACTCAATGGGGACTTTAACTTCGAATGTAGTACCTTTTCCTTTTTCTGATCGGAGGTTTATTTCGCCATTTAAAATATGAACCAAGTTGCGGCAGAGCGACAATCCGATTCCGACTCCATTGAACCGACGTGTCATTGAATCGTCTCCCTGACGGAAAAAATCGAATATTGCATCTCGCTGCTCTTCCGAAATTCCGACACCTTCGTCCTTCATGTATAATGTTAATTGGTTTTTTTCAATTGAAATTCCGTACTCAATAATTCCCTGAGGCGTGAATTTGACAGCGTTTTTAAAGAGATTGATCAGAATTTGGTTGATCTTATTCTTGTCGGCAAGGAATAGGCCTGCCAAAAAGTCTTCTTTCGGAACGAATTTCAATTGAATATCCTTTTCGCGGTTTGCTGCCGCTAAAATTTCTTTCATATGAGCAGTTTGCTGCAAATAAAGATTAATGCCGAGAACAGGTTCCATTCTAACTTTCACATCGGACTGATTGCCGATCGCCAAAGCTAAAATATCTTCGACAATTTGTAGCAAGTTGCGGCCGCTGTCGTAAATTTTCGAGGCATATAATTCAGTTTGATCATCGCTAACGTCTCTGTTTTTAATCAGTTCGCTGAAACCCAGTATGTGATGAAGCGGTGTGCGCAGCTCGTGGTTCATTGTTGCCAGAAAAGCTGATTTTAGCCGATTGCTTTCTTCTGCTTTTTCTTTTTCGCGTATCAGCAAATCGTTGTTGTGTTTCGCAACTAAAGCATGTCCGATTGTATTTCCCACGGTTTCCAGTAATTCAATGTCGGATCGATGCCAAACTTTTTTTTCGATCACCGAGTCGAATCCCATAAAGCCGATTAATTTTTCTTTATTCTGAACGGGAACAACAACGATCGACTTAATATTTTGCGCTTCAAGAGTCTCCTTTTCCACGATCGCTTCCGAAGGCATACGGCCGATATCGTTGAAGTAAATACACTTTTTCCCATAAAGCTGTTTCATCCACCAGGGAAACAGGGAACAGGGGAGATTTTGAAGGTGATCTTTTTCGGGCTGAATTCCCGGAGCACACCATTCGTGCGTATTGTCGATCCGCTGACTGTCCCAGTGAAATAAGAATAAATAGCTTCGGTCGATCTCGCAAAATAGCCCGATTTTTTTCAGCGTATTGTAAATCGTTTCGTCCAGCTTCTCAAACTTCGTTTCTACAAAATCGCGTGAAATACCGGATACCAATTTTTCAATCCGATAGCGATAATCCAAACTTTGCTTCGATTTATCTAGCCCGGAAATATCAAACAACGTTCCGGTAATCTGCACCGGATTTCCGTTTTCGTCGAACTCGCTTATACGGCCATTTAGGTGTACGTCAATCCATTGTCTGTTTTTGTGTCTGAGCTGGCAAGGACGTGAGAAGCTGAGGGCATTGGCAGACGAAGGTGTTTGAAGGATAAATTGTTCGATGAAAAAACGATCGTGTTGATGGCAGCTCTCCAAAATGCTATCGGTCGTAACCGGATAAATTTCTTCGGGCTTGTAGCCTAATATGCTCGCGCAGGTTTCGTTCGCGTATATTTTTTTTTCATTGATTTGGATGTGCCAGAACCCCACCATAGCGTTATCTAACGCTTGTGTTAAAAAATCTTTGTCTGTAGAAGGTTTTGGTTGCATCAAAAAAAATGGCATTATTCGTTGCAATGTAGGCCATTTAGAAACGGAAGTCAAAAAAAGACATAAAACGAGCGCGAAAATCTGTTGTATTTAACTTTGTTTAACGATTTCGATAGTTTAGTCTGATTGAATTTTGATAATAATGTCGAATCCGCTGTCGTTGGTTGAATTGTTTAACTGCAAAAATAAAAAGCGAAAAATTTCATATTCCAGTTTTACTTCGTAGCGCGATAAATCATAGTCGGTGGTTGCTCCAAATTGCTGCTCATAGCTTAAAAACAAGTCGTTCGTCAGGTATTTGCCAACTTCAAGACTCGTGTTGTCCAGATTGTCCTGGCTTTTCACCTGGATATAGTCGACATTTAGCTTTTTCCCTAAAAGTTTGGTAAGCTGTGACGCGAGGAGCGATGCGGCGGCCGATTTTGCCATTGATTCTCCTGTTGCATCCGACATTTGCGCTTGGTCAGAACTATTAAGTTCGCTTATTCCGCGACCAAAAACAATGTACGAAAGCGCATCGCCTTCGGTAATACTTTCGTCGTCCAATGTGAAACTGACTGTAGGATTCATGGCTTCGCCTTCAACCATAGCCTGAAGAACTTGCGACTCACTATCGCGACTTTTAATGGTATATTCCGCGGTCAGGTTTAGTGTCGGATTAATTTCCTCTCCGCCCTCAAAACTGATTACACCTTCTTGCACGATAAATGTTCGGCCAAATAATTCGTATTGACCCCGCACCACATTGATTGATCCGAAAATCTCCACGAAGGCGTTGTTTTTCATGATTTCCAAATCGCCCGAAAGCTCAATGCGGAGGTTGGGATCTTTAATCCATGTATTTTTAGGGATATTGATTTTGATTTTTCCGCTTAGATTTTTGAAATAATCAACGCTGACGCTATCCGAAAAATGTAAACTATTTTCCTGTCCCCAAAGCGAATCCACTTCGTTTGTTTGTTGATGCAACTCTTCCACTAATATCGATGGTGGAATTTCCGGAGTATATACTTTACCAAATAAATTCAGTAAGGCAGGCAAGTAAATTTCCGATTGGGGAATGGTAAGGTTTCCGCCGAAAACAAGATTTTCCTGATTGCCGTTCAAGCTGGCATCGCCCGAAACCTGCATGTTAATTTGCTTATGGTCGATTGGGTTGAAGGAGTTAATTTTGAATTTGATGGTTGACTCTTTGATTTTTCCTGTATGGATTCCGGAATCGAAAAATACTTTTCCGCCACCCGACAGAAAACCATCGCTTGAGCGAATGCCAAGTGTGTCGAGGCTGATAATATCGCGACTGAAGCTGGTTTTAAGCAACATATCCTTGTATTCGATTCCAAAATCGGGAATGGCAATGTGTCCATCTGTCAGCTGGATTGAACCACTTGGCTGAGGTGAATTAATGCTGCCTTTCAGGTTTACTTCACCATTAATCAATCCTCTAATTTCGTCAGCAGGGAGAAATGGACGAACAAGAGCGAGTGGAAGATTGAAAATTTGGATTGTTCCGTTCACCGGAGTATCCGGATTGACTTCAACCTTCATCGAATCCAGCGCGATAGTCGCGGGGATTTCTGCATTGCCGGTTAAGCGTCCCCCTTTTTCCAGTTCAAATGCAGTTGCCAGATCAAGCTGGTTGCCGGAATAAGCGATTTGCCCATCGGCCTTTTTAAATCTGTAGTCGCCAAACGCGGCACTGTCTACTTTAAACGTACTTGCAATTACAGGCTTGCTAGCTGAGCCATCTAAATCTACGTCAAGATTCAGGAACCCACTGATTCCGTGATCCATTTCCAAAGTCTTGAGCAACTCGGCTAGATTGAGCTGTTCAACCTGAAGCTTGAGATCCTCCGCGCCTGTCTGACTGAAGACTCCGTTTAGTTTTACAGCCTGGTTTCCGCCAGACGTTAAACTGAAATTGTTGATTTGGTATCCCAATGAGTCGATCAATAAACTAGCCGGGTTTGCAAGTTTCCATTCCTGATCTTTTACATTTATCAGCCACTCATGCATTCGAACAACGAACTGATTTTTCCAGTTTAGCTTGCTCTCCAGCCGACTGTAGATTTCACGATTTTGAATTGTGGCCAGCATTGTGAGCGAATCCGGGTGAACTCGACTGTCAAACTGAATGCTGTCTAGAATTAAAAAACTGCTGTGGAAACCTTTCGCCTTTAGTTGGTTGTCAAACGTAAATCCGTCTTTCAGAAGGATACCAGTAGTCGAAAGGCGGGCAGAGTCAACCCTGAATTCATCGTATTGGCTTGCCGCTAGTACCAAATTTGAGTTGATGTTTAATGAATCAGGCGTTCCGTCAATCTGAGCCGTTAGTTTTCCTTCTGTTTGGATGGTCGCTTCCGGCAGGAATTTCTTGAAGGAGTCGAGCGAACGAATGTCGGCGGTGAGTTGGAATTTTGTCGCGGACGAAAGCGCGTAGTGTCCGTTGGCGTAAACCCCAAGTGATTCATCATGTATTTCAAAGCGATCAATCCCAATAACTCCGGATGCAACGGTTAGATCGGCCATGGCGCTGTCGATCGGAATGCCCATCAAAGTCGACGGTTGAACTCTAATTTGCGCACTGGACCGAATTTTTTTCAGATCGAAACCGGTTCCTGAACCCGCAGCAGTTAGGTTGATGTTGCTTGTATATTCGCTATTGTTGAGTATTGGAGCCAGATTTAATTCGGAGGTGGAAACCCGTAATTGATACCTTGGCGTATTGAATAATTCCTTCAACGTCGCGTCGGCAACAATTTGTCCGAATGATGCATTCAGACGGATATTGGATTGAAGGCTTCCGGCTTGATAATTCGCGTTTGCAGTGATTCGATTTACAGCGTAGCCTGCAAAGTTTGAGTTCCGAAATTCAGCTTTTAAATTCGCCAGCAGTTTCTTTGGATCGGTTCCGGCTCCGTTGAGGTGGACACTTCCGGATAAATAATAATTTAAGTCTTCTAATCCTGTCCACTCATTCATTTTTACCTGCTTTAGTTCGGCTTGTAGAGCATAGGTTAACTCGGTAGAGTCGGGATTGTACAACCAGCGGGTAAAATGGTTGGCCCGAATGTTCAGCCTGATTTCCTGTTCTGCCGCAATTAGTTGAATTTTGGAAACAAGACTGTCATTATGCAAACTGGATTCCCAATTTATTTGAGGTGAAACTTTAATTTTTAACTCCGGAAGAACAAAGGCAAATTCCGAGGTGTTTAGCGGCTTCGTTTCCAGCCTTATTGACGATTGATCGGGCGAAGATTCTGCATAAGTAGCACGAACATCTATTTCGTTTTTACCGGTTTTTAATGCAAAATTAGTTAAGCTTATACTTCCTTTTTCACGTTTCAGGTTGAAGTGAAGCTGCTGGAGTTGTAGATCGGGATTTGTGGTTTGGAAGGAGATATGATTCAGTCTTAAGTCTTGAATTTCATCGCTGTAGGTTGCTTGCAGCTGAATGTTCAGGTTTTTCACCTGTTCGGGGATCAGACTGTCCGAAGCATTAATTGTGATTAGTCCGTTGTCGATCTCAAATTTCTGCAGGTCGATCATCAAAGTCAAAGGCGATGATTCAATTTGAGTCGAATCTGATTCCGATTGTTCAATTAGTAAGCGTTCAAAATTCCACGTTGAATCGTTAATTTGAATGAGTTGCAACCGGGGCTTTTTTAGTTCGATGGCACGAACGACAAGCTTGCGCTTTAGAAGGGGCCAAAGTTGATACTCTAAGTTAAGTTCCCCGATCGAGGCAATCGTATCAGTGTTCTGCACCAAACTTATCTGGGATAAGCGGATCTGATTCCAAAAATTCCCCTCCAATTTTCCAATGGTCAATTCCCCGTCAATGAATTTTTCGGCTTGCATCTCGGCTATTTGTACAATTTGTCGTTTGGCCGGAGGTGTTTGAATTACGATCGTCAATAACACGAATAGTCCAATCAGTCCGGCTATAAGCCAGAACAAGCTGCGAAATGCTATGATTAAGTATTTTCTCATTCGTCGATCAATTGTTAAAAAGCTTGCCCAACGCTGATGAAAAACTGGGCGCTTCGTTTTTCATTCCAAAGAGGAACTCCAACGTCGAAGCGAATCGGGCCAATTGGTGTGTCAAACCGAATGCCACCACCACCAGCGTATGCCAGCTCATTCAGTTGGTATTTAAACTCATCAACCCATACATTTCCAAAATCGAAAAAGCTCACCATGCTGAGTTGCCGGAATAGTGGTATTCGTAGCTCAGCCGACCCTTGCAGAACACTATTCCCACCAAGTGGCGTGTCGTTGTCTCTTAGTGGGCCAAGTTCTGAACGTTGCCAGCCGCGAACTGAATTGCTGCCGCCGGCATAGAAACGATCTTCTACCGGGATAAATTTATCCTGATCATCAGACAGATTCCCTCCGATCATCAGTCGCGAAGCAAAAACAAGTTTACCTAGTTTTTGGTACTGTCTCAGGTCGGTCCAAATACGCGAATAACTATAGTCGCCACCAAATAAATAACCATTTAGTTTATAGGCAAGCAGAATATTGAAACCTCTGTTTGGTGAAAAACGTGGTTGTGAATTGTCGAATAAAACGCTGAATAGAATCCCCGATTTGCTGTAGGGGACATCAGCTTGTTGGTAGCTTGCTGAGTCTTGACTGGCTTCGAAGTTTTTTACGTTTTCGAAATAGTAATTCAGGTTTAGTGCGAAATTGTCAGAACGCTGAGTTGAAAATTTTACGTTAAACCCGAGGTCTCTGATGTCATATCCAGGCTCATTGAACCGACCAATAAAAGGGTTTACAGCTACTGAAAGATTTTGGTTTAGAAAATGAGGCTGGATCCAGCTCAAGCTAAACTGATAGGGGGTTAGTTCGGAGTGTTTTACCTCGAGTTTTGTCCGGCTGGCTCCACCCCACAGTCCTTTATAGTTTAGTTCCATAAAGGCTCTAAATTTATCTTCGGTTCCGTAGCCCAATCCATATTTTGAGGTAAATCGTGGTGCCTCATCAATATACAGCCGAACAGGAATGGATGTTTTTTTTTCGTTTCTCGTTTGCGGTTGTAACGAGAGGACTGAGAACAGTTGAAGTTTGTACATGCTTTTGCGGGTGTCATCCAGTTTCGCAGGACTATAAACGTCGCCTTTTTTATACGTCAGTTGTTTTAGCAAAAACTTCTCAGCTATATGTTTATTGCCTTCAAGTGTTGTTTCTCCGAAATAACATTTGGGGCCAATCTCTAGATGATAGTCAATTTGAACCTGTCGGCTTGCCGTGTCGATTTTTAGGCGGTAATCAGTTTGTGCATATTCGTATCCGATATTTCTAAACGCAGTTTTCAGCAAATTTAGATCGCTTGCAAGTGCGTCGTCCCTAAAACGGGTTGATGGTTTCAATAAAAACGATTTGTAGATCGACTTGAAGACTGAATCGGACATTGCTTTCATGCCTTCAGTTGTGGTATTGATTAATACCGAGTCAATCAAAAAGGGGGCTCCCTCCTGAATCTTGAATGTCAGGTCTAACTTTTCTTTCGAATTGTTAATTGCAGTTGTCGTTACATTGATCTCTACATCCAGAAATCCTTCACGCTGATAAAATCGTTTAAGTCGGTCAATTTCCGGTTCAATTAGTTGACTGTGGTATATTGATGCTTCCTTTTTTGAGAATGTTTTTTCCCAAAAACTGGTGGAATGCAGCGTCATCGCATTCAGCAGTGTTTCTGTCGGAATTGCGTGTGCTCCTTCAATGCTGATTTTTCGGACTTCATGGTTTTTCTGTCCGGACGAGTTTATAGAAATAGACGTTATTAGTAAGAAAGAAAATATGGAGCAGAGGAAATTTGTCTTCATTTAGGTTATTTGAATACTGGGGCTGTATGATCCAAAGATAGCAAATAAGAATAAGCAAAAACAGACGGATTTAAGTGTTCAAACGTTGCTATTTAGGGGTGAATTAGTTTTTCAACGTTAATATGCTGTTAAATGGGCTTAAAGTTGAGTCTGGGTGTGAAATTATTAACATATATCTATCATTTTGTATACTAGCTGGTTGCGTTTTGCGGGGTGCCCTGATTATTTTAATTTATTCTAAATAACCATTAAAGTACTTGATTATTTCAAATGAAGTCCAGATATTTGTTGTAGATCAATTCAACATACGATTCAAAGTTCTGCCTGCTGTGAGGGAGGCGGCGAAGCCGTAAATTTTTTCAAGGCACTCATTTCTGTCAATAAGTTTTCCATCAATCATATTTTTATACCTGCCGGTTTCCCACTGAAGAAATTAGTGTTGTTATGCGTTTAATAAAGAATGCAAACCCCATTTAAAACATTAAGATAGCTTTAAGCCTCCCAGACCGGTTCTCCGATTGACTTTCGCGCGAGGAGAGTAAACTGGTTTTGGCTTGCCCCGAATTATGCTTTGTTGTAGTAAACGAGTGAAATATAGTTCCGTACCATAGTCCCCGAAATAATTTATTGACATGCCCCGAAAATGAAGATTATGTATGCTCCTGTATGTTTATTTACGTATAACCGCTTAGGCGAAACGAAGGAAACGGTTGAAGCTTTATCCAAAAATTTTCTTGCTCAAGATAGCATGCTGATCATTTTTTCTGATGGGCCGAAGCGAGTTGAGGATATTGAGAAAGTAGCCGAGGTCAGAAATTATTTGAAACAAGTTAGCGGTTTCAAAACCATAAAAATCATAGAGTCAGAAGTAAATCAAGGGTTGGCGAACTCAATAATCGGAGGAGTAACGAAAGTTCTGAAGGAGTACCACAAAGTAATTGTGGTAGAGGATGATTTAATTTCGGCTCCGAACTTTCTCAATTTTATGAATGAGGCGCTTGATTTTTATGAAGATTCAAAGAAAGTCTTCAGCATCTCCGGATTTACGATGCAGTTGAAGTCTCTCCCTAACTATCAAAAAGACTATTATTTGAGTTATCGTTCAGCTTCTTGGGGATGGGCAACCTGGCAAGACCGGTGGGAGGCTATCGATTGGGAAGTGAAGGACTATTCACGCTTCAAATGGAACCTGGTCGAACAATGGCGATTTATGCGAGGAGGCTCTGATTTACCCCTTATGTTATGGAAACAGATGAATGGGTACCTCGATTCATGGGCGATTCGGTGGACCTACCATCAGTTCCGAAACGATTTGTATAGTGTCCGGCCGAGTCGAAATAAGATTGTGAATATTGGAACAAGTGGAGATGCTACACATACGAAAAAGTTGGTGCAAAGACATGTCGTAGAACTGGAAGAAGTGGACCAAACAGACTTTCAGTTTGACTCGGTTTTAGTGGCAAACAAAAAGATCATAAATGAAAGCAAATATATGCACTCTTTCTTCAACCGATTGGTTGACCGGCTTAGGGTATTGTATTCCGATTGCTTGCATTGATGCTTCGCTCATTAGTTATGGAAACAAAAACGGCAGTCTTATTAATCGTTTTTAACCGACCGGAACTTGCCTTAAATGTCTTGGCAGCCATTCGAAAGTATCGACCATCTCGATTGTACATCGCATGTGATGGAGCACGAAAAGATGTGGAGGGTGAAAGTCAGGTCGTTTTAAAAACAAGAGAGTCGGTTTTGAGTGCAATTGATTGGGAGTGTGATGTTAAGACTCTTTTTCAGGAGCAAAATTTAGGTTGCGGACTGGGACCTTCGACTGCAATAAGTTGGTTATTTTCTTCTGAAGAAAAAGGAATCATACTAGAAGATGATTGTATCCCTCAGTTACCATTTTTTGACTACTGCCATCGTTTGTTGGATAAGTATGAAGACAATCAGCGTGTTTGGATGATTTCAGGTAGATCGATCTATCAGGGTAAGCGGTTTTTTAAAAATAGCGACTATATATTTAGTTTTTTCCCCCATACATGGGGATGGGCGACATGGAGGAGAGCCTGGAGTAAATTTGACATTACGATGAGTGAATGGCCAGGGTTTTATAAACAAGGTGGCTATAAAAATCTACTCTTTTTTAAGCCTTCAGCTTTGTTTTATAACTGGCACTACAACGCGCTTTATAAACGCGGCAATTTCCAATCACACATCTGGGATTATCAGTTTTGCTTAACGATAGCCGCGAATGGAGGATTAGGAATTGTGCCATCCAAAAATCTGGTTGAAAACGTGGGGTATGATGGGGTTCATTATTCAGGAATCACATGGCTGCAAAAGTGTAAATCGGTTTCTGATTACGAGATTCGGAGAGAACCGTCTGTGGTTCTTCCAGACAGAAATTATGAACGATATAGTTTTTGTGTTCTTGTTTATGGTAAGATATTAAACGTTGTGACCCGTTTTTTCCGGAAAATAGCAGCGAAATTGATGCCGCAGAAGGCTCCCGTTGGATCGTTAAATGAATAAAGAAGAGTATCGTGGATGGTGGGATAGTAAGTATTAAAGGAAACAGTAACGCAACTGTTGCCGCAATAGAAAGAGGAGAAAGATGAGGATATTCTATGACTTTTATGAAATAGCGCAACAGAAAGGGCACAGCATTGGTATTTATAACTTTGCCGTTGCCTTTCTTCGGGAACTGTCGTCGGATGGAACAGTGGAGATCGTTTTGGCATGTTCCGAGCAAAATGCTTATATCGCAGAAGGCCTATCCAATGTTGAGTTACTTGTTATTGGCAAGGAATATCCGAATCGGTTCAAGCGTTTGTACTGGCGCGGTTTTTATGCATTAAAACAGGCAAAGAAAACCGATTGTGACATTTATTATTCGCCCAAAGGGTTTGCGCCAGGTTTTTTTAAAAGGGAAAAAAAGCCATTTATCGTCCTGACAATGCATGACGCGATACCGTTTTATTATCGATCAGAATTTCCAAAATATTTCGGTTGGTTTGAGAGTTTCTTTATTCCACTGACGTTAAGCCACTCGGTTAAGATCGCGAATACAATTATCACAATCTCAGAATTCTCTAAAAAAATGATCGAGAAATACTGTGGTTCCGATCAGGATATTAAGGTGATTTACAACGGTGTAGATCTTCAACTGTCAGAGTCTCGAAAATCGAAATCTGATTATATTTTTTCGATCACGTCAAATTTACCGCATAAAAACAAAGTGAATCTTTTAGAAGGATATTTGAGATACAGGGAATCGGTTGAAAAGCCTTTGCCTCTAAAGTTGTGTGGAATACGCAACGAGGAGTTAGATTCGAAATATCAGGAGCAAGGGATTGAGTGTTTCGGATATGTAGACGACTCAAAATTGCAGGAGTTGTACGCGAATGCCAGATTATTTCTGTTTTTGCCTTTGATCGAAGGATTTGGTTTTCCCCCTCTGGAGGCTATGTCGTTGGGTGTTCCATCTTTGGTTTCAGATATCCCCGTTCTGAGGGAGGTGCTTGAGGATGCCGCTTGTTTCGTAGATCCGGAGCAACCTCAAAAGATTGGCAAAGCGATTCAAAGTTCGTTAGTAGATCATGAGTTTAAAAGGCGGTTTCTCCAAAAATCAGAAGAAATGATCTCGAGATATTCCTGGGAGAACAACATTCTTCAGGCAATTCAGGTCTTCAGAAAACTAAAGGTTGACGATTTTAGAATGGCAACCGATAAAAACGGTTGACGAATAAATGGGAACATTTGCGGAAACCATCTTTGTACTCATCATTTGAAATTCGCTGTTAGCTTTATCTTTCACCGGTTTGTTATTTGTTCGTTTGAGTGGGTGTTCGTTGTGTTGCCTTGAAATTTAAAATCGGTACTCCATGAGGAGTTTCTTCCAAATGAACACCCCGTAATTTGCAATCTGCATTATCCTTTTGAATTCTTAATTTATTGACTGTCGATCACTATCGTAGTCGATATGAGGCTTTTAGAATATATGACACAGGCGCAAGCTTCAGGCTTGCGCTTACACTTCACCTCCCTGAAAATTATTAAAATGAACTCGAAGTATGCTTCAGTTTTAGGCTATCAGGTTTATCTGAATGATTTATCTGACATTTCGATCCATGGGCCTAAAATTATAAATACACTAAATGGTCATTCCTACAATGTGGCAAAAAGAGATCCGGATTTCAAAAAAGCGTTGTTGGGATCGGACGTTCTGTTGCCTGATGGAGAGAGTGTTGTTATTGGTGCTAAGGTTTTGGGCGCTGGTGATGTGCATAAAATTGCAGGCTTTGATTTGTTTTATCACCTGATGCAACGCTTAGAAAGTAATTCGGGATCTTGCTATTTTTTGGGAGCATCGGATCAAACGTTACTTAAAATTCAAAACCGGATAAAGTTAGAGTTCCCAAATGTCCGCGTTGGCGTTTTTTCACCTCCGTTTAAACCAAAATTTTCAGACGAAGATAGCGAGTTAATGTGCCATAAAGTGAATTCTTTTATGCCCGATGTACTATTTGTCGGAATGACAGCACCAAAGCAAGAAAAATGGGTGCATGAACACCATCAAAAAATAAAGGCGAATGTTATTTGCTCAATTGGAGCCGTGTTTGATTTTTATGCCGGAACAACTCACAGGCCTCCTCTCTGGATGATAAATATGCGATTGGAATGGCTAGGGAGGCTTATCTTGGAGCCTAAACGGATGTGGCGAAGGTATTTTCTTTCAACTCCGGTGTTTTTGATTGATATTTGCAAGTATAGACTTGGTCTATTTCAGTCTAAAAGGAATAAATCTCCAAAAACAAATTAAGGTGTTCCTTCACTCCGATCCAGATTTAAGTATTAAAAAAAGTTTTATGAATAATAAATTATCGATTTTCAAACTATCAATCATCTTGCTAATGGGCTTACTTGTGTCATGTAAGTCGAATAAAGAAATTACATTCTTTCAGAATTTAGCACAGGGAGAGATACAGCAATCCATTAAGTTTTCGACTAGCGACTATCCGCTTAGGGTTGGCGACAACCTGTTTATTCAGGTGTCCTCCATGAATCCGGAAGTAAGCCAGCTTTTTAATCCATCCATGGCAACAGGGGGTGGAGGAGTAGGAAACCAATATACTTCGTTACCCGGGCAATTTGTGAGCGGTTATCAGTTGGATGGAGATGGGAATATTGAATTGCCTATCATTGGGTCTGTATTTCTGCAGGGAGCTACGATTGCTGAAGCAAGAAAGATTTTGGATGCGCGGGTCGCTGAATATTTTAAAGAAGCGATGGTTAGCGTTAAGCTACTAAGTTTTAAATATACTCTGTTGGGCGAAGTTGCCAGACCCGGGGTTTATTACAACTACAGTAGTACCTGTACCATTTTGGAGGCTATAAGCAATGCCAGTGGAACAACTGATTATTCGAAGCTTCGGAGTGCCAAAATTATTCGGGAACACCAGGACGGAACTTATTCGATTGATGTGGATTTGACCGATAAATCGTTGCTGAGCTCCTCTGCTTACTATGTTCAACCAAATGACGTGATTTACGTGAGTCCAGACATAAAATATAAAAATACTAGATTAAATGCACCACTTTACTCTCTGGTACTTTCAACAATATCCACAGCGATTGTGATTGTTGGTTTACTCCTCCAGTAGGAGCTGGTAGAATTTCTGGCTTAATCGATTTGCAATTATACTGAGTATGGAAAAGAATGACGATATCTTAAAATTATTGTTGGAGGAAGATGAAAAGTCCTTCAATTTGAGGGAGTTTATAAATAAATTACTGCATCACTGGTACTGGTTTGTGCTTACTATTGCGATAGGAGTCGGGGCTGCATTCCTGTACAATAAATATACACCGCCAATTTATGAGGTAACCAGTAAATTATTGGTTAAGGATAAAAATGATGGAGGTGTTAGTTTGGGGGGGATGTTCGACCGTTTTCCAATGAGATCGAGTGTCAATCTGGCGAATCATATTGGGATACTGACCTCTTACAACCTGAATTCAGAGGTGATTCAGCAATTGGGATGGTATGTTTCATGGTATCGTAAAATGCCATTAGGTAATTTCGACTTGTACGGAAGGGAGCCTTTTCATGTGACTTTCGATCCGAATGATTCAAATCTGGAGAATGTTCCGGTATTCATCGTTCCGGTTGATACGACGAGCTATATCGCTAAAGTAGACGCGAGTATCTATCTTGGCGGTCAGCCTTTCGATATTCAATTCGAAACAAAAGGGAAGTATGGCGAGAAATTCGAGAATAATTACTTCAGCTTTACCATAAATAAGTCGATCGATGTTGGGGGAGAGGCGGACTTTTTCGTTTTTAATAATCTGGATAATTTGACGCGGAGATATGTTGGAAGTGTCAGTGTATCAAGTGTTGATGAAGAAGCGAACCTGCTTTCTGTGAATATCTCCGGAAATAACCCTAAACGAGAGATCGATTTCATTAACACACTCTCGGAAGTTTACAGAAATTACTCGCTTAGAGAACGAAATCAAATATCGGTAAACACGATCAACTTTATCGACCAGCAGTTAAATGCTGTTGTTGATACGTTGAAAACAACTAGTGATCAATTCACGAACTATCGTTCTAGTAACCGGGTTTACGATTTGAGTCAGAAGGCTGAGATTATAATGCAGAAACTGAATGAGTTAGATAAGCGACGTTCGATGGCCGAGATGCAATTAAGTTATTACGAGGATCTGAAGACGTACATGGCAGATGGAGAAAAAATGAAGAATATCACGTTTCCGTCGGTCGTTGGTATAACGGATACCGGGTTGAATAACTTGGTGCTGAAATTGAGTGAATTGTACGGTCGAAAGGAATCCTTGTCGTACAGCTTGCAGGCTAAAAACCCAACCTTAGTCGTTGTTGACCGTGAGCTTGAATACACCAGGAAAAGTTTGCAAGAAAACTTAAATAATTTGGTCTTTAACACACAACGCGAGCTGGATGCTTTAAACCGACAGATATATCAAGTGAATAGTCAGTTGAGTGATGTCCCGAAAACAGAGCAGGACTTGGTGAACATTAAGCGTATGGTTGATTTGAACAACGATTTATATAATTATCTGTTGGAAAAAAGAGCCGAGGCTCAAATTACCAAAGCATCAAATCTTCCTGAGATTGAAGTGTTGGATCCGGCTCAATTTGCCACTGTCACGCAAATTGGTCCACGAACGACGATTAATTTGGCAATGGGATTGATGTTTGGCATTTTTCTGCCTTTGTTTGTTATTGTTATGGTTGATTATTTTGATGATACCATCCATTCGAAGGAACATTTGCAGGAGTTAACGACTGTTCCAGTGGTTGCCGAGATTATTCGGAGTAAATTCAAGGAAAGTATTCCGGTGATCAAATATACACGCTCTGTTATTGCTGAATCATTCCGAAAACTCAGGACGAATATTAACTATTTGCAGAAAGGAGACAATCGGAATATAATTGCAGTACACTCATCAGTACCGGGAGAAGGAAAGACCTTTGTGTCAGCCAATTTGGCATCGGTAATGGCATTGAATAATAAAAAGGTCGTATTGATTGGTGCGGATATGCGTAAACCGACGTTACATCAGTATTTCAATTTGAAAAATGATATCGGTATTAGTACTTACCTGATTGGCCATAATCGGTTGGATGAAATTATTAAGCCTTCAGGTGTTGAAAACCTGGATGTATTATTATGTGGCCTCATACCGCCTAATCCCGCCGACCTTTTGGCGAGCGATGAATTTGTAGCGTTATTAAATGAGTTAAAAACAAGGTACGACTACATTGTGATCGATAATTCACCATTTTCGTTGGTTACCGATGCGGCGATCGTTAGTAAGATCGCTGGGGTCAATTTATTTGTTGCCCGGCAGGGATATACACATAAAAAGATGATTGAATTGCTTAATTACAATATTCAACAGTATGATATGCATCGTGTCGGGATTATTTTGAATGATATTAATCCCAAAAAGTATGGCTCGTACGCGACATCGTATTCCAGCTATGTGCAAAACTCATTAAAATCTGGCAGTGGCTATTTCGACGACAATACGAAGGTCAAGAATGGAGAATTAGTTTAAAATGAGAGTCACGCAGAAGTAGATTGTCGTTTTTGAAATTTGTATCGACAAACCAATTTTTAAGAGCGCTTTATTTTAGAATTAGACAGGTACAAGTACTTATGATACAACCATCTGGTTGATTGCAGATCGATGCGAACGGAGTTACACCTTAGATGGTGTGCTCCGTTCTTTTTTTGTAATAAGTTGAAATGCAAAGCGCCTGTGTCGTCTTTAAATTATTAGTTCAGTATGATCTGCCAGAGGTGATTGGGAGTTCTTTTTAGGAAAGGGCTCAGCTTATTTGAAATCCCGAGACCGGAAAAGTTCTCCTTGGACCACTTTCTGTTGGGTGACTTTCCCGGTTTCGGCGATTTCCACTTTCTCCGTTTTTGTTTTGTTTTTGGGGGTACTCAACGAACCAAAGTCTCTGCTTTCCACTTTCAAATTCATTAGTTCGTTCATGTTAAAGCAGGCGCCAACGACCACATGAATCACTTCACCCTCAATCTGCAGCTTCCCTTCGACCATGAGCAGTCGCGATTGCAGAATCACTTTCCGATATTGCTCAAACGTTTTGGCCCAAACCACCAGATTGGCAAAACCACTTTCATCTTCGATCGTGATAAAAAGCACTCCCTTGGCGGTTCCCGGTCGTTGTCGAACGGTAATCAGTCCACACACTTTAATCTGCCGGCCGTTTTTCATGTTACCCAATTCAGAAGTTGGTGTAACCCCAAAATCGTTGAGTGTCGGACGAAAAAAGCTCACCGGGTGAGCCTTAAGCGATAGGGCTGTGCTGGCATAATCCTGAATCACATGTTCGCCCTTGCTCATTGCCGGAAGTTCAGTCTGTTGTTCGCTGGCACTTGCCGAAGGTGTTCCGGTAAACAGACCGGTGGGGTGGTCGTGCAGAGCCGACACCTCCCAGAGTGCCCGGCGCCGGTCGAGGCCAATCGAACGGAAGGCATCGGCATCGGCCAGCCGCTCGAGTGAGGATGGCGAGACACCGGCATTGAGCAGTTCATTGACCGTTTGAAACGAAGTGACTCGTTTCGACACCAAGGTTCGCATGTCGTCTTCGCGTAAGCCTTTTACTTGTCGAAACCCCAGGCGAACCGAGCAATAGCGACCGTCGTTTTCTTCGAGTGTATTGTCCCAGTCAGACAGATTAATATCGACAGGAGACACCGTAACTCCATGTCGGCGGGCATCAATAACAATCTGTGCCGGTTGATAAAATCCCATGGGCTGACTATTCAATAAGGCTGCAGCGAAAATGTCGGGGTAATAACATTTTATCCACGACGAAATGTACACCAGCAGGGCAAAACTGGCCGCATGACTTTCCGGGAATCCGTAACTTCCAAAGCCTTCAATCTGCTTAAATACCCGGTTGGCGAAGTCGACGGAATAGCCTTTTTTAAGCATTCCGGTGATTAGTTTTTCGCGGTAGCGGGTCACTTGTCCCTGGGCTTTAAATGTAGCCATAGCCCGGCGTAACCCATCGGCTTCAGCAGGTGTGAAGCCGGCTGCGACAATCGCAATTTCCATCGCCTGTTCCTGAAACAACGGTACCCCCAACGTTCGCCCCAAAATATCTTTCAGCTCCTTCGATGGAAATTCGACCGGTTCCTCGCCATTTCTTCTTTTCAAATATGGATGTACCATGTCGCCCTGAATAGGGCCGGGACGCACAATGGCAACTTCAATAACCAGATCGTAGAAATTGCGGGGTTTCAAACGTGGGAGCATTGACATTTGTGCCCGGCTTTCAATCTGAAATACGCCAACGGTATCGGCATGGCTGATCATATCGTACACTTTCGGGTCGTCCTGCGGAATATTGGCCAGCGTCAGGTTCAGCTTATAATGTTGTCGCGCCAGATCGAAAGCTTTGCGGATGCAGGTCAACATACCCAGTGCAAGCACATCCACTTTCATAAAACCCAGCGCTTCAATGTCGTCCTTGTTCCATTCAATATTGGTTCGGTTTTCCATACGGGCGTTTAGGATGGGGCACAGCTCGTGCAGTTTTCCGCGAGTAATCACAAACCCGCCGGTGTGCTGACCCAATTGGCGCGGGAACCCGATATACTGTCCGGTTAGCTCAATAACCTTTCGCAGATGCGGGTCGGAAGCATTGAAACTGCTGCTCTCGGGAGCTTTTTTTCCAAACCAATCTTCGGTAAATTCATAGGCCGATTTCGACAACACATTGATCGCATCAGTCGATAAGCCCATCACTTTACCCACATCGCGAACGGCTCCACGCCAATGTACCTGCGTAACGGTGGCAACGATGCCGGCCCGGTCGCGCCCGTATTTCCCGTAAATGTATTGCATGATTTCCTCGCGGCGTTCATGTTCAAAGTCCACATCGATATCCGGTGGCTCGTTGCGCTCGTCGCTCATAAACCGGGCAAACAGCAACTTAAATTTCGAGGGGTCGACCGAGGTGATGCCCAGACAGTAGCAAACAGCGGAGTTGGCAGCCGAACCCCGTCCCTGGCACAAAATTCCTCGCGAACGAGCTTCGCGCACATAATCGTACACCGTCAGAAAATAGGAAGCATAGTCTTTTCGGCCGATAAATTCCAGCTCCATATCAATGGTTTCTTTTATTTTCGGCGGAATCACTTGTCCAAATTGCTCGTGCGCACCTTTCCATGTTAGCAACACAAGTTCTTCCATCGGCGTTCGCCCCTCGCTGGTAATTTCTTCGGGGTATTGGTATTTCAGCTCATCCAGCGAAAAGCGGCACGAGTCGGCCAGCTTCAAGGTATTTCGAATGGCCTCCGGATATTGCCGGAACAGTCGATGCATTTCGTCGATGGGTTTCAGGTAGCGTTCGGCATTTTGGTGTAGCTTGAATCCTGCGGAATGAATGGTGCACTTTTCGCGGATGCAAGTCAATACATCTTGCAGTTCGCGCCGCTCGGGGCTGTGGTAGTGCACGTTGTTGGTTGCCACGAGTGGAATCTGTAGCCGTTTCGACAGCTGCGAAAGCCGGAACAGACGCTTCTGGTCGTCTCCCTGGTAGGT
The DNA here is from genome assembly GCF_041596335.1 of Mangrovibacterium sp. Lineage (GTDB taxonomy): Bacteria > Bacteroidota > Bacteroidia > Bacteroidales > Prolixibacteraceae > Mangrovibacterium. Next base: position 249,083 of record NZ_JBFHIT010000001.1, on the reverse strand, counting down.
AAAGTTTGCGCCCAAATACAAATTACCTTTCAGCTCCTTTTTATAATCCGCTATTGCCTGTGTAAATTCAGGTTGAAAATCGAAATCTGCATTGAGTGCTGTTGGAGGGATCAGTAGAAAATTGATCCCATTGGCATAGTTGTACACATCGGCCCGATACAGGTGGCATTGCCCTTTTTCGGCTCGCATATTGCCTTCAGAAAGTAGTCCCGACAGGTTGGCGTAGCCCGACAGACAAGTTGGATAGGCCAGCAGGCTTGGCCCGTCCATCAGGTCGAGACGGCAAGCCGGGATGAAACGGATATTCTTTTCGCGGGCAGCAACATGGGCGCGTACAATACCCGCCAGTGAGTTGCGGTCGGCAATAGCAATGGCAGTGTAGCCCAGTTCTTCAGCTTTTTCCACCAGCTCTTCGGGGTGCGATCCACCCCGAAGAAAGGTGAAATTTGATGTTATCTGTAATTCGGCGTAGTGCATTTCAGTCTCGCTACTCATGTCTCATTTCTTTTTCAAACAAAATACCCATGCAAAAACCACTGGGGATTGCCGCTGTTGTATAATCCAAGTCGGAAGATCCAGTAGCGTGCTCCTTTTTCATCTTCAACCTGGTAATAATCTCGTGGAGGCCCATTTTGAAGCCACCATTCCTGTTCAATTCGTTCGGGGCCATCTGCCCGGGTAATACGGATAATTTCGTTTTTGTGCCGAAAGTGCAAGGGGGGATAATCAGGCAATGCGACCATAACATCAATTGGTTCCGGATTTGGTAAAAGATGAAGCGGACGAGGTCGGTCGGTGCGCCATTCGGTTACGGGTTGTTCTTCGAGTGAGCCGACCTCTTTCACCGATCGTTCCGGCCAGTAATGCTCCTGTGGCAGGTAACGATGAATGGCCTTCGAACCCACTTTGCCGGCAATGTTGTCCAACAATTCAGCAATTGCTGTCTGATTGTTGCTTCCGGTGCCCCATAAAGCTTCCTGTGTTTCGCTTACATCTTCAACCAGTGGAGCTTCCAGCGTGAACAGTTCGATTCCGAGCGCCGGTTCCAATTCCGGTATTTTCAATTCGAATAGTTTGAAAAGGTGTGCCGCATTGCGCGAAGCCCGGTTGGTGCCAATGCTAATTTGCACGGTTTCTCCATCAATTCGGTAGCCTTTCAGAATTCCCGTTCGCATTCCTTTCCCTTCGGCAAAAAAACGGGTGCAGAGCATTTCGAGCAAGCGTTCCAAGGCTATTTCAATTCCTTTGGCCGTTCGGATGGGCTCCAGGCAGGGTAGTCGTTCCAGATAAACAGGTGTGGCTTGAATGGGTTTCAGTAGCTCGCGTTCGGTGCCCAAAGCCTGATCCAGCCGAAGGAGCAGGTTGTTGCCGAATCGACGGCGCAGGTTGCTGCCGGGAATGGAAGTGAGCTGTCCGATTTGCCGGAAGCCCAGCTTGTCCAGCCGTTGCAGGGTGGCGCTATCCAGTCGCAGTGCAGCGGGAGGGAGCGGAAGTAGAGCTTGGCGATGCGTGCCCGGCTCCACAATGGAATGCTGTCTGCCGTAGCGAGCCACAGCCCAGGCTGCACCAATGGTGTCGGCAATGGCGGCTCGTGCGGCATAGCCTCCTTTGCGCAAACGGGTTGTGATTGTTTGAAGATAAGGACGTTCGCCACCCCACAAATGTGCACATCCGGATAGGTCGAGTACCAGTCCGTCGGGAGGGTTGGTGGCAACGATCGGGCTAAAGCGGAAGCACCATTCAGCCAGTTTGTTCAGTAGCTTTTCTTCGGCTTCGGGCTCTGCAGGAAACACTTCAACCTGAGGAAGTATGGCGCGTACATCGGCAACCACCATTCCGGGCGCCATTCCTTCTTTTACCAGAGCGGGACTGGCGGCCCGAATAACCATTCTTCCGTGTTCGGGAGCATACAGAAGGAAAGGCATGTTACGCAGTTCCGGATTCAGCTTTGTCATCCGGTCGGTTGGCAGGTAGCGAAGCCAAATATACAGATAGCGTTTAGGCATAGTTTCGTTCTTTTGTGGTTGATGCGGAAGGCAGTGAGGCCTGACGCCGGGTTGGCAGGGCCCGGAAGCTGCCGTTTTGCCACTCGAATTGCCAGATGCCCGGGCGGCCGTTGCGAATTTTCTCTAATTCCACCTCTACGCGCGGGGCGCCAACGCCCGGCAATCCACGCGTGTTTTGGCTGGGGAGTGGACTGATTTTCCATCGCGATACACAAGCCAGCGTGCTTTGGGAACGTGGTTGCAGGCGATGCAGAAATCCGGTTACCCGGCTGCTCTCAACAGCAAGTTGCAGACGGCGCGATTCGGCAAAACTCACTTCGCGAAGCTCGGCTACCACAGCTGCCAGAGCAGTGCATTTCAGTGCCTGTTCCATCACCCAAAGCCCATCTTTTTTGAGCTTCACATCAACAAAAACAACCCGGTGTGGTTCAATGCCATAAAATTTTAAGGCCGGAGGAAATAGTTTTCGTCCGACACCAATCCACAGACAAATACCACCTTTTTTCATTAGTGTGCTCAACAGACCCGCCAGAAAGCCATTGGCAGAGGCGGCATGTGCTTCGGTGGGGCTGATGAATTCGTGTATGGCTCCCACGGGAAAAGTACCACCAGGAAATGACGGGTTCATTGGCCCCAGCCCAAAATCGAGCTGCCGGCTATCCGGTCCGGAGCTGAAACCTTCCATCGAAAGTATCTGCTTTTTTAGCTGACTGATGATTTCTTTTTTTCCTGTAATCGCTTCCATAATTGAGAAATAGCTCTATATTTGTTACGATTAATAACAATTAATTGTTTCTAAGTATAACAAATGAATAGCAAAGCGCAAAAGATTTTTTTCGCCGCGAACCTCAAATTCTTGCGCGAACGCCGGAAAATGAGTCAGGAAACATTGGCTTCGATTTTAGGATTAACCCGTGCGAAACTGGCTGCTATTGAAGCTGGTAATACGAAGTCGCCACAGCCGGAAGATTACCTCAGTTTTTCGGAATTCTTCAAAATAAGTATCGATTCGTTGTTGAAAATTGATCTGTCGAAATTGGGTGAGTTGAAAATGCGTGAGCTTGAAGCCGGGAACGATGTGTACATTCGTGGAGGCAACTTGCGGGTGCTGGCTATTTCGGTGGACAAATCGAACAATGAAAATGTGGAGTACGTGCCGGTGAAAGCCAAAGCCGGTTATATGGCGGGCTATAACGATCCGGAGTTTATTGCCGCCTTGCCGAAGTACTCAATTCCTAATTTGCCAACGCAGGGCACTTTTCGCATTTTTCCGTCGGTGGGCGATTCGATGTTGCCGGTTCCGGAGGGCTCCGACATTGTGGCGCAGTATGTGGCCGACTGGACCGACCTGAAAACCGATACACCCTGTATTGTGATTTTGAAAGGACAGCAGGATTTCGTTTTCAAACTAACGACGTTGAGCCCAAACGGCACGATTCGCCTGAAATCGCTCAATCCGCTCTACGAACCCTACACAGTTGAGGCTGCCGATGTGATGGAAATCTGGCGTTTTTATGCCTACACCAGTCGCGAATTTCCCGAAGCCCGCTCTGAAATGGCTACCGTATTGACCGCGATTAAAAATCTGGAAGAAAAAATAGGGAAGATTGTGTCCTAAATTTGAAGCTGCGAGTATGAGAAAACTTGCAGAAATCCATCGCTCGGGATGGTTGGTCGACATCTCCGTAATTACCAGTATAAAATGGTTTCTTACTCCGCAAATACCCACTAGTAGTGAATTGAGCCAGCAAAAAATTACATCACTTATCTTTTGTATGCTAATTTTAATGTCGGGTTTCTCCAATTTTGATCCCTCTCAGCCAATCGCAAACCTAATTTTTTTGTCCATGAGGAGATCGTTTCAATATTTTCGGGTGTTGTGAAAATGGAGTCTTTTTGCTTTTGTAACTTATTTCTTTTATTATTTTCGGAGCTTATTTGATTCGTGATACAAACCAAGCGAGAAACTAATTGATCTACTATGACTCTGAATCGTCAGGCTGTCAGCTTTTTCCCAATTGCTGCATTCTTAGTTGAAAAAGTGGGAGGGCAGATTGTTGCAGCAAATAATAAAGGCATGGGATTAGCAAACCTTAGTTCCGGGATAATTCAGAGCCACTCGATTACTGAATTTATCGACGATGGATGTTTGCGCGACGGAGAATTTACCAACTGCAGATTCCAGGTGAATGAACAAACGGTCGTTGTCGGAAATCTGAATGTTCAGGAATGTGAGACTGATTTTTGGATTGTTTCGTTTTGGAATGAAAGGGTTCAATCGGTTGACTCCAATACCAATCAAACAGAAATGTCGGGTTTGGTTAGTCACGATTATCTAACCAAAGCAACGGTCGAATTATCAACAGATAGTATTGCAATTGTTCAGGATGAAATAATGCAATATGTAAATAAAAAGCTGATTCAGGTTTCGGGGTATAATCCATCCGAAATAATTGGGCAAAATTTTGCCCAATTTGTCGATCCGGCCGAACGGGAGAGGGTCTACTCGTTTTTTAATAAACGACAACGAGGGGAGACGTCTCCAACCCAATACGAGTCGGTAGCAATGTTGTTCGGTGGTAAAAAGCTCGATGTTGAAGTATCTGTTGTGACTATTGTGTTTAACGGGAAACCCGCATACCAAATAACCTTACGCGATATTACGAAACGTAAAGTTGCTGAGCGGAAGTATCAGAATATCATCAATTTTGCACCGGTAGGCTTTTATCAGACTAGTCGCGATGGCGAATTCCTGATTGCGAACAATGAATTGGCCTATCTTTTAGGGTATAACTCAGGGGGTGAATTAGTTGGGAGAAACATTGAGGAGTTCTACTATTCAGCAGCAGATCGTGAATCCCTGATTCAGAAATATGACCGAACGCAGAAATCGGACGTTAAAAACATCGAAGTTCGTCTGCGGAAAAAGGATGGAAGTCCGATTTGGGTTTTAATGACAGCCCGTGCCATCAAGGATGAACACTTGATAACCCAATCGTACGATGGTTTTATCAATGATATCTCGGGGCGAAAAAAGCAGGAGCTTGTACAAAAAATGCTCCTGTCCTTGTCGAAACGCTCAATGACCAATATTGGCTTGCCTGACTTTTTGGCTACCGTACATGGGGACCTTAAAAAGGTTTTGAAAGCTGAAAATTTTTATGTCGCGCTGTTCGACAGCGACAGCATGAAGTATAGACTTCCATACCATGTGGATGAGTTTGATGAATTTCCTTCGGACACTCCCATCGATTTAACTTACTCCTTAACGGATTTAGTGAGGAATAGTAACAAAGGGATGATCGTTACGGCAGAAACTCAGGCCGCCTTAGTGAAAAAGTATCTTGTTGAACCGAAAGGGAAAGCCGCGAAAGTGTGGATGGGGGTTCCGCTTGTCGATTCTGAAACCGATAGCGCCTATGGCGTTCTTGTTGTTCAGGATTATTCTGACACGACAGCATATACCGATGATGACTTGCAAACTCTTAGCCTAATTGCCGGAACTATCGGTTTATTTGTTGATCGGGTGAAGAACCTCGAAAGTCTGAAAATGGCAAAAGAGTTGGCCGAAGAAGGCATGACGAGGTACAGGGCGCTGTTTTACGACAACAAATCAGTTATTTTGTTAATCGATTCACTGTCGATGGATATTGTTGATGCCAATTCGGCCGCCTGCGAATTTTACGGCTATCCTTACCATGAACTCACCTCCCTGAAGATTAGTCAGATTAATATGCTCTCCGAACAGGAGATACGCGATGAAATGCGAAATGCGATGACCGACAGACGGCGGTCGTTTCAATTTAAACACCGTTTGGCAGGTGGCGAGGTTAAAGATGTTGAAGTTTTTGCCGGAAGTGTAACGGTAGGCAAAAAGAGATTGCTCTATTCTATTATAACCGATATAAGCAAACGAAAGAAGGCAGAAGAGCAAGTGTTGAAGCTAACGGCCTCTGTTGAGCAAAGTCCGGTTATAACCGTCATCACCGATCTGGAAGGGAACATCCAATACGTAAATAGTGCTTTCGAACAAGTTACCGGCTATTCCAAAGATGAAGCCATTGGAAGAAATCCCCGTTTCTTGCAATCGGGTAATACCAATCCCGACGTTTATAACGAACTGTGGGCTTCAATCCTGAACGATCAAACCTGGACGGGTGAATTAGTAAACCAGAAAAAGAATGGTGAAATTTTTATCGAAAAGGCTACCATTACGCCAATAAAGGATGATAGCGGAAAAACGATCAATTTTCTGGCTGTTAAGGACGACATAACAAGCCGCAAAAAGCAACTCGCCGAAATTGCCCGCCTCTCTAAGGCCATTGAGCAAATGCCCTCTCCGGTTGCTCTGACCGATAAAGAAGGGGTTTTTGTGTATGTAAATCCAAAGATGTGCGAAGTTACCGGCTATACCGCCAGCGAACTTATCGGAATAAGCACGCGGATATTGAAATCAGGAGAGCATACTTCGGATTTTTACAAAGAGCTGTGGGATACGATTAATGCAGGGGAGATTTGGATTGGAGAGATGATTAATCGTAAAAAAAACGGCGAATTCTATATTGAGTCAGTTCGGATTTCTGCCGTTTTCGATGCAAATGGCGAAGTCATCAATTTCATAAAAGTATCCAACGACATCAGCGTTGAGCGGCAACTGCTGAACGAGTTAATCCAGGCTAAAGAAAAGGCCGAAGAAAGCGACCGGCTAAAATCGGCTTTTCTGGCTAATATGAGCCATGAAATCCGAACACCAATGAATGGAATACTCGGTTTTACGGGTTTGTTGCTGGAACCAGACTTGCAGGAAGAAGACAAAGAACAGTTTCTCCGAATCATTTATCAAAGTGGCATCCGTTTGATGGACACAGTTTCCGATTTGGTTGAGATTTCCAAAATAGAAGCTGGCATTGTTGACGTGAAATCGTCGACATTTGATATTCATTCAGCAGTAATCGATTTGGTTCGGTTTTTCCAGCCACAAGCTGATGAGAAGAATTTGAAACTCGAGTTTAGAACCGAATCACATCAACCGAATTTGATGATTACTTCCGATAAAGGGAAGTTTGACTCAGTTTTGACTAATCTGATCAGAAACGCGCTGAAATTCACGAATAAAGGAACTGTTTCGATCGAGTATGCCATTTGTGAAGGTCAGCTTCAATTTTGTATTGAAGATACCGGGGTCGGGATTCCGGAACATCGGCATAAAGCCATCTTTAACCGGTTCGAACAAGCCGACAACGATTTCTCCAGAGCCTTCGAAGGTTCCGGACTCGGGCTGGCTATAGCGAAATCATATGTTGAAATGATTGGTGGGCAAATTTGGCTCGAATCGACTGTTGGACTTGGTTCTCGTTTTTATTTTACTCTACCGCTACTATCGGTCAAATCAATTGTTTGTTAATGGAAAATATCATCAAAGGTTATCAAAAAAGTAGACCACTGGAGAATCTGACCTTATTGGTTGTTGAAGACGATTTGTCGTCAGCCAGATTATTGAAAACATTGCTTAAAAAGTATATCAACCAAGTCAATCATGTCTTGAACGGAGAAGATGCCATCGCTTATTGCCAGGAGAACCCTCATGTTCAGATAATTCTCATGGATATAAAAATGCCGGGGATCGACGGTTTGGAAACGACCCGAAGAATCCGGACGTTTAACAAGGATGTGGTTATCATCGCTCAAACAGCGTACGCCCTTGACGGCGATAAGGAAAAAGCGTTGCAAGCCGGCTGTAACGACTACATATCGAAACCCATTAATAAAGTTGAGTTGTTAACAAAACTCGAATCGCTGGCATCGGCAGTTGTTAGTCAATAGTCGAATACGGGTACGACACTACTTGCGCTGTATTAAATACAACTGGGCGTCTTGTCGATCCCGGACATCGCCAGTCAGCTACTTTTTTTTGACTTTTACTATTGTTGAAACGGCAAGGTAAACATCGATTCGGTTTCTGCTTCTGTTTTGCTTTCAACCTTAATTTTCCTTTGTGTTTCTCAATAAAGCCGTTGCGAAGCAGCAATCCAAAGCCGGAACCTTTTTCATTTCCAGTATCCAAAGTACTTCCGTACGAAGGGGGCTTAAAACAGCTTTTTTAGTACTGATGTAATTGTTGAAAGATCTTGTTTTGTGTCGACAAGTGGGAGTTAAGTATTGATTAAACGACAAAAATGACCTATTTTCGCCGCGCTGATTTGACCAGGGTGTTTGCAGTAAAAGCAGGTGTGCAGCTTTATAAGCAGAGAGGGGGCTGTGCATTGTTACCGAATGCCAACGATATTTTCAGATTTCCGAAGAGAGTGGAATGCCTGAGATTATTAAGTCGAACACAGCATGTACTTAACTTTTAGAATTACGTGATTTTTTTTAGAATTGGAATCACGAAAAAATTAGAACGAAGGTTTTACCCTGGCTCTTCGGAGCCAGGTTTCTTTTTTTAAGGAGTGAGGATATGAGTGCGAAAGATAGATATGTGGTGTTGGATCATGAATCCGGAGAAACTTTTGAAACAACCAAAATTGGTTATGAAAGTTTAGTTGCTTACGATGACTGGGGACGTTACCAGTTAGTACAAACAGTTCGTTCTGAAAGCTGCCTGCAGCCAGAGTCCGAAATCTGCGTTGAAGTGGAAGAATCAGCCTGTTTGTGCCTCTAACGAAAAAATTACGTTCCCTAAATTTCGATTAGAATCTAATTTCAGAGTCCCCCGAAAAAAATCACTTTGATTAAATAATTATCGGGTAACAAGTATTCTGCTTTAAGCCATAGGAGGACTATGAATTGAGATAGAGCGGGATTGTTGTTTACTTGAAATAATTCTAAATCCGGAAAAATCATTTCGATTAAGCTATTTCATGCCCACATTTTGATATATTTGGTTGGTAGCATAAAACGACCTGATTTGGCGGGATGCAAACAGAATGATGTCATCTGGCGTTTTGAGCCTATACCTGGCAGGAAGACGTGAAAATGTCAAACGAATATTTTTAATTTGAGCCAGAGACTAAATGGACAACCAACTAAAGGAAAAAGAACAATTCTCAAAAGGCCTATTGGAATCGCAGCAGCCACATAAAGAATTTCTGCGTTCTCTGCTTGCAGGGAACCACCTTTTATGTTCTGAGCAGGTGCAGGCTTACCTTGGCAGGCAGATTTCAATTAAAGAGCTTTACGAGAATATTTTCGCGAAGGCGCTGTATGATGTCGGAGAGCTTTGGGAGTTTAATAAAATCACCGTGGCAACCGAACATTTAGCTTCTGCGATCGTGGAGTCCATTCTGAATCAGTTATATTTCGAGATCATTTCCAATAAAAAGAATAGTAAAACAGTTGTCGCAGCCTGTGTCGAGAACGAAAGCCACCAAATTGGGATAAAAATGGTCAGTGACGTATTTGAAATGAATGGCTGGAATGCGCTGTTTTTAGGTGCTAATACTCCAACATCAGAGCTTGTCCGTTTTGTTAATGCGAATAAGCCCGATGCGTTAGCAATCTCTTTAACCATATATTTTAACCTGCCCGCCCTTGAGAAGATGATTCAAAGGGTGCAGAATGAATTCCCGGATCTTCCAATTTTAGTAGGCGGTCAGGCATTTCGACATGGCGGTAAGGATGTTGTACTGAACTATGATAATGTCGAATTTTTACCCGATCTAAATAGTCTTGAATTGTTTATCAAAAATAAAGCGAATGAATAGAGCCTTCCTTATAGAAACAGCTAATCAACTGAAACAAGTAAGTTCACTATCTGCCGATGAATACGCCCTGAAATCAGATCAGCTCATTGGTAAAATGAATCAGCTGATGCTTGAGAAAGATGATATTGAAAGTTTGGTTGGTAAAGACAACCTGGCTATGATGAAGGATAATCATTCCAATCATGTGCGCTTTATGCTTTCGGTATTTAGAAACTATACTCCCGAGGTGTTGGTCGAAACAATTTTGTGGGTTTTCAGAGCCTATCGTAGTCATGGTTTTACGACCAATTACTGGGCAAGGCAATTAAATACCTGGATCGGTCTGTTGAAGGACGAATTATCATCGGACTGCTATTTTGAGCTATATCCATACTACGAATGGATGCAAATTAATATTCCGCTTTTTGTAAAGGTATCCGACGAAAAATTGGATGCATCGGAATTCTTACATTAAGGCGCCCGAATGCAGGATTCCAATCAGATACTACCGGAATGGACTTTCGAAATTCTCGAGTCGTTGGGCAAAAGTAATGCTTTGTGTGTCGCATTGTTTGGAGCAGATAAAAAGCTGCTTTTTGCGACTCCGGTTATGCACGAACTTTTTAAAGACGAACCATCTAAAAGCTTTATTAATCCAACATTTGACAAGCTGCTTTCGCTAAGAAGAGGTGATCCACTCCTTTACGATGGCATATTGACAATCGGTGATTATGTGTCCATCAATAGCTCCATCGAAGCGCAAGTTTATATGAAGGAAGATAAACTACTTGTTGTTGGTGGCGCTAACGCATCGCAGTTACAAGAGCAAAATGTCGCGATGCATCAATTGAATCAACAGATCAACAATCTTCACCGACAATTGCTAAAAGAGAAATCGACACTTGTTGATACACTAAATCAATTGAACGAATCAAATTCCTTATTGCAGCAGGCAGTTGACACAAAAGATAAGTTTTTCTCCATTATTGCTCACGACCTCAAAAGTCCGTTTAATGCAATTGTTGGATTTAGTGAAATCCTCATGGAGCTGATTGAAGAGAAGAATTATGAGAATATCGGAGAGCATGTAAGTACCATACTGCAATCCTCAAACCAAGCCATGGGGCTGTTGAAAAACCTGCTGGAATGGGCCAGATCGCAAACGGGTTCAATGAGTTTCAATCCGGAACAGTTCTCGCTGATGCAATTTTTAGCCGATATGAATGCTTTATTCGAAGGCCCTGCAAGGCAAAAAGCAATTCGCGTTCGAATTGTTGCTCCGCATGACCTGCTGGTTTTTGCTGATAAAAATATGTTGAATATAGTCTTGCGGAATCTAATTTCGAATGCCATAAAATTTACGAAACCGGGAGGAGAGGTCATTATTTCGTCTGTCGAAAAACAAAACAGCATCCATTTCACCGTTGAAGATACGGGGGTCGGTATTGCCCCTGATAAGATTGGCAAGTTGTTCTCTGTCGGTCAAAACTTCACAACACGCGGAACCAATATGGAGAACGGAACCGGTTTAGGCTTAATTCTGTGCAATGAATTTGTTGAGAAACATGGTGGCGAAATAGGAGTGCAAAGCGAACTAAACAAAGGCTCAATATTCTATTTCTCGTTACCGGGCAAAAAATAGCCTATTGCAGATTTAGCCTCTCTACTCAGAGCCAGACGACATCCTTTTAGCTGTTGGCCAAGTTCCCCACAAAATTATCCATCGCTTGTCAGAAAGGCATGAGAATGTATACCGAATGGAGATTTAAACAGGTATTGGGTTGCAACATTATTTGAAGCCGCCAGTGCTCTCGGTTAACGGCTAAATGCAAAAAAAGGGAGTGGCTGTTACGCCTGCTCCCTCATCCGTTTATTCCCTTACTGGTTTTAGTATTATTTTCGGTTTCCTTTGGAACAGCCTGACTCGGCAGGAAACTAAATATGAACTATTTCAGTATGTCCGAAACTTATGGTGTTGTCGGTTACCAAAACCTCGGTAGGTATAACTTTAAACACACGCATATCGGCCGGGTTGAAGGGTAAATTTGTCAGGAAGGGCATTTTCTGAGCCAACAAACCAAAAGCCATCTGGATCGTTTCCGGGGCCGTGACTTCTTCCGCTACTCCTGATCCTTTTACGTACTTCAATTGCATTAAGTCGTCCATGCTCGCGCAATCGTGGTCGATTACAAATGAGACCTGTTCGTTGTTTTTTAATTGAGCCACCTTACGAGTATCTTTATGGGTCATGAAATAAATGTTCAATTTATCGTCCGACGCATAATCAACTCCTCTTACACATGGCAATCCCTTTTCGTCAATACTGGCAATGTGAACCAACCGGTGATCCTCAATAATTTGTTTTAATGTTTCTAATGTGCTCATAATTAATTTACTTTTCAGATGAACTATTTCGATCTTTCTTCCAATAAGCGATAATTGGTTATTGGAGCCCCTATATAAAAGCTTTTTTAGCGGAAATAGAGTTTACAAAACTAATCAAATTGTCGTCGGGCTTACTGTATTTTTATCATGTTTGAGAGCGCAGAAGTGAAGGCGGGGAGGGGATGCTCTGTGGCACGGAGCTTATCGGCAGTCATGGTTCACTCACGGAGGCAAATTCTTTGGTTCGCCATCCGCTGTCGCCATTCACAGTCAGACCATTCAGTTTCCGTTCATTCCCTGATGAGTATTCTTTCACCCAATAAATACTGCCCCCGATCCGCTGAAAGCCTTTGATTTATTCGTAGTCCGGAAGTATTTAAAAACATTTTAAGTTCGTTTTTTAACAACAAGAAAAAGCTTTTTTTGAAATAATTAAATACCTTGTAACGAGTGGGTTTTAGTGAGTGTCTGAAACTAAGCTGCGCGCAAACACATTCGGCTTTAATCGGCTGCCGGGGCGCACATACAGTATGAATGCTATACGATCAATAGATGGGAAATCAGGGAAGTGAAAAGAGAGACCGTGGAAAACTGGTGAATTTAAACAATCTAAATTTATCGGCCATTTTTGAGAATACCACGGACAGTGTGTGGGCGATTAATCCGAATTATGAAATCTTGTATGCCAACAACATTTTTTCGACCGCTTTTTATGAGCATTTCGGAATTCCCATTTGTCAAGGTACAAACCTGCTTGATTCGCTTCCCGGACCAATCAAGGCGGTCTGGAAATCACGCTATGACAGAGCTCTGTCCAATGAATCATTTTCGTTCGTTGATCATGTAGAAGTCGGGAATATTTCAACCTACATAGAGGTGTTTATGAATCCGATTGTTTCTGACGGAATCGTAGTTGGAGCGATGTTTTTTGGGAAAGATATTACAAAGCGAATGCAAGATGAAAAAGCATTGATCGAATCACAATTGCTGCTAAAAGCCAGTTTGGAAAGTCAGCGCGATACCATTCTTTTCTCAATAGATAAAGCCTATCGATATCTCTATTTCAATTCGGCTCATGCTCAAGTGATGAAACATGCCTATGGTGCGGAAATAGAAATTGGAATGAGTATTTTGGATTGTATAACCAGCGATGATGATCGGCCTGTTGCGAAAGAGAATTACGACCGTGCTTTGCGAGGTGAATCTCATTGTAATGTTAGGGAGTACGGAGCGAAAAATTTAGCGTACTACGAGAGTTTTTTTAATCCAATATACAATGATAAGAATGAGATTATTGGGGCTACGGCTCTGGCAAGAGATATAACAGAACGGAAAAAGACAGAGCTGGCTTTAGTGGCCAGTGAAAGGGAATTGAAAGAATTAAGTGCGACCAAAGACAAGCTTTTTTCGGTTATCGCACACGATTTGAGGAGCCCGTTTAGCAGCATTCTCGGGTTAAGTGATTTGTTGATTGAGAAATCAAATGATGCATCATTTGCTGAATCCGGGAAATACCTAAACCTGATCTATTCGTCGGCCAAAAACACGTTGATTCTGTTAGACAACTTATTAAACTGGGCAAAGCTTCAAACCGGAAAAATTTATTTCAATCCGGTAGGGCTCAATTTCTCAGTGATTGTTTCGGAGGTTTTAAAGCTTGAAACAACATTGGCAGAGGCTAAAAATATCTCATTAAATTATTTAACAACCGACCCGGTTGTTGCATATGCAGACGCCGAGATGCTGAAAATAGTTTTAAGGAACCTTATTTCCAACGCAATCAAATTCACAAGGCCGGGGGGTGAAATTCATGTCACAGCAAAGCAATTAGGAGACTTTATTGAGATTGATATTACGGACAATGGAATTGGGATGAACGAAGACCATCTGGAAAAATTGTTTCATCTATCATCGGATACACGCACTCTGGGGACGGCCAATGAAAAAGGTTCCGGTTTTGGTTTGCTGTTGTGCAAAGATTTCATTGAAAAGCACAACGGAAAAATCTGGGCTGAAAGCAAAGCCGGAATAGGAACTAGCTTTAAGTTTACCTTGCCAATTGCCGAACGACGAATTTGAGCCATTGTCGTGCACCGACAGGTAGCTGTATTTTAGTTCATTCGTTTAGACAACCTGTTTTTTTCTGTCATCGTCAAGCGGTGTCCAACCGTGCAAAAGCTTGGCAGTGTATATTTTTATCAGTTCTTCAGCCTTGGAATAATGTTCCTTCTTTGTCTTAAGGACCGATAAGTCTTCCTGATATCGCTTACGCTTCATTTTCCCATCTCTGGGATCGCGGTAACCTAACTCGATCCACCACGGCTTTGAAAGATCCCCACCTGCATCATACAGGTAGGGAGCTCTGAAAAGTTTTTGTCGGTTCATCTTTCCATTTTTTTAGCGTCCCCACGCATCAAAAACTTACCAGATACACGAACAGATACGTTTTCCTTTTCTCAGAGATACATCTTTAAACTTGTAGTAGCTTGAAGTTTAAGGACTTATATAGTTGTTTTTCAGGAGATTTTTTTCTCATGCAACTGCTTGTAAGTCAAGTAGTTGCATGAGAAAAAGTGGAGATGCCGGGAGATTACTTAGCCCGGTAGCGTACGGTAAATCAATAAGTTGGAATTTGTATCTCGTAGTTCTTTTCGATGTTTTGTATCTAGTCATGTATCTCGGGCTTGTTTTCGAGTTAGAGATACACGTATTATTTCTGGCGCTTGGGCCACACTATTCGTAAGTTCCGTTCTTCAGCCCAGGTTGGTTTCCCCGCAGGTTGCTGATCAATAGCTTTTGTGTTTCTATCGTTTCCCGCTGTGCTTGGATTGTCCGATCCTTGTCTTCCAGTCGCTTTTCCTTCTCGATACACTCCGGACATTCAAATATTTTTACCTGCCCTTTATTCAGTTTTTGTCCTGGTTCCTGCACTTCATTTTTTGAAGTGTCAAAAAAATAGTGCAGTGGTAAATGGAAGTGGTTTGCTATCGTTTCCAGAGTTTCTACAGTCATTGTCTTCTTTTCCATCATCGACTTAAAGCCTGATGGAGACATACCTGACGCTCGGGCCATAGCCCGCTCGCTATAATCTTTCGAAGTAAATAAAGACCAAACCTTATCGTAGTTCATTATTTAGAATTATTCCAAATACACTATTTGTCGTGCATTTAGTGTTCGATAAATAGTGCACGTGGTTGAAATATCATACATTTGTCATAGAAAACTAAGCAAATTATATGAGCAGCACAACAGTAGAAAGTATGAATCTTCTGGCACAGAAGAACACCGAGCGGATAAATGCGGTCTGCTCTAAGGATTTGAAAAAGAAACTTGATAAGGCTTGCAAGGCACTCAAGTGCAGTGAGTCATTCTTTATAAAAATTGCACTGATCGAGAAGCTTGATCGGATGCAAGAAAAATAAGGCAAAAAACAAAGCCCGTCTTTCATTCTTGGCGGAACTCTGACGGGCTTAAAATCAATAAAGATTATGAGTGTAAATGTAATGAAAATTAGTGCCTCGGCAAAGTTGCCGGCAGGCATTGTAGAAGGTACTGAAGCCTTTTGGATTAGTGGAGAAAAATGGTTGATACACGAAGGATCGACGATGAAGTTTACCGAGGCTCCGGCCAAGGTTCAGAACATGATCGTTGAGATTTTTCGGAATGATGACCAGGCAAGGAAGATTCTGAAGAAAGAGGGACTGGTAAAGTTTAGTGAGCAATTTGATGCCTGGTACAAATGCAGAATCGGTGCGCTTGATAATACACCGGATTTTTTGAATGGAAAGTTAAACGTCGATGCATACAATAGTGCATGTACCGACATGGAATGTCCGATGCGGGGCCAATTGTGCAGTGTATCTGCAGGACTTCGGAACTACGAGGTCCAAACAATTAAGCTGCTGCAGCAGGGATATTCTGTAAAGAAGGCAGCCAACAAACTTTCGTTGTCTCATGCGGGAATGAAAAGCCGTGTCGAGCTATTGAAGCAAAAGTTTGATGCCGCAAATATGGCCGAAATGATAACGAGAGCCACAGCATTAGGAATTTGAAAGCGTCCCCACGCGATAAACCAGGATCGGGGATTCACGGATCCCCGGTCCATAAAACAAGAATCATGTACTTTGAACAAACACAATCGCAGCCACAACTCTTCGCCATGCAGGATATATCGCGCGAAGAAGCTGAAATGTTGATCCAGGCCATTATCGCCCTCAAGGAGGCCAAGTATATGGATCCCGAGGAGTTTGCCGACGAACGCCGGAAACTTGAAGAACTCTACAAGAAAATGAACCACGAACTGATACGTTCTCATCTTGCCCGGGTAAATGGCCCAAATTCAGTTCCGAAACAGAAATTATTACCCCAAAAATCGCAAACGCTATGAGTAAGCCGAAGAGTAGGGTAGACGATCCCCGGGTGAAGGTGTATAAGAACGGACTGTTCTACTACCATTTCCTGAATAAGGAACGCCTGCACCGCATTTACTGGACAGAAAAGCACGGCCCAATTCCGGAAGGAATGCTGCTGGTGTGCAAAAGTGGCGACACCATGAACCCACATCCCGACAACTGGGAGTTGATGACACCGCAGGATCATCTGAAAAAGATGCGCGAGAATGTGCGGAACCAGGACAATCCTGTTGAGATTCGTTGCTCAAAGTGTGGTAAGCAGATCAAGATCTCGGACCGTACACGACGCTTATGCGACGACTGCCGGATACAGCGCAGTATTACTTACACCAAAACGTGCGCCGAATGCGGTACACAGTTTCAAACCACACGCAAACGGACAGTAACCTGTTCTGAGGCTTGCACCAAAAAGCGGAGCTACCACAAGACCTACGAGAGCTTTAAAAGGCAAAAGCAGAAACAAAAGCAAAAGCCGGTAAAAACCTCCAGCGGTGACCGCCGTGGAGTTGAAACGGTTCCGGTAGATCAGATGTTCGAGCTGAACCGCAATGCACCAAAGCACGACCGGGAAATCATCGAGCGCAAAGGCATCGAAAGCCCCGATCTGTCGCAGATGGAATACAAGGTTTACGATCCAGCGCTAAGGATCACCCGCTACTTCCGTTCGAAAGAACGCTACGAGAAATTTCTAAAAACCAAAAAACAGGAAGCATGAACGAAGCAACCATTCAATATTTCAAGGAAAAAGGACATTCGATAACAACCGACGAGGTTATGTTGCAGAAAAGCGAAAAGCAACCCGACCATCTATACGTTGACGAATGCGAGATCCACCAGTTCAAATGTGGCGAGTACCTAACGGTTATCGACCCCGATTACCTGGAATGGCTGGAAGAAAAAGCCGAGAAGTTGACCCGAATTATTAACGCCGTGCAATCGGAGCTAAACCTGAAGGTATGACCGAAACAGAACGCCAAATCTTCAATCTCGAAGGTGACATCTATGTGCTGAATATGCACCTGAAACACGAACAAAGCAATAGTAAATACGACCTGTCAAAATCGTCCGACGAAAAGCAGAAATCTATTGCGAGACTCAAGACCAGGATAACTGGTAAGCAAATCGAAATTCAAAAATTAAAACAGCAGTTATGAAAATAGAACACTTTAAAATAGGCACCCCAATTACAGTAGACTTCGGAAATGGAAACCGTCACGAAGGCTTCCTCACCAGTAAACCATTCTCAACCGACGACGACGTGGTGTGCCGCGTGTCAGACCTGGAAGATCCTGTCCCTGTCGATTTCATCGATAAGCGCGAAATTGTTGTCAGCGCTCAACCCGAAACTCAAAACTTTAAACTCTAACCTTTAAACTAACACACCATGCAAGATCAACTTACCCTTATTCAATTCCGGCAAGTTCGCAACGAACTCCGCTTATTTACAGCCGTGTGGCGCTGGACAGCCCAACACAATCGCCGGGCACGGCTGGCTAAACGCCGGAAATCAACCAGTAAAAATGTATTCGCATGAAACCAGTATCCAGAACCAAGCGGCCAACAACCAGTAACCACGAAGTATGGGTAACCTGCCTCGACTGCGAACAGGTTTACGACATCCGCGCCAAGGGATGCTGTCCGCAATGCGGATCAGATAACTGGAGCCTATGAGCCGCAATAATGGAACCTACAACCGCCGGTACTACCTGCACAGGCGCATCAAGCTAGCCGGGTTCTCCATTCATTACGGCGATACCGAACGCACCATTTTAGTGCGGGAACAACAGATCCGAAAGGCACAGACCAACAAGTATGTGGCCGAACTGCAACGCGAATTCAACTACGGAATTCAACTACTGAACCCCATGATGGAACAGGCAAACTCGTAAAAAGTAAATCGAATGTCAACCGAATTTCAACCCCTCGAAAAAGTGATCGTTACCCGCAACTTCGGGCAACAGAACGGACGCATCGTCGGCATTAAGAATGATCATTCCGGTAACACCACCTATATGATCGAACTGGTGTGCAATGACTTTAAACCGCACGTTTCCGGGTCGAAAATCATTCGGGTAAGTCCGGCCGACATCGAGAGCCGACGTGTCATACTGGAACATCACCGACTAAATAAGTTAAATACCGCAACATGAACAACAAGGAACTCAGCAGGCAGTTCGATACGCAGCCCGAAACGAAAGGCTGCCGCGGCTGCTGGTTCTTCGAGACTGATCACCTCGAAACCTGCATTCAGATCGTACCCCTTTGCCGGGGACTTATTTATGTACCCAAACAAGTAACTAAAAAACAATTCGCTGGCGCGGATTTGTAATCCGTGCCAACTCGAAACTTTAAACTCGAAACTCAAAACTGTTTATTATGCAAACACCCATAAAATCGAAATTCAACACCACCAAAAGCAAGTGGCAAGTCGTTAAGAGAACCCCAAAAGGAGCATGGGAAGTACTGAGCAACCAAACCTACGAAAGCGAGCAAACCGCCGACGCGATGGTCGATTGGTATTTAAAAGTGTACCCGCTTAGCTACTGCCGCTCAGCAAGTAACCAGCAACAAGTAACCAGCAACAAGTAACCAGCATGAAACAAAAATGGGACGAATACTGCGCTCAAATCCGTGTGCCCGACGAACAACTGGAAACCTTCATTGATGCCGGAGGCCTGAGTTCCCTGCAAGGAAAAAAGCTGAAAAAATTTACCGACGAGTGGAACCGGATGAAAAAGCTGGCCGAAGCCCTGGATAAATTCATAACACCGGTTGACCCCATAAAAGTGGAAAGCTGGTGCGACCAGGACGACTTTCGGTACATGTGGCGCATGTGGAAAGACTACTTGATGGAGCAACACGGTTTCCTGATCCGCAGCCGAATGGAACAGGCCTCGCTCGATTTCCTGCAGGAAATTTCGGAAGGCAATGTCGATAAGGCAATATCCTGCATCCGCTTTGCCATGAAGGGCGGCTACCGCAGCTTCTTTAAAGTCGATGAAAAAACAAAATCACAACCCGAAAAAGTAACAAATGAAGACACTTGGTAACCAACTCGCACAAATGCAAAAGCCAATACAGCAGGTTGAGCTTGACATGCAGATACAAGCCCAGCAATTTGAACTGAGAACCTACAAAAGCCAGTTCGAAATGAGCTACGAACAGTTTAAAGAACTGCTCATTGGTTATGCCAGCAAAATATTGCTAAAACGATCGGTAACAACTCCGTATGTAATAGACAACCACAACGGCCCCGTCATTAAACAGCTATACTACTACTTTACGAACAATCCGCTTTGCAACTGGAACCTGAATGCCGGCCTGTTGTTTGGTGGCAAAGTTGGCTGCGGAAAATCGGTACTTATGATGGCTTACCTGGAACTTAGCAATAACTACAGCCGCAAGATCACAACAACAGTACACTCAAAACGGCTGGCCGACTACCTGAAAAGCCGTGGATTAGAATCGTGTGTTCGCCGCCCGCTGTTTATTGACGAGCTGGGCCGAGAGGAAACCGAAACAAAAGATTTTGGCAATGTAATTAAACCAGTGATCGACCTTTTCGCCCTGCGCTACGAATCGGGAGCACGTACCTACGCCACCACAAACTACAAGATCGATGCCCTTGAAAAGTTTTACGGCGACTTCATCCGCTCACGCATGGAAGAAATGATGACCTATGTCTTTATCCCAGGCGAAAGCCGGAGATTAACCAACCAAGTAAAACAAGCACGATGAAAAAGCAAACCGTAACAGCCATTTTCCCGGGAATAGGTAAAGTGGAGATCAGCAGGGAACGAGCTGACCAGATCCGAAGACTTCAACGGGACATTCGCGAACGCAAAGAGAAAGAGTTACAAACCAATAAAAAGCAATAAGCATGGCAATCGTATTTTTAAACGAATGTGCTGCCGATGGCTGCTACAAAAAGAACCTTGGAAACGGAAAACAAATGTGTGCCGAGCATCAGGATAAGTACGATAAAGGCGAACCATTTAAAGACTTCTATGGGAAAACTGTACTGAAAAAGGAATTTCAAACCAATAAAAAGCAATAATCATGGATATTTTAATTACTAAAATAGAGGATTTAATTGGCGATTTAGATACCATGCTGTGGCATCTAAAAAAAGAGAATACATCCGATATTAGAGATACGGTTTCTCATCATGTAGGGCTTTATCTAAATATACCAGACGACTTAAAAGAGTTAATGGATGAGATCATTGCAAAGCACGGAGAAGAAAAAATCTAGCTAATCCAATCCTCTAACCGTGGCCGGCACATCCGGCTGCTTACCTCACGAATGCTATGGCCAATAAATTTTCACAAACCACTGTACCAACGAACGGATCGAACCGGGTAACGCTGGTTAAAGAGTTCCTGTCCGAAAACTACGATATCAAAATCAACATATTCGACCGCACCAAGGTGATGATTGCCGCCAAAACCCGCGAATATGAAGAAGAGATCAATATGGATGACATTTCGTTGCACATGCTCGAAGAAGGCATTACCGGCTGCGACTCTATTCTGAAGAAGATCATCACCAGCCCGAACCAAACCACGCCCTGGAACCCGATTATTGAATACTTCGAAGGATTGCGCAAAGCCTACAAAGGAACATCGCATATCGACCTGCTGTGTACCTTCATCCAGGCGCACGATTTTGGCGATCAGGAAGAGGCCGACTACTATCAAAAACGCCTGGTGTACACCCTGCGAAAATGGCTGGTGGCTACTGTTGCCTGTGCCCTGGGATTGAAAGCCAACGACGCCTGTTTTACGCTTGTAAATTCCGACGAAGGGATGGGTAAATCGGCTTTCATCGAATTCCTGACGCCGGAGATCCTGAACGGTTATTTCACCAAGTCGGTAAAGGATATGAACTATGCCGACCTGTTTACCACCAACCTGTTTATCAACTTCGACGAAATGCTGGGCATCACTAAAAGCACTGCCGACGATTTTAAGAACACCTTGTCGAGCCAGGTGATCAATGTATCCAAACGCTTCACGGTTGCCAAACAACGCTATGCCAGCGCCTATGCAACGTCCAATTACGACGACGAACGCGGCGGGTTCCTGTTGCCCGAGTTCAGCTCGCGCCGGTTTGCGGTGAATAAGGTGGATGTGATCGATTGGGAGGGCTATACCAAGGTGGTGGATGTGGACCAGATTTGGGCCGAGGCCTTGATGCTGCTGGAGCAAAACTTTGAGTTTGCCTGGAATGCCGACGACTACCGCGAGTTTGCCGACTACAACAGCCGGTTCCTGGTGCAAACATCCAGCTACCGGATCGTGAAAGAATGGTACCGCGTTCCGGAGCCGGGAGAAGAAGATCTGGCGCAATTCAAACAGCCGCTCGAAATTCTCCGCGATCTGAAAAAAGCCCGGAAAGTAGCCAACAGCCAATATACCGTTACCGACGTGAATATCGGTATCGCTCTGAAACAACTCGGTTATACCCGTTTCGGAAAGAAAATAAACGGAAGTACCCGGTACGGTTACAATGTCATCCCACTTTTTTAAATCAATCCCTCAATTATTCAATCCATCAATCCTTAAAACTTTGTCTATGATCAATAATAAAACATTCAATAACCTTAAACTCTATTACTCTTTTTTAAAAACTAATACGCGCGAAAAAATATTAAAAATGACTTACAACCTTACAACCTCGAAAAAAAATCTTCTGAAACACCTGTATTCATGCGGCTTTGCGGGTTGTAACACCACTGCAAAAATTAGGTTACAACCCACTTACAACAGCTTACAACCTCAAAAGCACTTACAACCGTTTTCTGGTTGCAATATGCTGAAAATAAAACGGTTTGCGCTCGGTTGTAGGTTGTAACCGACTTCGGGAAAAATTTTATAAAAACACGAATTTTAATACTAAAACTGAGAAATTATGAAAATCGAAGAATTCAAAGAGCAGATCTCTGCTATCGGCATGCTTAATTTATGCGACCTGCAAATTCAAATCTCGAAGAATGCAATCATCCACTACGTCGAAGGTGAAGTTGATGATTGGGATGAATCGAACCCAGAAAGCTTCAAAATGAAAGAATACACGGTTTCGGTTAGTTTCTATGGGCAGCAGTATTTCATCTGGATTAAAGAAAAAGATCTGCAGAAAAACTATGGCTCTTTTTGTATGGAAGGACATTCCGATCTTTTCGATAGTTGCGAAAGTGCTTTCGAGAATGACTACTGGGAATACCTGCAGCAACTTTGCCTAAAGTGTGGCGAGCTAATTAAGAAGTATGAATTGAGTTTATTGGAGGAATAGCCATGGGTGAACTAGTTAACGGTGCAAAAATAGATATGCGAAAGGAGTTTCAACCAGAAATTGGAGAAGTAAAGGAATGTAAGCGTAATTTCGATCGGTACTACGATGTTAAAGTTGGCAGCAGGTACCGGGTTGAAAATACATATTCTTTTTACGGTCTGTGTAAATCGATAGTGATTGATGTAGAGACAGGAACGAAACATTATTGTGCATCACAATGCTTTGATAGGATTGAATCAACCACGACAAAAGAACTATGAAAACAGCACTCTACCTGATCCCGCTTGCGATCCTATTCCTGTACATGGCTTACCCGGTTATTTCGTTTCATCCGTTTCGGGTGCAGTTCGAGCGGTGGCCGCAAGCCGTTGGAACAATCCTGATGTTGATCGCCATGCTTTGTTTCCTGGAACAAGGCCGCCGCGATGGCAACAAGCAAGCCATTGAAGTAATGAAAGAAGTTTATGAATCAAAACAGAATCAAGAACAATGAAAGAAGCTATAGATATACTCACCGCTGAAATGCAGAAATCGATGCATTTATCTAAGTATCCGCAGGACAAACACACTGAAAAGAAGGCAACAATAGATGTTTTACTTTCAACTTCAGACTACCATAAAAAGAGAGCTGAAGAGTTAAAAAAGGCGATTGATGTACTCAAAGACGAACTGAATTAAAACCGAATTAAGAATAATGAGCCAACAAATTGAAATCAAGATCGACCGATCCACCTTACCCAGCGACGGGCAAAAGGTAGAATGGCAAACCTATGAGGATTTGAATAACCAGAAATGGAAGCAAGGGATATATCATGAAGATGAAGAATGCTTCAGCGAACATTTCGAAGATATCGCAACCAAATGGGATCTGGTTTGGGATGTCTTCCACTGGAGACCGATAGACTAATTGGCAATGTGCATTTTTTGCACATTGCTTTGAATGACCGCTAACATTAAGCTAAATTCCGTTTTAATGGAATTTCAGCGGCTGTTAGCGGGCGTTCTTCTCGCTTCCGAATGGTAACGAAATCGGCTTCGTTGCCATTTTTGTTTTGTGCTCAAAAAATTCTGTGTTAAAAAAAAGCAATCTCCACACATACATAAAATAAATGCTTGTATAATAGAGGTTTGGTGATTATTTTTAAAATAAAACTCGCATGAATATCGACCTGTCAACCAAACCAAAGATAGTGGTAGATCTGCCACCGGTGATTGAAGCTTACTTGCGATACCTTTTCAAAACTCCGGCGAAACAGAAGGAGGTAGTGATCCATCGCCGTTACTACGAAGGCAAAGCGGTTTACGCCAAAGTGATGCCGGTGGAGTATCCTGTACGGCGACCTTTCACGAATAACCCCGTCACCATAATTTTACCGGAGACCCGGAATAACAAGTACGTGCTTGCCTTCCGCTATTACACCATTAGTAAGATGGCCGAGGAACAATTGGTGGACGACCTGGAGCAAATGCTCAGCCGGTGGATGTACGAAAAGTTCAAGCGCGGTTACGATGTAAAAGGGTGGGACCAGGAGTTGATTGTGAATGCCATTTTGCGCGGCTTCAACTTGCGGAAAAATGCGGCAAATTTCGAGGCGGTGAAAAAATATGACTACCGAAACAGGGTGAGAGTAGAGGAAAAACAGTTCGAAGAACTGGTAATGTCCGAGTTATTAATGCGTTAAAAAAAATATCGGATTTATACGTGAAAAACAGTTAAATAAGATTCCAAAAATGGAACGAAACTACTTAAAAATCAAGCAATGAACAGTGCGGTAATTACGAAAATCGAAGTCCGTTTAATCGGAGAAGAATCATTCACTGAGTTGCCCCAAATTATGTATTCGGCAAAACTGACTGAAACGGTCGAACGAAACCGGGGAGGATTGCTGTACCAGCTTTCATGCCCGTTCAATGTGGCTAAAGTGTCGGCCGCCAACGAATCGCAAATTGAAAGCCTGGTTAACCGCAAAGCACAATTCCGTCTAACCGATGGCAATGGCGTGGTGCACCTGGTCGGTTCGGATGAATACCCTGCTCGCTTGCTTCACCAAAAAGGTTTGAATGGCACGCCCGGAAGCTTTAACGGTTACGCATGTAAAATTACCTGCACATCAACAAACGCCAGTCTCGTTTCGTAATTACCAAGTCCTTTATTTAGGCTCGTTCGTGCAGTAATGTTGTAATGTACCAATTACAACATTCAGCATGAGCAAGCAAATCAACTATTACGACATCATTCAGAACAAGGCGACGAAGGTTGCCGAGGTGCTGATTTACGGTGTTATTGGCGAAAGCTGGTGGGAGGAAAGTATTACGGCCCGTCAGTTTGTGGCTGATTTCCGCAATCTGGAAAAGGACCACGACCAAATCAATGTTCGCATTAATTCACCGGGCGGATCGGTTTTCGACGGTCTGGCCATTTTCAATGCCATATCGAATTCCTCCAAAGAAATCCATACCTATAACGATGGTTTGTGTGCTTCCATGGCATCGGTGCTGTTGCTGGCAGCCGACAAAGACAAGGTACACCCGGCAAAGAACAGCTTGCTGATGCTGCACTCGCCTCTTACAGGCGCCTGGGGAAACCGAAAGGAAATAGAAAATGCGCTGAATGTGCTCGATAAAGTGCAAAAAGCATTGGTTACCTCCATTTGCGACAAAACCGGGATGGACGAAACCGAAGTGGAGAATACCTACTTTGATTATACCGATCACTGGTTGACAGCCGACGAGGCTCGCGAAGCCGGATTTTACGACCAGGTGGAAGAAGACGAAGTGGAGAATGTGCCGCAAAATGCTGCTGCCATGAAATTCACTGATCTGGTAAAACAGTTCGAGCCGGCCGCGACCATTTTTCCCGACTGGATCAACCGGGTTGCTCCCAAGCAAAATCACTCAAATTTTATTGATATGGACATTAAAAAGCTACGCGACGTGTACAATCTCACGGAAGAGAAGTACCCGACCGAGGACGATGTGCTGAACTTTGTGAAAGATCAGAAACAGAAACTCGAAGACTCAGAAGCCGCCAAAACAAAGGCTGAAACCGACCTTGAAACAGCAAACCAAACCATTGCGGATAAGGATGCTGAAATCGCTGACCTCAAAAAAGAACCAGGAGCCAAATCGGCAACTGTGAATAAGCCCACCGACAAAAACAAAACCGGTGAAGATGAAGACAAGCCCGCTGAAGATTTCGGTGGTGCGTTTGCTGCCTGTATGGAAGTGTTGAACCCTAAAAAATAATCCTGAGCTATGGCATTAACTATTGCACAAGAACTTATTGACGCCGGAACGAAGTATAAGAAAGAGTTACTGGCGATGCCGGTAGCCGTACTGGCTAAAATCTTCCCTTATTTTAACCTGCAAACTGGTATTCAGGGGAAAACAAGCGGAGGTATCCTGACCGTTGACGCTCAACTGCGTCCGTATCGTACATCGAAAGATGCTGCCGGAAGTGTAGCAATCAATCCTTACGAATGGGAAACATTCCTGGGCGATGTCGTACAGGAATTCGACCCGAATACCTTGTTAGGTACGTTGTATACCGAGGCTACAGCGTTAAAAGCTGATAAAACAAAGATCGCCAAACTGGTTGCCATGGAGATGGTGAAGAAAATTGGCGAAGCTTTGTATAATGCAATGTTTACGGCTGTGCGTAATCCTGCGGGTAATACAACCGCTGATCTCTTCAATGGATATGCAACGCAGATTGCAGCCTTGATTACTGCCGGTGACATATCTGCAGCGAAAGGAAACCTGCTCGATTTATCGGCTACTCCAATGACAGCCGATAACTGTGGCGATCAGTTAAAAGAGTTTTACAGGGGTGCCGACCCGCTGTTGAAAGACGCAAATACTTTTAAGTATATGCCGACTTCCATCCGCGAGATGTACGAGGATTGGTACCAGGTAGAATACGGACATGCTCCGTGGAATTCCCAGTTCGCACAACGTAAGTTGATCGGAACGGAGGATAAGTGCTCAATTGCCTCTTTGGGTAACATGGGGGGAACCAGCTACATCATCCTGTCGCTGAGAGAAAACATGAAGATCGGTGTTGACCAGATGTCAGACCAGGAAGATGTTGAGATCCGCCGTGTGGATAACCCGAAAGTTGTCCAGTTGTTTATGAAATCCTACTTCGGTGTAGGTCTCGAAACCGTTGACAAACGGGTGTTCAAAGTGTTGAAGTATGCAACCGCTTAAACTGTAAGTTATGGCAGATATTTTTGAAGATATGCAATGGGCCGACGGGAAGATTAACCCGTCGGGCATTGCCACCGAGCTTTTCTATATTCCAAAATCGCACATCAAAACCTTTCCGGTTCCGGTAGCTGCTCCGGCAAATGCCTCCGAAAATGTTTCGCTTGACGGCGACTTTGAATTGGTAGCCGGAAAAACATGGATGCGCCTGCACTCGACCCAGGGCAAGGGAAGTGTTACTTTCGAGAAAACCGGGGAGAAGGAGTGTGGTATGGTGCTGAACAAAGGAACCTTTAAGTTCCCGGATCTGAGCGATGCCGCCAAGAACCTGGCAAAGAACTCCATCAATGCCAGTATCATCTTTGTGGCTAAGCTGCCGCACCAAAGCGAAAAGCGCTACGTGGTGCTTGGCAATATTGACTACGACAGCGAAGTTGGTGTAAACGGTACTTCGGGCGACGAGCCCGGATCGGACAAAGGGCTGACCATTGAGGTGACTGTGCCCGATTTTACGCCACTGCCAAATTACGCGGGTGCCCTGGTGTTGAGCGACGGATCGCTCGACTGTGCAACCGGCGTATTTACCGCAAACCCATAATGTAACGGTTCCCCTGCTCTCACCGGGGGAACCTTTAATCTTTCAATTTATGGCTAAAGATGATTTGACAAAAACTTATAAGGACGAGATTGCGGCCTGGCTGGAATCGGAAGAAAAGGACTTTGATGCCGGTTTCGAACTTTTTGTGCGTTTCGGTCATAACCGGGCTGTGGCCATGTTCCTGGCACGTAAGCGCAAGCTGTCGAAGCTGGAATACGAACTGCAGAAAATTGCCGAGCGGCCTTTCATTAAAGAAGCTCCTGTGATGCCCATAAAACCGGTTCAGCAGGTGTTGGCTGTTGCCCAGGCGAAAGCTAACGGTACACACGAAGCCGACGTGAAGCTTGCAGAACAAGGCAAGGCGCTGGCAGCTGCCGACAATACCATTAAGTACGACGATCTTCCGGAGGAGCTGAAAAAGCTGTACGACGATAATCGTGAGTCGTACAAGAAGATGCGTGCGCTGCATGAGAAGATGAAGCTGGCCGAAACCGACGAAGATCGGTCCGAGCATCGCAGCGCGCTGGTTTACCTGGATGAAAAGGTGAGCGAGAACTGGAAGCTAATTGATGACTACCTGGCCGGCAAAAAGCAGGAATCGACCGAACAACAAGCAACTGAAGCTGCAGAAATCGCCAAGGAAATCAATGCTGCACGTTCGTACCTCTCGCGGAATGTGAAAGGCTACGCGAAGCTGAAAGGCGACAAGCGCGAGAAAATGTTCGACAACCTGAAAGAGCGGGTTGAGATCCTGAAAAAGCACAAAGCGGAGATCAAGAAAGAAACCCGTGAAGAGTTGTTTAAAATCGGACTTTTTACCGACTGGCGTGAAGCTCAATAAAACAGGTGATGACAGCTACTGGTACCTGACCGACGATGTGCAATCGCACCAGGTATTCGATTTTTTACTCCAAAAAGTGAAACGAGCCGATAAGTTGATTATTGGCTCGTTTGCTGTTACGGAGGCTTATGTGCGCCGGATCATCCGGAACCGGCACCGGGTTGATCATGTGGAGCTGATCCTCGATTTCACCATTGCCAGTCGCAACCCACGCATCATGCTGTTTGCTGAGACGAATGCCGATGCACTCTACCTGACCAATAACCACAGCAAGTTTATCTATGTGCGGGGCCCCGAAAAATCGTATGTGGCTATTATGAGTAACAATGCCACCAACAACCACCGGTTCGAGTCGGGCGTGATCCTTTCCGATCCGGCATTTATTTCCGACTTTCTCCTGGGAATCGATAAAATGAAACAGCAATGCCACAAACAGAAGTAAGTATCCTGGACCAGGTGGAAGAATATGCCAGCCTGTTCTTCACTGTCGACGAAATAGCCCTGCTGATTGATCGTGATCCGGTAGACCTTCGCCGGGAGATCCGCCACGGGAAAAGCGAATTGGCCCGCCGTTACCAAAAAGGAAAACTCGGCACCATGCTCGAAATGCGCCGGGTAATGGTTCAGTTCGCCAAAAAAGGCAGCCCGCAGGCGGAAATGATCCTCAAAGAATTCTTTCAAAAAATGGAGGGCAGTGAGTGATCAAATTGTTGTGGCGAATGCCAACACGAACAGCAGGATGATTACGATGGCAACCGCAATCGTTTCTTTTTTTGAATCAGCTTCGAACCCGGGGTAAAATAACTTTACAAATTCGGTTAGGATATTTCTCATCTGTCGCTTTTGGGTAGCAATACGAAACAAATGAATGTTTTGTTGTCCTTCAAAATCTCCCCGTCATACTGCACCTTAGTAGCATGAGCCGCAAAAATAACCTGGACAAGTTTCGCGATGTGCTTTTCACCGATCTGCGGGATGAAAAGATGCAGGATTTAACGCCGGTTGAACAGGAACAACTGAAGCGTTACCGTTTTTGCTTTTCCTACAGCCTGGAGAATCCTTCCATCCCGGATAAGGTGCTGCGCGATTACCTAATGTCGGAATTTCAGATTTCCGAAAGTCAGGCTTATCGCGATATCCATAACATTCGGATCCTGCTCGGTAACGTGCGCAATGCCGGAAAGGAGTGGATCCGATACCTGGTGAATGAAACCCTGAAAGAAGCCATTGAAACGGCCAAATCGATGGGCCCGAAGCGGCTGAAGGAGCTCATTATGGCAGCCGATAAGCTCGGGAAGTACAATCGCCTGGACAAGGAAGATGCGCTCGAAATTCCCTGGGATGATATTCTACCAATCCCAATTGAACCGACCAATGATCCAACCATACTAAAGATTAAACCGCTGGAGAATAAAGAAGCGGAGATTGAACGGCTGTATAAGAAGTATCGCGGCGAAATTGAGTTGGAATACATCGACTACGAGGAGGTGAAAAATGACGACTGAAACACGCAAGGTCTACTTCAATAACCCGCAGCTGGAGTTTCGCTATACGGCTGCGCACACCAGTTCCATTGCCGGTGGCCGGCGTTTGGGAAAATCACGCTTTGGCGCTCCATGGCTACTGCGAAACCTTCAATATATGCCCCGTAGTGCCGGCGGTATTGTGTTATCAACCTTTCAGCAAGGATTGACCCGCACACTTCCCGGCGTGTTCTCCAGCTGGCGCGATATGGGCTTTAAGCGCGACATTCATTATGTGGTCGGTCGCCGTCCGGAGAAATCGATGGACTTTAAAAAGCCAATTGATGAGCCGGCAAGTTTCGACCATGTGATATCGTGGTACAATGGATCCATCCAGTACCTGATTAGCCAGGATGTTGCCGGATCTTCCAACTCGCTGACCCTGCAATACCTTTTTGGCGATGAAGCCAAGTTTCTGAACTACGAAAAGCTGAAGGATGAGACCATTCCAGCCAATGGTGGATTTAAAGGGCCGTGGGCAAACTGCCCGTGGCTGAACTCCATGCTTTGGATGAGCGACATGCCGACCAGTAAAAAGGGCTCCTGGTTCTTGAACTATCGCGAAAAGATGGATGCGGAGCTGATCAATGCCATCCAGTGGCTGGTGAAAGAGATTTGGGATCTGAAGCAAAAGCCGCAGAACACTTATACACAAAAACTACTGGCGCAATACCAGCGGCGCTTGGCTGAATTCCGTTCGATTGCTGTTTATTACCGGGAATGGAGCTCCATTGAGAACATCGAGCTACTGGGGAAAAAGTACATTGCCCAAATGAAGCGGGACCTGCCGCCATTGGTTTTTCAAACTTCAATCCTTTGCGTTCGCCCCGGAAAGCTTAAGGATGGCTTTTATCCGTCACTCAGCGACGAAAAACACCTGTACACAGCCTTCGATAACTCGTATCTGCAAAACCTCGGATATGATCTTGAAAAGGCCAAAGATCAGGATTGCCGGCAGGATGGTGATGTGGATCTGGATAAACCCATCTGTGTGGCCTTCGACTATAACGCCAACATCAACTGGCTGGTGGCCGGACAAGCAAGCGGCATGAAAGCGATGGTGCTGAAATCGTTTTTTGTGAAGTACGAGCGGAAGCTGCGCGAGCTGGTGAATGACTTTTGCAATTACTACCGGCACCACCATACCCGCGAGGTGGTGTATTATTACGACAACACCGCACTGGGAAGCAACTACGCAGTCAACAACGAGGACTTTGCTTCGGTCATCTGCTCCCAGTTCAACAAAAACGGCTGGCGGGTACATCGGATTCACATCGGGAACCCGGTGCGCCACGATGAAAAATACCTGATGCTCGATCAGGCATTCAAAGGGCAGAAATACCTCTATCCCCAAATCAACGAGCAAAACAATGATGCGCTGTTGGTGGCGATGCGCCAAACCGGAGTTGTAGTTGGTAGTCGTGGTTTCCAGAAAGACAAGTCTGGCGAGAAGCTGGCCGAAAGCGAAGAAGACTTGCTGGAATACCGCACCGATGGCACCGACGCCTTTGATACTTTAATGCTGGGTATGTTCCTTTATCCGTTTGCCGGTGGAGGCAGGGGAGTTGGAGCCGGGATTATTAGGGGGTAAAATGCTTTATTTTTCGTTAACTTTTATGCAATCTGCCATTCCTAAATTTATCGTTTTGGTAAACTTATTTTAATTATTAAAAGGTAATCTGTCTGTTGCTCAGGCAATTAACCTACTGAAGTTGATAACATTGGGCTATTACGCGCTTCTTTGTCGAAAAAAGAGGCTCCTTTTATTGTAAATTTGTGTAAAGCATTCGACAAAGAAAAACCAGTCGGTCTAGGACTGGTTCAAATTCTTTAGGTAAATGTGGTGTTCAAATTAAATTCGAATAAAGTGAAGAAGGTCACATTTTCTCACTTTTTCTCACATTTGTTTCACAAAGGTGGAACATTTCAGAGAGTAAAACAAAAGCTGAAGACTATTTTTCAGCATGTGATTAATAATTTAACAGTGGAGGTAACGGTGGCTGTAATACTGTCACTACTCCAAAACTGGATGAATTAATTGATTGTGGAGCGGCTTCGGTCGCTCTTTTTTTACTGATCCGACTTGTGGTACAGGTGGTGTTTGAAAAGGACAGTAGAAAAAATCATTGAATAAAGTCCGGTAGAGTGCCTGTTGATGACGAAGGAATAAACATCGACGAAGGGAGAAGGGCGAATGCCCGGGCACGGAACACCATATCGGGCGCGCCAGGATAGCATAAAGCCATCCCTGCGGAGCTGATTCGGTCAACTCAACACCTTTGGTTTTTTCAGATTAGAGGCGCATTCTCAAAAAACCTCACGAAAAAAACTAAGCCTTTTTATCTCTAAAGAATAAATCTGTCGGGGTCACAAGATCAAAAGTTTCAATCAGTAGTTTCAAATTTGGCTGCTTCGTTATCATCGCTTGAAGTTCTTCACGGCTTAACCGTGTGCGGATCTTCTCTTTTGGCTCGGGTTTAGATTTCATCGCCGTTCACCGGTTGCGGTTCTTCGTGCTGCTGTGGTTGTGGCTGCTGTTTCTTTTCCTCGCTCGGTATGTACACCTGTGTGTCAGCAAACAAATAACACAACGGCCAATATTTATACTCCTCGGGTTCGTCGGCTCCATCTGGCACCTGTTCGGCTCGTCTTGGCTGCCCCCACACTAAAAAGGCTTTTTCTCCCTTGCGAACAGTGGCGCCTTCCTGCTTCCACTGGTTAAAGGTTTTAAACTCTTCAATCTCGGGGTATTGCTCAATGTACTGTTCTTTTATGGCTTCATTTACAGTGTCAAACTCTCCGCACTCAACCAACGGGCGCACGGCTTTTGATAGTGCAATCAATGTTTTGCGCTTCTCAATGTATTGCGCTTTTTTATCTGTTTTCGTAGTTTTGCTCATGACGTCAAAGTTTTGATGTTTATAGAATTTGGACTGAAACGGGGGGAGGGATCCCCCCGTTTTACTTATGCTTCAATCGCTGTTTTTAGCTCCTTGCGTTTGGCGTCAATCCTGCCTAAAATGAAGGTGATCATTTCGCCAATGATTACTGGGTTTTTGAGGGTGTACACCGCTTTTTTGCCGTAACCGTTTGGTGCATCGATGCTCAAAAAATAATCCTCGTTTTCAAACTCGTTGACTGCTGCCAGTTCCGAAAGCTTGTCCAGGTGTTCACTCAATGTCTCGTGATTGACATTCAAAACCGATAGCCGGCGGATTAGCTCTTTTTTTTGGTTGAAATACTCGATCCGCTGTTCTAGGTTTTGCGGAATTGATGCCAGTTTCTTTTGAAGTTCTGCAACCTGCTTTTGCAGTTCTTCCGGGGTTGGCTGTTTGGCTTCAGATACCTTGGTGGTTTTTACTTCATTTTTGGGCGTAGTTTCTCCCTTTTGCACCGTCATGGGCGCAACGTCTTTTTTTGCATTCATAGCAATTAAAATTTTGATTGTTTATAAATGGATATTGGACTAAGATTTGAGGGCTTAACTCCCTCATTTCTATAATACTAAGATACAACAAAATGCAATATTGTCAAAGTGCAAGAAGCTGGTTTATAGTGTGTTGTATTATTGCGGCAACGAAAAGCCACTTTAGAAAGTCAGCACAAGCAACAAAAATATTTTTGGTCTTTTGAAGTGTCTCGATACCTAGAAAAACGAACTATCAAGCTGCTTTCGCTTATAAATATGTAAGATTCAGAAAATCAGAAATAAAAAGGGTTCAAAAAGGGATTTTCTCCCTTTTTCCTGTCGGACGACCCCGCGCCGCCCTGTCCCGATTTTGCAATTACGGGTTTCGATTTCACGTAATATGATAAGTAGTTTGGATTGATTCTAAATAGGTCGCGCCGTCAGGCCAACCATTGTATGGGAGGCCGTTATTTGCTTACATTTGGTAATTACCAAATGCAATTTATGTCGATGAAATACTTATTGTTGCTGTTTCTTATGCTTCCAGTGGGCGACAACACTCAACATTTAACCGAAGTTGTTACGGTGGAAGGAAAGACATCTGAGGAACTGTATGAGAATGCAAAGGAGTGGTTCTCATTAAACTTCAAATCTGCCGATGATATTATAGAGCTTGACGATCCAGTTGATAAGAAATTGATTGGCAAAGGATCTAAACAAGTCGAGTATATGGTGGGTTACATCCCCTCCTTTATGACGATATACTACACAATGACGGTTCAATGTAAGGATGGTAGATATAAGTATGAAATCCAACAAACAGAGATAAAAGCCCCAGGAGGTAAAGAGTGTACATACGATCAATTGAAAGAATGGGCTACAGAGGACGGATTACTCAGACTTTATGAAAGCATGGGTACAAAAGTAAGAGGAGGTATAATTAGAAAAGGATTCGAAGAACATCTCCAGCATAATAAAGAGTTGGTTGCATCAGTAGATAAACAACTCCCTCTCATTGTTCAAGAATTTGACCAGGCAATAAGAAGAGATAGAAATCAAGACGACTGGTAATCCCACATCAAAACATTTCAACCCCGGCAATCGTCGGGGTTTTTCATTTTCTTTCTACCTTAGCAGCGCTAACAGATCATTTTATGGAAACGAGTACCCGAAGGTTGGTTTGAGTCAATTGAACCAACATATCGGGTCGTGAGTATGGGTGAGAGTCCCTACTATCCTGATACGCCTTTGGGTGTTTCGTGATCTGTTAGCACCACACGACCCACTTTGTTGCTAACGGCTCATGAGTAAAATTATCTTTCAAGTGGATTCTCCAGGTACAAAGTTTGCGATTGCTTTGGCCCTTTCAATGCTCTCCCAAACGGGCATAGAACCTGATGAGCTTATACTCGATTCCGGCAAAACCTTCCACTGGGACAAGCAAAAAGCAATTCAATACCTCAAAGGTCTGATCAGCGAAAACGAACTTGTTCGTCACTGATCTGTCCTTTTAAGCCGCTTCCGGGCTGGATATCTTGCTTTCAAAAAAAGTATGATACACAGCTCGCTCATTCATAAGCTGGTCGAACGCGGCGAATTCTCCATCACCTACATTGCCAAAGACGGGCACCTGGTTCAATCCAGCCGGGTTGTCTGTACATCATTTCATGCGGTAGGACGAACCATGAACATCAAGTTTTGCGATTCGGAGGAGATCCGCACAGTGCGACGCTGTACCATCACCGAAATTAACGGACAGGAGGTAGTTTTATGAAAGTGATTTCAATGGGACCGGTGACCTATATCCCGGAAGCGAAAGCCATTCTGAAGATGCCCTCGTCAGCCGAGATTATTACGGAGCCCGATGATGTGGAAAAAATCGGTAATTACGAGATTGTTCCCTGGGGCGATGGTAATACGCTGCCAGCCGATGTACTCAAGAAGATCAAAAAAAGCGAAGTGGTTGGCGCCAACCTCGAATTCAACGTTTCAGCCGGTTACGGGCAAGGCATTAAACCCATGCGTCGGGTGGTCGAAAACAACAAGATTGTTGGTTACGAAGATGTGTTCGATGACGAGGTGCTGGAATTCTTCGAAGACAATGACATCTCCGGTTATTTCCTCGAACAGCTCACCGACCTGAAAGCCTTTTACAATGTTTTCCCCGAAATCATTGTCAGCACCGACAAAAAGAAGATCGTTTCCTTGCGCAGCAAAGAGGCAGTGTTCAGTCGCTGGGGCGTGATCGATCCAAATAAGGGCCGCATCACCAAGCATTTCTATTCTGCCAAATGGGGCGACAGTCCTAAAAAAGAAGATATTGCTGTAACAGATGTGCTCGACCGTTTCAATCCGCTGATGAGTCTCAATGAATACCTGAAAGCAACGAAACCTTCCTACCGCTATGTTCTTCCGGTGAATATGCCAACGCCCGGGCGAACCTATTACCAGGAACCTTACTGGTGGTCGATCTTCCTGTCGGGCTGGTACGATTTCAGTCAGCAAATTCCGCTGTTTAAAACATCCAAGCTGAAACATGCGCTTGGGGTGAAGAAGATCATTTACATCTCGCCGAAGTATTTCGAGAATATTTTCAAAGAAGAGAACATCGATCCGAACGACAAAGAGGCTGTTGCAGCTCGTGTTGCTAAAGAGCATACCGCATTCAACGATTTCCTCACCGGTGAACAGAACTTTGGCAAAGCCCTGGTTGCGATTAAAGAGATGGTCCACTCCGGATCAGGAGCCAAGGAGGAAAAGCACATCGAGATTGTTGACGTGCCCGACAAAATGGAGGGTGGCGAATACATCGAGGATTCAGAAGAGGTATCAAATGTCATCAGCTATGCCATGGCTTCGCACCAGTCGCTCATCGGATCGGTGCCAGGGAAAAGCAAAGGCAGCATGTCGGGAACCGACAAACGCGAGCTCTTCCAGATTAAACAAGCTTTGATGAAACCAACACGCGACCGCTTAATGCGTCCGCTTACCTTGATCAAACGCTTCAACGGATGGGACAAGAACATTGTGTTTGCTGTCCCCGATTTCGAGTTCACCACTTTAGATGTAAACAAGTCAGGCAAAGAACTGGCCATAACAACTTAAGCCATGATTGTAACCACTATCGACACCCTTAAAAAGTATATACCGACAATCGTTGGTAACGATTTTAGTAAGTACGAAAGCGAAGTGCGCGAAGCCAACAACTGGCTGAAGCGCGAACTGACCGGATCGGATCTTTACGCGATTCTGGATCAGGCCGGCAATGAGGAACTATTGAGCTATGCCGAGGCGGTTGTGGCCCGGAAAGCCTATCTCGAAGGAATCCCGTCGTTCGATCTGATGGAAACGGAAGCCGGTTTTGTTGTTACCCGCAACGACAACCAGGCGCCTGCCTCTCCGGAACGGGTGAAGAAGCTGGCCGAGCAAATGGCAAAGAAGCTTTCGGATGCGATTGAGGATTTACTGGAGTACCTGGAAGAACAGGTGGATTACCACGACGAATGGAAAGGATCACCGGCTTACAGCTTACTGTCGGACACCTACATTCTCACATTGAAGGATTTCCGAAAGTATGCACCATTTGAAGGTAACCGGCTGGCTTTCCTGACTGCAAAACCGCAGATGATGGATGCCATTCACCTGCAAATTGAGCCGGTGATCAGCCCGGAGTTGTCGGACCAGATCATCGAGCAACTGCGCGACGATGATATGACTGCCGAGAACAAATCCATCCTGGAGAATCTCCGATTTGCTTTTGCCAACTTCACCATCGGCAAAAAGGAGGTGGCGCAATCGTACCTCATGAAAGTTCGTAAGGTGATCATGGCCACTCCGGACAATTACGCAGCTTTCCGAGACAGTTCGCTGTATGCCACCATACAGGCTACGGTTATTGAGAAAAACACAGCCGAGAAACCAATTTTTAGAGCCGGATTCTGATGCGCGAAGTCAAACTTACATTGCCATCGGGCTGGGATCAATTGAACGAAAATCAACTTTTAGGTTTATCCAGGCTTTTCCTTCGCTGCAAAAGCGAGAAAGAATTGCTGGTGAAAAGTTTCCTGTTGCTCACGGGACTGAGAATGAAGAAGGGGATAGCGGTCGACGATGGGCAGCTGGTATTTACCTTCCGTAATCGGAAGGTGAAACCATTCGAACTGAATGCGCAAACCTTTGCCCCGATGCTGGAAAATCTGAGCTGGATCAGGAAAGAATTCTCCCCGTTGCGGGTACTGCCTTCGCTGCTTCGGTTTAAGGGCTGTAATGCCAAACTGTACAACGTTTCGCTGGAAGACTATTTACGCATGGATACCAACTTCCGGGCATTCGGGTTTACCGCAAAACAAAAGTACCTGAATAAGTTGCTTTCAATTGTTTTCAGCGCAAACCGTTTTTGGTTCGTGGTGGTGCCGATGTACAGAAAACAAGCTGTTCTCCTGTGGTTCGCTGGCATCAAAACCATGCTCAAACAAAATTATCCATACTTGTGGCCATCGGGTGGCGAAGGTGGGCAGGCGGTTACCGATCAGGAAATCGTGTTCTCGCTCTTATCCTCGCTGAACAATGGGGATGTGACCAAAAACAAAGAGATTCTGAAAACGCACGTGCACGAAGCGTTTTACCAGCTGAACCTGAAAGCACAACAAACTAAAACCAAATAACATGTTTGCACAATACGATTATTTCAACAGCATAAAGGCCGACTTCCCGGAGATCAAATCCATTGAACGGATCTCCGGTCTGTCGGGCATGGAAGAGGTTTTGGAGAAGATCCGCACCGTAAAGCCTCCGGTTTTGCTGGTCGAAGACGATGGCAACGGCTACCTAAGCTTTACCCAGGGAAACTTCGACCATGGATTTCATTCATTCTCTATCGTTGATCAGGCAAGTCTCAACGATTCATCCAGTCGGCTCCAGGTGCAAGCCAATTGCATGGGCATAGCAAAAAAACTCTTCCTCCGGATGATGGCCGACGGGCAGAACTTTGGCGATGCCTGTTACGGATTCGATAAAGGCCGTGTGGATTACCAGCGTATTGGCCCGTTGGTGAATAACTTCTATGGCTACATGTTCAGTTATGTTGTCAGTGACGAAAACTTCTCACTGAATGGCTGATCAAACCAACATCGGGCTAACGGTTGAAGCCTGGGCCGAAATCGTGATCGACAAATGGGAAACCATGATTGCCCGGCTTCACATCGGGCACAGCGGAAACCTGATCAACAGCTTCACCCACCATGTCATCACCCAAAGCGGGGGCAATCCGGAGTTGATTGAATTTACATTCGAATACTACGGGAAGTTTGTTGACATGGGGGTTGGCCGTGGTGTTACCATTGGCGAAGTCGAGTTTAGTGATCGCCGTCGGAAGCCTTGGTATTCGAAAACTTTCTTCTCCCAGGTGAAGAAGTTGGGAGAGATATTGGGAGAGAAGTATGCTCGGAAAGGGCAGGCAGTGATCATCGAGAATTTGGAGAAAAAAGAATAGCAATCGCAAGCCTCACCATCTGGGTGGGGCTTTTTTATGTCCTTTCCCAACCTTCCCTCCAATACTACATTGCAGAAAACATTACTGCAATGGCTGTTAACGAAAGAGCAAAAACAACCGTCTACCTCGATGGAAAACAAGCGGAAGCCGCGCTGGATGCATTAGGCAATAAAGCAAAATCACTCCGAAAAGACTTGGTAGATGCCCAAAAGGCTGGCGACAATGTGCAAATGAAAAACATTGAGCGCGAACTTAAACGGGTTGAAGCCGCCCAGCGATCCCTCAAAAAAGAAACCTTCGATGTTGAAGCTGTCCTGAAGGACATCAACAAAGTATCGCTTCGGGACTTGGAGAAAGCACAACGGGCCGTTCGTGCCCAAATGAAGGGGATGACCCGAGATGCCAAGGAGTACACCGACAAGGAGAAGGATCTCAAGCTGATAACATCGGAACTCAACAAAGCCCGTGGTACAATGCGGTCGCAGCAATCACTTTGGGGGCAAATGGCCGACGGTGCCAACAAGTATGCAACCATCATGGCCGGCGTGTTGGCAACCATAACCGGGATCGCTTTCTCTGTCAGGGAATGGATCAAGGGGATTGTTGGTTTGGACGATGCACTGGCAAATGTGCAGAAGACAACCGGAATGACCCGCACACAGGTTCGCGAGATGTACCAGGATTTCCGCACATTCAATACCCGCACACCACGCAAAGAATTATTGCTCTTGGCGGAAGAAGCCGGCCGTTTGGGTAAACGCAGTCGTCAGGATGTAATGTCGTTTATCGAGGTAGCTAACCAAATTCAAGTTGCCCTGGGCGACGACTTGGGAGGCAATGCGGCTGAAGCAATACGTGAAGTTGGTAAGCTGACCGAGATCTACAAGGTTGGCGGACAATACGGAACCGACTTTAAAGAATCGATGCTGAAGGTTGGCTCGGCCATCAACGAGGTGTCGGCAAATTCAAACGCCCAGGCTCCCTTCTTGATTGATTACTTGAAGCGCATGGGGGGCGTCGCTGTGCAGTCGAAAGTGAATGCTGCGGAGATTATCGGTTATGCTTCGGCTTTGGACCAGCTGGGGCAAACACAGGAAATGTCGGCCACCGCTCAGGGCAAAATCATGATCGACATGTTCAAGGATAGTGCGAAGTATGCCAATATTGCCCGGATGAGTACCGCCGATTTCTCGCTGCTGTTGGCTCGCGATGCCAACGAAGCTTTTCTGAAAGTGCTGGAAGGTCTAAACGGCAACAATGAGGGCATGACGGTTATGGCAAAGAAAATGGATGCGCTTGGTGTTGACGGTGCCCGTGCTGTTCAGGTACTGGCGGCCATGGCATCAAATACCGGCATGATTCGCGAACAGCAGGCACTTGCTAATAAAGCGATGGACGAAGGTGTATCGCTCACGAACGAGTACACAATCAAAAACAACAACCTCGCCGGATCTTGGGAAAAGATCGGCCAGTTTATTCAGTCGAAATTTGTCAATTCCAGCTTCCTTGGATGGCTTGAAAAAGTGGTTGGCAAAGTGGGCGAGTGGACCGAAATTAAACTTTCGGACACCCTGCAGAAGGAACGGTCTGAAGTGAACTTGCTAGTTACGGCAATCACGCACGTTTCAAACTCTCAGGAAACCCGCAACAAATTGATTCAGGAATTGCAGGATAAATACCCCGACTTCCTGAAAAACCTCGACACCGAAAAAGTAACCAACGAGGAACTTCGCAATCGGTTGAAGGAAGTGAATGACCAATACGAAACCAGGATTCTTTTAGCCATAAAGGAAGAAGCGCTCAAAGATAATTACAAGGAGCGGCTACAACTGAAGCTCGACGAGCTGGATGCTATCAAGCAAATAGCGAAGTACGAAGAAATAGCCAACCAGGCGCGGGCAAAAGCCGCCAATGAAACTGATCCTAACAAACTAAGGGCGCTGCTTTCCGATCAGGAGATTACAGCCTTGAACGCCATGGATCTGCTCCCTAAAAAGCTGGAAGGTATTCGCAGCCGGTTTTCCGAATTGGTTGATCAGGAAGCCGAGCTGAACAATGCTGTTGGCGACTTGCAGAGCAAAATCGCCGGGCTGGGTTCATCCGGAGGCGATGGCGGAGCCGGTGGCACCGGTGGCAGTGGTGGAGGGACATTCGTTCCTTCAACTGCGGAAGTCGATAAAACCGAAGTTGGGAAACTCGATCTTGGTGATAAAGTTGGTCTTGATCTCGACATTCAGGCTTTGCAAGATCAGTACGATGTACGAAAAATGATGGAATCCGACTGGACCAAATTCCTGGAATCGGAAACCGAGAGACAAGCCGATGCACTGGCAAAACAGTTTCAGGTAGAGCAGGAGATTGCAGACGCCAGAGAAGATTTAAAGGCAATGCAAATTAGCGGAATCGGACAGATTGCCGGAGCTCTTACAGGATTGGCAGAGCAAGGATCAGCCGCGTATATTTTACTGTTGGCTTTAGAGAAAGCGTCTGCTCTCGCAACAATCTGGATTAACCTGGCAAAAGAGAAATCAGCGATTGCCGTCCAAGCAGCTGCATTGGGGCCGATCATTGGTCCTCCATACGCCGCTGCGATGACAGCCAAAGCAATACTTGGGGCGAAAATAAACACTGGGATTGTAGTGGCGCAAGCTATCGGGCAGGTAGCCGGCGGATCAAAAAAGAAAAAGTCAGGATCCAAGAAATCCGGTGGTTTTGCCGAAACAGCATCCAGCGACGACGAAGTAATGGGTGTTTACCATGCCAACGAGTGGATCGCCAATGCCAATTCGGTACGTGGCAACCGGCCGTTTTTCAATATGCTCAACCAACTGCAGCAGTCTGGCTCTATGGACAGGATCGATCTTACTCCTGTCGTTAATGCTATGACATCAGGTTCCGGCCGCAAAAGTGGCGGCTTTGGATCGTCAGATGGTGGTTCGGATTCCTCCCTCCAGCAACCCTACACCAACGACCCCGAACTGAAAGCCATGCTTACAAGCCTCATGTACCGGCTCGACAACCCGGTGGCTCCGGAGCTGCCAATTGCCGGCAGTAAAGGTGTGGCCAAAAGATTGGACGATTACAATAGATTTAAAGGTAAAGTTTCACGCAAAAAGTCGTAAGGATGGAAGTAACAGTCAACAATAAACAGATCTTCTTACCAACAGATGCGAAGATTAGCATTGAACGAAACAGCCCCGTATTGGATAGCGACAAGGGCGATTTTTCCTATCCGATTGAAATACCAGCACGGCCAAACAATAACATCCTTGGTTTTCCCGGGAGGCTTACCCGTAAATCAGCCTTACCCGAGCAAATATTCCGGATGAAAGACCATAGATTGAATGTGCTGGCCGGGGTGGTTGACTACGACGATGACGGCTGTACGTCGGATTCATTATCGATCATCTTTAAGAGTGCCGCTTCGCGGCTGTACAGTTTCATCAACGACAAGACGCTTCGCGATCTGAATTTTGGCGGTATGGAGATTTGGGGCGACGATGCTAACCTGGTGCAATTTGAAGCAGTGCTGAGCGAGTGGAATGGGTACAATACCGATGTTGCTCCGGCCTATGGCGCTATTCTGGCCCCCTGCGGGCTGAAGGATGGCGACACGCTGAAGATTGCCAACCGGGTAGATCCGGCAACCGGCAACATGGCGCCGGATTATGATACGACCGGGCAAATTGTTTATCATGGTTATTCACGTCCTAGGATGAAGATTGACGAGCTTTTCATGTTCCAGTTTTTTATTTGGTATGTACTTGAAAGGATCTTCCTGGATGCCGGGTACACCATCGGCACAAACGATTTAAAAGATAGCGACTATGCCAACACGGTACTGCTGACTAATCCCATGCGGGTAACCGGCTACTGGATGCCGGAATATACCTACCCACCTACTCAAACATTGTTGCCCGAGGAAAACCGCATGTTCCCCTACGACGTGATTTCGTTTAAAGATCTGATGCCATCAGTTGATGTGGGAGACTTCATGGAAGCTGTGGAATCGATGTTTGCGCTGCAGTTCAAGATTGATGAACTGCGCGGAACTGTTGACATTCTGTTTAAGGACAACATCTTTCAGAAACAACCGATAAGTAACCACCGGCTTAAGCTGCTCGAAGGAATGAAAACCAGCGCACTGCCAGAATTTACAGGGTACCGGCTGGCCTACGGCAGTCAGGACAATTCCGACGATACCGAGGAAGATTTTGTTGTCAGCCGAACAATCATCACCGCAACATTGCCCGATCCGGAACTGGAAGGCGAAGTGGTGTATTTTCCTCAATACGATTCGTATTACGAAACAATTGACAACGATGGGACGCTGGAATGGAAACGCATTGGGCGCCTGAAAGCGGTAAGCAGTGGCAGCGATCCGTATTTTGAGCGCGAGATCAAGCTGAAAGTGCCTGCCAATGTTGCCGGTGGCGGGGCCGAAGTACCGCAGATTACGGCTTCTCTAAGCACGAAGGAGCAGAGCAGTGGTGTTGTTGCCGAGCTTCAATCGGCATATGTGTCGATGTACCGTGGGGTTGGTCAGCTATCAGACATCACGTTCCCGCTGTTGTGTGCCGAAAAGTTCACCCTGTACGACGAGTCGCTAAGTTATGTGCAGGTTGGTTTTGACGAACACCTGCAACTAATCGACTGGTTTGAATCCGGTGGCCTTCGCGATATTCAGCTGAATTTTTTAACGGCGATGGTTGGCGCACGTCATTTTGTTTGCCAATTTAAAGCCACCTTGGTTGATGTGCTTCTGCTGCAGTTTGACGAACGCTATGCCTTCCCCGATTTCATTGCCCTGTTCGAGAAGATATCCTACGATTTACCATTCGATGGGATCGTTGAGATTGAAGGCTACGCAAAATAGATGCAAGCTGCAAGTAGTAAGCCTCAAGCTGCAAGTACCATTCTTGCAGCTTGAGGCTTGAAGCTTGAGACTAACTTCTTCTTTGTCCTTTCGCACGCCCGTATTCCAATCGATATTTGAGTAACGATTTCTTCAAAGTCCCCTTTAGGGGATTTAGGGGTAACTCGAAACTTAAAACTCAAAACTTGGAACTTTTACCATGGCCGTAACGCTTATTGAAATACCGGCTTCCGTCAGCCTTCAGGGTATTCCCTGTCGGTTTACCGCAACATCTGACTGGGGAAACGCCACTTACATTACCCTGGTGGTGCAGGAATTGGTTGGTGCTGTGTGGACCGATGCTTACATCCCGGACACAGCTCCGATTATTGATGGA
The DNA here is from genome assembly GCF_041596335.1 of Mangrovibacterium sp. GTDB lineage: Bacteria > Bacteroidota > Bacteroidia > Bacteroidales > Prolixibacteraceae > Mangrovibacterium. Next base: position 204,984 of record NZ_JBFHIT010000001.1, on the reverse strand, counting down.
GCCGCACAGTTTGATGTATCCGGTTTCTTCGCCGGTCAACTGCAACCCGACTTTTCTTTTCCCGAACATTCCAGCAACCTGGTACTGCAGCGCCCGGGAATGATCCGAGCTTTCCGGGTGAAGTTGTACGAACCCGGAAACGAGTCAAATGCCTTGTCGTATGGCACCACCTTCTACATGTTACCTGGTGGAATTCATTTCAACGATTTTGCAAACCTGAACGAAGTAAGCCTCACCTGGTGGGAAGAGCATATTGAAAGTGGCCGGGCTTTGAACTGGATGCCCGCAACAAAGAATGTCTCACCGGACAGTATCGAGAAGATCTACTGGATTCAGCAGGATTCGGCAACCCGCATTATCCGTATTGCCTGGACGGCCACCGACGGGGCGACCGGCAATTACGATCATTCGCAGTTATTCAATGCGTTTACGGTGTACGAAATTTCGGTATCTCCGGCTATTGTCGAAGCCCTAACCGGGAAAACAATTGCCAGCTACACCGTCGAAATGATTTTTACATCTGCACCCAGTCACCCACTCGACGAACCACTGTCGCAGCAATTCACGGTTGACCGGCAGCATTATGAGTGGAATGAATATTTTTTGATGGAGAATGACCTGGGTGGATTCGACGGTGTTTGGTGCCATGGCGCCCACACCGAAAAACTGACCTACGAGCGCAACCAATACCAACGCTCAGATTTGCGTAACATTGGAGCCACAGACCGCATCCTGGGCAATATTCGCGGATTGGTGAATCGCCAAGGCGAAAGTGATTCCGGTTATGCCGACGATGAAACCCGCGAGTGGCTTGGTGCCTTGCTCAACTCTGACAATGCCTTCCGCATCGCTGGACTAAACATCAAACCGATCGTAATCACATCCGAAGATGTGGATATCATCGATGAGCTGAAGCAAGCAAACGAACCGCTCGAAGTGATCTTCAGCTGGAAGTATGCACGGCCCGGCAAGTATGGATCTCGCATCAAGCTGAACCCGGCATACATCTATCCGCCATATTTCAGCAAATTGAAAGCCTTCTTCTACAAGCTTACAGGCGCAACGCTGCTCGATAAGATTGGAGGCTTGGAAGCAACGATATCGGGAACCGATATCACCTTCCCCGATATTACGGGCAATGATTCGTTCGATTTCTCGGATGCTACCTACTGGGATCAAACCCTTATAGCTGCTACAGGTTGGTACAGTGCCGGATCTCCCCGCACCTGTCCGCTCAGCTGGATGGTTGGAACAGAATGGGCCGAAGCCGCGACAGCAACCACCCACGCCCGGCTTTTCCACCGAGACTACGGTACTAAAGTTCGCGACATTATACCAGTATTGGTTTACGCTTCAAGCCTCACTGCAGACGAACAACAGGCTGTTGTCGATTGGCTCGACTGGTACGCTACAATCTGGCAGGATGGTAGTATTTTAACTCAAGACGGAACCCCAATAACACAATAATCATGAGAGTAGAAGATAAAGACAGTTTTCTGTTCAGAGCGCTAAAATCTGAACTCGCAAAATACGATAGTACAGCTGTGTTGGTTGATTTTGCAACACCCGGTGATGCCGATCCAGGCGCATCCGTAAACCAGGCATTCTATGCGACTTCAGCCGGCACGATGGTTGGCTGGAAAGACAAGGATAATGCCGACATCATTATTCCAACGAATTACTGGCAGTGTTACATAAAAAAGAACTCAAATGGCTACACTGTTGAGCCTTTAGACGTGAATTTAAACGCTCTGTCAAACACTCGAAATCAATTTAAGAATCCACGTTTATTTTTAACCGACCAATCAGATTTCGGATTTACGTTTTTTAATCAGACAGGAACACCTAGCTTTACTGTAGAGGAGAATGAATTTTTTGGGAATCATCTGAAAATAGTGACTCCTATTGGAGCTAGAGGTCAAGTTAAAGCTGATATTACAATTGTGGCTGGTTCAAAATATTCATGCGGTTTTTTCTATAAGGTTATCAATAGCGATAAAACACCAACGATATACGGTACTGATTATTTTACTGGAGGGAAGCTATTAGATGGCACTCTGAAAAGCAGAAATATTTCTGACGGATGGGTATTCGTTTCACGAGAAGGTATGGAAGCAACTGTTTCAGAAACGCTATCGGATAGCTTTATTATCGATTTCAGGAATGACCTATCATCAACTCAACAATGCACTGTTTTAATTGCAATGCCAACTTTCGTAGTTGGATCAGCTATTTCTGAGTTTATAGATCAGCGTTCCGATTTCGGGATAAAAAATTTAGGAGCAAGAATAAAAGTAATCGAAGGAAAGGTCGACGTATTTACGACAGATTTCGTCGGCGATTTAACATCAACAGTGACAACTGTTGAGCCTATTTGTACTTTAAAAGCAGGAAAAAAATATACAATATATGCAAGTTCTGAAGATGATCTGACAAGCGGATTATTCTTTTATAGGCTTTCTCCATCAACGGTTGTAATACAGGAATACCCCTCAGAAACAGATTTCAGCACAGGCGTATTTTTTGAATTCACCCCTGAAATTGATCTGACATTATATTGGCGGGTTTATATTGTAGGGAAAAAAGCATCGTTTAACGTAACTCATTATGAGAAAATTGGAGATGTTTCTGCATCATTACGTTCAGACCTTACTCAAGCACAAACACAGATTAATGCTATTTCAAAATCGGGTAAATTACATGAACTATTAAACTACACATCAACAAAGACTACCACGTTTAATAAAGTTGATGTTGATGGGCTTCAAGGGGTTATTGTATCAATCTATTTCAAAGCTCAATATACAGGAACGTTCACACTATACGGATTTCGCGCAAATGGAACTTATTATTCATTGCAGGCATACGCATCAACGGATTTCTCATCTGGAATAACTTTCAGTGTTGAAATCCCATCAGATGTTGTTCAATTACAGATTAGAACGCATGTGATAGGAGTTATAATTAATGAATTTTCAGTGACAACTCAAATAATTAGAAAGGCATTGTTTCCTGTAATTCCTACATCATTGCTTGAATTATCAAATGATTGGACTGACTTAGAAGCTGCTTTTTACGGTGATTCAATTACTGCCTTGCTTGGAGGCGATTATACAAAGCCTTATACTGACTTGACGAAATGGTCTACAATTATAGGTAATTACTTTCAGATGGGGGTGGTTAGAGGCCGAGGTATTGGAGGACAAAAATACGCATGGGGAACAAATGGAGGTTCTGTTGCATTTCTTGAAACAGCTACAGGAATTTACAATTCAAGAAACGATTCATACAACTATGACAACTATGCAGGTAACGTATCTGTTCCATCAGGAACAACACCAGTAAGAGGCGCATTTAGTTCTTGGCTGAGGATTACAACATCTTTCCCAGCGCCGATAAAAGCGAATATTAGGATCATAGTTATCAAAGGTGGAACGAATGATGCGATAGATGGTACAGACCTCTCGTGGGTTGGTTCAGACGCAACAGATCCTGAATGGGCTGCATCTGAATATTATTCTGACTACGGAGGTGATTATAATATTTCAACATTAAAAGGGGGAATAGCTTCAACCATTATGAAGATGCAGGCTTGGATGCCACAAGCTGTAATTGTAATAGCTACGCCATTGTCAGGCCGTGGTAGTACATCTGCTAAAGTATTTATCCCAGATGTAGATGAATTTCAAAAGTCTGTATTCATTCGTGAAAATGCGAAATTATTCTCATTGCCAATTATTGATATAAATGCAGAGTGCGGAATTAACGGGTTGAATGGTGATGTCTATATATCAGATGGAATTCACCCAACCGAAGAAGGACAGGCAATGATGGCAAGAGTATGTATAGGTACGATTAAAACAATTTTACCGAAAGAAACATAATTCTATTTTGAATTTAAGTCATATTTTTGAAGTTCGAAAAACTTAATATTCAAACGATGAAAAAGAACCTTATCATTACATACGGTGTTGCGTTACACATCTTGTTAATTGTCATATTAATTAAGCCAGATATTGTCAGTAGAATTTACTTGAAATTGAATTTAACTACTATCACAAAGAGCCATGAATACTACATGAATAATACTTGGGAGTTTTATAAAAGGCGTTCAAATACTATCGATTCTTTAAGTAGTCAGTGCATATTTTTTGGAAATAGTATCGTGTCGGGGCTATGTGTTGAGAGTCAGTTTTCAGGGATAAATTTCGGCATAGCTGGCGAGAATATTTCAAGGGCAAAAAGTAAAATTTCAGCCATCAGTAATCTATCAAACAAGACAATTATCCTAGCTTACGGAATAAATGATATTCCAAGAAATTCAGAAGATATTCTTAACGATTATAAAGACTTTATCTCAAAACTACCAGCCAGTTCAAGGGTTTTTATTTCTTCTATTTTACCAATTAATGAATCGATTTTAAACAAAAGAATAAACCAAAAGAAAACGAACAAGCAAATTATTGAACTAAACGAATTATTGAAAGAATATGCAAAATCCGATAGCAGAATAAGCTACATGAATACCGCAAAATACCTATATGATGAAGATGGTAGTCTTAAAGATGGGCTACACATGGGGGATGGAATCCACTTAAATAAAGATGGGAATCATTTATGGGTAAAGGCGATTAGAGAAGAATTACAGAGATAAAATCGTATTCAACTTTGGAACTTGTTGAAACATTTTGGTTCATCAAAAATACGCGAAGCCTCGGAGAGATCCGGGGCTTTTTTATGTCCTTCCGTTTCATCCAGTTCCAGTCTACCTTCAAAATAAAAAGTGCTATGGACTGGATAACCGACAAACAACAACATTACACCGCCGGGCTGTGGATCATGCGTCTGGCAGCATTTGTAGGCTACGGATTTTTAATTTTAGGAAAGCCAATAACCTTCCTGGTATGGAATCCAGCATGGATGACATTTACCCTCTTACTCGCAGCGCTTAAAGAACTACTTTGGGATAAGTGGCTCAAAAAAGGTACTCCGGATTGGGACGACTTTTGGGCGACAGCCCAGGGCGCAATTGATGGTATGAGTTTATTAATCAACCGACACCCGGGCATGGTGGTTTTCCCGTTCAAATTCAGCAAGCGTTTTTCGGCAATCACCTTGGGGCCGGTTGGCGTATTCGTCAACCCGGAAAGGATCAACAGCAGAATCATCATCAACCACGAGCGTATTCACTGGGAGCAACAGCGCAAGCATTGGTACCTGTTTTTCTACCTTCGCTATTTTGTGGAGTGGATCTTCAAAGGTTATAGGAATATCAGTTACGAGCTGGAAGCCTACGCTAACGAACGAGACTTCGATTATCACCCGTAATTGCCCATTCAGTTTGGTTCAACAGGCAATCAAAGTTGAACTTTTTATTTTCTCCACCGTCTAAAGATGGTAATCCAAAACCGATCGCCCTGGTCCCAGAGAATAGCATCAACATCATTAATATCTGCAATCGCCTCCCTAAATCCGTCATCCCACGGGCTGCTCATGTGTTTACATTCCAGTTCAACACAATCGCCACGATGATCCGGCACGGATGTGATGGTGATATTGCCTTCAAACCAATACCAATCGGCTGGAAGTTTGCGATCCTTCCAATAGATCTTTTTCAAGTCAAGTGCCATTCGCGCCCGGTCGGATCTCTCCGGGTGCTTATCCTTATAGCGTATCTGAAATCGAACCATGCTACAAAGGTAATCGCGAAATCGCGATTAATCCAGTTTCGTATTGTCCTTTTGTGCGCAAGAGGGCGTGTGCATCTTTGAGTAAAACAAAGCACAACGCATGAAATGGTTCTTCCAACACCTCTGTAATTTATTCTCCGGAATAATACTCGCCGTCGCCGGTTACTTCGCCCCAATAAAGGGAGTCATCAACGTTATGGTCATCGCTATTCTGCTGGATCTTGTCTTCGGTATTATTGCAGCCCGGTCGCAAAAGCAGGGCATTAAAAGTTTCAAGTTGTGGCGAACGGCCTACAAGCTATTTATCGCTGTAATCGTGGTGGCTCTGCTTTATGCCATGGATACTGAAATTGGTATACCGGCCATCCAGCTGCACCGCATGGTTGCCTGGTTAATCACCGGCTTCGAAATTTGGTCAATACTCGAGAACGGCGGCCGGATCACCAACCACAAACTTTTCGTGATCCTGAAGAAGTACATGGAGGACAAAGTGGAATCAGTCACCGGTGTGGATCTTAAAACGGAGGCATCACATGAATGAGAAACTGGAAAAAATGCTGATTGAGGATGAGGGTTTACGCCTGATGCCTTATCGTTGCACAGCCAACAAACTAACGATTGGCGTAGGTCGCAACATCGAAGAACGAGGAATTACAGAGGAAGAAGCTATGTTTCTTCTCAGGAACGACATCTATATTGTGATGAAAGAACTCGGATCCAGATTATCCTGGTTTACTTCTGCTCCGGAGACAGTCCAGTTGGTTCTCGCCAACATGTGTTTCAATATGGGAGCATCACGGCTCATGCAATTCAAAAAAACACTGGAGCACCTGGAGAAAGGTGAATACCTATCAGCATCGCTCGAAATGCTGAATTCGAAATGGGCAGTTCAAGTTGGTAAACGCGCAGCCCGGTTAAGCAAACTAATTAAAGACTTAGCATGAGAAATCTGATCATCCTTCTAATGGGCTTGTTCCTGGCATCGTGCACAGGCACCCGATTGGTTACTGAAACCAAAACGTGGGTTGAGTACCGTGACACGGTTATTACACTGGAGCCGATCCCGATCCGGTTGCCTCAAAGCGATATCAACATTTCCATGCTGCTGCAGGTCGAAAACAAAACAGTTAACCTGCCAAAGCAAACCTTCTCAAAAGGCGTTATCCGATTTGACATTGAAGTGGTCAATAATCAGCTCGTGGTTAATGCCTCGCTAACCGATAGCACAATCCTGGTTAAACCGGATCCGGTCCGGATCAAGGACGCCATCATCGAAAAGAAAGAACAAGCGAAAATTGTGATTCGTGAAAAATACATACCGTGGCCATACAGGTGGTCGTTCAGGATCGTGCTTCTGGCTATCGTATTTGGCCTACTGTATTTAGGAAGAAAGTTCTCCTGGGGATCCGCACTCACCAAACTATTTCCCCCATGAGATGTGTTTAAGTAGATCAGGAATAAAGAGAGCAAGCCCCCGGTGTGGTATCCGGGGGCTTTTGTATTTAATGCAAAAGCCCCGGGCTCTCCCGAGGCTTTACCTTTTTTTATGCGTATTTATTGACCAAGTCAATAAACAAAGTTACTTCAAGTTACGACAAACTCTATTTAGAGTCAAACTAAATAATCGGTTGTAGGTTGTAAGTCAGTTCAGACACAAACTATCCATCCAGTCGTTAATAGGAACGCTACATTTTGGTTCTTCCATCCCGCGTGGAGTGGGGAAGTTGTTGCGCACATGTTCCGATCGTTCGCCGAAATGCCGGCGAATGTAGCGGTAAGTCGATGAAATATCGGTGTGCCCCAATTGGTTCATTAATTCGGCAATGGTGGCCCCGCTTTCCAGAAGTTTACCGGCTCCGGTATGCTTGAACGAATACCACTTGTACGACTGCGACAATCCCAGGCGATCGCGAATAACATTAAACCGGTTCCGCAACGTATTGTAGCCAATAGGCCGCGAACCGGGGCGACCGTTCGGCCCGATCACAAACATATCTTTATCGAAATGCTGGATCCCATGTTCAATCAGTAGGTCATACAACTGAAACGGCATATCAATATTCCGGGCCGTTCGTTTCTTCGCCACGTTTTTGGGAATGAAAACCGACCGGGCTGAGAAATTCAGCTGCTTGATCCGTAGCGACAACAACTCATCACCCGGGCGAATGAAACAGAAATACTGAAGCAAAGCAGCGAGGTACAATTGCGGATCTTCCTTCCTGATCACCGGCAGGATGATCTCCAAATCTTCATCCAGGAACGGGGTAGCCGAATAATCTTCATCGGTTTGCGGCAATGTGATGCCATGAACCGGGTTATCAGTGATCACTTTCCGCTCAACCAGATACCCGAAAAACTTGCCAATATTCAACTTGAACTTGGCTACGGTATTTCGTGCCCGGTTCAGATCCTGGATAATGTAATCGAAGAATTCAAGGATCAGTGCATTGTTGAAAGTTGAAAGGTCGTTATCAACCAGCTTTTTCATTTCGAGCCAGGCAATGAAGATGCGGATTTTGCCATTGTAGCTTTCGAAAGTCTTCCGCGCTTTGGTGGCTTTAATCATTGTCATGTACTCCGACGCATAAAAGCGGATATTCTTATTCGCCTTGCGTTTACGTCCGAAAACCTGCGCTGCCTGGTGATACTCCAGTTCATCTGTGTACACAACCTGATTTTCTTTTTCGTCATCGAGCGGAGTCCAGCCGCGCATGAGCTTAGCCGTGTAGAGCTTGATTAGTTCTTCAGCTTTCGCATACCGTTCCTTCTTGGTTGCCAATGCTGTCAACTCTTCCTGGTAGCGTTTCCGCTTCATTTTTCCATCGCGCGGATCTCTGTAGCCTAACTCGATCCACCACCGCTTTGAAACATCCCCACCTGCGTCATGCAGGTAGGGGACTCTAAAAAGTTTTTGTCGTCTCATCTCATCAGTTTTTTTGCGTCCCCACGCTCAAAAACTAACCGGATACACGAACAGATACATTTTTCATTTTTAGAGATACATTTAAGCCCTGTAGGTTGTTGATTTACAGGGCTTAATCTTTTTCTGTGGAGATGCCGGGAATCGAACCCGGGTCCAAACGAGGAAGCAATACGCTTTCTACATGCTTAGCCCCGACTTAATTTTCGTGTAACAGCTGGATCAAGGCCACCGACTATTACCTTAGCTTCTTAAGTTTTGCAAAAGCCCCGAAGCAAGGCTTCCACTATTCCCGATTTACTTGCACCGCCGGATCGGGCCGCTTCAGGAAGATAGCACCCGGGCGATGTCTCGTCCCCGCACCTAGTGCAGGAATAAAGTGTAATCTACATGGTAGAATTACGCAGCAAGAGCGTAGTTATTTTCGCCAATTAAAAGTTTGCCTATTGAGATTTTTGAGCCAACAGACAAAGCTCAGCATGCTTACATACCTCTTCTACCCGCTGTCAAAACCAGTCATCCCCGGTAGAATGGACGACAAAATTACATTATTTTTCGGTATTCCAAGACTGATTAGAGTAGTTTCAGGTAATTTCTATCGGCAAGCAGAGCGGAATGTTTATCAATCGCTTTGTTTGGATTCCAGTTGCTTTTTTACGTATCTTCGGACGGGTACCCCCTAAACGAAATAATGAAACGAACATGTTGCTCCGAACACAAACACAAAATGAGATTCGTTTTCGGCAACACGTAAGTTCCAGCAGACAATTACAAATCAAATTAGTTACGGATGAAAGTTGGAATATTGAGAGAAACCCGCAGATGGACTGACAGACGAGTGGCGATCACACCAGAAACGGCGTTGATGATACAGCAAGAATATCCTCATGTTGAGCTATTTGTGCAGAGCAGCCAAATTCGGGTTCATACCGACGACGAGTACCGGAAAATTGGTATTTCGGTGGTCGACGATCTTGCTCATTGCGATGTTTTAATTGGGGTAAAGGAGGTTGCTCCGGAGACGATGACAGAGGGGAAGACTTACATCATGTTCGCCCATGTGGCTAAAGAGCAGGGGTATAACCAACCGTTTTTTGCTGAAATGGCGAAGACGAAAATTACGCTGATTGACTATGAGTATTTTACCGATGAAAACAACGCACGACTGGTGGCCTTTGGTTTCTGGGCAGGTGTTGTGGGAACCTATTATGGTTTTAAAGGGATTGCAAAGCGGTTTTTAAAGCTGGATATTCCCGGGCCGGAGGATTGTCGGGATTTGAAAGAATTGCACCACCAGCTTAAGCAATTTCGATTGCCTGCACTGAAAATAGTACTGACTGGAGGTGGTCGGGTTGCAAGTGGTGCGCTTGAGATTATCGGTGAGTTAGGAATACCGGAAGTAAGCCCGCGCGACTTTAAGACTCGTGAATACGATCATGCCGTTTTTACCCGATTGGATCCGGAGGATTATGCGGTGAAAAAAGACGGAACCTTCGATTTACAAGAATTCTATGCTAATCCATCGGAATACATTTCGAGTTTTCAGCCTTATTTAGAAGTGGCTGATGTGTTTATCGCCTGCCATTTTTGGGACAGTCGCTCTCCGGTTTTCTTCACAAAAGAGCAGTTAAGCGACGAATCGTTTGGGATTTCGCTTATTGCCGACATCAGTTGCGATTTGGATGGCCCGATACCAACAACGATTCGGACGAGCTCAATCGAACAACCTTTTTACGATATTAACCCTGTCGACCTGTCGGAAAAACCCGCTTTTAGCAGTTCGAAAAATGTTACCGTCATGGCGGTTGATAATTTACCTACCGCTTTGCCTTTGGACGCGTCGAGGACTTTTGCCCGCGATTTATTTAGTCATGTTTTTCCGGCTTTGTTTGGAGCCGATTCGGATGGTGTCATCGAAAGGGCAACCATCTTGTCGCAGGGGGAACTGACTGAGCGATTTGATTATTTAAAGGAATTTTTAGCCGGAAAATCAGAATGATACAATAGCGGCACCGGCTAAAAATCCCCCAATGAGATAGTAAATTCGCGTTTGGCGGATACGACTTTTTTGATCCATCAGAATAAGGTTTTCCAATTCTTGCCTTTCCAGCCGTTCGTCCTTCCGTTTCAACTGGTCGCGCCAGTAGCGGGCTTCTAATTTTATTAGTTGAGTGGCACTATCGGTTGAAAATGCCTTTTCATTTTCGATCGCTAGTCGTTGCTGGATGAGCTTGATACGTTCCTTGTCCAAATCATTCTGAACAGCATTACGAAGTAGTTGCTTTAGCTGAAATTGGGGGACGATGCAAAGTGTATCCGAACTCGTGTTTTTCTTGATTTTTCCCGGGAGCAAAATTTCTGTTTGTGCGTTGGTTTGAACTATAATACAGAACGAAAAGAGTAAGGTAAAGTATATGAATTTCATCGGTCTTATTTGATTCGTTTTTTGAAACAAGCTTTGTTGAAATGACACCAGAAACTGAATCTTTTCTGTCATCAATCTGTCAAGTGGTCATTCGTTTGAATGATTCTTTCAGAGGTCGGAAGTGGGGAGCATTCGTGGATTTTACGTTGGTGGTTACCAATTTCAACGTGCATCCTAACTTTCCCGACTTCAACTTGGGACTGATTTTCTAATGATGCGGCGCAGGTTAGCGAATGAAGTAGGATTAGGGCTGCGGATATTCATGCCAATTTCTTTATAATCGTATTTTCTGAAATTTGTAAGCTGGCGCTAAAAAGTCCCCCTTATTAAGGGATCGTAAGAGTTTGAATGGGTGAAGTCTGGCTCACAACCGGTTGGTTGTTTTGCGTTGGTTACGTTCCATATAAGTTATAAATTATTGATGGAATAATTTCAAAAAAAATAGCCTGAGCTACATGTTCTTAATCAAAACTTGTCGAAACTGCCAGAGACTGATGGTTTCAAATAGGATGTTTTTAAACCGAACACGAAGTAATCAGATGTTCATTTTTTTTGTGAAATAAAATACTTCTGGTTTTACATCTTTTCAATGAAAATATTATTTTTGCATGCCGTAAAGTAATCGGGATGTAGCGCAGTTGGTAGCGTACCACGTTCGGGACGTGGGGGTCGTCCGTTCGAGTCGGATCATCCCGACAGATTGAAAACCGATAGGTTAAAAAAGCTCGTAAATGAATTCAATTTGCGGGCTTTTTTTTTTGTTTTACACCAACTAGTTTGAAAGTTGCATCGCTTTTCGGAATGATCCAAATTTATCCGATAAAATATATGGAACGTGTATTGGGATCACGAGGCAACGGATGCACAATTCGATTTGAAAACTTTCATTTTTAACTCTCCACCAATTTGGATCGCCGCCAGTAATTTTTGCACTTTATTTCACTGTCATCAGTCAATGCTCATAGTCCTGTTTTTCTGTTTTCGGGCTTACAAATGTTCTGTTATTGGCGGATATTCGTGTTGTAGAACATTTTTTTAATTCCGCAAAGCTTTGCGGTAAGCTTTGCATGAATAATGGTCTGTTTTTACGCTTGATAAATGCTTGAAATTCAGTAATATTTGTGACGCTAAAAAATGTGAAAATGAAATTTAAACGCTACTGCAAAACACTTTTGCTTCAAAATGATCCTCAATTGATTGAAGCATACAAAGAGGTGCATGCCAAAGGACAGGCGTGGCCGGAAATTACTCAAGGTATGAAAGATGTCGGCATCCTCGACATGGAAATCTACATCTGTGAAAACCGGCTTTTTATGATTATGGATACCGTGGCTGATTTTGATCACAATAAAGCGATGACTGAACTTGGCGGAAAACCGCGCCAATCGGAGTGGGAGACTTATGTATCCCGTTTTCAGCGCACCTCAGCCGACGCGTCAGCCGATGAAAAATGGCAGCTGATGGAGCGGATTTACGAGATGGATCAAACAGCAGAATATAAGCCAATTGACGGTCAGTTGAAAGAAATTTAATATCAGAAAATGGAAAACTACTTAGGAAAAACGGGCATTTCCTGCCCCCGAATTATATATGGAACGAGCTACCTGGGGAACTTGTACCGGGAATTGCCAATGGACGAAAAGCTTGCTTTAATGCAAGAATGGTTCAAGGTGACCGAAGGAAAAGTGATGATTGATAGTGCCGGCAAATACGGCGCCGGATTGGCTCTTGAAGTAATTGGGCAAGGCCTGGAAAAATTAGGTGTAAATCCGGATCAGATTACCATCAGTAATAAGCTGGGATGGTACCGTGTTCCGCTGGAAACCGAAGAACCTACCTTTGAACCCGGAGCCTGGGCAAATCTAAAGTTCGACGCAGTTCAGAAAATTAGCTACGAGGGCATTTTGGAATGCCACCGCCAGGGCTGCGAATTGATGGGAGGAAAGTTTAAGCCGGAGGTTGTATCGGTACACGATCCGGATGAATATCTGATGGCAGCAACGGATGCCAGCGATCGTGAACGTAGGGTGAAAGATATTCTTGACGCCTATAAAGCGCTGTTTGAGTTGAAGGAAAAAGGAGAGGTGTCTGCTGTTGGTATCGGCTCGAAAGATTGGTTGGTGATTAAAGAACTCTACCAGTTTGTTAAATTCGATTGGGTGATGTTTGCCAATAAATTTACGCTGTATCATCACCCGAAAGAAATAGTTGAGTTTGTTACTAAGCTTGGAAATGATGGCGTTGGAATTATTAATTCAGCCATTTTTAACGCCGGATTTTTAACCGGAGGTGAGTATTTCGACTATCGGTTGGTTAGTGCCGATAATGAATCGGATCAGCCATTGTTCCGCTGGCGCGAAAAGTTTTTCGCCGTTTGCGAGAAATATCAGGTAAAACCGGGTGATGCCTGTTTGAAATTTGCAGTATCGGCTCCACAAATTAATGCTGTAGCCCTCAACCCGAGTAAACCGGAGCGGATGGCAAGTAACAAAGTTGTTGTCGATCGCGAGTTTCCGGCTGATTTCTGGAAAGAACTCAAGGCTGAAGGAATTATCGAATCAACTTATCCGTATCTCTAAATTCGTCACACATGATCATTGATACGCATCACCATTATTGGAATTACAATCCGGTTGAGTTCGACTGGATTGATGATGAAATGGCTTCAATCAGAAGAAGTTTTTTGCCCGAAGATTTGAAGGCAACCTTGGTTGGCACCGGCGTGGAAGGCGTTGTGACAGTTCAAGCGCGGCAATGCACAGACGAAACCGACTGGCTGCTGAAGCTTGCTGCTGAGAACGATTTTATGCAAGGAGTTGTAGGCTGGCTTCCGCTGGCCAGTAACGAAATTCAAGCTTTACTGGAAAAATATGCAGCCAATCCCTGGTTGAAAAGTTTGCGCCACGTTGTTCAGGGTGAGCCTGATCCGGAGTTTATTCTTGGCGCTGATTTTAACCGAGGAATCAGAATGCTGAAACGCTTTAAACTTGCCTATGATATCTTAATTTTTGAGCACCAACTGCCAAATACAATCAGGTTTGTTGACCAACATCCGGATCAAACTTTTGTGCTCGACCATATCGCAAAGCCAAAGATTAAAGCGAATGAGCTTGAACCCTGGGCAAAAAACATCAAAGAATTAGCCAAACGCGAGAATGTGAGTTGCAAAATTAGTGGCATGGTAACCGAGGCCGATTTTAAAAGCTGGACAACGGAACAACTAAAACCATACTTCGATACGGTCTTGGAGGCTTTTGGTCCTTCGCGGCTAATGTACGGTTCCGATTGGCCTGTTTGCTTGGTAGCCAGTTCGTATAAAAACTGGTTGGATTTGGTTCAACAAACGCTTGGTCAATTGTCGGCCACCGAACAGGAGGCGATTTACTATAAAAATGCAAAAGAATTTTATCAACTTAATATTGACTAAAAAATGAAAGCTTTAGAAATTATAAAAACAGGAGAGATGGTTGTGGTTGAACGTGAAAAACCACAGGTGGGCAATGGTGAGATTCTTCTGAAAATAAAATATGTAGGTTTTTGCGGATCGGATTTAAGTACTTACCTGGGAAAAAATCCATTGGTACAGTATCCGCGGATTCCCGGTCACGAAATATCGGCCGTGATTGCCGAAATAGGCGAAGGAGTGCCGGCTAACTTTATAGCAGGGCAGCCGGTGACTGTTGTCCCTTATACAAACTGTGGACAATGTACCTCTTGTAAACAAAAACGATTCAACGCATGTCGCTACAACCAAACGTTGGGTGTACAGCGCGACGGTGCGATGGCTGAGTATATTGCTGTACCATGGCAAAAAGTACTGGCTGATGAAGCCTTGAATGATGTGCAGTTGGCATTGGTTGAACCGATGACAGTTGGTTTTCATGCGATTGACAATGCCAAAGTAACCGACATCGACACCGTGATGGTATTTGGCTGCGGAATGATTGGCAGCGGGGCTATTGTGCGGGCAAAACTGCGGGGAGCAACCGTTATTGCGGTGGATATTGACGATGCCAAATTGGCCATCGCTAAAAAACTGGGTGCCGACTACGTAATTAACTCCATGCAAAAAAACTTGCACGAAGAGTTGGAATGCCTGACTAACGGAAACGGACCAAACGTTGTGATTGAAGCAGCCGGAAATCCGATTACCTACAAAGCGGCGATTGAAGAAGTGGCATTTGCCGGACGGGTGGTATGTATCGGTTATGCGGGAGTTGAAGTGGCTTTCCAAACCAAACAGTGGGTGCAGAAAGAACTCGAAATTATGGGATCGCGCAATGCCAATCCTTCTGATTTTGAAGCGGTAATTAAATATTTGAAAGATTGTGATTTGGATACCAGTCTGTTGATTACAAAAACAGTTGATCCGGCTGGTGCTCCTCAAGCCATGAAAGAGTGGTCTGAAGCTCCTGGAAAAGTGATGAAAATCCTGGTTAATTTCTAAATTGCAACAAACTGATTAATCTTTAAATCTAATGGAGAACAAACCTAAAGTTGTCGAACGGAAATATCTGTTTCCGTTTATATTGGTAACCAGTGTTTTCGCCCTATGGGGTTTTGCCAATGATATTACTAATCCGATGGTAGCAGCCTTTAGAACGGTCATGGAGATTTCCAATGCCAAAGCTGCTTTGGTGCAGTTTGCCTTTTATGGTGGATATACTACCATGGCAATTCCAGCCGCCCTTTTTGTAAAAAAGTACAGCTATAAAAAAGGGATTATGGTAGGATTGCTGCTCTATGCAGTGGGTGCTTTGTTGTTTTATCCGGCGGCTCGTTTCGAGGTGTTTGGCTTTTTTCTGATATCCTTGTATATCCTCACCTTCGGGTTGGCATTCCTGGAAACAACGGCTAATCCCTACATTTTGGCGATGGGAGATCCGGAAACTTCAACCCGCAGGCTCAACCTGGCTCAGTCGTTTAATCCGATTGGTTCGCTGGTTGGGATGGCTGTCGCCTCGAATTACATTTTGTCTTCGTTACAGTCGGAGGCGAAAAATGCTGCCGGAGAATATATTTTTCCAATGTTGAGTGAGGCTGAAAAAGCCATTATTCGAACAAACGATCTGGCGATTATTCGGAATCCATACGTGGCCATCGGTATCGTTATTTTGATCATGTTCGTTGTTTTTGCAGTCACAAAGATGCCAACACGAGAGAATGCTGATCATTCGGTTCATCCACTGGTTGTGTTTAAGCGACTGATTAACCGGAAAGTATATCGTGAAGGTGTGATTGCTCAGGTGTTCTACGTTGCGGCTCAGATCATGTGCTGGACATTCATTATCCAGTACGCTGAAAATTTGGGCATCGATAAAGCAACAGCACAAAGGTATAATATCATCGCGATGAGTATTTTCCTGGCGAGTCGTTTTATCAGTACGGCACTAATGAAGTATGTTAATTCGCGAATGCTTTTGTCTGTATTTGCAATTGGAGGCATTCTGACAATAACAGGAACAATTTTTATTCAGAATATTGGAGGATTGTATTGCTTAATTGCGACATCCGCGTTTATGTCGCTGATGTTCCCTACAATCTACGGTATTGCGCTCGAAGGAATTGGCGATGATGCAACACTCGGAGCTGCCGGTCTGGTAATGGCTATTGTTGGTGGCGCACTAATGCCTCCGCTGCAAGGAGCAATTATCGATATGGGCGTTGTTGCCGGACTGCCGGCTGTAAACTTCTCGTTCGTTTTGCCGCTGATTTGCTTCGTAGTTATTGCAATTTTTGGTTATCGTAGCTATAAGGCATTCGCCTAGCGTGATAAAGAAAATATGGTTTCTTAGTTTTGAATGATTTAGTAGGTGAAAAGTGGCTCCCTTTGCGGCAAGCCACTTTTCTTTTTTTTCAACCCCATTTGAAAGCAACCAGACAGGCACAAAAGTTAGTGAGGTAAACGGAGACCTTGGTATGCTCTGGCTGTTGTGGTAACAGGTAGTTATTGGAGCTGGTAGTAGTTGAATGTTAATACTGGATAATCCTTCTCAATGCTAATTTTCATGAGTAACCACAGCGGTTTTCAAACCCTCCGATTTTACGAAAGCGACATATGATGACCCAGATTTTTTAATTTTAATTTTGGCCATTCCGTTGCACAAGCCCACCCGTTGCGAACCGGTTACCGTGCCTTGGTGCTGGATTAATTCCACGTCGCCGGCTGCCGAGAACTCAACGAAATTGTTGGCATCCAGGCATAAAACGCCATTTTTATCCAGTGCTGTTACTTCCAGCCAACTCGTATTCTCATCTATCTCAATCTCTTTTAGTATCAATCTCTCAGGTGTTCCCCATTTTTCTGTTTGGTAAATCAATTCAATTTCGTCGCGCACTTCAAGTTTATTCGCCTTTGCCACAGCTCGAAGTGTATTTGCTCCTTTTTCAAATTCAACATTCCAAAAAAGACCGCAGGCCGGGAAAATGCCGGTGTCGCGCTGTTTAACTCCCAGACTTTTCCCATTAAGGAAGAGTTCAACTTTGGTGCAGTTCGAATACACTTTTACCATGCGTTTTTCGCCCGGATTGCCCCAGCGAACCGGCCAGTTGTGTCCGTAGATGTGTACCATTGGCTTATCGGTCCAATAGGATTGAAAGACGAAATAGCTTTCCTTTTTCGTGAAATCGCGCTGGATTACTCCTTTTTGATTCATATAGGGAATCGGGTTTTCGGGTCGAACCGGAGTCGAAAAATCCTTAAAAGCCCACTGCGCCGCTCCCGTTAGCCAAGGCATAGTGAGTTGCTCTTTCAGATGCCAGTCGAACAAGTTACAGATATAGGTTTCCGACCAGTTACCATCGCGCGAAACGCGGGCTGTTCCACCAATCAGTGAAGCATCTCCGGCGCGTTCGTCGGTACCTTTGCCCGTTTCAATGAACTCCAAGCCCTTGTCCGGGTCTTCATCATGGCGTCCGGCATGACTGCTACCTCCCCATTCCATGTGGAAAAAGTGATCTACCTTTTCCATTTCCTTGAGCGATGATTCTTTGTACTCTGTAAAGATGCCGCGATACCAGCCAGCCCAAATCGAAGGCGAATAAACATCGACAATGTGTTTGCAGAAATCACAACGGCGGATTCCTGTTTTACGGGTAGCATCCAAGTTATGAGCGAGTTCGTGGAGCTCTTTCATAAACTCCTGGATTTTTGTCTCATCAAATTCAGGGAAATCACCGGGCCAGTCGTTTTCATTACCAAGACCCCAAACAATTACCGAGGGGTGGTTGTAGTGCTGGTTGACCATATTGGTCAGCATCCGGCGTGCCTGCTCTTTGTATGTTTCACCTCCCAATCCGCCACGGCACCACGGAATTTCTTCCCACACCAAAATGCCCAGGCTGTCGCATAAATTTAGCACAATGCGCGACTGCTGGTAATGGCCCAAACGGATAAAATTCACCCCCATATCTTTCATCAGCTGCATCTCGGTTCGAATCATCTCTTCGGTCATTGCCGCAGCTACACCGGCATGGTCTTCATGTCGGTGTGTGCCTCGAATCAGTAAGCGCTCGCCATTCAAATAGAACGGGCCGTTTTTTTCAAATTTGAATTCCCGGAACCCAAACTTGTCGGAATAAAGCTGCCCAGCGTTTGTTGTAATTTCCAGACTGTATAAGTTCGGGATATCGGTTGACCATTTATCAATCGTTTTTAGTTGAAAATTGTGTTCAACTTTGGAAGATGTTGAATTGAGTTTGGTTGTGTAAACTGTTTTGTTTTGTACATTTTTTACAGTTATGGTCAAATCCCCCGCTACTGGTTCCGAGAAGCTAATTTCAACTTTCACTTCACCCGATTTTTTGCCCGTAATTTCAGGATGGATATGAACCTGTTGGATGTAGGTTTCGGGAAAATAAACCAGGTTCAGGTAGCGATACAAGCCACCGTAAAAATTAAAATCGGACAGGTCGGAAGGGATCATCTCCAAGTCGCGTGAATTGTCGCAGCGAATCGTTAACGGAATTCTGCCGTCTTCGGTTAACGCGGCTTCAATAAAGTCAGTAATGTCTACTGTCCATTCGTCGTAACCACCCACATGGCTCCCCGCATTTTTCGACCCCACATACACCTCTGTTTTTTGGCCGGCACCTTCGAAATGCAATAGGGTGCGGCCATTTTTGTATGGATTGTTTATTTCCAGCAAGGTTCGATACCAGCCCGGCCCCTGGTAGTAATTTACATACGGATTTACCGCGTCGGTGGCGTTAAAACAGTGGGGCAGGCTGATGTCGGTCCAAATAGGGACGGTTTCCGGACTGCCAGCTTTTGCCGGCCGGATAGCCTCCCAAATTCCACCCAGGTCTTGTTGAATGAATTGCCAGTTTTGAGTTAAACGGGTTGATTTATGGGAGAGGGTTTGCGCTTGAGCCAGATTTCCTGCTACACAAAATACGAGTATTAACATCCATTGCTTCATATTTTTTTTTCTTCTGTTTCTATTGATTGGTTGAAAAGATTGTTGTTGTGGTATTTAGCCACTGTTCTAAATCGCTGGTCCAGTCCAAACCTGTGCGTTCAAAATTTAGCCCGAACCCATGACCTCCTTTATCCAGATGCACACATTTGTGTGAGATCCCTTTTTGGTCCAGGCTTTCAGCATAAATATCGCTGTTCTGGTAGGGGACAGATAGGTCGTCAATCGCGTGAACCAGATAGGTAGGCGGCGTATTTTTATTCACGCGTTTTTCCATCGAGTAATAGTCGAGCATGGCTGTGTTTTTCGAGTTCTCACCCAGCAAATATCTAAAGGAACCTTTGTGGCGGTGTGGCAAATTAAAGCTGATAACCGGGTACAGCAGTATGGAAACTGCCTGCTCAAGCTCGTCTTTGGTTACACCCGGCGCGACAATTGGTTTGGTCAGGTTTGCCAACGAAGCAGCGAGGTGTCCTCCTGCCGAACCTCCCATTACGGCAATCTTGTCCCTGCTGATATTCCATGTTGAAGCGTTTTTGTGTATCGTCGACAGAGCTTTTTGGGCGTCGCACAAGGGAACTTTATGCTCTTCGGTTACGATGCGTTCATCTGGCAGGCGGTATTTTAAAACGGCAACAACATCAAAGCCCATTTTCAGGAACTGTTTGGCATATGCTTCACCTTCGTCCGACAAGCTTACCACAGAATAACCCCCGCCGGGGATGTACATTATTGCTGCCCCGATATCAGAGGGCGCTGTTTTTCGGTAAACATAGAGTTTCGGAACTGAGATTTGAGAAATCCTTCGTCCGGTAGAATCAGCGGTCTCAGCGAATGAATGATTGACTTTATTGTAGGGAATGTTGTTTGCGGGCCAAAGGTCGATTACCTCTTTCGTATAGTCACGGGCTGCCAGGCTTAAACTGAGTAAAACAGCAACCAATGTAGTCGAAATATATGTATTCATAGAAAATCAATTTAAGGTATAATTCGTTGAATCAGGATCAGAATGTTTGTTTCATCGTTTTGAAAAGAGTGGTTTGCTTTGATCATCAGCAGTTATCCATGTTGAGTTCCAGGATTGCCTCTGACAGATCCAGATTGGCAAGAAAAGCAAGGCAGTTTGCAGCTTCTTCATAGGCGGATATATTTATTAAGGAGGTATCAGTGCTTAACGTCAAACTGATACCTCCTTTAACCCTGCGGCGATTAGTCTGCCAGGTTTGAGTTTAGTAGTGCATCCCGTTCCGGAGCAGGATAGTACTCATGGGTCTCCATATTCCAGCCGGTGCTGGCATGAGGGTCGGTACTCATAAATTGATCGAGCATTCCCCAACGGTGCAAGTCGAATCTTCGTTTACACTCGAAGGTTAATTCACGGGCACGTTCGGCAATTAATTCTTCTTTGAATTCTGCGGAGGTTAATCCTGATAGTTGCGAAAGTCCGGCACGCAGACGGGTGGCATTTAAGGCATCGTATGCTTCAGTGGTCAAGCCGTTCACTTCGAGTTCGGCTTCTGCAAACATCAGGTAAACTTCAGAGATCCGGAAAACCGGGAAGTTGGAATCAGTCCGTTTCGAGTAGTCCGACAAGTTATCGCGGGCAATGTCGACCCATTTGCCTACGTAAGGACATTTCCCACTTAAGCTGGTATAAGGTTTCCCGTTCCACTCGAGAATATGATACGCTTCTTTTCGGAGGTCACCGTCTTCGAAATATTTCAAATAATAGTATTCGCTACCCACATAAACGCTCCAGCCATCGGGGCGGGTTTGTACCGGCAACATACTACCGTAGTCAGGCAAGTGGTTTTGGACACTGAAGATAAACTCAGGGCTGTTCTCATTTTCGATCAGCCACATGTCGTCCAGGTCGGTTGCCATTTCGTAGCGCGAAATATTCAATACTTCGAGTGCAGCCTCGCGGGCAGTGTCCCAATATTCGGTGCGGTTGAGCGGATAGCCGGCCATTGTCATGTAAATTTTCGCCTGAAGCGTTTTTGCAGCGCCATAGGTTGGGCGTCCGGCTGCGGTCCAATCCTCGACCGGCAAACGCGAGCTGCCACTGCTGTTTATGCCTACCGCATAGTCGATATCCATTTTAATCAGTTCGTAAACCGACTCGATGGAGGCGGTTTCCAGCTCGAGTGCAGCGGTAAAGTCGTCTACCGGTTGATCCAATAGAATGAGGTTGTCGCCAAAAAGCCTCACCAAATGGAAGTACCACAGGGCACGCAAAAAACTGGCTCCTGCTACATATTGTTCTTTAACCGAATCCGAAAGATCCGTTTCCGGGATCTTATTGATCATGATGTTACATTCGTTGATCAGGGCATAGGCCGAGCTCCAGACATTTTCGATGTGCTGGTTTGTTGTCAGGTAGGTGTACCGGTCGATCTCGTAGCGGTCGCCCGATGAGTTACGCACGTCCATGTCGTCAGCACTAATTCCGGCCAGAAATACCAGACTGCGTTCATACAAATTTTGCGCACGTTGATAGCTGATCGCTCCATTAAGCAGTAGGTCACAGTCTGCTTCTGTAACCGGGAGGTTGTCGGGCGACAGAAAATCTTGTGGATTTTCTTCCAGAAAATCGTCACATCCTGAAAAAGATATCAGGAGAATTGTCAGTATGAATAATATTTTGGTTTTCATATTTCGTTTGTTCTTTATCATTAAAAACTGGTGTTAGAAACCTAAATTTAGTCCAATGGTGTAAGTTTTTGCAGTCGGGTAGCCACCATAATCGATTCCGCGGGCCAAGTTGCCGGTGCGTGAGTTAATTTCCGGATCGTAGCCCGAATAATCGGTTATTGTAATCAGGTTTTGTCCGCTGATGTAGAACCGTAGTTTCGAAATATTCAAACGTTTTGTCAGGGTTGAAGGAATTGTGTAGCCCAGAGAGATATTCTTAAGTCTGATATACGAACCGTCTTCTACAAAACGTGAATTGGCCGGACCAACGCTTTTGTTGATTTTCTGGATGGTGTTTGATGTGCCTTCTCCTGTCCAGGCCTCAGTCAGCAAAATCGCCAAGCCGTTTTCATAACTTGCCCGTTCCAGTTTAATCCGGTTTAAGTTGAAGATTTCGTTCCCGTAAGAGCCCTGAAACATGATGTTGAGGTCAAACCCATTGTATGAGAAATCATTGGAGAATCCGAATACAAAATCAGGAATACCGTTTCCTATGATGGTGCGGTCGTCTGCCGTAATTTGTCCGTCAGGAACTCCGTCCGGTCCGCTGATATCTTTCAGTTTGATCATACCAGGCTCGCAAGCTCCGGAAGGGTAGGGAAGCGCGTCGCATTCAGTCTGGTTTTGGTAAATCCCATCGAATTCATACCCGAAAAAGTTACCCAGCGATTCACCAACTTTAAGGATTACGATCTCTCGCCAGTCGTCGCCCAGAGAACCACCGGAATAGTCGTAAATCTGGTATTCGTCACCCCCCAGGTCAACAACTTCATTTTTATTAAAACTGATGTTGAAGGATGAAAACCACTTTAACTTCCGGTCGATATTAACGGTATTTAAGGCAAGTTCGAGTCCGGTGTTTTCGATGCTTCCAATATTTTGTGTTTGAGAAGCATAACCCGAGTAATAGGGGAGGTTTTTACTGTAAAGCAAATCCTTGGTTTTCTTTTTATAAAAGTCGGCTGATAAACTGATGCGGTTATCAAACATGCCAAAGTCGAATCCAACGTTTGCTTCGGTAGTTGTTTCCCATTTTAAATCTGGATTCGGAATTCGATCGGACACCAATGCGTTGTAGAACGAGTCGCCCAGAGGTACGGTGGCGCTGGAGTAGCTGGCCAGAGATTGATACGATGAAATGGCCTGACTACCGGTTGAGCCGATGCTTGCCCTTAGTTTCAGGTTGCTGATTTGCCTTATACTTTTCATCCACGATTCTTCAGACATTCTCCAGCCTAAAGCTGCCGATGGGAAATAACCCCATTTATTGTTTTCAGCAAACTTGGATGATCCGTCGGCTCTGAAGTTGGCTGTAAATAGGTATTTACTGGCAAGCACGTAGTTAATCCGTGCCAGGTACGAGAACATTGAACTCTCGGTTAAGCCGGATTCTACTGTTTGTCCGTCTGGCGTTCCCAATTCGAGCGAATTGTATTTGAGCGCCTCGGTTGGGAAATCGATGGACGTGGCTTCAACGCTAGGTCTTTCTGTTTCCGAAACGGTAATCCCGGCCATCGCTGTAATATGGTGTTTTCCGTAGGTTTCGTCGAAAGTTAGGGTGTTTTCATTCAGCCACGAAATATTGTTGACAGTCTCGATTGATGCCTCCCCGGTTCCAAGAGCTTCCATTAGATCTTTACCCGCCCAGAAGTTTTGCCAGCTGTTGGAGAATCGGCTTGTGTAGCTCGACCTTAAGGTCAGGTTTTTTCTGATTTTGTATTGGGCATACAGATTGGCTGTTGCACTAAAGGTTTTAAGCTCATCAATACGCTCGTAAATTAACGCGGCCGGGTTGTTTAGCTGCGAACTTGTGGGGAATGATGAGGAATAATTGCCGTTCGCATCATACACAGGAATGATGGGAGAGAAGCGATTGGCTGCCTGAGTGACCGAGCCACCATCTGATCCTCCCGCCGAATCTGCTCGTGTATTATCTTGGTTGGATTTGCTAAGGTAAAGGTTAGTCCCTATTTTCAGTTTGTCAGAAGCTTTATGGTCAAGTCGTAGTCTTAGTGTTTGACGGTCGTAACCACTGCTGGTAATAATTCCTTCCTGGTTGTAATAACTTCCGGAAAGGGCAAAGGTTGTTTTGTCGCTCCCTCCGCTGGCATTCAGACTGTAACTTTGAGTCAGTGCTTGCTGAAAAACAACATCTTGCCAGTCGGTGCCTTCCGGGTTCGTTGGGTCATACATCGCCAGCAGGTCCTGAATGTCATCGTACATATCAGAATCAACAGGATAGTCGCTTAGCAGATTATACTGCTCTTCGGCTGTCATCAAGTCCAGTTTGTTGGCAATTTTAGAAATAGAAGTGTATGCAGCGAAGTCGAATTGGGTTTTTCCTTTGACACCGCCTTTTGTGGTGATAATGATAACGCCATTGGCACCCCGCGAACCGTAAATTGCTTTGGCAGAGGCATCCTTCAATACTTCAACCGATTCAATCTCGGAAGGGTCAAGAATACTCATGTCAGCTCCAAGGATACCATCTATTACAACTAGTGGTTCGTTGTCGCCGGAGATGGAGTTGTCGCCGCGGATACGGATTACAGGGCTTGAACCAGGTTGAGCTTTGTCGTTGCTCACGACCATCCCGGTCACTTTTCCCTGTAACGCCTGATCGACCCTTGCCATGGGTACTTTAATAATTTCGTCGGCTTTCACCGATGAAACGGAGCCTGTAAGGTCGCTCTTTTTCTGAACGCCGTACCCAACTGCCACCACTTCTTCCAGCCCGATATGGTCTTGTTCCATGACCACGTTGACAGTCGTTGAACCGGCTATGTCAACTTCTATAGTTTTTAGTCCGATATAGCTAAAAACCAGTTTTTTAGTGGTTGATGGGACGGAGATCGAAAACTTACCATCTAAGTCGGTAATTGTACCACTGGATGTGCCAGGTATAGCAACAGTAACCCCTGGAATTGAACCTTGATCTTCTCCTGTTACCTTTCCGGTAATTGTTTTAACCTGAGCGCTTGCCAGCATGCAAACGAAGCTCAAGATAAACAGCAGAAAATACGATTTAATGAATCTTCTTTTCATAAGTTTTTTAGTTTGAATTAGTTATGATTGTGTGTGGGTTTGTATTGTTTTTTAGGTTGAATTATTCCGACAGCTTTATTTTTCGTTGAATGGCTTCGAGCAGGTAATAGTCTGCATAAACCAGCGGAACATCAATTTCTGACTGATGAGGTTTGGAACCTGTGGAATGTTTCAGTAAAAAGCCATGATTATTTTTGGTATCTGCCAAGAAATCGGGACTTAGTAGCGTTTTAAGCATTTGGTCGGCTGCTTTTTGGTACAGGTCGCCATTGGCTGAAAGAGTGCTTAATTCGTAAAGAGCCGATGCCGCTATCGCGCCAGCCGAAGCATCGTACGGCTCGTTTGGTAGTTGTGGCGCATCGAAGTCCCAATAGGGTATTTTGTGTTCCGGCAGATTGGGATGATTCAGGAAATAAGCCGCAATTTTTTCAGCATGGAGTAGGAATTTTTTCATGCCAGTTTCCCTGAAAACCATCGCATATCCGTATAGAGCCCATGCCTGGCCGCGACTCCAGGCACTTTCGTGCGAATAACCCTGGTGCGTGTTTTTGTTTTCTACCTCGCCGTTAGCCGGATTGTAATCCACCACATGGTAACAGGAATAATCATCCCTGAAATGGTTTTTCATGGTTGTTTCGGCATGTGTAATGGCAATGTTTCGATAAAGTTGATTGCCGGTTTCCCGGGCAGCCCAAAACAGTAGCTCCAGGTTCATCATATTATCAATAATCACAGGGTAGTCCCATTTGTCTGCATTGTGATCCCACGAACGGATGCACCCAACTGTTGGATTAAAGCGAGTGGCAAGAGTTTTGGCCGACTGGATCAGGATGCTCTGGTAGGCCTGTTCGTTCGTGTTTTTCCATGCTTTTCCATAGCTGCAGAACATCTTGAAACCCATGTCATGAGTTTTTCCGTTCCATTTTTCATTTTCAAGAGGCAATGTAAAATCAGTCGCTTTCGCCTTCCAATAATCGTTGCCGGTTAGCTCGTACATGATCCATAGTTCGCCCGGAAAAAATCCGCTGGTCCAATCCTGTGGTTTTACCATTACGATAGAATTGTTCTCGGCAGTACGGGGAGAAACCAGATCATTGGTCTTCGCTTGCGAAAAAGCTTCAACCGAATATTTTAAAGCCGAATCCGCATTCTTAATAAAAGCATTGATAGATGTGGATGCATTGTTTGAAGAGCAACTGCCCAAAAAGACAATTAAAATGAATAAGAGGAACTGTTTCATTATCAGTTAGGTTTGTTTGATTCTGTTGTAAAAGTAGAGTTCGAAAAGCCTGCAGAATAACAGCGATGTTCCAATTTCGAAACTATTGTTGTGTAATAAAACCATTGTGTCGGTGGCGCAACAATAGTGTTATAGGTTGCTGAATTTGTATTACTATTTTTGTGAGCATCGGAACAGAGGTGATAAAATCGGGTTGCCGACAAACCAGAACTTTTGGTCAGAAATAAACTAACATGAAACTAAAACAGAATCTATTCCTCGCATTTTTGTTGCTTGCCTTATTTTGGACACGAGATGGACTGGCAGTCGATATTCGCTTTCGGCAGGTTTCCCCTCCGGGAGGATTTACTCTGAAATCGATTAATTGTATCACCCAGGATGGATTGGGCTACATTTGGATGGGTACCCGGCAGGGATTGATTCGTTACGATTCGAAAAATACAACCTGGTTTATTCCTTCAGCAACCGACACAATAAGTCTGCCCCACGAAGTTGTCAACTGTGTGATAGCCGACAGTAACAACAAGCTTTGGGTATGCACTAGTAATGGTTTGTGCTGGTTTAACCGGCAGCAACAGAATTTCGTAACGCTTAGTTACACCTATGAGGATGGCTCAGTATCATCGAAGGCAATATTCTCGGTAATTGATGATAATAATAAGTTGCTGGTACTCGACAACAACTATATCGGCTATTTGAATGAAGAAGGAAATAAACTTCATCGAGTTGGTGCAAATACAATTGTACAACCGAGTTCTATTTTCAAAGATAATGCGAACCGAATTTGGGTCGGTACCGAAGCCGGAGAAGTATACCGATTAAGTCCGGACCGAAAAAATGTGGTAAAAATTCTGGATGCCAAGGGCTCACCAGTTAACAGCCTTTACGCTGATAACCGGCAACTGTGGGTTGGATTTGAAGCGCATGGAGCACAGTTGTTTACCACAAATGGGGAGTTTATAAAACAATATGTCTTTCCCGAAACTCCAAATCAAAAAACGAAGGATATTCGTGTTCGGGTCATTTTGAAAGATACCAACGGACGGCTTTGGGTGGGGGCGTACGAAGGGTTGTTTTTAGACGATGGCTCCGAGATGATCCGGTTTAATAAAGAAAAGAACCCGGGATTACCACACACTTCGATATTTGATATTTATGAAGATAACCAGGGTGGACTCTGGATTGGTACCTGGAGTGGGGGAGTAGCACTTGTTCATCATTCTGACAATACTTTCAATACCTACAGACACGAGGCTCACCGTAATTCTATTTCGAACGATATCGTAAGTTCATTCCTGCAAGTTGATGACAATGAGTTGCTCATAGGGACTGAGGTAGGAGGTTTGAATACATTTAATATCCGTACCGAGCAGTTTGATGTAGTGGAGATTAGTCGTTCGACTAATGTGGAGAATATTAAGTCGATGTGTAAAGATAAATTCGGTGGTGTGTGGATCGGAACCTATAAGCAAGGTTTGTGGTACAGGCCTGCCGGTACGCAAACCTTTCAGCATTTTGGAGCCGGGCAACTGGCTTCTCCCGATGTATATGCACTATGCCCCGTTGACACCGGTGTGTGGATCGGAACCTTTGGGAAAGGAGTTTGTTTTTACAGCTTCAAAAACAAACGAATTGACAATCCGCTGGGGCATCTTAAAACCGAACCGGATCTTTCAGCGATTGCAGTAAACTGTCTGTATGTCGATTCAAAATCTAATCTTTGGGTTGGCGGGATGATTGATCTGGTCAGAGTTCATTTGCCTACCGCTACAGTGGAAAATTTCCGGGATCATCAGTTAATTCGGGAGCAAAGCAGCCATACCATCTATTCGTTTTGGGAGAATGCTGTCGGCGAAATTTGGATCGGTATCAAGAACGAAGCAGTACTTAAATACCATCCCATCAACAACACGTTCGAAAAAATGGATGCCAACGGATTGTTGGCCGGGAAAGATGTGTATGGGTTTTTGGAAGACGAAAAAAAGAATATTTGGATTACTTCCAATAATGGCCTTGTTGTTTACAATCCTCAGAATGAATCGTACCGACATTTTTTATATACCGATGGTATTCAAAGTAATTTATTCACCCCCCAGGCTATATTTAAGGACAAGAACAACCAGTTATATTTTGGGGGAACCAATGGGTTTACCCGGTTGAACCCTGAAGCAGTAAAAACAAATACCAAAGCGCCCGAAACAAACATACATCAGCTTTTGACGCACAGTAATCGGGCCGTTTTTCCGTTTTACACCAGCGATAGGAGTATTGAAGAAATAGAATTGAGTCCTGAAGAAAATACCTTTCGGATTACTTTCTCGGCAGATAATTATTTGATGCCGGAGAAAAACCGGTATAGATATCGATTGCGGAATTACTTTGATGAATGGATTGATAACCAAGACGGAAGCGTGCTGTTTACCAGTATCGATCCGGGAGAATATATCTTTGAAGTGGTTGCATGTAACAACGATGGAATTTGGAATGATTCACCAAGCCAACTTAGCATTGTAATTCACCAGATTTGGTACAGAACTCATTTGGCGCTGTTAGTATATGGATTGTTTTTTGTCTCGGTCATTTATTTTATCTACCGATTCTATGCCGAACAGCTCAAGCTAAAACGGGCTGTGCAGCTTGAAAAAAGTCAGCGCGAAAACGAAGAACAAATTCACGAGATGAAGTTGAAGTTTTTTACCAATATCTCGCATGAGTTCCGAACTCCGCTAACATTGATTTCGTGGCCGCTCAAACGACTTTTACAAGCCGAAAACCTGACAGGAGACCAACGGGATGAGCTGGAGGTCGTTCACAGAAACTCAAACCGCCTGCTACAATTAATAAACCAGTTGATTGATTTGCGAAAACTCGACAAAGGAAAGAGTAAGCTAAATCTTTCGAGATTCGACTTGATCGGCTTCACCAGGGAAATGCATAAAGGATTTTTAACGGAAGATAAACAGCGTGAAATTAAGTTTGAGTTAGATTCCGAATTCGATATGCTGGAGATTGATGCCGATCGGGATAAATTGGATATTGTGCTTTACAACCTGATTTCGAATGCCTACAAATATAGCCAGGGGAAGGGGCACATCAGGGTGAGGATCGGGAATCGCGACCTGGCCAACACCGGAAGGTATGTCAATCAGTTTAGTTTTGGAAAACTTGAAACCGACGATTTTGTTGTAATCGCTGTCGAAGATTCCGGGCATGGAATTGAAAGTGAAAGCTTATTGAATGTTTTCAATCGATTTCAGCAGGGTAAGTCTGCGCTTAATGGCCAGGCTGCTGTCAATAGCAGCGGTATCGGATTGTCGATTTGTAAAGAATACACCCTGCTGCACAACGGAGTGATTAAAGTACAAAGCGATTTAGGAAAGGGCTCATGTTTTACAATTATGCTCCCGCGTAAACAAAAGGCTCAAGCGATTCTTTTTGAAAGCCACCAGGAAATAAAGAATCTTAAAAGCACCGATATTCTTCCCGTGAAGAATAAAGCGCAACAGGCCCCTGACCAGTTGAACAGTATTCTGGTAGTTGAAGATAATGCTGATTTTAGCAGTTTCTTACGATCTTATCTTAGTAATTATTATCAGGTTGAGGTGGCAAAGGACGGCGTAGAGGCGTTGGATCTACTGAAAAAGAGGAATATTGACTTGGTCGTTTCTGATGTAATGATGCCCAGAATGGATGGCTTTGAATTTTGCCGGATTTTGAAAGCTCAGGTTGAAACCTGTCACATTCCGGTGGTGTTGCTGACTGCACTTTCGAGCTCCGAAAACCTGATTGCGGGACTTGACCAGGGGGCGGATGCATACCTAACCAAGCCATTTGAGGATTATGTTCTGCTTAAGCAGATCGAGAACATCCTGACGCAGCGTCGTCGTATTCGGCAAAATTTCAGTAAACAGTTTCTTTCTGAAACAAACCTGGAAATTAGTAGCCTGGATAATTTTTTCCTCAATCGGGTGCGAACGATTGTCGAAAGCAATATCGAAGATGAGAACTTCGACGTGGAAACTCTCGCTTCCGAGCTCATGATTAGTCGTAGCCAGCTACACCGAAAAATAAAATCACTTTCAGGAACCACGACAACCGACTTTGTCAACCTGATTCGAATTAAAAAGGCAGTTGAATTCATCGAAAACGAAAATCAGCAATACAACGAGGTTGCCTTTCGGGTCGGTTTTAACAGCCCTTCGTATTTCAATAAGTGCTTCAAAAAAGTATATGGGATCACACCGAAAGAGTATTGTCAGGCTAAAAAGATTGAACCAAAGGGCTAGCTCATGATATTTTTAAACGCAATCTAAAGGTTCGTTTTTTTGCAGTGCGTAATTTTTTTTATCAGGGACACGTGCGGTGTTGTTGCTTGCAAAGCTGCTGAAAAATCTAATTTGAAACGGTTTCTCCGGAATCGATAACCTCCAGTTTCACGAGTTCACAACTGATGTCTACCCGTTCAATCCCTTCTACCTTAAAAAGAGCATTGAAGGAACAGGAGCCGGAGGGCAGTTGCCGGTAGAATTCCTTGAGAAAAGCTGGGGTGGTAAAATGATTGACCACGGCCATGGTGCCAAAATCGTTGTTGGAAACAAAATACATGGCAGACTTTCCGGGACTTATAGAGGTGTAGGAAACCATGGCATATTCAATATAGCCGCTTTTTCCGAAATGGGAATTGTAATCTTCCGTGACCGATTCGCCGGAGTACCGAAATCCATCACCAAAAGTCGAAAAGGTTTTACTATTCTTCAGAAAAAAGGACATGGAAAGGTTCATGGTCTTGTACTGTCCGATAAAGATGATGTTGTGGTCGCGTACATCTTCGTAAGTGAGTTTGCTCTCCAGCTTCAACGAAAAATCCTGCCGATTGGCCACGAACCACTCAGTAAGCCTTTTGGTAGTGAAGGGAGCCATTTTTGACATTAACGTGTAATCGGTCGACTGTAAATTTCGATCCGGGTTTGCCTTATTGTATTCCAGCAGTTTGTTCAGGTTGTTGATGTCTCTATAGAGCACCGCATGATGTTCTCCGTCCGACAGTTTTTCGTGCACGATAAATTGATCTGAAAACGGTTGGGGCCGATAGTTTAGGAACGTATGATTTTCGGGTTTTAATCAAAAATCTGAACCGGCACGAGCGGCAAGGTCAAATTAAATTTGAGGTGAACGACCTCCATAGTGAGCCACTGTTCGAAGGACATTCACCGGTTTTTTTGGATGGTAATTCTGAAATTTTATTTCAAAAAGAGATTCGGATTTCACAGTATGCTGGCCCACCAGGGAAGGTTGAAGTCTCGTGTAGCCTATACTGGAATGGCCTTTTAGTCGATAAGGAATTTTATACCCCCTAAATACGCGATTATTTCCCCCCTCATAGAGGAAAATAGGAACGATAATTTTGAGAGATTTTAGTTGATACTACATTAATAATTGATTTCGATATGAAAGCAACAGTCTATAAAGGAGATAAAACATTCTCTGTAATTGAAAAAGAAATAGAAGCCCCTCAGGCCGGAGAGGTACGTATTAAAGTAGCTTATTGTGGGGTGTGCGGAACCGACGTACATATCTACCATGGCATGATGGATCAGCGTGTTAGCATCCCTCAAATAATTGGCCACGAAATGTCAGGTGTCATTGACGCGATCGGTGAAGGAGTAACTGGTTTTTCTGTGGGTGAAAAAGTTACTGTGCGCCCATTGGACAATCGATTGCAAGCCGAATCAGACAAAGGTTTTGGCCACATAGCCAAGAAGTTAAAGTTTATCGGAATTGATAGTCCGGGAGCTATGCAACAATATTGGAATGTGCAGGCATTTACCCTCCACAAATTAAATGAAGAAACCGACCTGAAACTGGCTGCCTTGGTTGAGCCGCTATCTGTAGCCTGCCACGATGTTCGTCGCGGACGATTGGTTAAAGGCGAAACTGCAGTTGTTTTAGGTGGTTGACCAATCGGTCTTTTGGTTGCAATGGTTGCCAAAAACAAAGGTGCCAATGTTGTTATTTCCGAAGTGAACCCGATTCGTATTAAAATGGCTCAGGAAATGGGCTTCGAAGTTGTAAACCCAACTCAAACCGATTTAGTAGAGTATATCGATAAGAAAACAAACGGCGGGTTGGCTGACGTAGTTTTCGAAGTTGCCGGAGTACAACCATCATTAGATGTGATGACTGAAGTGGCCGGTATTCGCGGACGTATTGTGATGGTCGCCATTCATGGACAACCAAAACCGGTCAATTTATTCAAGTTTTTCTGGAAAGAACTGGAATTAATTGGTGCAAGGGTATACGAAGCGGAAGATTATGAAGAGTCAATCCAATTGATTTCTGAAAATAAACTTCCTTTTGAGAGCATTATTACAGCAGTCGAACCATTGGAAAATATTCAGAAACTTTTTGAAAGCATCGATGAGAATCCAAATGGTATGAAGTATTTAATTGACTGCCAGTAATCGAATTTAGCAACTGTAACCTATTTAATAACTGCGCTTTGATTCTGATTGAGAGCGCAAAAAAAGATCAATAAGATGAGCATTTTAAATAAATTTAGTTTAGAAGGAAAAACAGCCTTAGTTACAGGCTGTAAGCGTGGAATTGGTAAAGCGATGGCAATTGGTCTGGCTGAAGCCGGAGCCGATATCATCGGAGTTAGCGCAACACTCGAGAAATCGGGAAGCGATGTTGAAAAAGCAGTACTGGCAACTGGAAAAAAATTCAAAGCCTATGCCTGCGATTTTTCAGATCGTAAGGCTCTTTACGCTTTTATTAAAGAGGTAAAAGCCGATTTTCCTAAAATCGATCTTCTGATCAACAATGCCGGTACAATTTTAAGAACTCCTGCAGCAGAGCATCCCGATGAAATGTGGGATACTGTAATTGAAGTGAACCAAAACTCTCAATTCATTCTTACCCGCGAAATCGGTAAAGAAATGGTCGCTCGCGGCGAAGGAAAAATCGTATTTACAGCATCTCTGCTCACGTTCCAAGGTGGTATCACTGTTCCCGGATATGCCGCAAGTAAAGGCGCTATTGGCCAAATGACAATGGCATTTGCTAACGAATGGGCCTCGAAAGGGGTGAATGTAAACGCCATTGCACCTGGTTATATTAGTACAGACAATACAGAGGCTTTGAGAAAAGACGCGGAACGCTCAGCGTCAATTCTTGGACGTATTCCAGCCAACAGATGGGGTAATCCTGAAGATTTTGCCGGTCCTGTAGTCTTCTTGTGTTCTGAAGCTGCTGCTTATATGCACGGTTCCATTATGCTGGTCGACGGTGGCTGGATGGGACGCTAAGCTCCCAAATTTGACACTCGGGGAATCGTTCACCGGAATGGTTCCCTAATTTTTCTATCACTAAATCACAACAACATGACTGCACGTACTTTGAATTTTGATCAATATATTAACGGACAGTGGGTGAAACCACTGAACGGACAAACAGCCGAGGTTTTAAATCCTTCAAACGATGAAGTAGTAGGTTACGTGGCCAACGGCGATGCCACCGATGCCGAAGTTGCTTTGAAAGCAGCCGAGGCAGCTCAAAAAGACTGGGGAAAAATGCCTGCCCGTAAAAGAGCCGATCTTATGAGAGCGTTTACTAAAGAGATTCAGGCGAACCGTGAAGAACTGGCAACAGTGCTCACCAAAGAACAGGGAAAACTCTATAAAGTCGCGCTGTTCGAGGTTGATGTGTGCTGCTCGTTTATTGAGTATGCCTGCGACTGGGCTCGGCAGATTGAAGGTGATATTATTCCTTCGGACAACGAAAATGAACAAATCTGGATTCAAAAAATTCCACGTGGCGTTGTTGTGGCTATTACTGCCTGGAACTTCCCGCTGGCTTTGGCCGGACGTAAAATCGGACCAGCACTTATTGCCGGTAACGCGATTGTTGTAAAACCAACTACTGAAACGCCAATGTCGACCCTGATGTTGGGCGAACTGGCTAAAAAGGCTGGTGTTCCTGATGGCGTTCTGAACATTGTTACCGGTGGCGGAAGAACGCTGGGTGAAGCTTTGGTGCGCAACCCAATTACCAAAATGGTGACCATGACAGGTAGCACGCCTGCCGGACAAGCAATCTTCAAAGCTGCGTCAGAAAATTTGGCTCATGTTCAGCTTGAACTGGGTGGTAAAGCTCCTCTGATTGTTTTCGAAGATGCGAATATTGCATATGCTGTTGCCGGTGCGTTACACTCTCGTTTCGACAACTGCGGACAGGTATGTACCTGCAACGAACGCATGTATGTGCATGAAGATGTGTACGATGAGTTCATGGAGAAATTCATGGCTAAAGTAAAAGAAATTAAAGTTGGTGATCCGTTTGATGCGGCTTCAGACATGGGCCCTAAAGTGAATAAAAAAGAGCTGGCGCACATGCAGGAACTGGTTGAAATCTCGGTGAAAGAAGGTGCAACGCTGGCTTATGGAGGAAAAGTTCCGGCTGGTGAAAAGTTCCAAAAAGGAAACTGGTTCGAACCGACAATCCTTACGAATGTAACCCAAAATATGACCATCGTGCACGAAGAGGCTTTTGGGCCAATTTTGCCGGTACTGAAATTTAAAACATTCGACGAAGTGGTTGGTTATGCCAACGATTGTGAATTCGGACTTGCTGCAATGGTATATACCAACAATATGAACCGCATTATGAGCCTGAATACAGAGCTCGAGTTTGGCGAAATTTACATCAACCGTGGCCATGGCGAGTTGCACCAGGGATTCCACAATGGTTATAAAATGAGCGGTACCGGTGGCGAAGATGGTAAATACGGTTTCGAACAATACCTTGAAAAGAAAACATTCTACGTAAGATACAAAGGATAAATCATGGATGCAGCGATTAAAAAAATAGACGTTAAGTTATTTAACGTTCCGTTGGCTGAAATTTTAACCGATGCCAAGCATGGAGCACACAGCCATTTTGAATTGGTTACTGCTACAGTAACGCTCGAAGATGGCAGCGAAGGCACCGGGTACACTTACACCGGAGGCAAGGGTGGTCATGCCATTAAAGCAATGATTGAACACGATTTGACTCCAATGCTTCTGGGACGCGACGGATCGGCTATCGAGGAACTTTACGATGCTATGGAATGGCACATCCATTACGTTGGTCGGGGAGGTATCGCGTCATTCGCGATCTCGGCAATCGACATCGCGCTGTGGGATATCCGATGCAAAAAAGCGGGCCAGCCTTTGTGGAAAATGGCTGGTGGCGCCGGGAATACCTGTAACGCTTATTGCGGTGGAATCGACCTGTTATTTCCGCTGGAAAAATTGCTCGACAACATTCGCGGATATCTCGCCAAAGGATTTAAAGCTGTAAAGATTAAAATCGGACGCGATAATCTGGATGAGGATATCGAACGCATCAAGGCGGTTCGCGAATTAATTGGCGATGACGTTACTTTTATGGTGGACGCGAATTATTCGATGAGTGTCGAAAAAGCGATTGAAGCCGCTAATCGGTTCAAACAATACAATATTTTCTGGTTCGAAGAGCCAACAATTCCAGATAACTACAAGGGGTTTGCCGAAATTGCTGACGCAACCGGAGTCCCCTTGGCAATGGGCGAGAACCTGCACACGATTCACGAATTTGAGTATGCTTTCGAGCAATCGAAACTCTCATTCGTTCAGCCTGATGCAAGCAATTGCGGTGGTGTTTCGGGATGGTTGAAAGCTGCCAGAATGGCTAACGAATATGGATTGCCTGCTTGTTCACACGGCATGCAGGAATTACATGTCAGCCTGGTGTCGTCGCAACCAAACTCGGGGTGGCTCGAGGTGCACTCATTCCCAATCGATGAATACACGCATCGGCCACTGGTCGTTGAGAACTACCGGGCTGTTGCGCCTGATAGTCCCGGGGTTGGAGTTGAATTTAACTGGGAAAAACTGAACCCTTATTTGGTAAATTAATTGAACGAGTGATGCGAAAACGTTTCAAACTAACGATTCCTACTTTATTGTTCGCTGTATTGTTGATCGTGACATTCAGTTCGTGTAACGGTGGTGGAAACGACGATATCGTCGACCTGCCGGAAGAATCGGAAACACCTGAAACACCTGAAACTCCGGAGGAACCTGCTGCTCCACAATATGAGTGGAGCTCGTATGCAGTACCGGCGTCTGCAGGCACCGGAAATGTATGGCAACTTCAGGATCAATCCGACGAGTTTCAATATACAGCTGAGGCCTCCAATAAAGGCACTGAATTCGATGCCAAATGGACCGACTTCTATCATAATGCATGGACAGGTCCGTCTCCAACCTTGTGGCAGCACGACCACAGTTTGGTGGCCGACAGCTACCTGAAAATTAAAACCAGCCGGGTTGATGGAGAAACAACCTCAATAAGCGGTGCCAATGGATCGATAGTGACCAAAGTGACCCGTACAGGTTGTGTAACGTCAAAAACACGGGTGGTTTATCCTGTTTATATTGAAGCGCGGGTCAAAATTATGAATTCGGTGTTGGCATCAGATGTTTGGTTATTGAGTGCTGATGATACACAGGAAATTGATATTTGCGAAGCCTACGGTAGCGATCGCTATACCAATGAATGGTTTGGACCAAAACGTGTTCACCTGAGTCATCATGTGTTTATTCGCGATCCGTTTCAGGATTGGCAACCAAGTGATGCCGGTAGTTTTTATACCGATGGAACGACCATCTGGAGGAACGATTTTCACCGGATTGGGGTGTATTGGAAAGATCCGTGGACACTGGAGTATTACGTTGATGGCGTGAAAGTCAGAACCCGCTCCGGAGCCGCAGAGATTGACCCGAATAATTACACCAACGGTGAAGGCCTGAGTAAAGAAATGGATATCATTATTAATACCGAAGATCAGACATGGCGGGCCTACCAAGGGCTTACGCCTACTGACGAGGAATTAACGAACGAGGCAAACAATACGTTTTTAGTTGATTGGATCC
Organism: Mangrovibacterium sp.; assembly: GCF_041596335.1. Lineage (GTDB taxonomy): Bacteria > Bacteroidota > Bacteroidia > Bacteroidales > Prolixibacteraceae > Mangrovibacterium. The sequence continues at coordinate 167,595 of NZ_JBFHIT010000001.1, read as the reverse complement.
GTATTTACAAACCAATAGCCGAAAACTAAAATTCTAATATCCGGTTCGAATGCTTTTCGAATCGGGTATTAACCGATATTTCTTAGCAGAATTGGATGGAATGGAATATCTTGTTTTTCTAGTATTTTTTGTGCAATCATCTGAACAAAATAGACCAGGAAAACCCGTTCTGCTTTTTTCCGGTTCGGTTCTCCTCCCCATTTAGGGAGGTGAAGCGGAACAAAAAAATTGACTAACGATGAAAATCCACTGCAGATATAAGGCTGATTAACAGTGAATTTAAACAATGAAAAAAATACTTATGAGATCGATAATTCAAGTTGCATGTTTTCTTTTGATGGTTTCATGCCAACCAAAACCTACACTACAGCGAGAATCAGATTTTAACAAGCACTGGAAGTTTAGTCTTGAAGCTGATTCGTCAGCTAGTCAGCCTAACTTGTCTGACGAAAATTGGCAGCTTGTTAACTTACCGCACGACTGGAGCGTTGAATTTCCGTTTGACACAATTAACGGTGAAGGATGTACCGGTTATCTTCCTGGTGGAACAGGATGGTATCGCAAGCAGTTCGATCTGAAGCTTGAGGAGAATCAAAAAGCTTATCTGCTATTCGATGGTGTGTACAACAACTCCGAGCTTTGGCTGAATAACCAAAAATTAGGGGAACATCCGTATGGCTACACGCCTTTTTATTTCGACCTTACTCCGTTGCTGTCAGCTGATGGCCAAAACAATTTATTGGCCGTAAAAGTAGATCGTACCCGATACGCCGATTCCAGATGGTACACCGGTTCTGGTATCTATCGGAATGTTAAATTGATTGTTACCAATAAACTACATATCCCTATCTGGGGAACTTTTGTAACAACTCCTGAAGTTTCGCCTGAAAAAGCGTTGGTAAATATCGAAATTGATATTGCCAACGACTATCCGGAACCAAAAACGATCGACGTAATTACCGAAATCTTTAATGGCAGGCAGGAACTTGTTGCAACGCTGACCAGCGAAAATGTTTCGGTCGGTCAATCAACAAAAATTACACAAAAACAAACAATTGAAAATCCCGAATTATGGGATGTTGATACCCCCAATTTATATACAGCAAATACCATTCTTTCGGAAAATGGCAACGAGCTTGATCGTTATCAAACAAGTTTTGGAATTCGTTCTATCAAGTTTGAAGCCGCCAATGGCTTTTTCCTAAACGGGAAGAATACGAAAATTAAAGGGGTTTGTTTGCATCACGATGGTGGACTGGTTGGTGCAGCCGTTCCGGACGAAGTTTGGCGTCGCCGGCTCCAAATTTTGAAAGATGGTGGATGTAACGCAATTCGGATGTCTCATAATCCATCGTCAGAAGCGCTGTTGACTCTCTGCGACGAGATGGGCTTTCTTGTTCAGGATGAATTTTTTGATGAATGGGATTATCCTAAAGACAAACGATTGAACATGGAGCAGCGAATTTCAACAGACTACATTACAGAGGGATATACCAAACACTTCCAGGAGTTGGCAGAACAGGATCTTAAAACAACGGTTTTGGCTCACCGTAACCATCCGTCAATTTTCCAATGGAGTATTGGCAACGAAATTGAATGGACGTACCCGAGAAACAAAAAAGCAACTGGTTTTTGGGATGCTGACTGGTCGGGAAATTACTTCTGGAATCCAACTCCGCTTAGCCCCGATGAAATTAAGAAACGTTACGATTCGATGCCGGCGATGGAGCATACCATAGGTGAAACGGCGCAAAAGCTTTCAAAATGGACTAAAGAACTGGACCCAACTCGTCCGGTCGTTGCAAATTGCATTTTGCCATCGGCGAGCTATGTGACCGGTTATGCTGACGCGTTGGATGTGATTGGATTCAGTTATCGCCGTGTGATGTACGATTACGGACACCAGTATTTTCCGGAAAAACCAATTATGGGAACCGAAAATGTGAACCAATGGCAAGAGTGGAAGGCCATTCTCGAACGTCCGTTTGTTTCGGGAACATTCACCTGGACTGGTATCGATTACATGGGCGAGGCTCACCAACGGAACCCCGGCGATGAGCGAAAACGCGGAACAGCCAGCGGATTGCTCGACTTTGCCGGTTTCAAAAAGCCTGCCTTTTTCATGATGAGGTCTCTTTGGAATGAAACTGATCCCACTTTATATCTGTCGACACAAAAACTGGATCAATCAATTTACAAAGTCGACAAGGATGGGAATGTGGTCGAAAAAGTTCCGGGCAGATGGGAAAAAGCGCTGTGGATTTGGCACAAGGTGAACAATTATTGGAATTATGCCGACAAGGAACCTATTGTGGTCGAAGTTATTTCATCTTGCCCCGAAGTGGAATTGTTTCTGAATGGAAATAGTCTGGGAACAAAAAACCTTGCCGACTTTCCGGATCGAATTTATAAATGGTTGGTTCCGTATGAAAACGGAAAGCTTGAAGCGGTTGGAGTACAAAACGGGCAGAAAGTTACGTTTGCATTGGCAACAGCTGAAGCCGCGACAAAAATTGATATTTCAACAAGTAAAACCGACTTGGATGCCGATGGATACGATGTCGCTCACATTGTTGTTCAGTTAACCGATGAGGCAGGGAACCCGGTACGTTTCGATGAAAAAGAAGTTGAGTTTTCAATTACCGGCGATGTTGAATTGTTGGGCGTTGATAATGGGAACGATGCTAGTTTGCAAACTTTCCAAACCAATAAATTGAAAACTTCCGAAGGACGCGCACTTTTAATTGTTCGTTCTACCGGAAAAGCTGGTCGTGCACAAGTGACAGCATCCTTTGAAGGAGCACAAAGCAATACGCTGGAATTGAATATAGATTAATGATATAGTTGTTGGATAGGTTCGTTCATCCAGAATCTGGATGTTCAGTTAAAAGGGGACAATGGAAATGCAAATTTCCTTGTTCTCTTTTTCTAATATCCGGCAATTCCGCCTTTTTATCGAATTGTATACCTCATTGGAGCGTTTGTCCATCTCCGCCAAGTATGGGATTTTTGGAGGGGCTGAAAACCGTAAATTTAAATCTAATCGCACATGTGGCTTCGGCTCTGTTTATCCGAAAATTCTTTTAATGCGATCAGCTCTCAGGAATTAAGCGATAACGAGCTATATTTGAACAATAGGAACGAAAAAAGACAAAAATCATATAACTGTCTAATCATAAAACAATGAAAAATACCATTTTAAGTTTTGCATCATTAGCAGCGTTAGGTTCTTTTTCGGCTTGCCAACAAGCCGGTAAGCCAGCGGAAGCTAACACTGAAAAGCCGAATGTCGTAGTCATTTATCTCGATGATTTGGGTTACGGCGACCTGAGTAGCTATGGCGCAACCGCCATTCAAACCCCAAATATCGACGCGTTGGCCAATGGCGGTATTCGGTTTACAAACGGGTATGCAACCTCGGCAACCTGTACACCAAGTCGCTATGGTTTACTAACCGGCACCTATCCGTGGCGGAACAAAGATGCCCGTATTTTACCCGGAACAGCGCCGCTTCTGATCGATACCGCGCAGCAAACTCTTCCCAAAATGTTACGGGCCGAAGGCTACCAAACAGCAGTTGTTGGTAAATGGCATCTGGGCCTTGGAACAGGAGTCGTAAACTGGAACGAGCACATCTCTCCCGGACCAAACGAAGTGGGCTTTGAATACGCGTATATCATGGCCGCTACCCAAGACCGGGTTCCAACCGTTTATATCAACAACGGGAAGGTTGATAAGCTGGATGTAAACGATCCGATTGAAGTGGATTACAAAAACAATTTTGATAACCAGCCAACCGGAAAAGACAATCCGGAACTTTGCACCATGAAATGGCATCACGGGCACAACAATACCATTGTGAACGGCATACCACGAATTGGATATATGAAAGGCGGCGAATCGGCTAAATGGGTTGATACCGACATGGCCGACCACTTTTTGGCGATTGCGCAAGACTATGTGAAAACTCACAAGGACAAGCCTTTCTTCTTGTACTATGCCCTTCAGCAACCGCATGTTCCGCGTACGCCAAACGAGCGTTTTGTAGGTAAGTCGGGAATGGGCCCACGCGGCGATGCAATTTTGGAGGCCGACTGGTGTATCGGAGAGTTTATCAAGACTTTGGAAACAGAAGGATTGCTTGAAAACACGTTGATTGTTTTCTCGAGCGACAATGGCCCGGTATTGAACGATGGCTACTACGACGAAGCGGTTGAGTTGCTGGGCGACCATAAACCGGCCGGACCACTTCGCGGAGGAAAATACAGTTTGTATGAAGCCGGAACGCGCGTGCCTTTCATCACCTACTGGAAAGGCCATATTGAGCCGCAGGTATCTGACGCGATGGTTTCCCAAATGGACTTACTGGCCTCGTTGGCCCGTCTGGCAGGTACGGAAGAGAAATCGACCGATAGCCAGGATTATCTGGATGTGTTCTTAGGTAAATCAAATGAAGGCCGCGAAAGCCTGATTCTGGAAGCAAACACTAAAACAGCGCTACGTAAAGGCGATTGGCTGATGATTCCACCATACCAGGGAGTAGCAGTGTTGAAAGAAGTCAATATCGAAATCGCTAATTCGGAAGAATACCAGCTGTTTAATTTGACCGACGATCTTAGTCAGCAAAATAATTTGGCAAAAGAGAATCCGGAAAAATTGGAGGAAATGATTGCCAGCTTCGAAGTATTGCGTGGCGATAATTTGAAACAAATTCAGGATGTTGAGTTGAAGTAAAGATACTTTTTTTTGATTTTCAATGGGGCTGTCCGATGTATTTGGGATAGCCCCATTTTTTGTCCTGTTAGTGTGCTAAAGTTTGCGGCAAGTTTGAGTCGAATGTACTTTTTGTCAGGAGGCATTCTTCCCGATTGCATTGGTGGACGCCCACTTACAGTCACCAAACCGACCACCCTAAGTCGAACTTTCCGAACCGAAGTCTTAATCTTAGAAGTACATGTTCATGGCGAATTCCATCGTGAATTCATCATCGGTTGAAAGCTCGATGTAGTTGATCTCCTCTTTCAGAGTTTCAAGTTCGGTCATAAAAACTTCAGATTTTAAGGCTAACACAGCTCCTGATCCGGCTGAGTTTCCAACCTGAATGTATTTTTCGAGTGGAACCTGAGGCAACAAGCCCATACGGATGGCATTGGCAATGTTCAGGTAATTACCGAAACCTCCGGCAAGCAGCACATGATCAAGCTCATCCATTGAAAGTCCGGCGATAGCCATCAACCGGTTTATGCCACTCAAAACAGCCGACTTGGCAAGTTGTATCTCCCGAACATCCTGCTGGCTCAGTACAATTGTGGTTGAGAAATCGTTGGTGCAGATAATAAAATCTTCAGCAATATTTCCATCGGGCTCCAACGCGCCGGTTTCGAGCATTGTCGCGATAATATCTACGAGCCCCGATCCACAAATTCCGGTCGGAGAAGTACCGCTAATTACCTTAAACCCGTGTTCGGAATATTCGGAAATAGCCCCGGGTAATGCAGCCATCCCGCACGAAATATTAGCTCCTTCGAAGGCCGGACCGGCAGCAGTGGCGCAGGCCAGCTTTTTTTCAGGCGTAGCCAAAACAATCTCACCATTGGTGCCAATATCGATAAACAAAAAGTTTTTGCCAAGTTTTGAGCAATCGATTGAAGCGAGCCCAGCCAGGATGTCGGCTCCAACATACGCGCTTAACGAAGGGGCTAAAATCAACTCACCTTTTGGGTGAATGTGTATGCCCAATTCGCTTGCCGGCATTGTTTTGGCATCGGTAAATTGCGGTGTGAAGGGCGCGTGAGCAATTGGCAGCGCATCAACTCCAAGCAGGTTATGAAGCATAATTGTGTTTCCAACCACGGCGATTTTAACAAATTCAGTAGGTGAAATTTGGTTGTTGGAACAGAACTGATCGATTGCATCGTTGAGACTGAAAACAAGAACTTGCTGCAATTCAGCTAAGCCCTTCGGAGTAGTGGCGCCATAGTTGATGCGTGAAATCACATCGGCTCCGAATTTCGATTGCGGGTTGGTCATCGAAATAATGTCGACAACCGATCCAAACAAAAGATTGACGACATAGTAGACAATGGTTGTTGTGCCAATGTCAATGGCCAGCCCGTAGGGTATTGTTGCCAGATCCATCAACGCTTTTCCCGGGTTGGAAGGCAGAATTTTAGTCAGTTTGTATTGAGTCGATAACACTTGCATTTCGACCCGGTTGGGAAGGATAACCTCAAGATCTTTACTAACATAGTACAGGCACGAAGTTACATGACCTTCGCCGGGGATGTGAACCCGGCATTTTCCACATGTACCGTTTCCCCCGCAGGGCGCGTAAAAATTGTCAACCTGCTCGCGGATGCATTGCAGTAAATTAGCTCCATCGTCAACTTCGACCGATTTTGTAGCGGTGGAATTTTTCAGAATAACCCGGTGTTTCATGGTGTTGCTGTTTGCGTTCGGTTTTCAGTCAATTCAGTTCCGGATCGTTAGGCCTTTCGGTACCAGCAATTCCGGCTGTCGCACGATTTGCAGTTTGTTTTGCGGTAGTGAACCTGTTCACCCATTCCAACAATCCCGTTGATGGATTTTACCGGATTCATCATCCCATACTCATTGATCGAAATTCCCAGAAACGACTCCGGCAGAAGTCTGAAAAGTTTATTCTGCTCCATAATATCCCATCCGCAATTGCCCGGACATATTGTGTTGGTCAGATTGGTATGTAGTTTAAATCGAAGCGATTTCAGATGTTCCTTTAACTTTTTAAGGCTTTTTTCAATCAATAGCGTGCCAATTACATCTGCCAAATACAAATCAACCGGGTCGGTTATTGAACGAATGAATTCATCCAGTTTCTTTTCAACCGTACAGGCAAATATCGCGACTTGTTCAACTCCCGACAATAAGTCGTTCACTGTATTGCCAACAGACATAATTTCTTGTTCAACCTGAAGTTTCGCATCGGTTAATGTCGCATTGTAAATAATAAAACCTACGAAAATTTCGTATTTGCCGATGGTTTTAAGCATCGTGGCGGCTATTTCTTCCAGCTCAGGAGGAAGGCTTCCTTTTCTTCCGGAAATTTGGATCGATAAATCACTCGATGTAATTTTCAATTCGTCGGCCCGGAACGTAATTTCGTTGATTTTAGACGTGAAGCACTTTGGCTTTAAATCGCTGCTCAAGTTCATGGTTTGAATACTGGTTGTTGAAAATAATTAACTCCGAACGTCCTTCATATTTCTCAACCCGCGCGAATTCAATCGTTTCAAGCACGGCCTGAATGGCAATGGTATTTCCCTCTGATGTGTTTACAAATCCTTTGATTCGATAGCTTGACGGCAATAGTTCCTGGATGAATTCGGTTAGTTGGGTTTCGGAAATTAAATCGTGAACCCGGAGGACGGAGACATTCATCTCGGGCTTGTTTCCCGCGTTTATGATGGGAAGAAATCTTCTGCTTTTGCCCATCGCTGCATCATCGTCGAAAAGGTCTTTCAGGTTGATGTTGCAATAGTTGCTGAATTTGTAGTCGGCAAACGGATTCCATTTTTTCAGAAGCCCGACCACGGACTGAGACGAGGTTCCCGGTTCTTCGCTTTTATTGATGATTAGTTGGTCGGCTACCATAACCTGGTGTTTAAAGCGCGGCATCATTTGGAAGGTGCGTTCGAAGTGAACCGCATCAATCACTGTAATTATTTTTTTTAGGTTGATTTTATCCTTTATCGCCGGAGCATTCAGAATTTGAACAACACTAATCGGATCGGCAAGACCTGAAGATTCTAGAAAAATGGCGTCGGGCGTGTAGCTGTCAGCCAGCTGTTCGAGCGCCTCAACAAAATTACCGAGCTGGCAAACACAAAAAACGGAGCCATTGTTGATTTCAACTAATTTGAAAGCTGTTCCGGTGTTCTGAAGTTCCTTACCGTCAACTCCGGTTGGCGCAAATTCGTTTTGTATCACAGCAATGCGGTAGCTGTTGCCGTAATGTGTTAGAATATTTTTCAGCAAAGTTGTTTTGCCACTTCCGAGCCATCCGGTAACAATATAAAAGGGTATCATAGCTTGCCAGTTTATAGTGAGCTGAATTTCCATAGCCACAACCCCGAGCGCATGGCGTTCAGGGTTGCCGGCCGTTGGAATTCTTATTTCCGAATCAATCAGACTCCTTTTGCAGTCAGTTGCGCTTCAATCTTTTCCTGAATTTTATTGATCGGTGGAATTTGAGAAATGAACTCAATAGTACCGTCAATAACAATCGTGGGCAGGTTTTTAACGCCCAACGAGGCCATCATTTGTACGCCCTCAGGAGTTAAAATGTTGTACTCGCGACAAATGACCTTGGAGCCATAAGGTGCGCTGGCAACTTCGGCTGCTTGCAGCATATACTGGCAGGCGGCACAAGCCTTTGAGTTGAGGGTGACCACGTCAACCACAACCTGCTTTTCCTGCCAGTGGTCTGTTAGGTCAAGCAGTTCAACTTCTTTGGTTACTACATCCGATGCGCGCAACTCTCCCTGAAGCACTTCGTCGTGCACAAGTTCGGCTACCGCAATCAGGTTTTCCTTGGGAGTGGCCATGGCAAGGTCGCAACCCGGAGCCAGGATGAAGCCTTTTTTGCCGCCAATGTCCATACATTCCAAGGCATCGCGTCGCGAAGCATCTTCGTCACCCATCAGTAAAACCACGGTAAGTTTCATGTTCCCGCCAAAACTTACGTTGTACTTCATCGCCATATCGCGAACAAAGTCCAACGGAATGTTCTCGTCAATCGAAATGTTGTCGGGTTTAGTTTGACACATGGCCTCGATGTTTTGCTTGGCGTTTCCGCAAACAAAAAATGAGCATAGTTTGCCGGCAGCGCGGATCGAGTTGTTGATCTCGGTGACATACGGAGACACGAAGGTTTCAAAACTCATTGGGTCGATCTGACTGGTCATTGGGTCAACTAGCGCAACAACGTCAACACCTGCTTCCATATAGTAATCCGCCATTGCGATGGCAATATCTGTTGTAACCCGCATTAGTTTATGGGTGGCCTCCGGATCCATCATCATTTGCAGAAAGATATCGGTTCCCAACAGGTGAAGCGCAAGAGTAAACGGTCCGGTAATTAGTCCGTACAAGGCCAGGTCGGGATGTTGAGCCCGTAGTTGCCTGGTTGCCTCCAGCACAATGGGAATGCGGGCTTCATCTTTCGATGGAATGACGATGTCTTCCAGGTCTACACCTTCATTAAGCGGGTGCGAAACAACGGCCGGTGGGTTATCGTCGGCCCAGGCTATTTTACATCCCAGCGCTTCGGCTTCAATTTGCAGGTCGAAGGCAACCGGAATTCCATCGGGATTGTATAGTTCAATGGTTTTGTTAACTCCGTTTACTAGGTGTTCCTTTGATTGTAGAAATTGCTCAGCTGTCAATCCTAAAAGTTGTCCGGCATGACAACCGACAAACGGCACCCAGGGGATGCGGTCTACCGGTTGCATGGCCATCGCTTTCTTTATTAATTCTAATCCTTTCATTTTTCAGGTTGATGTTTATGCTATGAGGCCAGTTTGTTTAGGAATTCGACTACGCCCTGGGGATCGGGATTGTATGAGTCGGCGCCAATTTTGTCGCAAAATTCCTGATTGACAGGAGCTCCGCCGATACATACTTTCTTGGATGGATCCTGCGCTTTAATGGCTTTTACAATTTTTTCCATGTTGGGCATGGTGGTTGTCAACAACGCCGACAGGCCGATCACACTTCCCGGATGTTTGCTGGCTTCTGCGATAAAATGTTCAGCTTTGACATCGGTTCCAAGGTCAATTACTTCGTAGCCGTTTCCTTCTACCATCATCGAAACCAGGTTTTTGCCAATGTCATGCAAGTCGCCTTCAACGGTTCCGATAATAAACACACCTTTACGTTTGGCAGAGCCATCGCTAAAGAAAGGTTTCAGATGGTTCATGGCAGCACTCATGGCTTTGGCACTCATTAAAACCTGAGGGACAAATATTTTATTTTCGCGGAATTTGATGCCTACCTTTTCCATGCCAATCATTAGCCCTTTCATGAGCAAGTCTTCGGGGGTAACGCCAGCGGCTAAGGCTTGTTGGGTGAGCTCATCGGCTCCGTCCATTCCTTTCATATTTGGAGGGAAAGGCGAGACTTTGTTAATCTTGCCAAATTCCACGCAATTTGCTATTTCTGCTAAAATTTCGTTCATGATTTTGTATCAATATAAGTTAAGAATATTGGTTTTAAGGATTTGTTACTTCAGTTGGTTTTGAGCTATTTCAATGAATTTGAGTATGTTTTCCATCGATGTGTCTCCTTCAACCGAGTGAGAAGGCGAGAAAATGTATCCGCCGTCGCGACCCAATTCAATCAGGCGTTTCGATTCGTTTTCAACATCTTCAACCGTTCCGAATGGCAAAATCTTTTGCATTGACAAACCACCATGGAAAGCCAACCGACCGCGATACTCGGGTAAAATGGTGTGGATGTCCATTACTTCGGGTTGAAATGGGTTGAAACAGTTCAATCCGCATTCAATCAGGTCGGGGAATAGTTCATCAACATCCCCGCAGGAGTGGATCATCACATATTTACCATGATCGCGGGCAAAGCCATACATGCGTTTTAGCTGTGGGTACACAAACTCTTTCCATGTATCGTAGCCAAAAATTAAACCGTGTTGCTGTCCCCAGTCGTCGCCAAAGTAAATCGCGTCAATGTCGTATTCCATGGCTTTTTCAATCTGAGCAATGTTGTAATCGGCAATTTTGGTGAACAATTCGTGCACAAAATCCGGATACATTAAAAAGTCCATCAGCAGGTTTTCAACACCACGTAGTGTCCAGGCGCGTTCGTAAAGGCTAAATCCAATTTGGAACAGGCGGAACATATCCGGTTTTTTTTCAATTTCCGGTTCAATGTTGGCAAAGAATCTCGGATCAAGCGGATCGGGGAAAACAACGCCATCCATTGTTGGTTCCTTAATTAGTACCTCAACTGGCATGCCGATGTCTTTGTCAACCGAACGATCCCAAACCACTCCGAAAACATCTTTAAGCATGTTTGGGGCTACTTCTTCGAAGAAACCGATATCACTTCCCAGGTTCAAAATATGGTTGCCCAGCACGACATCCAAATCTTCAACTCCATAGTACTCCTGAAGCATTTTTTTTGGTTCTTCAGTAAATTTGAAAGACCATGGCACATAAGGTGGCTTTTTGCCATCGAGAACCATTTTTATTACATCACGTTTATTCATTGTTCAATAAATCAGTTATTTACTATGCAATATTATAGAATGTTTGATTCAAAAAATTTAGCTATATTGTCACTTATTTATAAATATTGCCACAAATGATAAAATTGAACGAAACAAAGGTGATTTCGGCTGAACCTGAAAGTGTTGGAGTGGAGCAAGCCAGGTCGTTCTACGTTGGTCATTATTTGGCACCTTTTTTCTCGCGGCCGTTGCACTACCATAAAGAGTATGAGTTGCTTGTAATTGTGAAGGGCTATGGTACAAGAATGATTGGCGATCATTTTGATCGTTTTAACGAAGGAGATGTGGTGTTGATCGGAGCTAATTTGCCCCATGTTTGGATTTCAGATATGAAATTCAGAACCGATGACAACGAAGCCAGCGAGTCGTATTACATCCAGTTTAAGAAACGGGTTTTTGGCTCCCATTTTATCGAGATACCCGAATTGGAGGGGGTGCGTGATGTTTTGCGGAAGGCAGACCGCGGCCTGAAATTGAAAGGCCAAACAGCAGCGATTGTTGGAACAGTGCTAAAGGAAATGGGGCAAAAACCATCGTTTGAACAGCTGATTGATTTATTGAATGCGCTGCAAACGATACACGACGGCGACTATGAGTTGCTGGCTTCCTCTGATTTCGAAAATGAACAGGTCTTGTTTGAAAATGAAAAAATAAACAAAGTCCATCAATACGTTACCCGTCATTTTAAAGAAGAATTAAAAATTGACGATTGTGCCGCATTAATAGGAGTAACACCAACTTCCTTTTGTCGCTTGTTTAAAAAACATGCTGAGGTCACATTTTCGGAGTATCTGAATTCCATCCGTTTAAACTTTGCTCATAAATTACTTCTAAACACAAACCTTTCCATCAAGGAAATTTGTTTCGAGAGTGGATACACTTCCATCGCCTACTTCAACCAACTGTTTCGCAAACAAACAAGTATGTCGCCGCAAGCTTTCCGGAAGCTTTATTCCTGAGTAAATCCGTTCCGGCTTCTGTTTCAAAAAAAGAAAGTATGACTTCGTGAAGACCGGATAGAAACTATTCCCTAAATTTGATGTAAGCCACCCAGAGGTTGTGTATGGCAACGTCCTGATATTGAGGTCTAAAATGAGACCCGGTTCAGACGCGAAAAGGAACCTTTGCAGGTGGTGACTCCTTTGTATGTTGTGATAAAATTTAAATACAAATCAACGACGAAATGGAAGAGCAAATCAGAAAATTCTTATTCGACCCGACGGTGGGGAAAATAGCCGCTATTTTCATTGGTGCGGCAATCATTTGGGTCATTATTAAGGCGATACAGCGCAATTTGTTTACTAAAATAAAGGACAACGACAATCGCTATCGCGCAAAAAAGTTCAGCAATTTTATTGGCTATGTTTTAACAATTCTTCTGCTAACCATTGTTTTTAGCGATAAGCTTGGCGGATTGACCGTAGCGTTGGGGGTAGCCGGAGCTGGTATTGCATTCGCCATGCAGGAAGTTATCGTTTCGTTTGCCGGTTGGATTGCCATTATGTTTGGCGGGTTTTATAAAACGGGAGACCGGGTTCAACTTGGAGGGATTAAAGGCGATGTGATGGATATTGGGGTAATAAGAACCACTATAATGGAAACCGGGCAATGGGTTGATGGTGACTTGTATAACGGACGGATTGTATTTGTTGCCAATAGTTTTGTTTTTAAAGAACCAGTCTTTAATTATTCAGGGGACTTTCCATTTCTGTGGGATGAAATAAAAATTCCGGTACAATACGGTAGCAACTATGATCTGGCCAGACAGATTTTTGAACAAGCCGGTAAAAATATTGCCGGAGAATTGAGTCAAAAGTCAGTAGAAAAATGGAAGTCGTTGCAAGATAAATATCGACTGGAAGATGCACAAACAGAGCCAATGGTGTCACTTGTTGCCAATGACAACTGGGTAGAGTTCACGCTGCGGTATATTGTCAATTACAAGAAGCGTCGGGTCACAAAAACGCAATTATTTACTCAGATTCTTAAAAAAGTTGATGAAACAAACGGGCAGGTTAAGTTCGCGTCGGCGACATTTCAATTGGTTGAGCCACCGGAATTTAGAGTTAAAATAGAAGCCGATAAAGGGCGGAAACTGAACTAGGGAGAATCGCGTGATTTTGAAAGCCCGATACGACCAATTGTAATTGAAGGACTTGAAAGAGGGGCAACCAATTGAAGTTGCCTATTGAATTACATTCAGTGTTTCCAGTAAGCGGGTCATTCCCTCAACATCCAGCTGTTTCGCGACGATTTTTTTGTTTTCATCGAGCAGAAACAAGGATGGTGTGGTTCGAACACCGTATAATAATTTCATGTCCGAGATTTGTTTTGGATCCCACAAGTTCATCCAACCACCGAGCTCATATTCTGAAATAAAGTCAGTCCATTCCTTTTTGTCAGTCATGGTGTACACCGCATATACGGAGAGTAGCGAGGGTTTGGCAGCCAGAAAAAGCTCGTCGTATAATTTGGGAATTTCGTGTTTGCAATGGCTGCACGATGGTTCCCAAAAAGCCAATATCGTGTAAGGAGTTGGCGATTGTTTCAAACTGTGGAACTCACCGTCTTCATCTTCCAGTAAAAGTTCGGGCGCTTCGTTCCCAATCAGATTGTGTTTTCGCAACGCTACTTCGCGACGAATATTTTCCAGTGTTTTACGATCGGCCCAACTGGCTTGCCCACTCAGGTAGTAGCGTTCGGCCAACGCGACAAACACATTTTCGAGGCCCATCACCTTGGATTGAATACTGTTATTTAAAATGAAGGAGGTGAGGTTTTGGAACGTTTCCGGACTTGTTCGGTATTTCTCGATCATCCGAATGGCTTCGGGCAAAACGCTATCAGGAGTTTGCAGCAATACTTTGTTGAAATACTCACTCAAACGCTCTTTTACAAAGGGTGTGTGCCACAAGCGACGATCGCCCAGATCAAAATAATCCCAGTAATGATTCTTTCGGTAATTGTACTCGTAAACCCATTTCAACGAATCGTTGCGCTGACAGTCGGAAGGGATTTGCGTTTGCTCTAATTTTTGCTGGTGGCCGGCCAGCAAAACAGTCCCAAACAAATTATGCCGCTCCTTTTGCCCCACTTCAAAACGGTAATTTCTAACCTCTTCATCCAGCTGTTGAAGCTGCTTTTTTAGGATTGATAGCGAGTCCGGATTCAGTTTCAGCTTTTCCAGTTGTGCCGATAAATTGGCAAAACGCGCTTTTTGGCCTCCCAGATAGTCAATGTAGAGCTGAAATTTTTCACTTTCCGTAGCAGCTTCCAGTTCAATTGTTGTTGCCCCGGCTGGCAGCTGTATGCTGAAGTGCTGGTCGGTGCCCACCAAAAAGTCGTACTGTTTGTTTTTGTGAATGTACAATTGATAAATTCCCTGCTGCAAAGGTTCATTTCCCTGAAAGATCGCTCTTCCGCGATGATCCAGTTGTAAGCTGTCCTTCACGAATAGTCCACCGAAATAATACCCGGCAACAATGATCTGGCTGTCGCGATAAGCCGGCAGGTCGATTTCAATCCGGTAATTCTGTGCATACGAAAGCGCGGGGCACAGACAGGCGAATAGGAAGCTAAATAAGCTCCATAATTTTCCGTGCATTCGCTTCATTTGAGTACGATGTTGCAAGTTGAACTTTTCGTTTTTCAATTTCATTGCTGTCAAATTCAATCTCCATCAGATTCCGAATCGTTCGGACCATGTCTTCCGCAGTGTCCGCAATATGGCAAAGATTTTTCAATCCGGTACCTTTAACCATCATCGAATTGGTGAGGCAGTGTCTACCGCAAAACAACGATGCCAGTAATTTTAGTTTCACTCCGGTTGTTTGAAAAGTTGGAATCAGGCAAACGTGTGCTTCTCGGATCAGCGTGTTCATCTGTTCGGTTGAAGGGTTTGCCACCAGCATTACATGAGGAATGTCGTTTGCCATAGAAATCAGCCATTCCGGCGGATTTTTTCCTGCAATTACAAAGCTAATTGTAATCTGGGTGAAAACTTCCCGCATGAGAAATTTCACTGCGTTCTGGTTTTCACTAACACTCAAATTGCCATGAAAAAGCAGATAATCGCCTTTGCCGGTTTTCGAGCTTACTTTTTGATACGGATGAAAAGCCGGGATAAATTTTGCCTTTTTGAAGGTTTGCTGAAAATAATGCTCTTCGGAAGTTGATATGGCCAAAATGTGGTTGGCCAGAGCTAATTTACGTTCAAAAAAGCTAAGGCGAATGGATTCAATCAGATAGTAGACCCGTTTGACGAGATTCGATTCCGCAGACGACAAATGATAATAGTACTGGTGTTCAATATTGTGTGCACGAACTAGTTTATTGCAGGCTGCAAGCAGCGGATGCCCCAGTAAAAAGCAGGTGTGCAATCCCTCGAATAGGATAGGGGCAGGCAGTGCACTCAGATTTCGCAGTAATTTGGGGTGCTTCCGGCTTCGCACAATGTATGGTAGTGTACTTAATTGCGCCTTAAATCCGGTTTTCCGGGGATAATAATAAATCTCCTTACAAAATCGACTAAGATCGGCAGCCCTCGGACGATCGTACTCGAAACAATGCAAATGAATTTCGGTACCCTCGTTGGCAAGCGCTTCGAGCTTGTAGTAAATATCAATCACTCCACCGTAGTCAGGCGGACTGGGAATATTAAAGCAGATAATATGAAGTTTTTTAGTCATACCACGTGATGGCTAAATTAACGAAAAAAACCGCAAGCGAATTGCCTGCGGTTTCATCGTTTTTTTCGGGCAGCGATTAATTTGTCAAATCTATTCCACCATAGCGGCTTGTAATAACCACTTTCCGGGTGGTTCCCGGTTGCCCAACGGTACCCAGAACTTTTAATTGGGCTTTGTCGTTTAGGTGGTCGCCCTGAAAGTTTTCAGCGGGATATTTTAAATCGCAATACTCGCAGTCTGCTTGCAGTTGATAGGAGAGGGTATCCATGCCCAACGCGACGCTGCCATAGTTATTGGTGATTTCAATTTTTTCGAACTCAGGTGAAACTCTGCTAACCTTTACTGAACCGTAGGCAGGTTTGATGGTCAAACTTTTGGTCACCTCATCAAGTTTGTAGTTGGTGTATTTCGATTCTGCAACAATAGCCGCAGCTCGTCCCAGCTTTATTTCATCATATTTCGACTCCAAATTCATTGTTTTCACCTCATCAATATTTAGTCCCGAATACATGGTTTCGAGCGATAAATTTTCGGCTTGGCCAATGAAAACTTTGCTGTATTTAACAACTCCTTTTAGTTTATTGACCGCCTTAATGTCTGCCTTTCCGTAATCGAGCGCAAGCGAAATACCGTCGGTTCCGGGCGCGTTTAGTTCGCCAGCGGTCAGGTTTCCATAGGAAATATCAAAGTTTCCGGCGGCAGCGAGGCTTTGTACGGCCACATCGCCAAACTTGTTGTCCACGGTCAGGTTTCGGTCTCCTGGTATGTTGATTTTGTAAATGATCGAAAAATTCTCTTTCGATTTAAAATCATTGTCAATAATGGTTTGCGCTTTCAATATACTACCGCTTCGCTTGATGTTAATCGAGATCAGGTTCATCATTTGTTGGGCGTGTTCTTCGCTGGGGCTTTCCATCGTTATAACGACATCAACTGTGACCGAATCACCCCCAAGGTTGTTGATTTCGACTAACCCGAATTTGTTGCTCACCTCAAGAGCTGTAATTTGGGAGCTGAGATAGCTTTTGTGTATTTTCCGGTCGAATTGTCCGGCGTGTACCGTATAGGACACGAGTGTCAAGAGGAATAGTATCGTTTTAAATTTCGCTTTCATCGGTATATAAATTGTTTTTTTTAGTTGTGTGATGGAATTTATAAGGGGTGAAAATTAGAACTGTTTGGTGTTTGCGATCGTTTTGTCAGCTTCTGTTCATCTTTTCGAAATACTTATTGCAGATAGAATGAAGTAAGTGAATATCACCTTCTCCCAGAAGGTTGAGACGTTCCAGAATGCGCGGGTAAATGGCCGACTCGGTTTTGAAATCAAGCTCCAATAGCAATTGGCTGCTTTTTTCTTTGAGTGCCCGAAAGCCATTTTCATTGACTTCCTGCTTGGCCAATTCGTGCTCCGACTGGTGCAGTTGGCTAAGCTCGTAGGCATACAGCATAATCGCCTGCGCCAGGTTTAGGCTGGGATAAGCAGTTTGCAAAGGCACGGTGCTCACCATGTCGCACCGACGTAGTTCTTCGTTGCGCAGTCCGCTGTCCTCCCGTCCGAAGACTATGGCTACGTGCTGAACGGCCGAACCTTTCGATCGAATGATGTCGACTAAATCCCGAGTTGATTGATAATCTTCTTTCACCAGTCGTTGTTTGGCAGAGGTGCCAATGATGAAATCGATGTCGTTTACCGCCTGTTCAAAATCAGGGTACACCGTCGCGTTTTCCAAAATATCGTTCGAGGCGTGTGCCAGCCAGCGTGCCGGGTCGCTCAGATGATCGCATGGATTAACCAGTCGCATATCTGCAAATCCCATGGTTTTCATGGCTCTGGCTGCTGCTCCAACATTTTCGGGAACAGCTGGTTCAACAAGGATAAAACTAATCTTCATCAGTAAATAATTTGTTTTTTAATTGTCTGACGGAACTCACTTATTGCTGAAAACTATTTTCATTTCGTGTACGTGTGCGAAGCAACAGGTTCGTTTCATTCGTCTAACTTTTCAATTTTGCGCTATCAAAATCAATGGCGACGCGGGTTTTACTTTTTGCATTCAACGCTTGAACCTGGCCTAAACAGCCAAGCTTTGCTCCATGTTTTGATTGCTCACCTTTGGTTAATCGATTTTTTAGAGAGCTACAAAGATAATGCTTCAGTCAAGTCTGGAAAATCTGATTACCGAAAGTGCAATGTTGTGCGAAAACAGGAACCGGTTTTGAACTGTTATCTGATAGCAGTTGAATAAATTCTGAAGTTTTTTCACTGGCAGAATGAACGAAGAGGAAGTCTGTATATTTCTAGCTACTTTCAATTTTTATTGTTTTCAACCTGATCTTTTTACTATGGCACACGATCACGCGCATCATCATACGCATACCCGTTTGGGAATCACTTTTTTGTTGAATATTGTTATTACGGTGGCTCAGTTTATCGGTGGACTGATTAGCGGTAGTTTAGCTTTGATATCGGATGCGATTCATAACCTGAGTGACGGGATCGCGGTGCTGCTGGCTTATATAGCCGATCGGTTGGGCCATCGGGAGAAAACCGCGCAACATTCATTTGGGTATAAACGGGCCGAAATTCTTGCCGCATTTATTAACGCGCTGGTGTTGATCGCCATATCCTTTTACCTGATGATTGAAGCGGTAGATCGGTTTGCCAACCCGCAACCGGTTGATTTTAAATGGATGTTGGGGCTGGGGATTCTCGGATTTCTGGCAAACGGCTTTTCTGTGTTTCTGTTGCACGACGACCATCACAACAACTTGAACGTAAAAGCGGCCTACCTACATTTGTTGGGCGATGCGTTGACTTCGTTGGCGGTAATTGCAGGTGCGCTTTTTATTTGGGCTTGGGGCTGGACATGGATTGATCCGCTGGTGACTTTGCTCATTAGTATTTATTTGTTGGTGCATACCTTTCAGTTGTTGAAAGAGTCGACCGAAATACTGATGCAGTTTGCTCCCGCATCAATCGACCCGGTGATGGTAAAAAGTGAACTGGAAAAAATTTCAGGAGTAAAGCAGGTGTATCACATCCACATTTGGCGGTTGACCGATCATTCCATTCATTTTGAAGCTCATGTTGAATTGGATGCCGACCTGAAGCTGTCGCAAACGGAATCGATTAATGAAGAGATGACAGCAAGTTTACATCGCGAATTTAAGATTACGCATGTCACTTTTCAGTTTGAATATAAATGTGGAAACGGAGGAAAAGGCTGTTAAATTGTCTGTCCAGATCCTGCTGTTCGAGTTTCAAAAACTTCAAACATTCGCTAAAATCAGCTGGTAAATTGCAATTCGCTGAGGGTGTAGTACATGCCGTTAACATCTTCCACCAACTCCTGATGGGTCCCTTTTTGGATGATTCGTCCAAAATCGAGCACCAGAATCTGATCGGACAGCCGGATGGTCGACAGCCGGTGGGCAATAACAATGGAGGTACGCCCTTTCATGAGTTTTTCCAAAGCATCCTGCACCTGGCGTTCCGACTCCGAATCCAAAGCTGATGTGGCTTCATCCAGAATCAGGATTCGGGGATTTTTCAGCATTGCCCGTGCAATGGCAATTCGCTGGCGCTGCCCTCCGGAAAGCTGCATTCCACGCTCGCCAACAATGCTGTCCAGCCCGTTCGGGGCTTCCTCAATGAACGACCACGCGTTGGCATTGCGTGCCGCGGCTATAATTTCTTCCTCGGTAGCTTGATGGCGTCCATAGGCAATGTTTTCGCGAATGGTACCTCCAAAAAGAAAGACATCCTGCGGAACAACGGCAATTTGCTGGCGTAGTTCGGTCAGCGGAATGCTTTTGATATCACGTCCGTCGAATAAAATTTCACCTTTCGAGGCCTCGTAAAAATGCAACAGCAGATTCACGATGGTCGATTTTCCCGCGCCACTTGGTCCAACAAGAGCTATTTGCTGGTTTGCATCAATTTTCACCGAAATATCGTTCAGCACTTCGACCTCGGGGCGGTTGGGGTATCGAAACGAAATGTGCTTAAATTCAATTGCTCCTTTCAGAAGATTGTGCTCAACCAGCGCTGTTTGTTGTTCAATAATTTCGGTGGGTTCATCCAGTATTTCCAACAGGTTTTCGGTAGCGCCGATCGCTTTTTGCAAGCGCGCGTAAACATCGGCTAAGCCACCCATCATTCCGGCAATAAAAGCACTGTACAAAACAAAGGAAAACAGCTGCCCGGCATCAATTTGTCCGGTCGCTATCATACTTGTGCCCCGCCAAATTACAGCGAGCATAGCTCCGAACATTCCCAGAATCATAAAGGCTGAAAACCACGACCGGTACCAGCCTCCTTTGATACCGGTTAGCGCGACCTGGTTGGTTTTATCGGTGTAGCGCCCAATTTCGAAAAATTCGTTGGCGTAGGCTTTCACGTTTTGAACGCCCTGAAGGGTTTCTTCAACAATCGTGTTTGAGTCGGCCACTTCTTGCTGAACTTTTTTGGAAAACCGTTTGATAAAACGCCCGAATACCACCGCGACGATTACCACAACAGGCAAAACCAAAAGCATGAAAAGAGTTAGTTTGGCCGAGATGAAAAACAGCAACGTGATTCCTCCGGTGATAATGAGCATTGTGCGTAAAAAGTCGGCAACCGTTGAGGTTAACGTATCTTCGAGCAGTGAAATGTCCGACGAAATGCGGCTGTTCAGTTCTCCCACCCGACGCTTCAGGAAAAAACTCATGGGCAATCGAATTAGATGGCTGTAGGTATGTTGGCGGATGGCAGCCAGTGTTTTCGAAGTAACACGAACAAACATGTTGGTGCGAATAAAACTTGAAATAGCCTGTATAATCAGAACCCCAGCCAGCAATAAAACGATCTGGTTGATTTCGTGTTGCGATTTTCCGGTTGTTCCCAAATCGACCAAAATGCCCAGCAAACGGGGAAAAGCCAGTGTAGCTAAACTGGTCATTAAAAGGAAGAACATTCCGATGTAAAACTCGAACCGGTAGGGTTTCATGAATTTATACAACCGAAGTGTTTTCTTTAACGATTCGCGCGATAATTTTGGGCGTTGCTTTTTATTTTCCATGTTGGTTCAATGCTGTACAATCTGATTTGATTAGTTCACCCCAAAAAACAGATTTGAACGTGATAAGTTTAACAATTTCAGCGATCGAATTTCTTCGGAGCTGCATTGTGCTGACAATAAAGCCTCTCGCTGCTTCGAATTTTACGAACAGGGAACGAGTAGGAAAAAAACAATGAACCGCCAATCCGCTTAATCAGCTCAGTTTTCCCTTGTAGTCTTCGTAGCCGAATTTTCTGATTAGTTGGAATTCGCCATTTGCTTTAATCATTCCAATGGAAGGATGTTCAACGCCATTGAAGAAGGTTGTTTTAACCATCGTGTAATGGATCATGTCTTCCAGAATCAAGTCGTCACCAATTTTTAGTTCCTGATCAAACGACCAATAGCCGTAATAATCGCCACTCAAACAGGTGTTTCCACCCATGCGATAGGTTGGTTTTTCGCTCACCGGTCCAAATTCGGCATGTCGGATTCGGGGCTGGTACGGCATTTCCAAACAGTCGGGCATATGGGCAGCAAACGACACATTCAACATCGCCGTTTTGATGCCTTTGTTTTCAACCAAATCCAGAACACTTGCTTTCAGAAATCCGGTTTCCCAGGCAAAGGCGCTTCCCGGCTCCATAATAATGTGCAGGTTTGGGTAACGCGATTGCAGCCCTTTCAGCAATTCAATCAGGTGGTCAGTATCATAGCCTTTGCGGGTCATCAGGTGACCACCACCCATGTTCAGCCATTTCACCTTTTTTAGGAATTTGCCAAATTTTGCCTCCACTGCGGCCAGTGTTTTTTGCAAATCGGTGGAGTACGATTCGCACAACGTATGGAAGTGAAGCCCATCAATTCCCTCGGGAAGTTTATCGCCAATTTGTTCGGCAATTACACCCAGGCGAGATCCTGGAGCGCAGGGGTTGTACAATTCAGTTTCCACTTCCGAAAACTCGGGATTTACCCGAAGGGCAACCGATATTTTCTTTCCCGATTGTTGAATTAACGGGTAAAACCGTTCGTATTGGCTGAGCGAGTTAAAGGTGATATGGCTGGACATTCGGATGATTTCCGGGAATGTTTCCATGTCGTAAACCGGCGCGTAGGTGTGCGCCTCGGTTTTCATCTCCTCGAAACAAAGTTTTGCTTCGTGCAGCGAACTGGCTGTTGCACCCGAAATATACTCCCGCACAATTGGAAAGGCGCTCCACATGGCAAAACCTTTGAATGCCAGAATGATTTCGACCCCGGCCCGTTGAGAGACCGACTGAATCAGCTGTAGATTTTTGCGCAACAAGTTTTCTTCCAATACAAAACAAGGAGAGGGGATTTGAGGAAATTCAACGTTCATTTTAAATATCGTTTATTGTTTTCGCCCACAAAAATAGGGAATTGTTTCGAGTTAGCGAGAGCTGCAAGTAGAAAGCTTAAAGCTGCAAGACAGGGGAAGTTGCAGTCAGTTTTCACTAGCCCATTAGTGGAGAGCTGTTGCTTAGTGACAAGTAAAAAGGGGAAAAAAGCCGCAGTCGCGGGATTGCGATGCAGCCTATATTTGAAGTTATTAAATTTACTTTGTGTCTTCGCGTCTTTGCGTTTAACTATTTTGGGTATGATCGGTAATCAGAGAATCGCTTTCAGTTCATCTTCCAGATCTTTCCGAAGTTCGGCGCTGGCCGGAAAAAGCGGCAGGCGAACAACGGATGTCGATAAGCCCATGATTTCCATCACAGCTTTAATGCCAGCCGGGTTTCCTTCACGGAAAATAAGCTTCAGCAGATCGACTAATTTAAGATGTAACTCGCGGGCTTCATTGTATTTTCCGGCGTTGGCAAAATGAACCAGATCGGAAAGTTGCTTTGGAAGGGCATTCGAAATCACTGAAATGACACCGATACCACCAACGGCAATCACCGGCAGCGCGAGCACATCGTCGCCCGAAATTACGGCAAAATGATCCGGGCCGTGTTTCACCATTTTTGCCACCTGCGACGATTCGCCTGATGCTTCCTTAATGGCAATTACGTTAGGACAAGCTTTGGCAATAGCAACCGATGTGGCCGATTCCATATTGACACCGGTTCGCGAAGGAACGTTGTACAAAACAACCGGAACGGGGCTGGCCTGGGCGATTAATTTATAGTGCTCAATTAAGCCGGCTTGTGGCGGACGATTGTAATAGGGTGTAACCGAGAGAATTCCGGCAATGTCGTTAAAATCGGTTTGACGGATGGTTTTGATCACTTTTTGAGGATCATTGCCTCCCAGTCCAAGCATGACCGGCACCCGCTTATTTACCTTCGATTTGATGCAGTTTACCACCTCCAGTTGTTCTTCGGCAGTCAGGGTCGGAGTTTCGGCTGTAGTCCCCAAGGCAACGAGGTAGTCTACTCCTCCGGCAATTTGTGCTTCAATTAAGTTTTCAAGTGCATTAAAATCAATCGAATAATCATTTTTGAACGGCGTTACCAAGGCAACCCCAGCGCCTTTAAACAGGTGTGTCATGCTCTATTTCGTTTATTTTATTTCAGTTAAATAATGAATCAGCTGTTCGACCAGGAACGAGGCTTCCTTTCGTTGGCTGACATCAATGTTGAGATCCAGATAATTTGGATTTGCAGAACTCCAGCCGGTTTTGAATGAGGCCAACGACATAGCCCGAACAACCAGAACCGGCATGCTGTCGGATAGGCTTATATCGAAAAGCATATCGAAGCGTTCGTCAATAAACTCAATCACAGCCGGACTTTTGGGTGTTCCCAAAAACGAGAAATCCTTTTTGCTGAAGGTAATCTGTCTGGCTTCGGTTGAATAGCACAGATCCTTACTGTTTATTTTTCGCTTGTCCAGGTATTTTTTCAATAGTTCAAAACCAGCCCGGTCATTCTCGTTCCATAGGATTCCCACAGATTGTGCGTTCTCCAGATTGATGAATTTTTTACTGCGTGTCCTCGACTTTTCGACACGCCCAAGCTGCCAGCAAATTAATCTGTTTTTTAGTCCCATAAAACTTGCGCAAAAATAAGAATTTGTTTGTGATTAATCCCCGATCTTTGAAAAAGTAGTGTCGAAATTCTATCTGTTTTTTCAGTTTGAAATCAAATAGGCCTTTGTACTTGCAATTTATAATCAATCGTGTCGGTCTAGTTTATCATCTGCAGAAACTCTTCTTCGCTGATAATGGGAATACCCAGTTTGGCTACCTTTTCGAGTTTGGATGGGCCGATGTTGCTGCCGCCCAAGAGGTAAGAAGTGTTTTTGGAGATTGATCCAACGCTTTTACCTCCGTTCTTTTCGATCAGGTTTTTCAACTCGTCGCGTGAATGGTTTTCAAAGGTTCCGGAGATGACAATATTGAGCCCTTCCAGTTTCTGACTGCGATCGCTTAGTACAGACTGATCCAGTTCAAATTGAAGTCCTTGCTCCATTAAGCGGTCAACCATCGCTGTATTGCGTTCATCCTTAAAATACGCAATTACACTTTCGGCAATTCGCCCGCCAATTTCATCGATATCGGTTAGCTGTTCCAGGCTAGCCGAACGAATCGCTTCGATACTGATTAACTTTTGAGCCAGTTTTTTGGCAACAGTTTCGCCCACAAACCGGATACCCAAGGCAAACAAAACCCGCTCAAACGGAACTGCCTTCGATTCTTCCAGGCTTTTCAAAATCCGTTCAGCCGATTTTTCGCCCATCCGCTCGAGCGTTACCAGTTGGTCGGCACTCAAATCATACAAATCGGCGCTATTGCCAACCAGCCCTTCCTGGTACAAAAGTTCAATGGTTTCTTGTCCAAGGCCGTCAATATTCATGGCCCGGCGACTAATAAAATGCTCAATTTTTCCTTTAATCTGAGGTGGGCAACCGGTTTCGTTCGGACAATAATGCGCTGCTTCTCCCTCCCTTCGAACCAGAGGTGTTTCGCACTCCGGACAATTTTTAATGAACGCGACTTTTGCGGCACCCGTTTGACGGAGACTGTCATTCACATCCACAATTTTTGGAATAATCTCTCCGCCTTTTTCAACAAACACAACGTCGTTCAAATGCAAATCCAGTTTGTTGATGATGTCGGCATTATGCAGCGACGCGCGTTTCACAATGGTTCCGGCCAGCAGCACAGGAGTGAGGTTTGCAACCGGAGTTACCGCACCCGTTCGCCCTACCTGGAAACTAACCGACTCAAGAGTTGTGCTCACCTGTTCGGCTTTAAATTTGTAGGCTACTGCCCAACGTGGCGACTTGGCTGTGAAGCCCAGATTGTTTTGTACGCGACGCGAATTGACTTTAATCACGATTCCGTCGGTGGCCACCGGGAGGTTGAAACGTTCAGTATCCCAGTGGTTTATAAATTCAATTACCTCGTTTATATCAGCGCATTTACGCGTATGTTCCGAAATTTTAAAGCCCCAGCTCCTTGATCGTTCCAAATTTTCGAAGTGCCCGTCATCGGGAAGGTTTTCACCCAGCAGGTAATAAAAATAGGCGTCTAGCTTACGTTTGGCAACTTCGGAGGCGTTTTGCAGCTTTAAAGTCCCCGAAGCGGCATTTCGAGGGTTGGCAAATGGCAGTTCTCCGTTTTCCTCCCGTAGTTGGTTAAGTTCGGCAAATACGGCAAACGGCAGCAAAATCTCGCCCCGCATCTCAAAACTTTCGGGATAATCGTTTCCTTTCAATTTTAACGGAATGCTGCGGATGGTGCGTACATTGGCGGTTACGTCGTCGCCTTTTTCGCCATCGCCCCGAGTAACAGCGCGGGCTAAACTGCCATTTTCGTAGATCACGCTTACCGATGTTCCATCAAATTTAAGTTCGCATACATAGTCATAGGTTTCTTCGGTCAGCTTTTTAATTCGTTGGTCGAAGTCGAATAATTCGGCCTCGGAGTAGCTGTTCGAAAGCGACAACATCGGGTACTGGTGCTTTACCTGCACAAACTCCTGATTGAGATCGCTACCAACACGTTGCGAAGGTGAGTTTGGATCGAAAAACTCGGGGAATCCGGCTTCCAGCTTTTCCAGTTCTTTCAACTTCATATCAAACTCATAGTCACTGATGGTGGGGTTTGAAAGTACATAGTATTGATAATTATGTTCTTCCAACTCGTGGCGTAATGCCTCAATTCGTTTCTTAGCCTCTTCCGGATTCATTGTGGTAAAAAATTTGCCCTAAAATACGAAAACCGATTAGATGCCGAACACTTCATTTTCGTATTCGCACTCCAATAATTTAAATTGATGGAGATGACCGGCCGATTGTCAGAATCCCGGATATCCCACTATTTGAGGGTTTAATGACTAAAAATCAATCAACTAAAATCCTCAAAAATGAGGATTGAATTCAGGTTGTTATGATGGTAATTTTAATATCGGATGTTGCGGTCTGAAATTGGACAGAAGTAATTGTGTCAGGGTCTTCATGCCTGTCACCGCAAGTTACTTCATGAACCATCACCTCAGCTTGTACTGAATGTCTGGTTTGTCCGAAGTTAATCCGGTTCTGCCAGATCCCTCTAAAATCAATCATCACACGCAGTTGATGCGACTATCTCAGTGAATACGAATCTCCTGACTGTTAATGAAATGCTACATACCACACTATCTTTTATAACCAATGAGTTGAATGAACATTTGAAACTACGTACCGGTACTCCGGGGGTCGATCGGGTGTTTTTAACCAGTGTGGCAACAGAGAGCAACGGGGTAATTATTCCCGACAAATCTCTGGGCGTATCACTGATCAACATTGAAGAAGAGCGCGTATATAAAGACCAGCGGAACTCGTTGGTCAACAACTCGGGGAGTGTTGAGTATCTGAATCCGGAGATCAAACTGAATCTGTACATTCTGATTTCGGCAAATTTTCAGGATAAAAAAGCCAACGACTCGACCGACGATTATGTGGAAGGCCTGAAACAGCTCTCGTTTGTCATTTCATTTTTTCAGGCCAAAAATGTGTTCACGCAAGAAAATTCGCCTGCATTGGCTGGCTACGATCCTACAATTCGCCGACTGGTGGTGGAGTTATATTCCTATTCGTTTGAGCAGCTTTATAATTTTTGGACCGTTGTGGGAGCCAAATATCTGCCTTCGGTTCTATACAAGTTGAAGATTGTCACCTTCCAGGAAAGACAGATTTTGGGTACCGAAGTGCCAATTGAGCAAATTCGAATTGACAGCAAAACGAAAAGCGGATGAATATAAACTACCATAGACTTTTTAATCTGCTTGTCGGGCACGACTATTTTAAAGACGGTCTGGATCGCTTTATGCAGATTGATCCGACCAGCGAGACGATCCGGTTGCTTCAGAACGGGAAGATGCTGTTTAAACGTCTGCCACATGGAGTTACTGTTTTATATCGGGCTGGCGATGATGGTGTTTCTCCTTTTGTTGAACTATCGGGCGAGCAACGGTTCACCTTCACTTTAAACTGCGACCGCAAAGCGGATTTGCTTAGTTTGACACAGTTGGATGAATCTGCCAGCCGGAAATACGCTGCCGGTGAAATCCTATTTTTCACCAACAATCCAGCCGCCTCGTCAAGCAATCCGTCCAATCCTGAACGAATCAGTCACAGCCTTTTGGATAGCCTGGAGCTAAAACTTTTCACCTATGAATTTCGGATCAATGGGAACCCTTCGACAGTACAATTCCGGGTAACGGATGCGGCGGGGAATCCGGTTTCAGTAGGAAAAGATGCGAACGGGCTTCCTTTTCCGCCAACCCTGAATTTAGTGATCAACTCAACAAATCAATTCAGTATTCAGGTTGATTTGCGAAACAAACCCAATGGCAGATATACCTTAACTGTTTTAGATGAAGCCGGGATCGTCGTGCTGTCGGAAAAGGCGATTTATGCGAATGATGAATTAGCCCGGAAAAACACATTGGGTATTGTTGAACTTAATTACGATACGCTAAGTGGAAACTTGTACGGTAATACCGAAGAGTATTGGTTGCAGTTCCGCAGGGCTGCTACCATCTGGAAGTATTACGTGGTGAACAAGCGAACGAATATTGATTTCAATTCGGATACTTTATCCATAAATGATAGCGGAACCACCACAGGAACACCATATCAGTCAGATCAGTTTAGCCGTGCTTATGCAAGCCTTCAAATCACGGCTGATGCAACAGGGCAAGCAGGAAACTCAATTCAGCTGAGTTATAGCGGAACGGGCGAGTTTCCTGCTGCCGTTTTATCGGGCAAAACATTGTCTGGCGGCGAAACCGGAGTAGCCGCAACCGGCACTATTACAATTGTAAACAATGCGGCAGCAGGATACACGATCACGATTAACGGGGTCAGTTTTACCGAGGGAAGTGATTTTAATCAGGGAGCAACTGCTGCGGCTACCGCCGGTTCATTGCGTTCGGCAATCAACGCGAGCGGGGCGACAACAGTTTCTGCAAGCTTATTGAAATATGATGTCCAAATCGACAACCACCAGGCAGTGGTTTTTCAATCAACACATGGAATTCCTTTTTACGAGATTCCAAAAACCAACCTTCAACTCCGAAAGACACCCGGCAATCAGGTTTTGGTTGCCAATTTACCTAATCCTTCTCCCGGAGGAACTACGAAACAGTATAGTGGCAGCCCGGAATCAGAAGTCTACCTCTATCTATGAAAACAGTTAATACGAAATAATTAAAGCGAACGATTATGGCCAGTTACAAAACACCCGGTGTCTATGTCGAAGAAATATCGAAGCTACCCGCTTCGGTGGCTCCGGTCGCTACGGCGATACCTGCATTCATCGGTTACACTGAAAAACGCGAGAAAGATGGAGCTGCTTTACCGGTCAACACACCGGTTCGAATCAGCTCTATGCTCGAGTTTGAAGAGATCTTTGGCGGAGCTTTTAATGAGAGCCTCACCGTTACTCTTTCCGGAGCTGACGTGACAGAAGCAAATACCAGCATTTTGGTCGCGGCAGCCACCTCTTTATCTCCGTATGCCATGCACTATCATCTGCGCATGTATTTTGCTAACGGCGGTGGTCCCTGCTACATTGTTTCCGTAGGAGGCTATGCGGCTCTTCCGTTGCCCGGCGATTCAAGTACGCTTGTAACCGTTGGCGAACTACAGGCCGGACTTACTGCCGTTGAAAATGAAGACGAGGTGACTTTGCTCGTGGTTCCGGAGGCAATCACGTTGGGACCTGCAAACCGCAAAACGATTAATGATGCTATGCTCACCCAATGCAACAAATTACAAGATCGGTTTGCAATTATAGATGCCAGTGTGCTGGGAGGAACCGTTGATGCTGACGGAACAGGTTTCAGAGCCGATGTTGGCAGCGATAACCTGAAATACGGTGCGTCGTATTATCCGTCGCTAAAAACTACCATCAACCTGAATTTTAAAGCTTCAGGCGTTGCAATTACCGACAGCCGAACAGGAGGAACATTTACCGGAGGAAAAACTCTGGCCGATGTTTGGGCTGGTGGCAATCCGGCAGTGGCAGCTACAGGAACAATTACGATCGACGATTTTACGGTTTTAGATGACGATGTGCTCACCATCAACGGACAGGCTCTGACTGAAGGTGCGGCTCTGGACTGGCAGGCCGGTGCTTCAAACAACGATGCAGCGGCTTCAATTCATGCTGCAATTCTGGCACTGGCCGATACGGCCTACGCGGCAGAGGTAGCAGCCAATGTAATTACCATCACGGCAGTTCCGGGTAGCGCCGGAAACAGCATTGCATTGGCGTATGCCGATAGTGGCAGTGGTAGCGGAGTAACGCTTTCGGGAGCAACCCTCACCGGTGGTGCCAATGCACTGGCAGCCGATAAAGCGCTCTACAACAACATCGTAAAAGCCATTAAAAAGAAATTCGAAATTGTGCTCTATCCATCATCGACAATGGCAGGCGTATATGCTCGGGTCGATCATGATCGTGGTGTGTGGAAAGCACCGGCAAACGTGAGCCTTCGGTTGGTTAAAGCCCCATCGGTATTGGTGACAAGCGAGCAACAGATGAATCTGAATGTCGATGCGACTTCCGGAAAATCCATCAACGTGATCCGCAATTTTGCCGGAAAAGGAATTGTGGTTTGGGGCGCCCGAACCCTGGCAGGGAACGATAATGAATGGCGCTATGTTCCGGTTCGCCGACTGTTCATTTTTGTGGAGGAGTCGGTGAAAAAAGCCACCGAGTTTGTGGTGTTTGAGCCGAACGACGCGAAAACCTGGCTTCGAACCAAAACGATGATCGAGAATTTCCTGTCGGCTTTATGGCGCGACGGAGCACTGGCCGGAGCCAAACCCGCAGAAGCCTTCTTTGTGAAAGTTGGCTTGGGTGAAACCATGACAGCTCTCGATATTCTGGAGGGGCGAATGAATATTGAAATTGGAATGGCTGCCGTGCGGCCGGCCGAGTTTATCATTCTAAAATTTTCCCACAAACTTCAGGAATCCTAACAATTAAACCGAAACATAAAATAGAAACCTATGGCAATTTATAAAACACCGGGAGTATACATTGAAGAGATTTCCACGCTGCCTGCCTCGGTGGCGGCAGTGGAAACAGCCATTCCTGCTTTTGTTGGCTATACGGCTGAGGCTGAGAAAGATGGTGTTAATGTGACCGGGAAAGCGATCCGCATTTCCTCGTTGCTGGAATATCGCGAAATATTTGGCGGGCCGAATAACGAAGGTATTGATGTGGTTCTGAACGATACGGTGAATTCCGCCAACGAAGTCACGAACCGTTCGGTGGTTGTGACAATCCCTTCTGTTTCAAAATTCAAATTGTATTATCAGCTCCAAATGTTCTTTAATAATGGTGGCGGCGATTGCTACATTTTGTCGGTTGGCGATTATTCCACAGGGGTGTCGCAATCGGAGCTGACGGACGGAGTTAAATTGCTGGAAACCGTTGACGAGCCAACTTTGTTGCTTTTCCCCGATGCTGTTTCGTTAGACACGGTCGGTGAGTATGGACAGGTGATTCAGGCATCGCTAGACCATTGCAACAAATTGCAGGATCGGTTTACCATTGCCGACATGTACGGCAGCGACGCTACCGTTTTTCGGGGACAACTCGGAACGGACTACCTGAAATACGGAGCCGCATATTATCCTTTCCTGGAAACCACCCTGAATTACGGCTTCGATGAAAGCGTGGTCGATATCACGGCTCATAATCAAAGTGGAGGTGGTGCTGTTACATCACTGGCCGGAACAACACTGGCCACACTGGCTTCAACCGAACCGAGTTTATACCGCACCATTTTGGCTGAGATTGCCAAAAAGCGGGTTGTCCTTTCGCCCTGTGGCTCGGTTGCCGGAATTTATGCCCGGGTCGACCGCGACCGGGGAGTTTGGAAAGCGCCTGCGAATGTTGGTGTTCGCTCGGTAGTCGGACCGGTAACCAAAATTACCCACGAGCAACAGGAGTCGCTCAATGTGGATGCATCGACCGGAAAATCAATCAATGCCATTCGCGTTTTTACCGGCAAAGGAACATTGGTTTGGGGGGCGCGTACCTTGGCTGGCAACGACAACGAATGGCGCTATGTGCCGGTGCGAAGGCTTTACATCTTTATTGAAGAATCGGTGAAAAAAGCGACCGAATTTGTTGTGTTCGAGCCCAATGACGCCAATACCTGGCTACGAACCAAAACCATGATCGAAAATTTCCTGACCACCCTTTGGCGCGTTGGAGCGCTGGCCGGAGCTAAAACCAACGAGGCTTTCTTTGTGAAAGTTGGGTTGGGCGAAACCATGACAGCACAGGATATTCTCGAAGGGCGGATGATTATTGAAATCGGGATGGCTGCGGTGCGTCCTGCCGAGTTCATAATTCTGAAGTTTTCGCACAAAATGCAGGAATCCTAATCTTAGAAAAACAGTGATCAACTTTAAAATACAATCGATATGGCTATTAACTATCCAGTTAGCGTTTTCCATTTCCAGGTAGAATGGGGAGGAAATAGAATCGGTTTCACCGAAGTTTCGGGACTGACCGTTGAACTTCAGAATATCGACTACCGCGAAGGTAGTTCGCTCGAATATCAGGTTACCAAAATGCCGGGTATTCCGCAATATTCAAACATCACGCTGAAGCGTGGAATTTTTCAGGGTGACAATGAATTTTTTCAGTGGCTGAACACGGTGAAGCTCAATAAAATTGAACGGCGCGATCTGACGATTTCATTGCTGAATGAAGAACATGCTCCGGTTGTTTCGTGGAAGGTGAAAGAGGCTTATCCCTGCAAAGTTGAAGGGCCCTCGCTAAATTCAACTGGCAACGAGGTGGCGGTCGAAAGCATTGAACTCTGCCACGAAGGACTGAGCATAGAATTCTCTTAAAACGAATCGGAATTTACCATGGCATTAATTTATCCACCTGTCGGATTTCATTTCATTGTTCGGTTTGAAGGGCTGCTGCTCAAATACCCGGGGATCCCTGATATTGGTTTCCAATCGGTGTCAGGAATCAATGCCGAAGTAAGTGTTGAAGAGTATCACGAAGGTGGTGAAAATCGCTTCAAACATAAGCTTCCAAATGCGGTTACCTACCCCAATTTGGTGCTGAAACGAGGCATGCTAATCGGTTCGCAGCTGATGCAGTGGTTTAAAGATTCGGTGGAAAATTATGCTTTTGAAGCCCATGATATATCGGTGATCTTGCTCAACGGAGATCATCTCCCGATTCAGGGCTGGAACTTCATAAAAGCCTGGCCTGTGAAATGGGAAATCTCCGATTTTAATGCCGAGGAAGCAACTATTGTGATCGAGAACATCGAATTTGCCTACCAGTATTTCAGGCGTTTGGATGTGACTTCACTTCTTTAAAATTGAAACCATGCCAATTGAAATAAAAGAACTTGTAATCCGGGCAATTGTCGACGACTCCCGTGCCAAAACCCAGCCGGCACAAGGCAGTCTTCCAACGGACGACAAACAGGATTGCCGGGCCGAAAAAATTGACCTGCTGATTCAACTGATTAAAGACAAAAACGAACGCTGATGGGACTGCTGAATCTTTTTGATGGACTTGCGGAGGTCGCCAAACTGACCATAATCGCCTATTCTGATGAGAATTTTCAGAATCAGACAGGCGATTCCTTTGCCGTAATGTACAACCCAAATACATTCAGCGAAACTTACGGGACTACCTATATTCCGCAGCGACCGATTGGCGGAACGGCTGACACGCAGGCGTTTCAGGGGCAGCCGTCTAACACGGTTTCGTTCGATTTCCTGTTTGACGGAACCGGTGTGTCGGGTGTTGGTAGTACGGCTGTTGACTTGAACCCCGCAACAGGTGCCGTTGGCTATGTACAGGAACAGATTGACGCGTTTATGAACATCACCCAGCTATATGTGGGAGAGGAGCACCGCACAAACCATTTGGAACTGAGCTGGGGAACGTTTCATTTTTACGGGGTTATGGAGCGGGCCACCGTCACCTATAAACTTTTTCATTCGTCGGGTGCTCCGCTGCGTGCAACCATAAACGCAACCTTTAAGCAAACAGTCTCGCGCGAAGAACAAGCGGCTATGGCGCGGCGCTCATCGCCCGATCTTACTCATTTCAGGTTGGTGAAACAAGGCGAAAGGCTTCCCATGATTGCTAACGAAGTGTACGGCGATTCATCGCTATATCTCGAAATAGCCCGGGTTAATGAGATTAACAACATCCGGAAATTGACTCCCGGTCAACGACTGGTGTTGCCACCTATTAATAAAAACGAAAATGGCTGATTTACGAACGATACCAACACAGGCCGAAACCGACCTGGCAACTTTCACTATTCTGTCGAACGGGCAGGTGATTGGTGGAGATGTTGGCGTGGTGAGTATTTTGGTTACGAAGTCGGTTAACCGGATTCCGACTGCCCGCCTGGTTATTTTCGACGGTAGTGTTCCGCGCGAAAACTTCGAAATCAGTAGTGGCGATTTGTTTGTTCCCGGCAACGAAATCGAAATTTTGGCGGGCTATCATTCTTCCGAGGATATCATTTTTCGGGGCATCATTACTAAACATGCCATTCAGGCCCGAAAAGGCAAACCAGCCTATTTGATTGTTGAAATGAAGGATCCGGCAGTGAAGATGACAATTGGACGCAAAAGCAAGTATTTTGTTGAACTGACAGATAGTGAGATGATTGAAGACGTGATCGGAAGCTATGGATTAACTGCCGATGTGGAAAGTACGTCAATAACACATGCGAGTTTGGTTCAGCATCATACAACCGACTGGGATTTTCTGGTGACCAGGGCCGAAGTGAATGGTAAATTGGTATTGGTTGATGATGGTTCAATTACCGTGAAAGCGCCCGACCTTGCCGCTGATCCCATGGTTGAGCTGGCTTACGGGCACAATATTTATGAGTTTGAAGCCGGAATGGATGCCCGCGATCAGTTTGCCGGTGTTAAAAGCAGCTCGTGGGATCTCACCAATCAGGAAATTGTGGAGGGTGAAGGTGACGATCCCGGTTTGACAGAGCAAGGGAATTTTTCGGCGGCAGATTTAGCGGCAGTTGCCGGCCCTCAGGAACTGTTATTGAAGCATACGGGGCGAATAAAAAATGCGGAATTAAAAGCGTGGTCCGATGCGCAACTGGTGCGTAGTCGCCTGGCCAAAATTCGGGGAAAAGTGAAGATTCAGGGGTTTAGCGATATCAAACCCGGACATGTTATTCAACTGGCCGGCTTTGGTGACCGTATGAATGGTGTCGCTTTTGTCTCGTCGGTTTCGCACCGGGTAACTAATGATTCCAACTGGTTTACCGAACTGGAATTTGGCTTGGAAAAAGATTGGTTCGTCAATCAATTTAGTGACATTGTTGATAAGCCTGCCAGTGGTTTGATTCCGGCTGTCAACGGACTGCAAATAGGGCTGGTAACCAACATTCACGAAGATCCGGATGGTGAAGAGCGTATTAAAGTGCGATTGCCCATTATCGACAACGAGAACGAAGGGGTGTGGGCGAGGCTGGTTACCTTGGATGCAGCGCAGGATCGGGGCTGGGTTTTCCGGCCGGAAGTTGGCGACGAAGTAATTGTTGGTTTCTTGAATGACGATCCGCGCGATCCGATTATTCTGGGCTCTTTGTTTAGCAGCACCAAAGCTTCACCCATCCCTCCCGACGAAGAGAATAACCAAAAGGGACTGACTACCCGCAGTGGCATGAAACTTACGTTCGATGATGACAAAAGCAGCGTGACGATTGAAACGCCGAACGGGAACTCCATTGTCATCAGCGACGATGAAGGCTCTATCAATATTGAGGATGAAAACAGCAACAAATTTCTGCTCTCGTCCGATGGTATTTCGCTCGAGAGCAACTCGGATATCAACCTAAAATCCAATGGCGATATCAACCTCGAAGGGGTGAATATCAATATTAAATCGCAGGCGCAGTTTACGGCTGAAGGCAGCGCCGGAGCCGAGCTGTCGTCGAGCGGGCAAACCGTAGTGAAAGGTTCAATTGTCATGATAAATTAAACGATTATGCCGGCAGCAGCTCGAGTAACAGACACAACAACCCACGGAGGGACGATCATTGGTCCGGGCGAACCAACCGTTTTGATTGGAGGAATGCCTGCAGCGGTGATGGGCGATAATCATGTTTGCTCGCTTCCACCCAATGTGCATCAACCAACGGTGAGCCCTATCCCGGCAGGTAGTTCAACTGTTTTGATTGGTGGAAAACCGGCCGTTCGGGTGGGCGACGTTGCCGTGTGCGGAGCTACCGCGGCAGTGGGTGAACCAACGGTGATAATCGGTTGACAGTTAAAAATGAAGATGAAAAACTAAAATAAAAGACCTTTTATGAAAGATTCCAGAACTAATAATTTCCCCGGAGACTAGCAATAAGACACACAGGGATGATTGGTCTGTAACAAGACTCATCTCTGTGTGATCTCTTGCTCCTTCGAGGTTGGTAAACAGATTGATAATGGCAAAAATTAAAGTAGAAGAAAATACATTTTTAGGAAGAGGATGGTCGTTTCCTCCCGCGTTTTCGCGTGGCGGGCATGGCGTGAATATGGTAGACGATGAGGAGGACATCAGGCAGAGTCTTCTCATTTTGCTGGCAACCGCAAGAGGCGAACGGGTGATGCAGCCTGATTTTGGCGCCAATATGGACGAACTATTGTTCGAACGGTTGTCTGTTTCGGTGGCTCAGAGAGTAAGTGCCCGAACTAAAAAAGCCATTCTTTTTTTCGAACCCCGGGTTAAAGTCGACGACGTTAATTTCGTTATCGATGCCGCAAATGGAATTGTTGAAATCCGGATCGACTACACCGTTATTGCTACTAACAACCGACGAAATATTGTGTATCCCTACTATTTGACCGAGGGAACTGACATTGTTTAAACTGACAGACTTATGGCGATCAATTGTAATTCGAAAAATCCATTGCAGCGCGACGGCACCAGTCAGGCTCAACGACAACTAAAAACGTTGCTGCCCGGGTATGTCGCAGTTGATGAGCGAAGTATGGACGATCTGATCGCTTTTGCCGGCGAATTTGCAAAGGAGATTTACTACTTCAAACCCGATAATACCATTGACC
Organism: Mangrovibacterium sp.; assembly: GCF_041596335.1. GTDB lineage: Bacteria > Bacteroidota > Bacteroidia > Bacteroidales > Prolixibacteraceae > Mangrovibacterium. The sequence goes on along the minus strand of NZ_JBFHIT010000001.1, from coordinate 131,029 downwards.
CCGATCCACTAAAAAGTAACTGGTACGATTTTTTCAACCAGCATATCGATCCGGATAGTCAGCTAAATTCGCCGCATTTTGCTTTGTTTATCGCCTTTCTGAAGCTATTTAAATACGCGCAGGACGATATCAACCAGTGGACTAAAAAACACCTTGACTTTTACTATCGCGATGTTCTGCATTTGACTGCAAAACCGGCAGTGCCTGATCAGGTTTACCTGATTTTTGAGTTGGCCAAACATGTTTCAACGCATTTGCTCGAAAAGGAAACCAGCTTCAAAGCAGGGAAGGATGAGCTTGGCAACAATGTGGTTTACAAACTGGACGAAGAAACTTCGCTCAACAAAGCAACGTTGGCCGAATTAAAAGCGCTGTTCCTAAATAAGAATGACTTATTTTCCGCATTGGAGCCCGATCCAAAGAATGATTATCGCTTGTATGTTTCGCCAAAGGCAAATTCGGACGATGGCAAAGGTGGCGGGATCAGCAACGAAGATCAAAGCTGGCGAACATTCGGCGGAATTCAGTTTCCAAACTTCCAATCGGCTTCCGAAACAGCTTTGGTGGCTGACCGCGATCTGGCTGAAATAGGGCTGGCTCTGGCTTCACCTAATTTGTTTTTAGCCGAAGGCGAACGTGTCATCACCATCTATTTAAACCTGTCAGGTTCGCCAACACTGTTGAACAGCCTTACAAACGACATGCTTTATGATGCTTTCCGGCTGAAATTTAGCGGGGAAGAAAAATGGATTGAACCGATTTGGGAGATCGCAGGCTCATCAGGTTTTGATCCGGTGGTGGAAAAGCGTATCCTCGACTTTTTGAACAGCGCGAAAACCGCTGCTGATATTGCAGGTATTGAACCGGTTGAGGGGCCTGTGTTCGACGATCCGGCAACAGGGTTTGGCGACAATCTTCGCGACTACGATATTGGTTTGACTGTTGCCTCGCGTATAATTTCGGAACGCAATAAACGGCCGGGCAGCCGATTTCGAAATTTGGATGACGTGAGGTCGATTAAATATATTGGGCAGGACAAAATAGATGACCTGATTTATAGCTTTGGTGATCCGGTGCACAGTACGACCATCGATAAACAGCACAACCGGATTATTATAAAACGAACCATTACCAAAGATCAGGAGGCGATTGTAGCATATGATGAAGAGGTGTTGCTTGACCCGATAAGAACCGCCTGGCCGGTTGTTAAAATTCTTTTAAATCCCAGTAGCCGCGTTAATCCGTTTATATACAAGTACCTGAAGGATTTTACAATTGGCAGCATGAATCTGGTGGTTGATGTGCGGGAGGCGAAAAACCTGTTAATTCAAAACGATCAGTCTGTGCTGGATATCGGAAAACCTTTTCAGCCCTTTGGTAATCGTCCGATCATCGGCTCAAACTTTTATATTGGTAGTCGCGAGGTTTTTCAGAAAGCTTTAAACGAGCTCACCATTCGTATTAAGTGGCTTGGGTTGCCGGATCTGGCGACTGGATTTAACGGTCATTATGCCAATTATTATCCTAATTCGCCGGCCCGCACCAATCATTCCTTCATTTTTGAATCCAAATTGCTTGATAAAAAGAGTTGGAAAACAGTCGATGCAGATTCCAATAAATTATTTTCCGAAACTGCCGGTTCCAAATTGAAGGCTGAGCACAGCATTTGCTTCAGCAACAACGATCCGGTTGGTGAGCCGCCCTCAACCTTGGTGGGAGCTATTGAGCGCGATGAGAACATCGGCCAATTCACCGAATTTAATCAGGCAAGTCGGAAGGGCTTTCTGCGGTTGACTTTGAAAGGCACCGATTTCGGTCATCGTGAATACCCAACAGCCTACACTAAACGGGTGTTGGTGTCACTAAATGCCGAAACCGATGATTATACCGATCAACTGCCAAAAGAACCATACACGCCCGAAATTGAAGAATTGTCGGTAAACTACGTTTCTGCTGAAACGATCAGAACCGAAAACGAAAGCGACAAAAACTACCGCGAGCGTGTGGAGCAGTTTTTTCATGTTCATCCCATGGGGGTTGTCGAGATCAAGACGACGGCATCAGCCAATTATCTGTTCCCTCAATATACCAACGAGGGCGAATTGTACCTTGGCATAAAAGACCTGGTGCCTCCGCAAAACCTGTCTGTTTTGTTTCAGGTTTCCGAGGGCACTTCCAACCCGGATTTGACTCCACCCGAAGTGGATTGGAGCTATCTGGCCTGCAACGAATGGAGACCATTTCCACAGCAAAATATTCTGGCTGACACCACTAAGGGGGTGATAACTACCGGTGTGGTGAAGTTCGCGGTACCATCGGATGCCTGTGTGGAAAATACCATCTTACCGGGCGGATATCATTGGATTCGAGCATCTGTTCCCAACGATTCGTTTGGTATCCCGCAATTGATTGATGTGCGATGTCAGGCCGCGAAAGTTGTTTTTGCCGATGATGAAAATGATCCGAATTACCTGAGCAAGCCAATGGCTGAAAAGACGATTTCGAAATTGGTGGTTGCCGATTCGGCAATCAAAAAAACAGAACAGCCATTCACTTCTTTTGGCGGAAAAGTGAAGGAAGAAAGTAATGAATTCTATACGCGTGTCAGCGAGCGATTGCGCCACAAAAACCGGTCGATTACAATCTGGGATTACGAACGGATTATTTTGCAGAATTTTCCCTCGGTGTACAAGGTGAAATGTTTAAATCACACTCGTTTCGATGGGGTTTACACAAGTATTAATGAAGCTTCGCCAAGGCACGTCAGCTTAATTGTCGTATCCAATATCCGGAATAAGAATGCGGTTGATCCGCTGAAACCCCGAACCAGTTTGGTGACGTTGTACGACATTGATACCCTGATCGGTTTAGGTCGTTCGCCGTTTATCAATGTGCATGTTCACAATCCGATTTTTGAAGAAGTTCAGGTGAAATTCAATGTGAAGTTCCACGCCGGAATCGATATAGGAATCTATCAACAAAAGCTGAATGAGTCTATCATCCGATACCTTTCTCCATGGGCATTCGAGAGTGGTTCCGACATTGTTTTTGGCGGCAAAATTCATAAGTCAGTTATTTTGAATTTTGTGGAAGAACAGCCGTATGTCGACTACATCACCTGCTTTGAAATGTTTCACATTGTTGCCGATGATCCGACAAACGATCCGCAAAAAGATGTCGAACAGGCTGTGGCTTCAACCTCGGCTTCGGTGCTTGTTTCGGCAGCAGTTCATCAAATAGTCGTGCTCGAAAAGGAAGGAGAATGTGCATGTCCTGATAATGAAGTTATAACCAGTGAAATAGCCGCATCCGACGATTGTCCGTGCGATTAAAATAATTCCCGAATGTCAGAGCCAATTACCATATCACGGAAAGCACCGGAATCGAAAAGTCGTCAATACAACTTTTTGAGGGACGAAGGAATTCAGTATATTCAAAAACTGGCCGGGAAAATCTGGACCGACTATAACATCCACGATCCGGGTGTCACCATTCTCGAGGTGCTTTGTTATGCCATTACCGAGCTGGGCTACCGGGCAAACTATCCGGTTCAGGATTTGTTGTCGGCCAATCCGGAAACGCCCGACGATAGTCTGAATTTTTTCACGGCTCGGGAGATTCTTCCCAACAGTCCGGTTACCGTTAAAGATTACCGAAAGCTGCTGATAGACGTTGATGTTTACGATCCATCGACTGCCGATTGCCAGCATGTTGGAGTGAAAAACGCATGGATTGAAGAAGCAACGCAGAACGAAGTTCCGGTATTTACGCATCAAAAAGCCAGCAAACTAAGTTTCGAACCGGATCCGCTTTACCGCCCCAAGCCGGGTGAAACCGGCCAGACACCAATCGATGTCGGTATTTTGTATGATATTTTGCTCGAGTTTGAAAGTTGTGATGCTTTTGGCGATCTGAATGAAAATATTCTGACGAAAGATTTCGTGATTGAAGAGCATTCGGATGATCCGAAACTAAACGGGCTGACAATAAAAATTGCGATTGAGTTCCCGCGTTGGGACAACACAAATATCGACTGGGATGACCAGCTCAGCATTAAATCGAATGTGCAAAACATTAGTCTGAACATTGGGAAACTGCCTGCAGGATACGAAATTACCTATGCGCTGGTGAACAACATTGTAAAATTGACCGGCTCAGTTACAACTGCTTCAGATGTCGTCAGTATTCTGGGAATACAGGCGATTGAAAATCAGATCAACGATTTCATTTATTACAATTCGGACAGCATGCTGGCTTTCTACCTTCAAAAAGTGGAGAAAATTCGGGAGATTATTGAAGAGGTGAAAGCTCGTTTGCATGGCAATCGGAATTTGGGTGAAGATTTCTATCGGTTGAATGCGCTGAAAGTTGAGAAAATTGCTGTTTGTGCTGATATTGAATTGGCTACGGAAACCAATGTCGAGGAATTTCAGGCGCGCATGTTTCACGAAATTGACAAGTTTTTGTCGCCAACCGTTCATTTCTACACGCTGACCGAAATGCTGGACAAGTGCAAAATCAGGAACGATTATACCATTTTTGAAATCAGTAGCGAACTCCGGTATTTTAGGGTTGAAGGAGATTTAACGGATCGCTTGCTGGCCGGCCAAATCATTTCAATTTCAGGTTCACGCAGCAACGATGGCGATTACACCGTGAAATCAGTTTCGGTTGATCGAAAGTCGAACAGAACCAAGGTGATGGTGACCGAAGAGATTCCTTCAGCCTTGTTGACAGAGGGTGAGCAGCTGTACTTTGTCACAACCGATGAACGTAAATGCCTGACTGCAGATCAAATTTTTGAAGGCCCTGCCTTGCAGCACGGATTTATTGACGATGCTGAGCTGGAGCAGGCCGACCGAAAAAAGTACATTCACGTTTCCGATCTTATTCAGCTTATCATGGATATTCCGGGCGTGGTTTCCGTTCGGTCAATCCAAATTGCCAACATTCCGCTCGACAATGCCGATGGCTCCATCCGGTCGCAAAGTGTGAAATGGTGTTTGCAGCTGGCTTTTGAGCAAAAATACGTTCCGCGTCTAAGTACTGCCGATTCCAAAATTACATACTACAAAAATCAGTTGCCTTTCCGGGCATCGGCCGGCAAAGTTGAACGGTTGATGGTTGAATTATCGGGTGAGGAGCGTGTAGCCAAACTGTTCAATCCTGTGCTCGATTTCGATGTTCCGGAAGGTAAATTCCGGAATCTGGAAAGCTATGAGAGCATTCAAAATGAATTTCCGCTTGCTTATGGTATTGGCGACGAGGGATTTGCTACGCGTGGCAACAATGCTCAGGCGAATAATTCGCGACAGGCTCAAGCCCGGCAGTTGAAAGGCTATTTGATGGTGTTCGACCAGCTGCTGGCCAATTACTTTTCGCAGCTGGCTCATGTGAAGGATTTATTCTCTATGAATGCTGCCCGCGACGAGCTTGGGAATTACATCATCGGGCGCACGTATTACACTCAGCCTTTGTTTGATTTGGTTCCCAATGCCAATGCTCTTTATGTGGATAAGAACGGGCATGCGGTTATTCTCAATCAGATTGCCGAAGATGAGCCGCTTTTCCTGAAACGAAAAAATAAGTTCCTGGATCACCTGATTGGCCGATTTGCTGAGAGTTTTACCGATTATGCTTTGTTGACGATAAAACTATCGGGCGAGGCGGTTGGGCCGGCTGAGTTGATCGAAGATAAATTGCAGTTTCTGAACGACTATCCCCGGATTAGTTCGCGCCGCGGAACCGGAATCAATTATAAAGACAAGTGTGCCGTTTGGAGTCCCGATAATATTTCCGGATTAAGCCGCCGCGCTTCGTTTTTGGTTGGCATTGATCAGGCTGATTCGGACGAATTGTTTTTTTCTCCCAACTTCGAGATTGTTCCGGTTGGCGATGCCTGGCAGATTTTGGTTTCCGACAATATGGCAACGATTCTGCTGAAAAGTAACGAATTGTTTGAGCAGGAGGAAGACGCGAAAATGGGGCTCGAAGAGTTAATTGTTCAGGGACTGTTTACTGAAAATTATCGCATACAGACCGACGATGAGGTGAATTTTTATTTCACCCTGGAATGTGGCGAAAAGCTTGCCGGCACAAGCATTAGGGCGGATTATCCGGATGACGACGTTGACGGTGCGGCCAGTCAGGATATCGGGAAACTGATAGAGTTGTTCAAAACCGAGTTCTTCAGCAATCCTCAATCGAACCGCACGAATCTGGGCTGTCCGATCATGAACTACCTGGATTATCAGGTTGCTGTCGATATGGTTCCGAATCCTCCGATTGCCGTAGTCCACTATAACTTGTATAGTCGGCCGCTGACATATAATTCAGACGATCTCGTGCTTTCGGGAGAGAGTCCGGTGGAAGGAAGCCCGAAATCATTGGTCGATATTCTGTCGGTCGATATTTCAACCCACAAAATTAGTATAGATGGCAATATTGCAGTCAAACTAAATGCCGGTGATGTATTGCTTGTGAACGGTTCGAAGGACAACGACGGGAGTTACACCGTAGCGTCGGCGACCGATGTTAGTGGAACAACGGAAGTCACAGTTCACGAAGTCATTTCATCTGCAGATGTTCCGTTGGGCGAGTTGTTGTACAACAACGAAACGGAGGACGAACTGAATGCAAAAGCTGAAGCTTCGCGTCACGATATATTCTGGCAATTAATCAGTCGGGCATCGCGTGAAAGCAGTTATTATTTCAGTTCCGACAGCGGTGCGTACCGTTTTCGGATCATTGGTAGTTTGGGCAGCGATCTGGCAGAAAGTGAAGACGCCGATTTTAACGATGCCTTAGCCGATGAGATTAATAGCCTTCCTTCAGCAACCATTCAGATTGAAAATTCAGCATCAAACAATGGCGGTTATGCGGTGGTTGGTGCCACAGCAAATGGGCCCGATGTTGAGGTGACGATCGGATCGGCATTGCCGGCAAACCAGGCTGATGGAACTCTTCGTATTTCGGAGTCGTTTTCGTTTTACAGCGATCAAGTAGAAAATGCCTTCGTTGTTGCCTTCGATCTGGGTGGTATTTTGTTCTCGGGCGATCGGCTGAGCATTGTCGGTTCGCAAAGTGTTGATGGCGACTACACCATCTATTCAGTTGAAATCAATGGGGCTGAAACCACCTTGGTTGTGGAGGAAGCTATTCCTGCAAACGATACTACCGGCAGCCTTTCGTATACAAAATCGTTCGCGATAACAAAGGTTGATGGCAGCAAAATCACACTAAAAGGAGGTTATGAAAATAAAGCGGTTGACCTGTTTGTGGAGTTTGTGAATCGGTTGTTTTTTAGTCATGAAGGGATGCATGTGATGGAGCATGTTTTGCTTCGGCCTAAGGTGAAAGGGCTCCATTTTGTGGCTGCCCACGACGAAACATTGACCGAGGGACTGGCAGACAATGGATCGCTTTTCTTCCCGAAAACATGGCCCATCTATTCAGCAAGTACGAGTACAAGGTATTTCCGGGTTAACGCGAATATTTCGGCCGGGCTTGATGCTTCACCAAATTCAATTTTATCGAGCAAAATCCGGATTACAGGAACCGGTGCGAACGATGGCGATTACACGGTAAAAAGTGCGCAATTCAATAGTAGCAGCGGTAGAACACGAATTCGAACAGCGGAAGCCATTGCGAATGAAATTCCGTTTTCGGCTCCGGTTGGCAGTCTCACCTATCTGCAAGGAACACCAATAACAGCGATTTCAGCGGCTTTGATGCTCATTACGATGAACGAGCCGGAAGCCATTGGGGTGGCACCGGGCGAGGTAGTTGAGATTCGCGGTTCAACCGGTGGTACCAATGATGGACGCTATGAAGTTGACCACCTGACTGACCTTGGAACCCATCAGGAGATTGTTATTCGCCGGGTTGAAACGATGGTGGAAGACAAATTGCTGGACATTGTACTGGAAGACGATTCGTGTGAGGCTTGTCAGATTCAGGATCCCTACACCTGTGTGGCCAGCGTGATTTTGCCTCACTGGCAGGGGCGATTTGATAACAAGGACTTCCGTCGATTCTTCGAACAGCAAATCCGGTTGGAAGCTCCGGCGCATGTCTTTCTGTCGGTGTGCTGGATTAGCTGCGCTCAAATGGATGAATTTGAAACCCGATACAAAGCATGGCTGCTCGAAAATGCCCGGGAAGTGAAAGATTACGGCTTGCTTTCAAAATGTCAACGCGAGCTTGTTGAGACGCTCGGCACCCTCCGGAATGTCTATCCGTCAGGAACACTCTATGATTGCGCCGTTGATGAAACACTTGAGAACGCGATCATTTTAGATCATTCGGTTTTAGGTAATGCATAAAAACATACGACAATGAGTACGATAATCAACACATATCCGGTATTTGAAAGTAACCAGGTACTGACCAGTAAACAGATGAACAGCCTTGTGTCGTATCTGGAGCAGCAGACCCGACTGACCCGGGCGAAACTGATCGGCATGGGGGTGGTTTGCGGGCTGAATGTGAGCTACAACACAACAACCAATGAGCTCACCATTTCGAAGGGAACCGGAATTACATCCGAGGGATTTCTCATGGCATTGGGCGATTGTGTAACGGTGAAACATAGGCCGTATAAATTGCCACCGGGAACCATTTATGAGCCTTTTGTCGACTCAGCGAATTTGCAGGATGTGACCCTTTACGAGCTGTTGACCGAGAACGCTGATGACGGAGCCGGAGTGGTTCCCCTGAATGATGACACTTTTTTGGCCGACAAGGTCGTTTTGCTTTTCATCGAGCGATTTGACAAAGATCTGAAATCGTGCCTGGGTAAAAGCTGCGATGAATTGGGCAAAGAGCGTAGTCTCACGATTCGTAAATTGCTGATTAGTGTAGCCGACTTGCAAAAAGTTTGGGATCGCACCAACACCGGGAAACTCGACGCGGTTTTCCCGGAAAAGTACAATTTGCCAACCATCAATTTACCCCGGGCTCTGTTTGATCCGGCTGCTTTGCATTCATCCGATTTTACGGAGTTTTCAAAGCATTACGCCAATGTCGTTCTGTCGGTATTCGACAATTTAATTGAGGCCCTTTCCGAAACATTTAACATTTATCGTCCGTTGTTGCTCGATTCGTATCAAGAGCAAAATCCCTTCGAGACCGATCCGCTACTTGAAAAAATAAGTGAAATACATAATCTGCTCGACGATGCCAACCCGACCTATAATTCATATGTTGGTATCCAGTATGTTTACGATTTAGTCGTTGATTTAATTTTAGCGTATCATGAATTTAAAAATTCGGCTTTCGACCTCCTGTCGGAATGTTCGGCCGATATGACACGATTTCCCAAACATTTGATGCTTGGCAACGCGATGGGCGACGAAAATACCCTTTGCGAACAATCGGAATACAGGCATCATTTTGTACAGCCACCGGTTTACAACGGTCAAAAGTTGCTGATTAAGAAAGTGATCAGCCTGCACAATCGGATGGTGCTGATGCTGGAAAGTTTTGACATTGAGCGGATCAACGGATTGGGAGAAATAGCGCACCCGATCCGGATTACACCGAGTTTGGAGAAACGGACTTGCCTTAGCGGTCGCTCTATTCCGTGGTATTACGACCTGAATGTGGAGAGTTTTTATGCTGGCCTTGGAAATCTGCGCGATTACTGGAACTACGATATAAACCGGAAATGCCCGTTCGAAGAAGATGGATTGGTGTTGAACTACGAAGATCAGGCCGACGACCAGACTGTCGTGGAAAGTAAACTGTACACACCTCTGTATTACGATTTGCAGGACTATTCATATTTTAGGATTGAAGGTTACACCAACAAAAGTGCGACGGATGCCATTCGTACAATTACCAATTTGAAGAAACAGTTTAACCTGCCTTTCGACCTGATCGCGCTGCAATTGAAAGCGGAGACTTTGCAACTTGACTATCGCTGTGGCTTCGATGATTTGCAGGATGAATATCGATTTGCCCGGACCGGACTTTGCGGAATAATTCACGATTTGCGACAGCTGTACAAGTACGTGGCCGACAATCAGGAGGGGCTTTTTGATCCGGATCGTCAGGAAGATGTTCAGGAAATTCTGGAGCATGTAAAAGAATTGCTGGCGATGTTAATGGCCCTGTGCGACCATTTGAGCGAATGTATTCAGGATTTTGATTTTCAGAAATTTCAGGATGTCTACAAGAGTGTTTTGCAGTACACGATCGATTTTATTTTGGTCGATCAGGATTTATTAAATGAAATTACGATTAAAAAAGGGGAGGAGAAAAAGCAGGTTCCGTTGATAAACGGAGCGATTCAGCGTTTGTTTCCTTTGGCTCATAAATTTGTCGATCTGCTGTTCTTCCTGAAATTCTACCGAATTTATTATGCCTTTAAACGCCGGGAGTTTTACCTGCGAAAGGAAACCTTGAGTTTCTCAAATTTTATTCAAAAACATCCGGGCATCGATCATCAGGCAGGAGTTCGCAAGGGCGGAACGTTTATTCTGGTGTCCCGAGATTCGGATGACAGCACGGTTGTTGCCGATTTCAATCTGCCATACATCTGTTGCGGAAAAGATAGCTGCGTACCGATGTGCGACGACAGCGAATTTGTGCCCGATATGGCCCCATTTGCCCGACCGGATTATGCTGTAACAACCACTGGTGTTCCGGTTGATATCAATGTCAGCTTGAATGACTATCAGCTGTTTGGCGGCGAGTTTGTTGTTGAAGCCGATAACAATTCAGCCTTTGGAGGCACGGTAACCCAAATCACTGAAGACGGGCTGCTTGGTTATCAACCCAAGATTGATTTTGTTGGGGTAGATACGTTCAACTACACGCTGAAAAGTAATAAAAACGGGCAAGTCGATAAGGCTAAAGTGACCATTCGGGTGAAAAATCCGGATAGTGAGGTGAAACCTTGTTACTCGGTTCCCATTTTACAATGTTGGGGCGAAGATGCCGTACTGCAAAGTTTGAAAGATCGGGGATTTAACCTAAGTGGCAATGAAGATTTTTACCAGTTGTTACTGGATAGTTTGCGTCAGACAGTCGGCTTTAGCAACGATGAAATAAACGGAGGAGTTTTGGAAGGTTTAGAACGGAGACAGCAATTGCTGACTTGTTTGGGAATTGCCTATAGCGACAATACCAGCTATGATCAGCTCGGTGAACTGATTGTTGCCTATCAGAATAATAACTGCGGAAAGGCGGTGCAAGACTGCTTTGGTCGCGAAATATTCGAGAAATGGGGAAATGAGCGGGCACAGAAGTTTTTATCGTCCATCAATCTCGATCCCGGGCAAGATGCAGTTGGCCGTTTGTTGGATTATCTGAAGGCAAACAAGGGATTCAGCCAGGAGGAAATGGACTTACTAATTGATACCGAAATGATGATGCCTCTGCTACTGATTCTGTTCCCGAATTTGTCGACTGATTTTATCAACCCGACTCAAATGAAGGAAATGTTGACCAATTACCAAATAGAACATTGTAACTGAACAAATTGAGACTGTAAAGCATGAGCGAGCAAAAACATCTTATCAACAGAGAGGTGCTGGAACTAACCGTTTCGGATCGTCAGCGTGCTGAATTTATTCATCAAAAAATTTCGCAGATGATAGAAAAAAAATTGAACCCTGCGCTTGATCAACTTTTTACGTCAGTCGCAACTAAAAACGAAACCATCCGGATTGACGAGTTGGTGCTTGATTTGGGGGTGGTGTCGGAGAGCGAGTTGCAGCAAGCAATTGTTGAACTGACCATTCGCGAGGCGTTGGAAAAAATTAGTAAGCTAATAAAGGCCAATCGTGATGTGGTGATGCAGAAAGTAGAAAAAAATAAACGAAGGGTGTCCTCGGTAAAGCTGGTTTCGGCGAAGGACGAAATTCTGGAACAGTTTGTTTATTTTCTGGCCACTGGCCACTTCCCCTGGTGGAGCCGGCAAACCGGATCGAATCAGTTAAACGAGCTTTTTGCGCAGGTGCTGGAGCTTAGCGCGAAAAGCTTGAACCGGATTTTGGTTCCGGAGCTTAGGAACCCAAATGTCAGGAAACGATTGATTTTTCAGTTTCGTGAAGATCAGATCGAAGCGCTTCTTCGGCGTATCGATGGCCGAAAATACCGGAAAATTGAGGAGCTTAGTCTAATTCTGTTTTTAAACGTCGCTTCAAAGAAGTTTAAAAAGGTTATCGCGAATTACTACGACGAGTTGTTGCTTCTATATTTCGCGTACGGTATTAGTTTGAATTCGCAAAGCAAAAAGGCTGGTCTTCTGAAACATATTATCGAAGAAGGATTGAATCGGGTTTCTTCCCATGAAGGCGAGGCTGTGTTGGTGGGTATTTTGGAGAGAATTTTGTATTCGTCGCAGTCGGGTAAAACAGAGGGGTGTTTGAAAAGGGCTGTTGTTGAAGTTGTTGCAGAGCGAATGCTCACTAGGAAATCAGATCTTGACAGCCCCAAAATCGCGAATGACGAAACTCAATTTGTAGAGCAATACCTGGTTGATTGGTTCTTGGAAAAACGAAAAAAAATCTCGGTTAAAGACATTGCCCGGTTGAAATTGATCATGACTTATAGTCGCCATAGCAAGTCAAATGATCAACTTCAGGATGCAGAACCCGAGTTCTTCATCAGTTTGAAAAAGGAGGCGAAAGAAACCGAAAAAATTGAGAGCATATCTCTGGCTGACGAAGAAATCCATGTCGGAAATGCAGGACTGGTGTTGCTTCACCCGTTTCTTTCAGTCCTGTTTCGCGGACTGAATTTGCTGGATGACGAACAGCAGTTTAAAAGTCGGACTCATGCCTGTAAAGCTGTTCATATATTGCAGTATCTGGTAGCAGACCAATTAATTACCGCTGAGTATGAACTGGCTCTGAATAAGATCTTATGTGGACTGGATGTGGCCGAACCGATACCAAATAGCGGCGATCTGTCTGCATCCGAACAAGATGAATGCCTTCATTTAATTAAAACTGTGCTCGAACGTTGGTCGGCACTGAAGACAGAAAATCCGAAAGCGCTTCAGGAAAACTATTTGTGCCGAAAGGGGATACTAAGAAAAACCGGGGCGGGCTGGACCTTGATTGTAGAGCGAAATACAATTGATGTGATGCTCGATCGGTTACCCTGGGCCATTTCAATTGTCAAGTTTCCGTGGACCGAACAAATACTACATGTTGAATGGTAGAAAGCAACAAAATAGCCTCCAATGCCGCTGATATTGAGCGTGAAATTGCCTGGTTTCGGGAAATACTGAAAACCCGTTCGCGCTTAAACGGTCAGCAGGAAGTCACTTATGAAAGTGTTTACGACATAGCTCCGCCACAGCTCAATGGCAGCACTTCCGCTTTTGCCAGCTTCATAAAAAACAACAAGTTCGATTTTGAAGAGCGATTTCTCCTGGCGCTGGCCTTGGTTCCCCATGTGAAACCGGAACTGCTGGACATGTTTCTGGTTAAGAATGAAAATACGAATCAGGTTTATACTGAATTTGGGGGCAAGCTGGGGAAAAATCACAATGGGTTTATTCCCACAGGTGAAACAGCGATGTTTATTTTGGCCGGAAACGACCTGAACAAACGTTTTTCTCTTCAGCGATGCTTCGATGGGATGCACCAATTTAGCCGGGAAAATATTCTGTGGCTCGAAGAGATCGGTAAAGATGAGCCGGCGCTCAGTGGTTCGATCAATATTTCGAAGGAAATATTGGATTTGTTTACGCTTGGTGAAGCCCGCAAACCCAATTTTAGCCCGGAGTTTCCGGCAAAATTACTGACAACGAACATGGATTGGCCCGATTTGGTGCTGAGTCAAGAGGTGATGGTTCAAATTGAAGAAATTGAAACCTGGATTTCGCATCACGAAACTTTAATGAACGCGTGGGGCATGCATCGCATTCTGAAGCCGGGCTACAAAACCTTGTTTTACGGGCCTTCGGGTACCGGGAAAACAACAACTGCCGCGTTGCTTGGAAAAAAAACAGGTCGCGATGTTTATCGGATCGATCTTTCGCAGATGGTTTCAAAATATATTGGCGAAACAGAGAAAAATCTCTCCAAAGTTTTTGACCGCGCCGAGAATAAAGAATGGATTCTCTTTTTCGACGAAGCCGATGCCCTGTTTGGCAAACGAACGGATACACGCGATTCGCACGATCGTTTTGCCAATCAGCAGGTCTCCTTCCTTTTACAGCGGATCGAGGACTTCAACGGATTGGTCATTTTGGCATCAAACCTAAAAGGAAATATCGATGAGGCTTTTATCCGTCGCTTTCAATCTATCATTCAGTTCCCGATGCCGAACGCGGAAGAACGCTTGCAGATTTGGGCGAACAGCCTGCCGGTATCCGCCGAACTGAATTCAGGCATCGATCTGAGTGAAATAGCCCGAAAATACGAGATATCAGGCGGTGCGATTATCAATATTGTCCAGCATTGCAGTCTGCGGGCTCTGGGACGTGGCACGAATAAGATTGAACGGTCGGACATGATTGAAGGAATCAGGCGGGAATACCACAAGAATCGGAGAACACTTTAAAAACAATGGCTATGTATCAGTTAAAACAAGCAAATAGAAAAGGAAGTACTCGCCCGACAGTTCAACCGAAACTTACAGTCGGGCGCCCCGGCGACAAGTATGAGCAGGAAGCCGATGCTGTTGCAGATCAAGTGATGAGGATGGAGAAAAGCGAATCGCTTCAAATGCAGCCACTAGAGGAAGAAGAAGAAATGATGCAACCCAAACTGCGTTTGCAACCCGAGGAGGAAGAAGAACCGGTTCAAATGAAACCATCCTCTGAATCATCAGTTAAGACTGGCTATGCTTCTGCAAATGTTGTCGAAAAACTAAATCGTTCAAAAAGCTCGGGTTATGTATTGCCAGAAGATACCGTCTCCGAATTCGGAGCGAAAATGGGAGCCAATTTTAGCAGTGTTCGAATTCATACCGATTCTAATGCCGTGCAGATGAACCAAGAGTTGGGCGCAAAAGCGTTTACTCATGGGCGTGATATCTACTTCAACGCAGGGAATTATATGCCAGAATCCAGTGATGGAAAACATTTACTGGCTCATGAGCTGACACATGTGGTTCAGCAGTGTGGGCATTCCGAAAATCGTATTTCGATGCAACCAATTAAGGAAAAAGGTGGGTTACAGTCGCAGGAAACACCTTCGGCAGAGAAATCAGACGAATCGCTCGCCAATGATATCATGAATACCCAGATTGCTATTCTTGAAGGATGGAATACGGCTTTGGAGGTTTTCGACAAGGTGTTGACCAGCGCGTCTGATCAGGAAACAAAGCCTGACTTCAACAAAGTTGTAAAAGCATTTTTTGAAGACAAACTGATGGGCGCATTGTTGTCACATTCGAAAATACCGGGAGCCGGCGATGCTTTTGCCTTGTTAGGAAAACTGACTGATGAAATGGGTCGTGCAACCGTTGCTTTGGAATCGGCCAGACTTCGCGATTTTTACGTGGAGTACAAGAAAGCAATTGGTAAAATGAAACAAGCTATTTTTTCAATAAAAAGTGATTTTGCCGATCAGGTAACCTCGACGCGTGTAAAGATGGAAGTCGCGGAAGGCAACACCCAAAAGGGAGGTGTAAGCTCGACTTCCTCTCCAGAATCGGATGCATATGGTTTGATGCGTATGTATTTGGTTGAATTACGTGATCAGCTGAATGTTCAGTTGAGCGTGTCAACACCCGAAATTTTGTTTCGCACGCTTAGTGAAGAATGGATTCGCCAATCGCAAATTAGAGGTAGCTTGGGGATTAAGTACAGGGCTGTGGTTATAATTCGCACAAAGAAGGATTACAGTGTCATGAATGCTGAAATACAGGGAACAGGCGGGCAAAAAATAGCCGAGCAGTTGTTGAAAGATTCACCTGGCGGAGTCGATGTTTTCTCTCTTCGGGTACCTCGACGGATCATCGTTTATGCTGATAATGGTTGGCCAAGTGCGATATTAAATCTTGACGAGAACAACCAAAATACGAATGTGGGAAGCTATGCGGAAGGAAATGCCGGAGCAGTTGAGCGATACGTAAAAACCAATGGGCTCCCTCCAACAACAAAACTTAGTGGTGGATAGCCGGATTCAAATTAATCAGGGGAAAAGTCGAAATGAACCGGGTGAACAGTTGAAATCGTGGTCGCTCAACGCAGTTGGTTATCAAAGCCAGATTCTTATAAATAGGGATTTGTTTGTGGCCACTAAAGTATACGAAGGTCTCAAAAATGAAAGTAATCAGATTTCTGAGGAGGATTTGGATCAAATTCAAATTAGGCGGGGAGAGGTGCGTATTCCGAAAGATTTGCAGGAAAAAGAGGCAATCGATCAGTCGAAAATAGAAAAGGTGAAAGGTGTGAGTAATGTCCGCATTATGAATGAGATAAAATAGAAACAGCAAATTCGGGAACGATTATTTGATCGAATCGATAACAGCCGGGCGACTAAAAACGTAAGGATAAACTAACGCATTAATTAAGGAGGACAAACAATGGCAAAACAGTTTCGCAATTTAGTGTTTGAGGGTGGTGGTGTAAAGGGAATTGCCTATATCGGAGCAATGAGTATTTTGGAGCAACGCGGCCATCTTGAGGCGATAAAAAGGACTGGCGGAACCAGTGCAGGTGCAATCAACGCGCTAATTTATTCGTTGGGGTACAGTGTTTTGGAACAACGCGGGATTATGGGATCAACCGATTTTAAATCGTTCATGGACGACTCGTGGGGAATTATTCGCGATATTCGTCGTTTGGCATCCCAGTTTGGTTGGAATAAAGGTGACTTTTTTACCGAGTGGATTGGAGAGATTATTAAAGGTAAAATGGGGACGGCAAAAGCTACTTTTGGCGATTTGAAAGATGCCGGAATGACCGATTTGTATGTGATCGGAACAAACCTGTCAACCGGATATTCAGAAGTTTTTTCAGCCGAGCGGCATGCTAAAATGCAACTTTCGCAGGCTGTACGAATCAGTATGTCGATCCCTTTGTTTTTTGCTGCTGTCCGGCATGGCGAACGTAAAGACGTATACGTTGATGGTGGAGTTATGCAGAACTACCCGGTTAAGTTGTTCGACCGACAAAAATATATTGTTGATGATGAAATTGATGCCGCCCGAAAGACTGAATACTACAACGTTGAGAATGCCCGGTTTCTGCTCGATAATCAAGATCGTAGCCCTTATGTTTTTAATTGCCAGACTCTTGGGTTGAGGCTCGATCAGGAAGAGGCAATCGCTTTATATCGATACAACGAACCAATAGCCGGTAAAAAGATCAAGCGATTTACTGAATATGCTAAAGCGTTGCTGGCAGCTCTCATGCAGGTTCAGGAGAATCAACATTTACATAGCGACGACTGGCAACGGACAATTTATATCAATACGTTGGATATAAAAGCTACCGAATTCGATTTGTCCGATCAAAAGAAAATTGCTCTCGTAGGGCAAGGAATCGCCGGGGCTGAAAACTATTTTAAGTGGTTCGAAGATCCGACCGAAAACCCGGTAAATCGCATTTGAGGTTTTTCCAGGGCACCGTATCGTTAAATCATATGCGATTTGGCAGCCTCTTTTATCAGCTCGGCTGTGTTTTTAGCTTGGAATTTTTTCTTCAGGTTCTTTCGGTGTGTAATTACCGTATTTGGACTGATATTCAGTTTGTCTCCTATTATTTTTGCTGAATCGCCATTGGCAATCAGGTTTAGAATTTGTCGTTCACGAGCCGAAATGTTCTTTGTTTCCTGTTCGTTGTTCATTGTGTTTGTGCGCACCAACCCGACAATTTTATTGGAGATTAGGATGACCGCATGAAAGTGAACTGAGAGCCACTCATCCTCCGCATTTTTAATTCGAAATGAAAACGATTGAATAAAGTCATCCGGACTCATGCTTGACGACAAACGGTCGAACTTTACAAATTCAACCAGTTCAACCAGAAAACGACTGTAATCACCCGGATGGATCAGCGATTTAATAAACGAAAGGCATTGATTGAAATTTTGATTACACCTCCTGCCAATCAGTTTCTTAAAATTCGGGCTTGTGTGTAGTATTCGATCCTGCTCGGCATCATATACAATGTCCGACGAATTTGCGGCAGAATTGTGTCTGCTAAAGAAAAGATCCAGCAACATCTGTTCATTCTTTGGGCTTTGCCATTCCGACTTATATCTTGTAGCTTTCTGTGTCATCATTTTTGAAATTTTGACCAGATTCTTCTCTAAAACACCAATCTTACTCACGCAACACTCACAACATATACCGGGAAAACGGAAAATCGCCTAGATGCAATCATTCACCGAAAACAGCTGAATTCTTCTTTTGTTTATGTTTTATTCAGTCTTGTTCGAATGCGAAAGTTAAGGCACATTTAGTAATTGATTCTAAAATTAGCGAAAAGGACCCCCGGTTGAAGCTATGTTTTGAAACAGACGATGAACAAACGTTAGATAATTGACTGCCAATTGCCTGCTTTCGACTGATTTTTATTTTGTTTATTTGTTCGGCTTTTTCGCGTGCCCGGTATTTTTGAGCATCGAATGATCGGTCGAAACCTTCCTGTTTCAGAAAACGTTTGGCCGAAAATTGAGTTGCGGTTTCGCTCAGAAAGCTACGAATGAGCACAGAAATGCTTCAATATTTATCGTATAGAAAGGGATTTCAAATTAGTAAATAGAAAATTTAGAAGAGATGAAACGTATTATTTCAACAAAAAATGCACCCGCTGCAATTGGCCCGTACAGTCAGGCGATCGAAATTAACGGAACACTATATGTATCCGGGCAAATTCCAATCAATCCGGCAACGGGAAAAGTAGTTGAAGGTGGTATAACAGAACAAACCAGCCAGGTGATGAAAAACATTGAAGCAATTTTAACCGAAGCTGGCTATTCTTTTGCCGACGTGGTGAAGTCAACTTGCTTACTAAGCGACATGGCCAACTTTAAAGCCATGAACGAGGTATACGGAAAATGTTATGCCGAAAACCCTCCGGCACGTGCAGCTTTTGCTGTGAAAGAACTGCCTTTGGGCGTTCTGGTTGAAATTGAAACAGTTGCGGTGAAATAACAGAGAAACCGACTAGACTGATTTAAGGAGCCATGTGCTCCTTTTTTTATGCTTCAAGCGGAAGCCGCACCGAGAATTTACTTCCTTTTCCCGGTTGAGAGTCAACTTCGATGGTCGCGTTAAGTGCTTGAGCCAATCCCTTACTAATCGATAATCCCAATCCAAAACCGCTAATACCAGCATCGTTTTCATGGGCTCGTTTAAACCGTTCGAAAATTAAGGGAAGCTGATCCTCCGGGATCCCAATACCGGTATCAGCCACAAAAATTCGGAGATGTTGCGGTTCAAGTTCAATTCCCAAGGTAATTTGGCCGGCGGTGGTATACTTTACCGCATTGTCCAGCAGGTTGTACAAGATCTGGTTCAGCCGGAGGTGGTCTGTTCGGATGAACAAGCCTTCGAATTCTGGATTATGGGCAACGAAAAATTCCAGTCCTTTTTCCTCCAACAGGGCTTTTTTCGACAGGAAGTTTCGCTCAATTTCAATCAATAGGTCTGCAATATTTAGTTGATTGAAATCCGGCAAGATCATGTTCTCCTGAATCCTGGAAAGTTCGAGTACGTTGTCTATTATTTTCAGCAGTATGTCGCTGTTCTTGTTTACCTGTTCAATATACATCTGCCGGTTCGCTTCATCGTCGTCGCCTTCGAAAAGCATTTGGCTGAAGCCGACAATGCCGTTTAACGGAGTTCTGATTTCGTGCGACATATTCGAAAGGAAGGTCGATTTAAACCGATCCGATTCTTCCGCTTTTTCTTTTGCTTTTTTTAATTCGTTTAGTAGTTGCAGTTTCTTTTTAATCTCATTCCTGACCAGAAAATAAAGGAATAAAGAAGTGCTTATTACGAAGAACCAGCCTTTATAGGTCTGTAATTGGGTGATGATTTCTGCCTGATCGGTGACGCTCCGGATAAACTGATCTGAAAATAAAATCCAGAAAAAGCTGATTAGGAAGTAGATCAGTGTTATTTTTAGAGCACTTTTCATTGTAATTTCGTACGATCAAACGGCGCAATTTATGAATATTATGTGAGATATAATGTATGATCAACAATTAATCAAAGGGTTGCGAATATGAGAATTTATATTGAGAACGGAAAGGAAATCGATCAGCTCGTACCGGAAGAAGAGGCAAAACAAGGAGATATCGTGATTTACGAAGTGTTGCGGATTATTGATCGGGTGCCACTTTTTACTGACGATCATTTCTCAAGATATTTGAACTCTTGTGCTTTGATGAATGTAAATTCATTGATCTCTGAAGCAGACTTTCTGGGACAATTGAGTTGTTTGATTGAGCGGAATGAGTTGACCGGCGGTAACGTGAAAGTTGAATTATTGACCCGTAGCTCTGGTGAGCAGCGATTACGGATGTTCATTATTCCGCATCAGTACCCGTCAGAGTCGGATTATGTGAACGGAGTGCGGGTTGGTTTGTTGGAGGCTGTTCGCCAAAATCCCCGGGTAAAAGTTGTGCAGTCGTTGGTTCGTACACGCGCAAATCAGGCGATAGCCGATAATAATTGGTACGAAGTATTGCTGATCGACGAGTCGGGCGAAATTACAGAGGGCAGTCGTTCGAATGTGTTTTTCGTCCGCAATGGCCTGTTTTATACTGCTCCGGCCTGCAAAGTGCTGGCAGGCGTTACCCGTAAAAAAATAAAGGAATGTATTTCTGCGCTTGGATTTCAATGTTTGGAGGAGGCGATCGCGACAGAAGACCTGCCGACCATTGATGCCGCCTTTATTAGCGGAACTTCGCCGAAAATTTTGCCAATAGCGAGTATTGCCGGACAACCACTTCAAGTTGAAGATCGCCGTTTGAGACTGTTGATGAAAGAATTCGATGTTTTGATTTCAGACTACATTGAAAAGCGGAAAAAGCCCTGATTTGCTGTGTGAAAAAATTGTGTGAATTGGGAAAAATACCTCATACACGAAGTTCGTTTGATTGGCAATGGCTATATTTGTAGGCATTGGTTCAAAAATAGCGAACCAAGCAAATACACAAATAAAAATCAACTGAATTCAAACTGTTATGGCTGAGTTTATTTATCAAAAACCTTTCCCAATTAAAAAAGATACAACCGAGTACCGGTTGCTTACTAAAGACTATGTTTCTACGGTAGAATTTGATGGACGTAAAATTCTGAAAGTTGCTCCCGAGGCGCTCGAATTGCTCGCTAAAGAAGCAATTGCCGATGTTTCATTCTATTTGCGTTCTGCGCATTTGGAAAAACTCCGGTTAATTTTGGACGATCCGGAAGCGACCGATAATGACAAGTTCGTTGCACACACCATGCTGGCCAACCAGGTTATTGCTGCCGAAGGCGAATTGCCTACTTGTCAGGATACAGGTACAGCAATTGTAATCGGTAAAAAAGGTGAAGATGTTTACACCGGAGCCAACGATGCGTTGCATCTGTCGAAAGGTGTTTTCGATACCTACAAAGATCGTAATTTGCGTTACTCACAGGTGGTGCCGCTAAGCATGCTCGAAGAAAAAAATACCGGCAGCAACTTACCGGCACAAATTGATCTTTACGCAGAAGAAGGAAATAAGTACGAGTTCATGTTCATAACCAAAGGTGGTGGCTCGGGTAACAAGACCTTCCTTTACCAACAAACAAAAGCCTTATTAACCGAAGAGGCGTTGACGAATTTTGTTAAAGAAAAAATTAAAGACCTGGGAACATCAGCTTGTCCTCCCTACCATTTAGCATTGGTTATTGGTGGTACTTCAGCTGAAGCAACTTTGGCTACTGTGAAAAAGGCTTCCACTGGTTATTTCGATCATCTTCCTACTGAAGGAAACGATGGTGGCCAGGCTTTCCGCGATTTGGAGTGGGAAGAAAAAGTGCTGAAAATTTGTCGTGAAAGTGGTATTGGCGCTCAATTTGGGGGTAAATACTTCGTGCACGATGTTCGTGTGATCCGTTTACCTCGCCATGCGGCTTCGTGTCCGGTTGGTTTAGGTGTGAGCTGTAGCGCCGACCGTAACATTAAAGCAAAAATCACGGAAGATGGTGTTTTTCTGGAACAACTGGAAAAAAATCCACGACGGTTCTTGTCTGAGCGTGCACCCGAAATGACACCAGCCGTGAAGATTGACTTGGATCGTCCGATGGAAGAAGTGCTTGCCGAGCTGAGCAAGTATCCGATTAAAACCCGTTTGAGCCTGAGCGGAACGTTGATTGTTGCTCGTGACATCGCACATGCTCAAATCAAAAAAATGATTGATGCCGGTCAACCAATGCCGGAATATTTCAAGAAACACCCGGTGTACTACGCCGGACCGGCAAAAACACCAAAAGGAATGGCATCCGGAAGTTTCGGCCCTACAACTGCCGGACGGATGGACTCGTATGTAGACGCGTTCCAAAGCCTTGGCGGATCGATGATTATGGTGGCTAAAGGAAACCGCTACAAATCAGTTACCGATGCGTGTAAAAAACATGGTGGTTTCTACCTGGGATCAATTGGCGGACCTGCTGCAATTCTGGCTAAAGAGAGCATCAAGTCGGTTGAAGTACTCGATTTTGAAGAACTGGGAATGGAAGCCGTTCGTAAGATTCGGGTGGAAAACTTCCCGGCGTTCATCATTGTTGATGACAAAGGAAATGACTTCTTTGCTCAGCTTTAATAAAACGCTGCCGAGCTAAAAAATACAATTGCAAAAAAGGCCGTCTCAAATTTATTTTGGGACGGCCTTCATTTTTTTTTGTGCGTTGTATTACCGGCGTGTACTTTCTTGTAAGAGCACACTGTCCGAATTATTTAAACAGCTTTTTGAGTTCGTTGCCAATCTTTTTAACCGACTTGTCGAGTTCTTCTTTGGTCGACTTTTTAACCTCCTCGGCAATCTGATCTTTTGCTTTGCTTAGGTCGACCGATACTTTCGGCGAGGTGATGTCGCCCGATACCAGAACCGAAATGTCTAGTTTCGAGATGTTACCACTGCCAGGTAAAAAGTTCAACCCTTTCACAATATCCGAATTTAAATCGTCCTTATTCACTTTGAAATCCATGTTCAAATTTAGAGTGCGGTCAACCAACACCTGACCACCAACTGTAACTTCCTGATCGGCAATTTTTGTGTAAAACGGTTTTACCAGTACGTTCCCATTGTCGAGCGTAAAGTGCGAAGTAAAGTCTTCAATATTTACATTCTTGAGTTTTTCACTCTTTATAAAGTTCTTAATCTGGTCGAACGTTGGTGAGTTTACAATTTGTAGGTTTTCTGTGCTTAGCAGACCATTTCCGGTTAACGAAGTTGGAATGATGGAGAGGGTTTGATCCATTTTCCCTTTAAATTTTAATTGAGAAGAGATATTCCCATTACTACGCGAAGCAATTGGTACGTAGCGCTGCATGGTACTGAACGACTGGAAAGCCGCCGGAATTTGAAACGACTTTATTTCCACGTTAAAGTCGAAATCCGGTTGGTTGTTCGCATTGCCGATATAGTTGCCGTCAAGGGTCAGTTCGCCATTCAGCATGTTCATGTTTAGCTTTTGTAATTTCAGTATCTCGTCCTTCACCAAAATCACCCCGTCAATGTTTTGAATGTCCATGTTATCGAAGCTGGCCCTGGTAATTTGCGATCGGAAAGTCAAATCCAGATTTGCCGGAACCTGAAACGCGATGAGACTATCGTTGGCGGCAGTCGTCGTTGCTGTTGTATCTTCAGCCATCAGGCTTGCCAACTCGTCTAAATTCAGGTATTGCGATTTTAAGTTGAAGTTCCCTTTCAATGTTTTGTTGTTGAAAAAGTAGGGTAGGTAATTGGAAAGTGTTCCATTTAGGGTGAAGTCGCTTTCGCCCGTTTTTGCTGCGAAAGAACTAACATTGATTTCCTGATTGTTAATTTTAACGGTGCCGGAATTCAACTCGAATGGTTTTGTAATTTGCGGTGTTTGCACCCGAATTTTGCTGAAAACAAAGTTTCCGTTCGAACTAATGCGGCTGAAATCCTGGGCTTCTACTGCCGACATCGTTCCTTTCAAATTTAAGCTTCCGTCAATTGTCCCGGTCAATTCCATTTTTTCCATCGGAATCGCATCGGTAAGATTGTCGAAATTAATTTTACCGATCACCGAAGCATCAAATACGGGGTCAGTCATCAGGTTCGAGAGTAACAATTTCAAATCGAGCGGATTCTGACGAATCTGTGCATGAGCTTGCGATACTTCCACCTTCAGTTGATCCAAATCACCTTGTGGCTTTGTTATCGCTGCCTCGAGCGAGATATTGCTGACTTTCTCAGGCATTCCTTCGTATTGCAAATCAGCGTTTTTAATGTACAGCCGGGTATTTATTTCGGGGTAGTTGTCCTCGTAGAACCAGCCTTTTATTTGCCCGCCGAATCCCGCTTCGCCAGATGTTTTCAGTCCCTCCAGGTAGCTCTGGTAGCTTTGCGGAACCATTGCCAGCAGGGTTTTGAAATCGCTTTGCGGTTGGGTTAGTTGCAGATCGAAATACATACTGTCTGAGGGCATTTCAAACCGACCGCTCACCTCCAATGGCAGATCGTTCAGGTATATACGCGATTCGCCAAACACAAAAGCCATCTTGTCGTAGTCGGCAGTCAATTCGCTTTTGGCTTTTAGAATGGTGTTTGAAACGTATTTCACCGAATCATATTCAAGCACAAATTCGCCAACTTCTGCATCCAGCAAAAAGCGGGTTACTGTTCCTTCAACATCACCCGACGCATCCATATTGCCATTTTTTAATTGGACAACCGTTGTTGAAGCTTCGTCTTTATAGGTCAGGTTCAGGTTTCGAACCTCTATCGATTGCAACGACATTGCCAGATCCGACTGGGTGGTGTCTACTTTTGTTATTTCTTCCTCCGGCAAAGCAATATCCCAATTGGTTAACCCATCGAGGGTTGAAAGCAGGTAAATATTGGCGTCGGTCAGTTTGATGAACGATATTTTCAGATCATCGCTGTTGAACAGGTCGCTTAGCGAAAGATTGGTGGCAACCGACTGAACCGAAAGTAAGGTGTCGTTTTGAAATTGGTCTTTCCCGGTTATGGTGAGACCAACGATTTCGGCCTGTACCTTTGGGAAAGCTTTAAAAACGCTTAGGTTGAAATCGGTGAATTCAACTTTGGCGTTCACATTGTTGTTAATGGCTTTCTTGGCTTTTTCCATCAACGGGGCCTTAAAAAGCACCGGAATAAAAATAGCCGATCCAACTAGAACAACTAAGATGATGGCAATAATCAGCAGAACTTTCTTCATGACGATTTGTGTTTATTATTTCGTGTTACGAGTTTTATTTAATATTTGAGGGCTTTTTACATTTTCAAGACGATTCAAACTTTTTTCTGGTCGATCACGCTATTCGAATCTAATGAATATCACTAACAAAACGTTCAACGCCCGCTTTTCGTTTATTGTTTAACTTATTTTAATTCGGCCAGCAAAAGTTGGCGAAGCATATTTAGTGCTGTTTGTGTGCTGCGTTCAATATTTCGTTCGCGGTTGTTCAGAAACCGGAAACATTCAACCTGCGTTTCATTTTTACCCGCGATAGCAATCCAAACTGTTCCAACGGGTTTTTCAGCCGTACCACCGTCAGGGCCGGCGATACCGGTTGTTGCAATGGCATAGTCTGTGTCCAACGCTTTTCTCACACCCTGAACCATTTCCAATGCCACTTCGCGGCTCACGGCTCCATGAGCCTTCAATGTTTCGGCTTTCACGCCAAGAAGAGCCATTTTTACCTCATTGGAATAGGCCACCACACCTCCTTTGAAGTAGGCTGAAGAGCCCGGGACTTCGGTGTAACGGTGTGCGATGTTTCCACCAGTACAACTTTCGGCTACCGAGATCGTTGATCCGGTTCTTTGCAATAATTTTCCGGTGATGGCTGAAATCGTGTCGTCATTGTAGCCAAAAATATGGTCGGGAATTATCGATTCCAATTCTTTGATTTGTTCATCAACCGCTTGTTTGAGCAGATCCATGCTCTCGCCATAGGCACTCAGTCGCAAACGTACCATTAGTTGATTTGGAAGGTAGGCCAGTTTGATGAACTGGGGCAGCGCGTTTTCCCATGTTTCGAGTTGCTCGGCCAGCATGGATTCGCCAATCCCGTATACCAACACTGTTTGGTGGTAAATTGATCTTAATTTTCCGGATTTGCGTAAGCGCGGAAGCACTTCTTCCTCCATAATTCCCATCATTTCGTACGGAACTCCGGGCATTGACACAAAAATCGTTTCATTCTTTTCAAACCACATTCCGGGAGCAGTTCCGTTCGAGTTTTGAAGTACCGTACAAGCATCGGGCACCAATGCCTGATCTTGGTTGAGCCGGTTGATGGTGATGTTGCGCTTGGAGAGGCGCTCGACAACCGACTCCAGTGTTTTTTGATCGCGGTGCATCCCACATTGAAAATAGTCGCACAGGCATTTTTTGGTGATGTCATCCTTGGTTGGCCCAAGTCCGCCGGTAATCAGAACCAAGTCGGTACGGCTTTCGGCATCAAACAGAGCTTTCATAATATGTCCGTGATCGTCGTGTACCGAAGTTATTTGAAATACTTCAATGCCATTTAAGTTGAGTTGTTCAGCCATCCAGGCTGAGTTTGTGTCTACGATTTGTCCGATCAGGATTTCGTCGCCGATAGTTATAATTTCTGCCTTCATGTGTGCGTTTCAGTTTTTGCGTTTCAGTTTTTTGCGCGTTTTAGCACATTCTTTTTGCTGAATATAAGTACTCCCTCTCATTCTTCCTGCTCTTACTATTTCCGCATGGCCGACAGCCGTTGCAACAGGGTTGGGTGCGAGTAATGCACAAAAACGTAGGCCGGGTGTGGGCGCAGGTTGCTCAGGTTGTTTGCCGATAGTTTTTTCAATGCCGTTGCCAGCGCTTCACCATCATAGTTTTCGGCGGCAAAAGCATCGGCCTGGTATTCGTTTTTGCGGGAAAAAATATTCATGCCGATTCCGATGATTGATGAAAGCGGCGAATACAAGATCCCAAACGTAATCAAGCCGATGTGGAAATAGGCTTTGTCGACTCCCAGGGCTTGCGACAATTCAGGACTGTCGATGACCAGAGAAAAGATGAAAAGCATTAGTCCGGTTTGCAGAATGCCAAGTAGCAAGCTCCAGGTGATGTGTTTCTTTTTATAGTGTCCGATTTCGTGCGCCAGCACGGCCACCAATTCAGGGATTTCCATATCCTTAATTAGCGTGTCGTACAAAACAATGCGCTTTTTGCTTCCCAAACCTGCGAAATAGGCATTGGCTTTTGTGGAGCGTTTCGAGCCATTGATGACGAAAATGTTGTCGAGTTTGAATCCTACCTTCGAGGCAAAGGCGTTGATGGCTGTTTTTAATTCGCCATCTTCCAGCGGAGTTTGTTTATTAAAAAGCGGAACAATTAAGCTGGAATAAAACATGGCCATGAAAATTGAAAAAGTACTGATGACCAGCCAAACCCATAACCAAAAACTTTCGCCTGTAACTGTGTAAATCCAGATAATTAGTGCCATTAATCCGCCACCAATCAGGGCTCCCAGCAGCCAGCTCTTCAGTTTATCCAATAAGTATGTTTTTGCTGTGGTTTTGTTAAAGCCAAAGCGTTCTTCAATTACAAAGGTGCTGTACAAGTCGAATGGCGTATTGAGGATATCGGAGCCAAGCATCAGAATACCGAAGAAAAGAAGTGCCGACCAGATTGGGCTGGACGATAGTCCGATTGCCCAATTGTTGACTGCCGCAAATCCCTGCAAAAACAACATCAGCATAATCAGCAAGAAGCTAAACGAGCTGGTGAGCATTCCAAACCGGTGGTTTGTTTTTGAGTATGCTTGTTGCTTCCTGTATTTTTCTTCGTCGTAAATTCCTTCTACTTCGGCCGGAATTTGATCACTCCAGCGAGTGGTGTTCAGGTAATCGAGTATGCGTTCCAATATAAAATCAAATACCAGGATGGCGATGATGAGCCAGAAAATAGTTGTCATTCTACCTTGAATTTTTGTAAGCTTTCAAAGGTAGAAAAAGGATTTCGAACCGATTAAGTTCAGCGGAATTTCTTTTTTTGCATCCTGTAGTGGGTTTTTGCTGATCCGGAGAGGGGTTACTATGTAATATCCGAAGCCTGTTTCTTTTCAACGGAAAAACAAAGAATCGATAAACCGAAACAAGCCGATCGTCAGCAATGCGCAAACGATCGGCTTGTTTAAAATTATTTCATCCGAATTGGAGAGGGAATTCTTTTTATCGCATCAATCCTGTTTTTCGATCGTTGCCGGATTCATGAAGATCATGAAAAAAATAAAGGCAAACGACATTTCAAGCAATTCGGGCTGTTTCGGAAGCTGAATTAAAGCGATTAGTGCCGACACCAAAATCATTACAACACTATGCTGGATTTTGGGAAGGGGCACATGAAAGGTTATTTCGAGTTTGCGAATAAAACCAACCTTGGCCACCAATACCCGACTAAGCAAGAAGTAGATGACTAAAACCGATACCAGAATTTGCGAAAATATTAGCTTGTTGATGCTGGTTTCGCCAACGACCAGGTTGTGCAGATTGGTTTCGGCTTGCTTATTATGCTCCAGAAAAAACTCGCTCGACTGAATGTCGAAAATTCGCTGTCCCCAACTAATTTCTTCACCTGCAGCAAAGAAAAACAGAAAGGCCATGGTCGCTGCAGTTATCATCCATGTGGCGGGTTTCCCCGCTTTTTTATATTCGGTTAGCCGATAAATACTCACCATCGATACACCAAACAAGAAAAGGGAGGTCAGATTTTCGACTAGTCCATCTTCTTGAACAAAAATGCGATAGGCCGCCAAATCAGTTTTTGCCAGGAACAAACCATAACCGGAAAAGGCAAATAGGATGAAAAAGAAAAAATATTCGAGTTTCGTAATTCTTGCTAAGCGATTCATAGCTATAATTATTGTGGGTTTCTTAAATGTTGATATTTGATTTCAATACGTTTGCAATACAGTTACAAAAGAATTAAGGCCGTAAAAATAGTATAAAAATCGAAAGCTGCTACCTGCCAACATTCAATCAGAAACAGTTCCCGCTTACGATGGAGTTGGTTGCATACAGCATAAACCACGGGATGGAAATGATCGGGTAAATTTTACCTTTGCAAATAAAATTCAAAAACTGCACTATGAAGAAGCTGGATTGGCTGATCCCTCTCATTGTAATTCTTTTGTTGGTCAACCTGTCGGGAATATTCAACCCGATGGTTGTGAATGCGGCGAAGTATGCACAGGTAGCCCGCGAAATATTACACAATCACGATTGGGTAAATATGACCATTGGGCATGAACCCTACGAGCAAAAACCACCCCTGTTGTTTTGGATTGGCGCCTCGTTCTTTTCCATCTTCGGTGTATCCGGAGCAGTGTACAAAGCTGGAGTTTTGCTGGTTTCGTTGTTAGGAGTGTTCGCTACGTTTAAGTTGGGCGAACTGCTTTATGATCGCAAAACCGGAAAAATAGCCGCTTTCTTTTGGATCTCCAGTCTGGGGTATATTCATTTTCATGCCGATATACATACCGATACGTTGCTTGTGGTGCCGGTGATGCTGGCAATCTGGCAATATGCCCTCTATTTCAAGTCGAAGCGTGAAATCAACTTTTATCTTGGTGCGGTTGCTGTTGGGTTTGCTATGCTTACCAAAGGGCCGGTTGGCATGCTCATTCCGGGTGCAGCGGTAGGCATGCATTTATTGCTAACCAAGAACTACAAGGCCATTCTGAACTACCGCTGGTTGTTGGCCATTCCGCTGGTTGGGCTGATAATTTTACCGGCGCTTTGGAGCCTTTTTCAACATTTCGGAATCGAAGGACTCAAATTCTATTTCTGGACAAACAATATGGGGCGGGTAACCGGAAGCTACAGAGGCACCAACTCCGATCCTTTTTTCTACATTCATACCATCCTGTATCTAATTGCTCCGTGGATGATTTTTGGTTTTGCAGGCTTGTTTTTGCAGATTCGTGAAAAGATTGTCAATCGGAAGAACCCCATAAATAGCAACGAGTTTTATACGCTGGGCGGTGTAATGGTATACTTAATTATCGCATCGGTTGCCAAACAAAAGAATCCGCATTACGCAATGGCGGTTTTGCCACTTATTTTGCTGATGGGAGCCCGATGGGCTGTGAAAATTTATGAAAGCACGAATTACCGACAGCTGAAGAAAGTAATTTCGTGGATCCACCTATTCATCGCTTTGGCGCTTGTGCTGGCGGTTTTACCGTTTTTGCTGTACTATTTCCCGAACGCGAAAATTTGGGTGTGGTTTGTGGTTGTAGCGTTGACAGTGTTTCTGGGTTATTCACTGAGCTGGAAAAATAGTTTGCACAAACAACTAACCAGCTTGTTTCTGGCAATTTCAATCTTCATGTTCACCCTAAATGCCCATATATTACCAAATTTGGCAAAATTTCATTCACCGGTTGAGGCTTGCAAAACCTTCAATGAGAAGGCTGGTGACCAAGCTAAATTGCACATTTTTAGTGAACAGGCGCGCTACTGGGGTATTTTCTTCTATGCAAAGAATTATGGGAGTTATTTGATTACGGAGGATGATTTTAAAAATGCCAATCTTCCGGCAGGCGACTGGATTTATACCGGAGTAGAAGGGAAAGGGCTGTTAGACGAAATGCAGGTTTCGTATGAACAAGTAGCTGAAATGAAGCATCGAAGTTTGTCCCGAATTTCAATGAAAGTAATCAATCCGAAAACGCGCGAAAGCAAACTGGAAAAGCTCTATTTGCTCCGGTTGACCGAATAAGCGTAGAACGAAATATAGACACCCTGATTCGACCGGATCAGGGTTTTTTGTTGGGTGAATTTTGCGTTTCCGAT
Organism: Mangrovibacterium sp.; assembly: GCF_041596335.1. Classification (GTDB taxonomy): domain Bacteria; phylum Bacteroidota; class Bacteroidia; order Bacteroidales; family Prolixibacteraceae; genus Mangrovibacterium. The sequence continues at coordinate 100,091 of NZ_JBFHIT010000001.1, read as the reverse complement.
TGCTCAATTTTCGGGTTCAGTTTCAATAAGTACATGGGTTTTAAGGCTTGTTCACGTGTTTCCGGATTCAGGAATTTAATGGTCACTTTATTCATTCCCTGATGTTTAAGTGGATAAACCAATTCAATGTTATTCTGGTATTTTCCGTGGATGCTGTCCAAACCTTGCTGTGTGGTAAAAATCCAGCTGTTTTGCACTGGGTTTAGCTTGAAGTCCTTCAAACTATAAAGTTGTTTTACATCCGTATCGGCGTAAAAAAAGAGTTCGTACTGGCCATACAAGTAATTGCTTAGTGGTTCTCCGGGAGCGGCTTTTTCATTGTAAATTCTACTGGCGTGGGTTGAAGCCTGGTACGAAAATGTTTCGGGGAAAACCTGGGCATTGAGATAAATATTCAGGGTTGCCATCAGGATGATGGAGGGGAGGAATAGCTTTGTGAGAAGCTCACCTTCACTAGTGACTAGAATGAAGCATGCAGCTAGGCTCGTCACTAACAAAACCCAGTATAGCAAATTATTCGAAGGAAATCCGTAGCCCATGAGTGTAACTAAAAACACGATGATGAGCGCTAAAACAAGGTATTGAGCGCGGAACAACCAGTGGATGTTTTTCAAATCCGTTTCCTGTAACCAGAAATCGAGCCATTTGCCAACAATTACCGCAAAGAGCGGAATTAACGTGAAAATGTAGTGAGGCGCTTTGCCTTTGGCGATACTGGCAATCAGAAAGTAAATCCATATTCCGCCCACGGTAAAGTATTCACGATTGGTGCCGGATTTTAGAAAGTAGCTTTTAATCTCGTGATACAGGCCGAAAAACAACAGGAAAGTCCAAGGCAGGAAAAGGTATAAAATGGTATGGAAGTAGAACAGATAGTCGGAATTGTTACCTGCATAAGATCCGGTTATTCGTCCGACATTATTCGTGATAAAGAAGAACTTCAGACCTTCCAATCCAAATTGGTTGTAAAGCCCGGCAAAAGCTGGCAGGGCAACGATCAGGGCAATTAGAATTCCCAGAAGCCACTTTGGATGAACGAGTTGGCGGAAATCTCGTTTTATCAGCAGATGGGTGCCGAGGGCAAAAGCCGGAATTGCCGCACCGATGGCTCCTTTGCTCATCATAGCTAATCCAACGCCTGTGAAAGCCAAAACAAAATTCAGGGTTTTCCGGGTTTTCAAATATGCTGCCAACTGCCAGATGGCCAATGTTATGTTGGCTTGCAGCAGCAAGTCGGTGTGCACATCCATGGCAAACAGAAAATAGACTTCAGAGCTAAACAGCATGAGGGCCGCCAGCACACCGGTGCGCTTTGTATATAGTGTTTTCCCCAATCGGTAGGTAAACCAGAATCCGCCAAAACTGTATAATACCGAAAACAGCTTGTATGACCAGTTGTGTAGTCCACCAAGTTCAAATCCAAGAGTCGCCAGCCAAAAGATCAAGGGCGGTTTCTGGTCGTAAGGTTCCCCATGAATTTTCAGGTTGATCCAATCGCCGCTGTCGAGAATGTGGCGCGCTATAGCACCGTATTTTCCGGTGTCGGCAGTCAGGTCGATAAACAATCCGAAATAGTAGGCTGCAAGAACCAACAGCAAAGCATAAAGCGCCGTTCCGATCTGAATCTTATCTTTAAGCATAGACGAAATTTCTATCAAAATTTAAAACAAAACCTGCCGAAAGATAATGGATGTTGAGCGCGAGTGAAAATGTTACTGTGTTGAATAATAGTATTTTAACCGGGGTGTAACCAGGCTTTAATCGGGGTGATAGTTTTGAAATGTTTGGAAAGATTCCAGTTCAAAAAAGTGGAATGAGCGCGATAATAAAAGCAGGATTCCAGCGGATTACCAGCCGGAATGAACCTCAGTTGCCAAAGGTATACTCACGCTCATGATACTTGCCGTTTATAGCGACTCATTCTTATTGGCCGCCATCAGAATAAGTCCCTTTTGCGGAAGATAAACACACCAAGCCCCGACATGATAATTGAGATTACGATGACCACCGGAAACGCCCAGCTATAGTTCTCCAGATGGTTCGGAACATTCATCCCGTACAAGCTGGCAATCAAAGTCGGGATCATCAGAATGATGGAAATCGAGGCCAGCTGCTTCATCACTACGTTCAGGTTGTTGGAGATGACCGACGCGAAAGCGTCCATCATTCCGGATTGAATATCGGAATAAATTTGCGACATCTCCAGTGCCTGTTTATTCTCAATGATGGCGTCTTCTAGCAGATCTTCATTAATCTCTGTCAGATTTCGCTTCAAGTTGTTGCGCATTTTGGCCAGTACTATTTCGTTGGCTTTCAGTGAGGTAATAAAGTAAACCAAACACTTTTCCATTTTCAACAGCTTGTTCAGCTCTTTGTTTTGAATGGAGCGTTCCAATTCATCTTCAATTTGTGTTGTTTGCTGGTTAATTTGCTTTAGGTACCTCAGGTAGGTACTTCCTGAACGAAGAAAAAGCTTGATGATGAAATTCAGCTCATCGTGAATCAGTTGGTTTTGTCCGCGATAAAGAGCGGTCTGGCCAAGCGGCAAAACTTCATTGGGGGTTGAGCATAGCGTAATGGTGACCCCGTTTATGCGGATAATCCCCAAAGGCAAGGTGTTAAACGGAACCCCATTCTGAGAGCTTTCGACCGGGATCCGTAAAATGATCAGGGACCATTCATCGTCAATTTCATACCGGGGACGTTCGTCCATATCGAGAATATCACGGATAATATCCTCCGGAACGTTGAATTCTTCCTGTAATTTTTGGATTTCGATAGCCGATGGCTGAATGACATTGATCCAACAACCTTTCTCTGCCTGTGGAATTTCAACATATCCACCAAAGCTTTTGAAGATTTTTAGCATGAGCAGTCCTCCTTTTTTTTTGCCTGAAGGAGGACCTAAAAGGGTTGTCCGCCTACAGTGAGGTGAAAATTAAATTTTGTCTATGATAGGGCCCTTCGTCCATTTTCTGGTGTTTCAATTAGCGCGGCAAAGCTACAGATTAATTCCAGATGGCTGCAGCCTGTACGGATTAATTTTTGTTAATACCTTTTCGGTGGTTTTAAAAGTCGTGCTAATCTGTTGTTTCATCTTTTGAGCAAAATACAGATTTGTTGGAGATGTGATTTATTGGTTCCCGTTTTCTGAGTACCCGGTTTAAACCAGAGGCTAGTCTTCGCCTTTTTTCCTGAAATCGAGGATTTTTTCCATGTGTTCATCCAGATAATCCCGCAGGTGGTTTCGCAGTTTGATCGATTTGTAGACATCCTTTCCGTTTGACGCAACAGCGACAGTCATATTCTTGTATTGGTAAACGGCCGGCGATACGTACTGGCACATTTTCGGCTTGTCGTGAATATTGCAAAGTACGCGCTTTTGGTTGGCATCCCGCCTGATTTGGCAGTCCAGTTTCTGGTTGTTCGAGCAGCTGTATACCAATATGTAGCCATCCAGATCATCGGCTTCGTAGGCTTTTTGTTTGTAGGGCCAGCCACTGTTCCTGATTTCCTCGCAGATTTCAAGAGCGACAAATTCAATGTCGGCGTTAAAACGCTTCAGGATGAGGCCTTTTTTGTAAGCACTTTCACCCGCACCGATAATGAGGATTTTCTGATTGGTGATGTCAAGCGATATAGGTAAATACTTTCGTTCCATAATTCCTGGATTCAATAAAGTTGAACAAGATAGCTGAAGAATTAGCCGATGCCAACAAGTCTGTAACAGTAGGCTTGTTGGCTGGCGTTCATTTATCGGTAAAAATTCGCCTGATAGATACTCTTGTTACCAACGCCATCGACAACAGTTAGGTTCAATTCCTGGGTTTTTCCTAATTGAAGATGGTTCGCATCAAAGTAGTATTCGAGCAAATTGTTTTTTGCATCGAATTCAAACAATACCCATTGTCCGTTTATTTCGCCCCGATACGAACTGATGCCGGAAAGGTCATCAATAATCTTGAAGCTAATTTTTCTTCGGTCGGTAAGCGTTGAATGGTTTTGTATGTTGACGGGTGTGATCTCCGGTGCCTTTGTGTCGATGGCTATGCCAAACAATCCGAGTTGGCGAACCTTGGTTTCAACCCAGCCATTGTTGTATGTTCCTCCCATCGCATACTTTTTTTTGGTTTTCGTGTCAATCGATACAACGAGAGCCTTCTCCTGTAGTTCGGCAGGCAACCCTTCAGCTTTAATTTTTAAATCGAATGATTTATGGACCGGAACATCCGGTTTGTGCAACTGCACTAGTTTGGAATAAATGCCCTTTTCCGATGGAAGTTCTTTATAGTCGAGTTGGAAGGTTGAGTAAAAGGTGCCTGGTTCAAATTCTGCGCTAAGTACATCTGTTTTAACCAGTTTTTCCTTATTGTAGAAAACCGTAGTTCCCGAGGTTTGCTTTTTGGCAGGTACTGGCGATTTTCCGGTTAGTTTAAAATTTAATCGGCTCTGGTTTCCGCTAACATCGCGAATCAAATAGCTGATCCTGTATGTCTGGCCCTCCTTTAATTCAACTTTCCCCTTGTTTTCATGAATCGGGTAGTTGCTCAGCCGGTTACCGTCTTCCAGCCAGTTTTTCTGAAAACGGCGACGATGATTGGCCAAATAGCTGTAGTCAATATGACTGTTTAAATATCGCGTTTCGTCAAAACTGAGTTCATTCATTTTAAACGAATAAATAAGCTTTTCATTCACGCTTAGGCCGATTTCATAGATGCCACATTTGCTCCAGCTTCCGTCCAGATAATCCAGTGCCTGTAATCCAAATCCAATTTCGCCACCGGCCGTAATGGTTGGGTTTCCTTTCAGGTGGTATTCACCATCGTAAAATACCAGGTCGAACGGTTTTTGATGAGGAAGTCCGTCAATTTGTGCGCCATCCGAAAGTGGATAAAGCATCAGTGATAACAGCTTTGGAGCGGTTTTATCCGGAATGTTGAAGTTGAAAAGCAATGGATTTAGCGGATGTTCGGTTGCTGTGTCGCGAATTTCGAAGTGCAGGTGCGGCCCGCCCGAACTTCCGGAATTTCCGCTGTAAGCGATTAACTCTCCTTTTTCCAATTTGAATTTCCCTTTGGGTACCGGCACATCGATACTGAACGATTTCCGCGCGTATTGAATGCTTTTGGCATAGTCGGCCAGGTCGTCGCGCAAATGATCCAAATGGGCGTAAACCGTTGTGTAGCCCGTTGGGTGATCCATGTAAAGAGCCAACCCAAATCCGGTGGGTGAGATGTTAATCCGAGAGACTGTTCCGGCTGCAGCAGCATAAATTGGAATTCCGGTTTTACCTTGCGTCTTAATGTCAATTCCGGAGTGGAAATGGTTGGTTCGTAATTCACCAAAGTTTCCTGCCAGCGACATTGGAATTTTTACCGGTGCTGCAAAATAGTCGGCCTGAATTGACGGATTATAAGGTTCGTTTGCCAGGAGCGCTATAATTGTAAATAAAAGATATTTCATAAATTAATTTTTACTACCGTTTAAGTTTGCATTGCCTCCGGGGCAATTGTATTTCAGGCATTCGCATCCTATTTCTACTCACAATCCGGAATGCTACTCACATAGGCTGTTAATAACATTCTGTCAGCGATAGATGCTATTCAACAAATAAACCTATCTTCGTATACTGAATTGGGCAAAAATATTATTTTTGTCGGGGAAAGCATACAAACATGACCGGGGAAGATAAACTTTTACTGGACGATTTCAAGGCAAAACTCAGATTGCTCATGAAAAGATACTCCGCTTTAAAGGACGAAAAGCAGGAGTTCGAGAGAAAGCTGGCAGAAATGCAAGACACAATTGCCGGGTTGAAAAGTGAAAATGAACAACTGGTTAAAAAGTATGAAGACTTAAAGGTTGCAAAAGTTTTATCGGTTAACGATGATGAACGTAAACAGGTAAAACTACGCATCAATAAAATAGTGCGGGAAATTGATAAATGTATTGCTCAGTTGAATGTGTAGCAAATGCATCGAAAAATGGCAGATAAGCTTTCAATAAATATTAATATTAACGGACGAGTTTATCCGTTGACGATTGAGCGAAAAGAAGAAAAAGAGGCGAAGATTCGGAAAGCTGCGAAGATGATTAATGATATCGTTCTGGAATACAAAAAGAAGTATGTCAATCAGGATGCTCAGGATTTTCTGGCCATGACAGCTTTACAATTTGTATTGAAAAATCTGGACTTGGAAGAGCAGTCCGATGAATCACCGATTGTTGAGGAAATCCGTTCACTGGATGAACAGTTGAACGAATTTTTGTCATTGAACGAATAAAAATACAATATATCGAGAGCCCGCTTTTGGTTTATCTTCAATTGGTTACGGTTGATGATAAATCAGATAGTGGGCTCTTATTTTAGTTAACAGTAATAATTTAAAAAATGGAAATATTATATGTAATTTCTGGCTTTTTAGGCGGCGGGGTATTGTCCTACTTCCTGTGGGACAAGGCGATCGGTGGTAAAAAGCGAAAGATAATCAGCGAGGCTGAAGCTGAAGGAGAGGTGATTAAAAAGGATAAAATCCTACAGGCAAAAGAAAAGTTCTTGCAACTTAAAGCAGAACACGAAAAGCATATTAACGAGAGAAACAACAAGGTAGCAACTCTCGAAAATAGAATGAAACAAAAGGAAACTGCGTTTCAGCAAAGTAGAAACGATTTTCAGCGTACCGTTAAAGAATTTGATACCGAAAAACGTCAGGTCGAAAGTATTCGCGAAAACCTGACTGCTCAAATTAACCTGGTTCAGCAAAAAGAAGACGAATTGACCAAACAACATCGTCAGATTGTTGAACAATTGGAAACGATCTCGGGTTTGTCGGCAGAAGAGGCTAAATCTCAATTGGTTGAATCGTTGAAAAACGAAGCTAAAACCGAGGCGATGTCCTACATCAACGAGATCATGGAAGAGGCTAAGCTGACAGCAAATAAGGAAGCAAAGAAAGTTGTTGTGAAAACAATCCAACGGGTAGCTACCGAAACTGCAATAGAAAATGCTGTAACCATTTTCCACATCGAGAGTGACGAAATTAAAGGCCGAATTATTGGTCGTGAAGGTCGTAACATTCGCGCATTGGAAGCCGCTACAGGTGTTGAAATTATTGTGGATGATACGCCGGAAGCAATCGTTCTTTCGGGCTTCGATCCTGTTCGTCGCGAAATAGCCCGTTTAGCTCTGCACCAGTTGGTGACCGATGGCCGTATTCACCCTGCCCGTATCGAAGAGGTAGTAGGCAAAGTGAAGAAGCAAATCGAAGAGGAAATCATTGAAACCGGTAAACGGACAACAATCGACTTGGGTATTCATGGCTTGCATCCGGAATTGATCCGTATGATCGGTAAAATGAAATATCGCTCGTCGTACGGACAAAACTTGCTGCAGCACTCGCGCGAGGTTGCCAATCTTTGTGCCATCATGGCGACAGAACTGGGATTGAATGCTAAGTTGGCCAAACGTGCCGGATTGTTGCATGATATTGGTAAAGTACCCGATGATGAGCCGGAATTACCACACGCAGTGTTGGGGATGAAGTTGGCCGAGAAATTTAAAGAAAAAGCAGAAATATGCAACGCAATTGGTGCTCACCACGATGAGGTGGAAATGACCACTCTGTTGGCTCCGATTGTTCAGGTTTGCGATGCGATCTCAGGAGCTCGGCCAGGTGCCCGTCGCGAAGTTGTTGAGTCTTACATTAAACGATTGAAAGCTCTTGAAGATTTGGCGCTTTCGTATCCGGGTGTACTGAAAACATATGCCATTCAGGCTGGTCGCGAGTTGCGAGTTATTGTAGGAAGCGATAAAATTTCGGATAACGACACAGAACAGTTGTCATTCGATATCGCGAAACATATCCAGGACGAAATGACTTATCCCGGGCAAATTAAGATTACAGTGATCCGCGAATTGCGCGCTGTAAACTATGCGAAATAGTACAGAAACGTATTGAAATAAAAAAAGGCTCGCTTCGGCGGGCCTTTTTTAGTTGATGAATTTTATACTCTTTGAGCCCACGAATGGCTTCTACAGGCGGCTGTTTTCGTTGCTGGTTGTTCCCGGGTTGCTTGTTTAATTTGTTTGTGTATTGGCAAATACACGTTTTAGTAATTCGCTTACACGGGCTGCTGGGTCTTGCCGGATGTTTTTCTCTGTTTCACCTATTTTTAGGAAAAGACCATCAAGCGCTTTTTGAGTGAGATATGTGCTTAGATCGGTTTCAACAGCTTCCAGATCTGCTGCCTGGCCAATGAAGGAATTGGCGATTTTGTTCCAGTTGCCGGTCATTTCATCCCATGATTGCTGAGCCGAAAGATTGCCCAGTAGTTTTTTCCCCAGCGAGTTTTCAATCTTTGGTTTGTAAAGAGCCAGTAGCGCATCGTAATTCGTACGTTTTAGGTATTCAGTTGCGGCAAAGTCACCTCCTGCCAAAACACCAGCTGCATCCTGAATGCTCATCGATTGAATGCTGCTGAGCAAAATTGGTGTAGCCTCTTTCGCAGCATCGGATGCAGCGCTGTTGATATTGGCAATTACTTTATCAACCAATTCGCTGCCACCCGGAAGTTTGGAGATATTTTTCGTAATGATTTCAGCTTCAGATGGAAGCAATATTTTCACTGCCGCATCCTGCAAATAGCCGTCAATACCTGCCAGATGGCTTACCGAACTGTCTACCCCCAGCGTGAGCGCTTGTTTTAATCCGCCAATAATTTCGGTTTGTGTCAAGGGTTGATCTTCGTAAATAGTTTTAGCCATGTGGTGTAATTCGGCGCAACTGGTTAACAAGCTTGCGACAATGGCGAGCAGAAGTAATGTACGTTTCATTTTTTTCAATTTTGACGGAAGATACGTGATCTTGTGCGGAATTGCCAATTGCCAAGCTTCGAAAGTTATTTCGGTACAAAAAGGCACTTTCAATCCGGCAGAGGACCAAGAGGGTTTCTGTTTGCTGAAATTCATTGATCTTTGTTCGAAAAACAAATCAGGTATTTGGAACGATTGAGCAGTAAATCAGTCATTCGTTTTTTATGCTTTTAAATGTGCAAGAGATCTGGAAGTTAATTCGTTAGGTGGATTTGTTTGGAGAACAAAAAAGGGATGCCATTCTTGTGTGAATGCCATCCCCTTGTCAATATTCTTGCAATTGTTTCTTCCGAATTTTAAGGTCTAATCGAGAATCCGTTTTAACAAATCTTTCCGGTTCAAACGGGTTAATTCTTCTCTGATTTCTTTCTGGTATTCGCGTTTGTACCAAAAGAAAAATTTCCGCTGACTCAGTTTTTCCTTTTTCGACTTGGCCGTGAAAACGGGTTCCATGGTATACGGATGAAAGCCTGTGTAGAAGATTACTGTTGCCAGCGTCATTGGAGTGGGAGTGAAGTCCTGCACCTGTTCGAGTTTAAAATCGAGCTTTTTCGTTTCAGCAGCCAGGTTTGCCATGTCGGTGTTTTTGCATCCCGGGTGACTGGAAATGAAGTAGGGGATCAATTGTTGTTTCATCCCTTCCTGCTTATTAATTTCGTTGAACACCTTATTCAATTTGAAAAACAGGCCGAATGAGGGTTTCCGCATAATGCGCAGCACATCGTCGGAGGTGTGTTCTGGAGCCACTTTCAGTCGCCCTGAAACATGGTGTTTGATCACTTCGCGAAGGTAGGTCATGTTATTTTTGTTGACCTGCGGATCTTTAGTCTCGTGCAAAATCATATCGTAACGAATACCGCTGCCGATGAACGCTTTCTTCACTTTGGGGTGCTTGCGAACTTCACGATAAAGGTCGAGCATGGGCTGGTGATCGATGTTCAGGTTTTTACAAACATCGGGGAAAATACACGATGGACGCTTGCATTTGTTGCAGATTTCCTGGTGAATGCCCTTCATTTGGTACATGTTGGCCGACGGGCCTCCAAGGTCGGAAATGTAGCCTTTAAAATCGGGCATTTCTGTAACCTGATCCAGCTCACGCATCACCGAAGCCTGCGAACGACTGGCAATAAATTTACCTTGATGCGCTGAAATGGTGCAGAAAGTGCAGCCACCAAAACATCCACGGTGAATGTTAATGGAATGCCGTATCATCTCATAGGCCGGAATTGTGCCTTTGTTTTTGTACTTCGGATGTGGTAAGCGGGTATATGGTAATTCGTAAACCCGGTCTATTTCCTTTTCCTCCATTGGCGGCCAGGGCGGATTTACAACAACCAGCTTATTCCCGGTTGGCTGAATTAATTTGTTGGCTTCAACTTTATTCGACTCTTCTTCGATGTGCATAAAGTTGTGCGCAAATTTCTTTTTATCCTGGAGGCATTCTTCATACGAATATAAATCGAAGGTATTCCATTTCTTTTGCGTGGCGTAATTCTCGTCTTTATCGACCATAAACGCGGTTTGCGGAAGATTGGTCAGGCTTTGAGGGTTCACACCTTTCTGCATGAGCCGGGCATAGTCAACAATCGATTTTTCACCCATTCCGTAAAAAAGCAAGTCGGCTTTGGAGTCCATTAAAATAGACGGCTTCAATTTATCCTGCCAATAATCGTAGTGTGTTACCCGGCGCAACGATGCTTCAATTCCACCGATAACCAATGGAACCTCGGGATATAATTTTTTAAGAATGTTGCTGTAGACAATGGTCGCGTAATCGGGCCGTTTGTCGGATTGACCGCCGGGCGTGTAGGCATCATCAGAGCGTTTGCGTTTGTTGGCAGTGTAGTGGTTCACCATCGAGTCCATATTGCCGGATGTAACGGCAAAAAACAAACGGGGGACTCCGAGCTTTTTAAAATCGCGCAGATCGTCCTGCCAGTTTGGTTGCGGAACAATTGCCACCCGCAATCCTTCAGCCTCGAGCACGCGGCCAATAACAGCAGCCCCAAACGACGGATGGTCGACATAGGCGTCGCCGGTAAAAAATATTACATCCAACTGATCCCAGCCTCTCTCGTCAACTTCTTTCTTGGTGGTTGGTAGCCAGTCGGTCGTTTTGTATTTCTGATAAAGTAAATTCACACCTTGTATAGATTGATTTTCAGTTGCAAAGGTAATTTGCTTTTGGGCAATTTTAAAGACTTTTGTGTCTTATTTTCAGAAAAGCGATTTTCCGAAGTTAGGGCCTCGAAAAAATAGCCTTGATTTGTAGTAGAAAAAAGGGATCATTTTCTACTTTTAACGCAATAATAAAAGCTGACGAATGGAACTAGTAAACCCGAAAGATATTCTAAAAGCCAGTCCTTACTTAGCCTACCTTGGCGGAGAGAATCTGGCCAAGTTCATTATGTACGTTTTGCGTTTCAGTAAGTTGAACAAAATTTATCAGCAAATTGGCGATAAAGAAGGAGTGGAATTTATTGATGCATTGCTCGATTTACTTGAAGTGAACTATGAGTTTGATGAAAATGATCTCAGGAAAATCCCCAAAACGGGGCCGTTCATTGTTGTTGCCAACCATCCTTTTGGTGGGTTGGACGGCATTCTGCTGATCAAACTCATGAGCATGGTTCGCCCGGATGTGAAAGTGTTGGCGAATTTTTTGCTAAAACGGGTTGAACCAATCAGCGATTTTTTTCTGGCTGTCAATCCATTTGAAAATAATAAAGAAGCCGGATCGAGTATCGGTGGAATTAAAAATGCCTACGAACATTTGAGAGGCGGAGGAGCTTTGTGTATTTTCCCGGCAGGAGAAGTTTCCAGCTACGATTCAGATAACAAGATCACTGATCGCCAATGGCAATATCCGGTATTGAAGTTTATTAAAAAGGCGCATGTACCGGTTGTTCCAGTTTATTTTAATGGCAAGAATAGCCGTCTTTTTCATCTCATCGGCAAAATACACCCGAACCTGAGGACAGCCAAACTACCATCGGAGCTGCTGAATAAAAAGAACAAGTTGGTGAAAATACGGTTCGGTATGCCCATTTCGCTAAAAGACCAGGATAATTTCCCGGAAGTATACCAGTATGGCCGCTATTTGCGGGCAAAAACATATAGTTTGTGCGGTAGTTTAGAAGTGAAACGATTTTTCAACTATTCGCTAAAACGGTTGCAAAAAGTAGAAGAAGTGGTCGCACCGGTAAACCCGGAATTATTGGTCGACGAGATTAAAAAGCTGGATTCGGAGTTTCACCTGTTCACCTTGAAAAACTTTTCGGTGTATTGCTGTCCTACCCGTAAAATACCCAATTTATTGAATGAAATCGGGCGTTTGCGCGAGATTACTTTTCGGCAGGTGGGCGAAGGAACCAACCGGAGCATCGATCTCGATGAATTCGATTTATATTACAATCAGTTATTTATTTGGGATAATGAGGCTCAGAAATTGGTTGGTGCCTACCGCATCGGGAAAGGAGCCGATATTTTGCACGATTACGGAACATCCGGTTTTTATCTGCAAAGCCTGTTTCGCATGCAGGAAAGTTTTAGGCCGGTATTAGAACAGTCGCTCGAGTTGGGGCGTTCGTTTGTTGTCAAAGAATACCAACGGCAACCCATGTCGCTTTTTTTGCTGTGGAAAGGTATTTTGTATTTTCTGCTCAAAAACCCGGATTACCGCTACCTGATTGGACCGGTGAGCATTAGTAATAACTACTCCAAAATATCGAAAGAGCTGATTATTAAGTTTATCATGACGCATCATTTCGACTGGAATATGGCCCGGTTTATAAAGCCCCGGAAAGCCTTCAAATTTAAAAGTGAAGATCCGAACATCAATGTGATTATGGAGAATCTGGGCGACATTAACATGCTCGATAAATGTATTGGTGATGTGGATGAACTGAATACCGGCTTGCCCGTTTTACTGAAAAAATACATCAAATTGAATGCGAAAATTGTCGGTTTCAATGTCGATCCAAAATTCAATAACTGTCTGGATGGCCTTATTTTACTGGATGCATTGGATGTGCCCAAAAATACAATCGAATCTTTGTCGAAAGAAGTGAACGACGGCTCGATCCTGAATCGATTTTATGCACACCGTGAGTAGGTTACGCCGTGTTGGAGTTTTATCTTTTCTCACTCAAATGAATGTCGGTCAATTGGAAACGATATTTACAAATTGAATTTTTAAACGCTTTGGCTAACTTTCGGGTGATATTTGTTGTTTCTTCAACAAATGAAAGAAAATTGAATAGAAATATTAAAGTGAATACCATGAGACTTATCGCTGTAATGCTGTTGGGAGTTGTGTTGATGACTTCCTGTGTTAGGAAAAAGAAAGAAGTAGTTGAGCCAATTGATACTAGCTCGATGGTGCATGAAGTGGCTGTAAAAAAGGTGTTGCAGGCGAATGCTTATACCTACTTGCAGGTAGCTGAAAATGATCAGGAGTATTGGATTGCAGTAGAAAAAATGGAACCACAGCTTGGTGGAACCTATTTTTTTGCGGATGCAATGGAGATGAAGGATTTTAAAAGTACCGACCTTGATACCGTTTTTTCAAGTGTTTTTTTCGTTCAAAAGCTATCAACTTCGAAGGCGGCCAGTTCGCCCGCGATGGCCAACCCTCATGGATCGGCTCAAGGTCGTCAGTCGGTTGAATTGGATCAGTCGATTCAGCTTGAACCTGTAAAAGGAGGCATTACCATTGGCCAGTTGTTTGCGTCGAAAGCTGAATATGCCGGAAAAGAAGTGCTTGTTCGCGGTAAAGTTACGAAAGTGAATAACGAAATTATGGGGCGCAATTGGGTGCATATTCAAGATGGAACAGATGCTGATGGAAGTTACGATCTGACGCTAACGACTGATGCCTCTATTGCCGTTGGTGATATCGTAACTATGCAGGGAACAGTTGCTGTAGATAAAGATTTTGGTGCCGGTTATTTCTACCATGTAATCGTAGAAGGAGCGGTAGTTAAATAGTTTTAGCCTGAAAGAAAAGCCGGGGTAGAAGGTTGGAATGAGTTTGCTCAACAATTTTCTACGCCGGCTTTTTTATGCTTTTAAATAAAGATTGCTGTCACCGTAACTCAGAAAGCGATAATTGTGTTTCAATGCATGTTCGTACACGCGTTTCCAATCGTCGCCAATGAAAGCTGAAATCAACAGTAAAAGGGTGCTTTGCGGTTGATGAAAATTGGTGATCATACCGTCCACAATTCGAAATTGATAGCCCGGAACAATGATGATTTTTGTATGGGCACCTATGGTCTGTAGTTGGTGCTTTTCCAAATAGGAAAGAATAGCTTGTAGCGATTCTTGTTTCGAAACGGAAATTTCGGATTTGTATGGCAGCCACTGTTCAATGTCGAGTTCATTCAGCTGACTTTCCGGTTTCCGGATTAATTTCACGCCCAGCCAGTACAAACTCTCCAGTGTCCGGATTGAAGTTGTGCCAACCGCAATGAGTTTTCCCTGGTGCGCCATAAGCTGCTCGATTAAGCCACGTCTGACGATAATTTGTTCAGCATGCATTTCGTGGTCGCCAATCGATTCGGCTTTTACGGGTTTAAAAGTTCCTGCTCCAACGTGCAGGGTTACTTCGTCGCAGTTAATTTGTTTCGATTTCAGCTGGCTAAAAATGGCTTCTGTAAAATGTAGTCCGGCAGTGGGAGCTGCCACTGAGCCTTTTATTTTCGAATAAACGGTTTGGTAGCGTTCAAGGTCGCTTTCCTCCGTTTCGCGATGCAAATAGGGTGGAATTGGCAGAATACCGGCCGCTTCAATCAGACTGGCAAAGTCGGTTTCAGCACAATCCCAGCTAAATTTTACCTGCACGGCACCATCAACTTGTTCTAATTTTTCGGCTTTAAACGCAATTTCTTTTCCGTTTAGCTGAAGGTTTTTTTGCAGAACCTCGTTTTTCCACTTTTTCAAATTACCAACCATGCAGTTCCAACTACAAGTTTTAGTTTGCTGAAAGGCAATTTGGTAATCGGCCGGCTCGAGCGGATCTAAACAGAAAATTTCGATGTTGGCACCGGTTTCTTTTTGAAAAAGCAAACGGGCGCGAATCACCTTTGTATTATTGAAAACCAACAGACTTCCGGCAGGCAGAAAGTCGGTTAGCGAACGAAACTTAGAATCGTTAATCAGTCCATCTTGCCAGACCAATAATTTCGATTGGTCGCGCTGCGGGAGCGGATATTTTGCCACGCTTTCATCAGGAAGCTCGTAGTTTAGAGCCTGAGCACTGAGGTTGAAGACTGTTGTTTCTGAATTTTGTGTGTTCATGGGCGGCAAAAATACAAAAAAATGGATTAGCGATCGAAGGAATGAAGGAATGAGGGATTGTTTGGATTTTGGAGCTTGCTTTTGTTACTTTTGTGTCAAAATTGAAATGCTATGTATCAAATCGGAGATCGGGTTAAATTTATGAATTCCGTTGGTGGCGGAGTAATTACCAAAATAGTTGGTAAAAATATGGTTCATGTGGAAAACGAAGATGGCTTTGAAATTCCGGTCATGATCAACGAAATCATCCTGGATGAAATTGACCAGGAAGGAATTGCAAACAGCGATAAGAAGCCTGATGTGAGCGACTTTATTCGCCGGGGAACAGCACCGCAAAAGCCAGTGGAGCGAAAAGTGCAGCGAGAAGAGCCGGCAACGATTATTCCCGGAAATGATGAGCCTGAATTCTACCTGGCATTTCTGCCCGAAAACAGCCGTAATCCGCTAGATGGTCAAACCAAAGTCTATCTGGTAAACGACAGCAATTTCTTTATCCTCTATCATTACAGTCATTTCCAAAATGAACAGTATGTGACTCAGGATGCCGGGAAATTGGAACCCAATACCAAGTTGTTGCTGGGTACCTTGTCGCAAGCCGATATTGGCAGCTTGCCGGCATTTGGTTTTCAGTTGCTGTTTTATAGCGATAAATCGCCACGTCTGGAGAAACCTCTCCGCAAGAAAATCGCCATCAATCCGGTGAAATTTTACAAATCGGGAAGTTTCAAACAATCGGACTTCTTTAGCGAAAAAGTGATGCTTTACAAGCTAAATGAGTCGGAAATGGATAAGGCGTTGAAGGAATTGAGCAAAAAAGACCTAACCAAAGCATCGCGCGAAAAGGAACCCGCTCGTGAGCCTCAAAAGGCTAAAGTTGAAACTCCCGAATTGGTGGAGGTCGATCTTCACATTCATGAGTTAATTGACACCACCACCGGAATGTCGAACAAAGATATGCTCGACCTGCAAATGAATACTTTTCGTGCGAAGATGCAGGAAGCCATTTCGAACAACGCGGTTAAAAAAGTGGTTTTTATTCACGGGCTGGGAAATGGCGTTTTAAAGCAGGAGTTGCGTCGCGAATTGTCGGGCAAGTTCAAAAAATATGCGCATCAGGATGCCAGCTTTCAGGAATATGGCTACGGTGCTACAATGGTCATTATCCGCAAGTAACTAATTAATTCCGTATCGGAAAACGTCTGGAAAAGTGTTCCGTCGTTTTTCGATACGGTCATTTTTACATCTGTTTTTCCTCCCAATCTTGCTTCGAACTAAAATTGATAAGCGAATTTGTAATTCGGTATTCCAATCTGTGTCCACCTAACTGATTTGCTTTCAGGAGAAAGAAATTCTTTCTACGCCAACGATGAATATTTTTTACTGTTGAAGCAGGTTGTTTTGAATATTTTTTTAGTTTTGCACTCACATTTACGGGAATGGATTACCAAACACAAGAAGCGATTGCTTTGGGTAAACCAACGAAAATGGATCCGTTCTTAAAATTTATTGCCCAGATGGTGAAATTGGTAGACACGCCAGCTTGAGGGGCTGGTGCCGGTTACGGTGTGCAAGTTCGAGTCTTGTTCTGGGCACAAAATAGAATAGTTAAATCCTTTGCAGTTAGAATGTTGCAAAGGATTTTTTGTTTTTCATTAACTCGGTTTTTAATCGAAGGATCGAGTTCCCACCTCATTTCAAAATTCATTTTCTTGTCGTATCTTTCTTCCTATGATCGAGAGTATCTTCAATTATGTTCAGGATGAGCTAACCGAAATGATGGGCTCAGCTTTTCTAATCCGAAAAAAGGAACCTTTGAGCGGTGGCTGTATCAACCATGCTTTTCGTATTGAAACAACAAAAGGCGATTTTTTCCTCAAGTGGAATTTTTCCTGTCCGGATGATTTGTTTGTTCGTGAGGCGGAGAGTTTGCGCGAATTAAAACAAACAGTTGGTCGGGAATTGTATGTGCCGGAAGTTATTTTGGCCAAAGAAGGCGATGAGCTAAGTGGTTTTATTTTGATGGAATACCTGGAGCGCGGTCATGCAGCCCGGCAAGAAATTCGTTTAGGGCAAGGATTGGCTCATTTACATCGAACTAAAAAAGGAAATTACGGGTTTGAACATGATAACTTTTGTGGTGAGACATTGCAGCAAAATGAGTGGAATGAGTCGTGGATCGATTTTTTTGCGGAGAATAGGTTGAGGTTTTTAATCGGCCTGATCCAAAATAGTCGCCCGTTCAGTTCGGCCGATTTGGAGGTCATGGAAAATCTGATTGACCGTTTGCCCTTGCTGATTCCTGAGAACCCGGGAGCATCGCTTATTCATGGAGATTTATGGTCGGGGAATTACATGTATACGAGCCAAGGTCCAGCGTTGATTGATCCGGCATCGTATTATGCCCATCGGGAAATGGAGCTATCCATTATGCAAATGTTTGGTGGTTTCTCACCGAAAACATGGTCGGCCTATCAGGAAGCTTTTCCGTTGGAAAAAGGATGGGAAGAGCGGGTGCTGATCTATCAGATTTATCACATTCTAAATCATTATTGTTTGTTTGGCGGAGCATACGGGCAACAGGCCATTTCGCTTGCCAAGCGTTTTATCTGATTGACGAGCGTGTGTTTTTTTTTGAAGCGCATAACAATTGCTTGGGGTTTGTCGATCAACCGGTTGGTGTCGGATTACGTAGCTGGTATTAGATTTCCACCAATTGATTTTTTATGGCATACATTACCAGTTGAGCTGTGTTTTTACATTCGCTTTTTTCCAGAATATTGGCTCGGTGTTTATCAACGGTTCGCTTGGAAATGTATAATTGATCGGCTATTTCCTGATTGGAGAGTCCTTGGCAAATTAAAATCAAAATTTCGATTTCACGTTCCGACAGGCCATATTGCGGTTCGCGGTTTCTGGAGGAGCTGCGCAAGCTGTTCACCAGTGTTTGCAATAGCTCCGACGAAAAATAGTTTCCACCGGCAAGCACTGTTTCAATCGCAGACTTAACCTCATTCATGTCCGAGTTTTTCAACAAAAAGCCTTTTACTCCGGCATCCACCATTTTGTAGTAATAGTCTTCTTCGCCATACATCGAGAGTGTAATGATTTTCAGATCCGGATATTTCTCCATTGCACGTTTTGCGGCTGTAATTCCATCCATAACAGGCATGTCGATATCCAACAGTACGATGTCAGGCATTATCTGGTCTAAAAGCTCCAGAAATTCCTGTCCATTGGCCGCCTCTCCGGTTACCTGATAGGTGTTGATCGTATTCAGCAAAATGCGCAATCCATTTCTGAAAAGCGTGTGGTCGTCAACAAGTACAATTTTATAGGATGGATCAATCATTTTCAGTCCCTACTTTTATGGTTACCAAGGTTCCCCGGCCAGGCTCCGTATCGACGTTTATTTCGCCTTTGAGGGAATTGATTCGGGAGAAAATATTTGAAAAACCCATGCCGCTATTTGTGGGGCTTTCCAGTAACTTTTCCTTGTCGAAACCTTTCCCGTTATCGTGATACACAATGGTAAGATTTTTTTCTTCTTTGGTCAAATCGATCGCAATTTTTTTTGCACGGGCATGTTTTATGGTGTTATTGATGAGCTCACAAACAACCCGGTACAGGACTACCTCGGTGTTGTTTTCAAAACGTTCGTCTCCAAGGTTCGAGTTCAATTCAATTTGAATGGCTTTTGTGATATTTATTTTGTTGATGAAGTTTCGAAGCGCCCGCAGCAACCCAAAATTGTTGAGGACATGCGGACTGAGGTTGTCCGATATTTCCTTAAGCGATTTAATGGCCTCGTTGATCACCATTTCGGTGTTTTTTACAATCTCTTTCGAGCTTTTTTCGTGCTCGAGTTGGGCGAGGGTCGAAACCGACATCTTTACAGTCGACAACAGCGGCCCAAGCCCGTCGTGCAGATCCTTGGCAAAACGTTTGCGCTCTTTTTCTTCCGTCTGGATAATGGCATTCAGAAACATTTTTTCAGTCAACCGACGCGAGTCTTCTACCCTTTTCATGTACTTGAAAATGCGCTGAATCATAAAAACCCCAATGGCAAAGGTGAGCGACATAATCACACCCGACCATACCATGAACTCACCCAGCTCCTGTGGCTGGAAATTGCTGACATAGGGCAAAAATTCGACCAACAGGCGGACTGCCATGACCAAAAAACCGATCGTCAGCAGGATCCATGAAAAATTGTACTTGGTTACTTTTGTTAGTTTAATGGCCACAGCCACAGCAAAGAATTGCAGAATGATGGAGATGACCAAAAGAATTTGAAGAACCATAAGCCGTGATATTAGGTGGCGAGTCGCCGTTTTTGTCGAATTTGTTGCTATACGAACAGATTCCGATTAACGACAAATGTACAAACTCTTTAGGCTTCTTGCTTCGAAAAAATTGAATCCGTTTTTTGGCGGGCCAATCGAAATAAGCAGACCAGGAAGAGCCGGCGCGATCTGAAATGCTTTGTCGCGGCAGCAGGTTTGCGATCATGATTGGGAAGGTGAAATAGCTTTTAGGCGTGACAATTTTTTGTACTTTTATGTTTCGTTATTTGAGCGATAAATTTCAAATAGCCGACCGACAAATTCGCGATAACAGAAACACAGTACCCATGTCTCAACTTCAAATCTACAAAGCCTCGGCAGGCTCCGGAAAAACGTTCCGTTTGGCAGTCGAATACTTAAAAATTGCCCTTTCCGGCGAGTGGAACTACAAGAATATTTTGGCTGTAACGTTCACCAATAAGGCGACTGCCGAAATGAAAGAGCGAGTCATTCAGGAACTATACCAGTTGGGGAAGGGCAAGCATACTGCTTATCTCGAGGTGCTGAAAGCGGAGATGAATCTGTCAGAAGCCGAGTTGGCCGTTCGGGCGGAGGACGCGTTAAGGCACATCTTACACGATTATTCGCGGTTTTCCATAAGTACCATCGATAGTTTTTTTCAGCGCGTCATTCGGGCTTTCAATCGGGAGTTGGGCATCAATACGGCCTATCAGGTTGATTTGGAAGCCGACCGGATTTTAGATGAAGCGGTTGATCAGCTGCTTCTGTCGATCGATGACGATCCGGATCTGCTGTCGTGGTTGAAGCAGTTTGCCGAAGATAAAATTCGTGAAGGTGGTGGCTGGAGCCTAAAATCGGACATTCTTGTTTTGGGAAAGCAGATTTACAATGAAACCTTCCGTGAATTGAGTCCGCTTTTGCATCAAAAACTGAGCGATAAAAAATTCATCCGGAACTATCGGAAAAACTTGCGTCGGATCATCACTCAGTTCGAAGATACCCTGCGCGAACTTGGGCAAAGAGGTACGAAGTTAATGGAACAAGCCGGAGTTACTGTCGAAGATTTTAAATTTAAGAAAACCAGTGCGGCAACCAGCTTCCAGAAGTTGCAGGACAATAATTTTAGTGTCGGAAGCCGCTTGCAAACAGTGGTTGACGATGTGGAGAATTTTTACGATAAAAAAACATCTGAGCACGTCAAGAACATCGCTCATCAACTGCAGCCAATCCTTGTCGAGGCTGTTCGTTATTTTGAAGCCAATATTCAAGATTACAACACGGCGAAATTAATCGTCAATCAATTGTATACGCTCGGCATTTTGGTCGATTTGCAGGAAACGGTTCGCAAGCTCACCCGTGAAAAAAGTGTCATACTAATTTCCGAATCCGGCAACCTGTTGAAACAAATTATCGACGATTCAGATACGCCTTTCATCTATGAAAAAACAGGTGTTTATTACAAGCATTTCATGATCGACGAGTTTCAGGATACATCGGGTTTGCAGTGGGGGAATTTTAAGCCACTGATTGGAAACTCGCTGGCCGAGGATAATTTGGCGATGTTGGTTGGCGATGTGAAGCAGGCTATTTATCGCTGGCGAAATGGAGACTGGAATCTTCTGGCTAGCGAAGTGCCGCAAGCGTTTCCGGCAAATGGTTCGGTTGAAAAGCAACTCAGTCAGAATTGGCGAAGCTCGGGTGTTGTCATTCGGTTTAATAACCGGGTTTTTCAACTCGTTCCGCAATTAATGCAGAATCATTTTTCCGGGCAAACACAAGAAGCAGGCTTGCCCGACGAATTGTTCGGCGATGCGATTTTAAAGCTTTATCAGGAAAGCTTGCAGGAAATTGGTCAGACATCCGGCAAGGACTCTGGCTACATTCGGATGCGTTTCCTCGAAAAGCAAAAAAGTGGCGAGGAGCCGGGCAATGAGGAACTGGTGCTGGCCGAACTGGTGGAGTCGATTAAAAAAGCACAGGATGAAGGCGTGAAGGCAAAAGATATGGCGATCCTGGTTCGAACGAAGGTCGAAGCTAAAGTTGTAGCCGATTGTCTGCTAGTTGAGAAAGCACAGCAGGATCAGACCTATAATTTTAATGTGCTGTCGGGTGAAAGTTTGTATGTAAAGAGTGCCAGTTCTGTCGCCTTTTTGATCTCTTTGCTTCGATTGCTGAAAGATCCTGACGACGCTTTGTCGCTAACCTTTGCGAACTACCAATATTACGGAACCATTGAGCCGGTAATTGAGGCAATGGGGAAACAGGTTGATTGGCTTGCAGGAGTAGGAGAGGGACAGTTGCAAATGGATTTCTCGGCACCTTATCAGCCTCAATTGGCCGAGCGTTTTGAGGATTACAGGACCAACGAGAATAAGTTGTTTCAGTTTTTACAGAACAGCTACTTTAATCACCAGCTTGCTACTCAAAATATTCAGGAAGTACTTTTCAGCTTATGTAACCGGTTCTATTTGTTTGATTTTAAAGAAGAACTGGCTTATCTGCAGGCCTTCATTGACCAGGTTTCAAACTATATGAAAAACAGAAGTGCCGATCTGTCGGGCTTTCTGGAATGGTGGGACGACCAGGGGCACAAAAAGACGATTTCGGTTTCGGAGGAGCTTGATGCGATCCGTATTCAAACAATTCATAAATCCAAAGGGCTGGAATACGATTGTGTTTTTATTCCGTTTTGCGATTGGTCGTTGGGAATTTCTGGGCAGCACGCGCCAATTTTATGGTGCCGCCCAACGGTTGAGCCTTTCAATGAGCTTGAACTGGTGCCGGTGAAATATGGCAAATCGATGGGGCAATCGCATTTCTTCGGCGAATATTTCAACGAAATCCGAAGCAACTACATCGACAACCTGAACATGTTGTACGTTGCCTTTACACGTGCAAAAGCGGCATTGTATACCTGGTCGGAATTTAACAAAAAGCTGTCGTCGGTTGGCGATTTACTAAAGCTTTGCGTTACCTCCGAGGAAAACTATCCATTTCATGGCCGCGAAGATATTTGTAGTCCGCTGAGCAAATTTTATGATGACGAAAAGCAGTTACTCGAGATTGGTGAGTTGTATGCAGTTCACCGGAAAGAACGGGAGGCCGGGAGCTCGCTTCGGGTCGACGAATTTTCGTTTAAGGATTTCAGTAAATTCTTGCGTTTGCGAAAAAACCATGAGAATTTCTTCGAGTCGGACGAAAGTCAGGATAGTAAAATCAACAAAGGGCGTTTAATTCACGAAATTTTGGCCCGGATTGAGACCGCCGATCAATTGGACGATGCTTGCGGACAGCTCATCTTTAAAGGAATGTTGCCCGAATCGGAAGTCGATGAAATTCGGCAGCAACTAACTGAGTTGATCACCGATCCGGAGGTCGCTTCCTGGTTCGATGGTTCGCGCCGGGTACTCAACGAACACAACATTATTACCGGCTATGTGGGGGTGAAACGCCCCGACCGCATCATGCTGACCGACCATGAAGTGATTGTAGTAGACTACAAATCAGGTGAGCATGAATCGGAAAAGTATGTGGCTCAGGTTGAGGGGTATATGAACGTGTTGCGCGAGTGCGGATTTCCGAATGTGGAAGGATACATTTGGTATACCCGAAGCAATAAGCGGGTGCAGGTGCGGTCGTAGCGTCATTCGAATTAGAGGTAGATACGCAGCTAAGCCGTTTTTTACCGTTACCCATTCCTTTTGCACTTGCCACTTCTGATCAAAACAGTATTTTTGTGCTAAAAATTTACAATTATGATTCAACGTATTCAAACCGTTTATATGCTCATTTCAGCCATTTTAATTGGCTTGCTTTTTTCGCTTCCGTTCGCTGAAATTGCCCACGAAAGCATGCTTTATTCATTCAATATCAAGGGAATTGTATATCAGGGGACAGTTACCGAAAACGGCATGGCGATTGCCGGATTGATTGGAATTATTCTGCTGCTGCATGTTGCCGCGATTTTTTTATACAAAAAGCGAATACTGCAAATCCGTAGTCTTGTTTTGGCGATTCTTTTGAATGCTGGTTTATTCGGTATGTTTTATTTCTTCACTTATTATAGCTTCGACAATGCTGAGATTAGTTTCAAAGTGTCAGTGGTTTTTCCGTTGGTTTCAATTATTTTGGATTATTTGGCCATTCGGGCAATTGGGAAAGATGAAGCATTGATTCGCTCAATGGATCGGATTCGTTAGTGCATATTTTCACATCAGATATAAAAGCAGCCTGCCGGGTTGCTTTTTTTATGCCTAATACCAGTCCAATAGTTTGTTCGTTGTTATTTGGTGCAAAACCTAAGGGTTGAGCAGATCATCTGTTGTACGGCGTTTAAACGATGCCTGAAATGGCCGTATTTACAGCAGCACACAGAGTGTCAATTGCTGCGTTTGCAGCTCTTTGGGCGATAGCCTTGCTAACGACTGTTAGTGCATGTAATTCGGCTTCCATAACCAGTTTTTCATCTTCTAAGCGCGAAAGAAAACGATCGTGGGTAATTTCACCCGTTATCCGAAGTTTAGCCAATAATTCCAATCGCTCTTTCCGGCGTTGCAAAAACTGTTCGGTGATTGATTTTACTTCGTCCCAATTGTCGCCAACGGTATCTTTTACAACCGACAGCATGTCTTTTAAAACCTGGTTTATGTTGAAGTTCATCGTGATGCTGATTTACGTTACGATTATTTCGGGGGATCTGCGGCAATTTCTTTACCTTTTTCTGCAACCTGCATGGCATAAAACAGGTCGCCGAATGTCTTGCGGTTCAGGTCAATCAGTCCATTGCTAATTGTATTGTCTTCCTTGTGCTCGTTTCGGTATTTTATCCACAGTTGCAGGGTGATTTCGCAAATACGGGTCGAGTGTTCATTCAGAGGTCTCACTTTGTTTTTGTTTAGGAGCGAATTTAATTCAACCTCAATTTCGATGTATTTTTCAGCGAAATTCGCGTAGGCTCGTCCCTCATTTTCGGGTTTGCTAAGCTCAGCCATTGTCAGGTAAAATTTGTCAACTTCGCGAGAGGTATTTTCAATTTGGGTTGCAATAGCCGGATTATACGGAGGGAGCAGTGTGACTCTGCAGGAAGTGAAAGCCAACAGCTGAAAAAGAAAGATGAGCAAAACGGATCGTGCGGGCAAAGCCCATGCCTGTGATTTCATACGATGAGAGTTTGTTTTCAATGACTCGCATTGTGAGTAGGTACGGCAAGTCTGGCCAAAGGGTTGCCTTTTGAGGTGATCAGGAGGTTGAAACAAAAAAAAGGTGAAGCCGATCGACTTCACCTTTTGGGTATGTTGTAATTTGAATGACTACAAGGGGAAAATGCCTTTTTCGCGGCAATATTCAATTATTAGTTCGGCATTTCTGCTATTGTCGGTTGCTAATAATTGGAGCGCAGCATTTTCAGGTTCGTCGAACTGGATATCAATTCCCGGCACATAGCTCAGGTTTTCCTGATTGTAGAACTCTGCTTTGTTGTTCTTGCAGAAATCCAGATCAGCCTGAAGGTAGCACAAATGGAAACGATCTTCGCCGATAATTTTAGCCACTTGTTTGCGGATTTCCTTATCGGGGGAAATGAATGAACAGATGGTGATGATTCCCTGATCATTCAAAATCCGGGCAACCTCAGCCACTCGGCGCAAATGTTCAGCACGGTCGGTGGGCGAATAATCCAGCTCTTTCGAAAGACCGGAGCGAACCGAGCTGCCATCGAGTAGCACAACCGTTGCCCCCATTTCAAACAGCTGCTTTTCAAGGCTGAATGCGACTTCATTCTTTCCGGAACCATGCAGCCCTGTTACCCAGATGGTTGCGCCTTTTTGATTGTAGCGCTTTTCGTATTGTTCGGTTGGGACTAGTCCTATTCCCTGGCGAATTTGTTCCCGTTCATCTTCGGTAATGCGCGATGGCAGGTTGTCGGAACTTAGTTTGTCGATGATCATCCCAACAGCAACGGTGTTGTGCGTCATTGGGTCGATCAGCACAAAAGCGCCGGTAGCTTTATTCTTTTTGTATGGATCGAAGTAGAGAGGTTTGTTGGTTGTTAAAACCACCCGCCCAATTTCGTTCAGGTTGAAGAACTCGATGTTTGACTTCGCCATCGTGTTCACATCCACTTTATACTGAATTTTGTCGATCCGTGCTTTGGTGTTGTGGTTCGCGTGCTTAATGATGAAGTGGGTGGTCGGATCCATCGGCTTTTCATCCATCCAAACCAGCATCGACTCAAAATGGCGTTCAACTCTAGGAAGATTGTCCGGGTACACCAACATGTCGCCGCGCGAAATGTCAATTTCGTCCTCCAGCGTCACAGTCACCGACTGTGGAGGAAAGGCTTCATCCAGTTCGCCGTCGTAAGTTGTGATGCTTTTTACTTTCGACGTTTTCTTCGACGGAAGAACCATGACGGTTTCTCCTTTGCGGATGATTCCTGATGCAACACGTGCTGAAAATCCACGGAAGTTATTGTCGGGTTTCAACACATACTGAACCGGGTAACGCATGTCGTCGAAATTGCGGTCGGAGCTAATGTGAACATTCTCCAGAAAATCGAGCATGCACTTGCCTTTGTACCAAGGCATGTGTGCCGAAGGTTCAACCACATTGTCACCTTTTAAAGCCGACAAGGGGATGAAGTTTACATCCGGAATATCCAGTTGGGCGACAAAATTTTTGTAGTCTTCGCAGATGTCGTCAAAAATTTTCTGGTCAAATTTTACAAGGTCCATTTTGTTTACGGCCAACACCACGTGCTTAATTCCTAACAGGGAAACCAAGAAGGTGTGGCGACGGGTTTGTGTAATCACACCTTTTGTGGCGTCGATCAGAATAATGGCCAGGTTTGCCGTTGAGGCTCCGGTAACCATGTTTCGGGTATATTGTTCGTGTCCCGGAGTATCAGCAATAATGAATTTTCGTTTGTTGGTCGAGAAATAGCGGTAGGCTACATCGATGGTAATCCCTTGCTCACGTTCAGCCTTCAGGCCGTCGAGCAGCAGGGCATAGTCGATATCTTCGCCTGCGTGGCCAATCCGTTTGCTGTCGCGTTCCAGAGCAGCCAACTGATCTTCGTATATCATTTTACTGTCGAACATCAGGCGGCCAATCAGGGTCGATTTACCATCGTCAACCGATCCAGCTGTCAGTATGCGCAGCAAGTCTTTCTTTTCGTCCTGGTTCAGGAAGTCTTGTATGTTTAAATTTTTAGCTGTCATTGTTTTAGAGTTGAATTCGTGTCACAAGTTTACTTTTGTTTTAAGGGTAACGAGTAACCCGCTTTTAAAAATATCCTTCCCGTTTCTTTTGCTCCATACTTCCTTCCTGGTCGAAGTCGATAACGCGTGTAGTTCGCTCCGAAACGGTTACGGTCATCATCTCTTCCACAATGTCTTCAATTGTTTCAGCTTGCGACTCAATAGCGCCGGTTAGTGGGTAACAGCCCAACGTGCGGAAACGAACACTTTTCATTTCAGCTTTGTCGGCCATTTCTTTCGGCATCCGTTCGTCGTCAACCATAATCAGGTTGCCATCGACATTTACTACCGGACGTTCCTTGGCGTAATACAGCGGAACGATAGGAATATTCTCGAGGCGAATGTATTGCCAAACGTCCAGCTCTGTCCAGTTCGAGATTGGGAATACCCGAATAGATTCACCTTTGTGGACTCGGGCATTGTAGATATCCCACAGCTCCGGACGTTGATTCTTCGGATCCCACTGGTGAAATTTGTCACGAAATGAGAAAATACGTTCTTTCGCTCTTGATTTTTCTTCATCGCGACGAGCGCCTCCGAAGGCCGCGTCGAACTTATACTTGTTCAGACCTTCCAAAAGAGCTTGGGTTTTCATCATGTCGGTGTGTACCTTACTTCCGTGAGTAAATGGTCCAACACCGGCTTCGTATGCTTGTTTGTTGTAGTGAACAATCAAATCCCAGCCATTTTCTTTGGCATAGTTGTCGCGGAATTCGATCATTTCCTTAAACTTCCATTTCGAATCAATGTGCATTAGCGGAAAAGGAACCTTTCCCGGATAAAACGCTTTTTCAGCCAGCCTGACCATTACCGACGAGTCTTTCCCAATGGAATATAACATCACCGGATTTTCGAACTCGGCAGCTACCTCCCGAATAATGTGGATGGCTTCCGCTTCGAGCTCCTTTAAATGCGTCAGATTATATTTCTTCATAACTACTTGATTTATTTTTTCGTTGTTTCGATATCAAGGGAATAAAAGTTGCGTGCAAAAGTAGTCGAATTTGAATAAGATTCGATGGGTATTAGTTCGTATTTGTCAGCATCTCCCTGTCAATGCGTTCTTACTAAAGTATGTTGGCTGAAAAAAGGTTCAATTTAAAATGGCCAAATCAAAGGAATCAAGGTGATTGAGATAATGAACGCGATGAGATTCATCGGCAGACCGACTTTGGTGTAATCGATGAATTTATAGTTACCCAGACCCTGAACCAGTAGATTGGTTTGATAGCCAATTGGAGTGGCGAAACTAGCAGATGCAGCAATGCAGATGGTTATGAAAAACGGTTTTGGGTCGACATTCAACTGTGCGGCGGCCGAGAAAGCAATGGGGAAGACCAATGCGGCAGCGGCATTATTGGTAATAACTTCGGTAAATAGCGTTGTGATTAGATAGATTGTGATTAATACACCGATGGGACCCCACGATTTTGAAAAGTTGATGGCTGTCATCGCAATGCTGTCGGCAGCCCCCGAATTTTGCAGAGCTTTGCTGAGACCGAAAGCACAGGCAATGGTGATGAGCACATCCCAGGAGATCACTTTAGTGTACTTCCGGTTGGGCATAATGTTAACCCAGGTCATAACAACGGCTACAATAGCTGCGAAGTAAAACATGTCGGGTTTAGCTCCGTTTATTTCCGGCAGGTATTTGCCCACAGTAGCGCCAACAATCATAAGTAAGACTAACAGCAGTGCAATGAGTCGTTGACCTTTATAGCGGGGGGGAGGAATTTCACCTATGAATGAGGTGAGGTAAAATATTTTTGATTCGCCCCAGTTTTTGATGAAATTCTCGTTGGTAAGCAACACCAGACTGTCGCCGTCTTTCATTCGCACAGAGCCAACATTTGTCGAGATAGTCTCTCCGTTCCGATATACGGCAAGTACTTCTGCCTGGTAGTGGTTTAGAAAGTCAAATTCGTCGATTGTTTGGTTAATGCCTGGAAATCTGGGCGCAATTACGGCTTCAATTTGCTTAATGTCGGTGCTTTTATAGAACTTTCCGAAGCCTTTCATAGCCTTCAATTCCAGTTTTTTATGCGTGATCAGCGGAATCAGAGAGTCGGATTTTACGGCGATCACCAGCTTGTCGTTACTTTCAAGCGTAAATTTTCCTTTGCGGCTATCAATTAGTTGGTGATCTCGCTCAATGGAGTGAATGATAATGTTTTTCATGGCATGTGTCCGACCATTGCTAATTTCTTCACCAATCAGCGAACTGTTTTCAGGAAGCGTTGCATCCAGAAAGTATTCTTTGTAATCGTTGCGGTTTCTGCGAAGGTTATTTTTTTCGCCGGGTAAAATTTTGTGACCAAGTAGTGACATGTACAGGAAACCTGCGATGGCAATCCAAATTCCCACTTTCCCCAATTCAAACATGTTCAGGCCGGGGAGGCTGTTTTCAAGCATTAACCCGTGTACCACCAGGTTTGTTGAAGTACCAATTAAGGTACAGATACCGCCCAGAATAGTGGCATAAGAAAGAGGGATCAGGAATTTTTGTGGCGAAAGATTCATTCGCTCAGCCCAGTTTTTAATCATAGGAGCGAAAATTATCACCACCGGCGTGTTGTTTAAAAAGGCCGAAAGAGCAGATACAGGAAGTAATATTCGAGCCAGCGTGAAGGGAAGCTTTCCTCTTCGCTTGGGGAGGAAAGCCCGCGCCATAATATTTAGCGCACCGGTTTGGCGAACTCCTTCGCTCACCAGAAACAAAACTGCTACGGTTAACATTCCTTTGTTCGAAAATCCGGCTAAGCTTTCTTCGGCATTGATTACTCCGGTAGCCATTAATACAACTAATGCAGAGAATAGCAATAAGCCCGGCCTCATGAGATCATAAATAAGCGCAATGATCATCATGACAATCACGGCCAAAACAAAATAGCCTTCAAATGTCATCATGGAAGTTGATTTTTGCCTCAAAGGTAGGTTTTATTGGCTATGGTATTATAGGGCTAAATACTTATTTCCGTTTCGTTCATTGCTGTCTGAAAAAATATTTTGGCGTAAAAATCTGATTCTCTGAATGTATCGGGTGATTGTGAAAATATTTTCTAAAAAACGTTTGTTTTTGTTTTGCACTAATGGATAAAAACGCTAGTTTTGCAGCGCCTTTAAACAAAAAGGCTACACATAATGAGGATGACTCAGTAGCTCAGCTGGTAGAGCACATCCCTTTTAAGGATGGGGTCCTGGGTTCGAGCCCCAGCTGAGTCACACCGAAAATCGATAAAGCCTTGCAAGTAAATAACTTGTGAGGCTTTTGTTTTTTAGTGTTGTCAAATCCGGTGTTAAAAGGGAGGATCAAGGGATCAAGCGGAAAATCTGGGATCAATCGGAAAATCTGGGGGATTTTGGTTTTAGGCATAAATTTTAGCGAGTCTAAAAAGGAAGAAACTGATGTTTCTACAAAAAAGTGGACATTGAGTTAAGTTATGCAGCCATTTTTTGTTTGTTCATCATTTGCACAAATTCTTCTGGTGACAAATAGTTCAATGCAGAATGACTCCGCTGTGTATTGTACCAGGTTTCGATATATTCAAAAACGGAAACAATCGTTTGTTTCTTGTTCTTCAGTTAATTTAGGATTGCCGTTTCCCGGAAAACTTACTCCTTCCTGGCTGGCTAGCTCACTACGCCATCGATAAATTAACTCTGGCCGGATCTTTAGCTCATTGGCTAACTCAACTATGTTGCCTCTTTCGTAACTCAGCTCAACTGTGTTAAGCTTAAATTCTCTTGTAAAAGTCCTTCTTGCTTTGTTCATAATACTAAGATATAATTTAGCGGCAATCATACCTTAACCTACTGTCCATTCAAATGTAGCAACTCCACCAGATCAAGTTTTGAAAATAGGGAGGCAATGCCTCCTTATTTTTTGGTCGTTTGATTATTCATGATCTTGTATGCCTACCCAAATTAATTGATCTGTTGAAAGAATAATGGTGTCAATATAAAAATGTCGATCCGAATCGACATTTTTATATTATTTTTGTCGTATTAAATCGACAGAATTATGGATGTACTATTTGAATTTCAAGAAAGCCTGTTGCGTCCGGTAACCAATGATTTTCGAAGATATCTGCATAAGCAAATTAACTGGGGCCAACGTATGGTTGGTATCAAGGGACCACGTGGAGCAGGTAAAACAACACTGATGTTGCAGCATTTGAAATATGACCTCGGCTTACCATCTAATGCACTTTATATTACTGCGGATCATACCTGGTTTTACAATCATACCTTATTGGAAACAGCCAATGATTGGTATAAGCAAGGCGGAAAGATCCTGTTTATTGATGAAGTTCATAAATACGCTAACTGGTCCGTCGAATTGAAAAACATCTATGACGGTCTACCCGAAATGCAGGTTATTTTTTCCGCTTCTTCTGCTCTGGACATCTATCGTGGTGAAGCAGATTTAAGTAGAAGGGTAGTTAGTTATCTGCTTGCAGGCCTTTCTTTTCGGGAGTACTTGTTATTTACCAGTGAGATAAGCTTTGATGCAGTAAGTATCGATGATATAATTAGTGATCACCGAAAACTGAGCCGGATGATAACGGATGGATTCCGGCCATTGCCTGCCTTTCAAAAATATCTACAAGTAGGGTATTTGCCTATAATTGTAGAAGGAGAGGATTCCTATTTGCTGAAACTAAATCAGGTTATCAATACGATTGTTGATACGGATCTGGCTTATATTGCGGGGTACAACACTGGAACGGCAACAAAAATTAAGAAACTGTTGGGTGTTATTTCAGAGTCGGTGCCTTTCAAACCGAATATTGCAGCGTTATCCCGTAAGCTGGATCTGAGCAGGGATAGTGTGTACCAATACATTTACCAATTAAAAGATGCAAGGTTGCTGAATACGTTGAGTTCAGAAGGCAAGGGAGTATCTACCCTACAAAAGCCGGATAAGATATTTCTGGAGAATACAAATCTCGCCTTTGCGTTAAAGGAAAAGCCGGATATGGGAAATATCAGGGAGACATTTGTTTTAAACCAGTTATTGAATGCCGGGATGCAAGCCAGTTCACCGTCGGAAGGAGATTTTGCAATAAATGGATTAACGATTGAAGTTGGCGGTAAAAATAAGAATGCCTCCCAGGTGAAGCACTTGGATAATTATTTGATTGCTGCAGATGATATAGAGATTGGAAATGGGAACAAAGTTCCGATTTGGCTCTTTGGCTTTTTATATTGACGTGTTAGAATGGTGCGATGACAGTACTGATGTTGCAAGCTTTTAATTGGATCTTTCAATTATATTTGCCTATATTTGTGCTGTAATGTATTGATTATCAGTCGAGACTATATCGAGACCTTACGATTTAAGCGTTTGCGAAAATATTGATAATCAGCTGGAAATAGAGATAGGTTCAAATCCCAGCTGAGTCACACCGAAAATCGATAAAGCCTTGCAAGTACATAACTTGTGAGGCTTTTGTTTTTTAGGGATCAATCGGAAAATCAGGGGGATTTTGGTTTTAGGCATAAATTTTAGCTAGTCTAAAAAGGAAGAAATTGATGTTTCTTGGATCAGAACCAGAATCTGGGCTCGCGCGTATATTCTGCATCGTCGGTATCGAAAACTATTAAGCTCGAACACGCTCGTGTTTTTTGAAAGCCCACTTGTATCAATCCTACTCTTGCCTCTTGTTCTACTTTGTTTACACCTATAATAATAAGGTGTCGTTCCTGTTTCCGATTGTCTCACTCTCACTCTCTCTTATTTTTTGTAAAGTTGACGTTGGTTCCGTCCATCGTTTGTTCTCCTTTTTCGTGCGATTAACATGGAGCTTGTTTTAACCGGCTCTGATCAAGAACTGCCTTCTGGGGGAGGGATCCTGATTTTAAGAGACGATCAGTCCATTCCACTTGAATTAGTGAATGAATTTGGACGAATGCTATCCTGATAATTGACCAAATAGAAAATTCTGAATTGGTTTTTTTCAGCCCACAGCTTGTCGATATAAAATATTGAGT
This sequence comes from Mangrovibacterium sp., assembly GCF_041596335.1. Lineage (GTDB taxonomy): Bacteria > Bacteroidota > Bacteroidia > Bacteroidales > Prolixibacteraceae > Mangrovibacterium. The sequence continues at coordinate 67,362 of NZ_JBFHIT010000001.1, read as the reverse complement.
TCAGTTATCAATGGTGGATTCTCCGTTCGAAAATTCACTTTTCCGGTGCCATAAAACAATTGGAACAATAATCCAGATTTATTTTTAAGGTTGGCGTGTGTAAGTGTCAGCAGGAGAGGTTGATAGTGTTGGTTGTCGTCGGGTTCCAAATTATAATATGGAACTTTTACAGCCGGAATTTTAACTGAGTATATGTACAAAATGCGCTAAGTTTAGATCAGCTAAAACCAAACCACATAAAAACGGAATCGGCCATTAATGGACTTTAATAGCTCAATCCGATTTTATTTTTGAACTAAACATTTATGAAAAAAAACGAAACCAACCTCCGGAATTCGGTCTGGCCTGTTGAAGAAACTGCTTGCCTGAAATTGAATCGTCGCATTTGCTATTATCGCAATATTTCCATTCCCCATTTACAATTCAAAGTACGATCAACCACAGTGGCTTCGATGATAGACACTGGAATTTGCCAATAGTTTAATACTCCAACTACACTTTATAATGAACTTATCTAATGCCTAACTTAATTATAATTTTATGAGAACTAAGAAGAAAAGATTCTTACTAATTATTGTAATGTTTATCGGCCTTCTGGGATGCGAAGAAAAAATTGACCCGTTCTTTGCACCACCGGATGACCTTGAAGGAACAATTTATGAAACTCTTGAGGCTCGCGGTAACTTTACCAACTACCTGAAATGCCTCGACCGCACTTCTTATGCCGCAGGATTGCAGAAGAGTGGTTCATGGACCGTTTTTGCCCCGGATGATGAGGCTTTTGAAGCTTTTTTGAAGGAAAACGGCTATAGCTCGGTAGATGAACTACCCTGGAAAAGAGCCACAGATATAGTCAAATTCTCGATCATTCTGGATGCCTATAACACAACCACGCTGACTTACTATAAGAGTCAGTGGTATGCAGGTTCTGCTTTTAGGAGATACACACAATTAGTGGACTCTATTATCGATGTAGATTCGAAAGATTACCCGAATTTCCAGGATTGGACCGATCGAACGTATAAGCTTGCGCCACGTGGTTCGCAGGTGTTATCGCAGTCCTATTTCATTCAGGAATATTTCGATTCGCAAACGCTGAATCCAGAGGACTATGAGTTCCTTTTTCCGGGGGAATCATATTCCGGATCGATGCGTGTTGCTGATGCCAACGTAACAGAGGAAAATGTGATTACTGAGAACGGCTTGATTTTCATCTTAGACAAGGTAGTTGAACCCCGCGAAAACTTGTACCAGAACTTGGTATCGGAAGAGAATACAGGGAGTTACACTATTTTCAAGAATATGATCGACCGCTTTGGTAGTTTTTCTTTTAAGGAACTAGTTGACAACCCGGTTACCGGACAGCAGGATTCAATCTTCCAGCTTTCTTTCCTTACTGGTATTACCAGTAATTACCCGGCTTACAACCCAAATAGTGAGACTTACCCCGCTCTGAAAAATAATGTCGACAGAACTTATGCCAACGCTGTAGGGTTGTTTGCTCCTACCGATCAGGCCCTTACCGAGTATTTGAGTGGAAACAGTTTGTTGGGGCGTTATTACGATTCGTATGACGACATGCCATTGGATGTCGTTGGTATCGTAATAAACATGAACTTCATAATGGACTTTTGGGACATGTGTCCAGGCCACTACGGAAGCCTGTTTAATATTGGTTTCGAGTTGTTGGAGATGTCTGAATCGAATGTTGTTGACCAGAAATGGTGTAGCAACGGGATGTTTGTAGGGATTGACAAAGTATTTACGCCAACCACATTTGCGACTTGTTTGGGGCCACTGGTTCTTGACGCGAACTATTCAATCATGAATAAAATGATTGAAGATCTTGGAATCGACAACTCGCTGACTGGCTCGGGGATCGACATTACGGTTGTTGGTTTGAAAAATGACCAGATTGTTGATATGCCGGATCCAAATAGCCCTTACAGAAGAGTAACCGTTGTTGGTTATAATGAGGACTTGTCGGTCATTTATCTTTCGGTTACCGGTGACCCTACAGCTGCCAATAACCGGATCTACCCGGATCCGACCGCAACAACAGTCAGTTCAACCGATGTGACCTACGTAAATACAACCCTTAAGAGTATCGTGTTGAATCAGATTATTGATGAACCAGTTGACCGATCAGAGGATAATTTCTACCAAACCAGATCAGGTGAATTTGTAAAAGTAACCAACAATGGTAGCAGTTTTGCCGGGGGAGGTGATATTGCAGCCGGTACAGCGTCTAATTTAGTCGAAGATATCGAAACAACCAACGGTCACTTCCTGGTGATGGACGGTCCGGTGATTCGGCCAACCCGATATACTTATGGGGCCTTAACCGACAATCCGGATGAATTCAGCAAGTTCCTGGAAGTTCTGGATGGCGCGGATGCGAAAGTTGCGATCTCCGGATTCAGTAGTGACTACCTGATTGGATTTCTGGATCTTCGCAAGTCGTACACTCTTTTGGCTCCAAACAATGCCGCCGTTCAGCAAGCGATTACCGATGGTGTTATTCCTGACCCGGCTAGCTTGAGCAGCATGGAGCCAGTTGAAAAGGCTACAGCCGTATTGTCACTTCAAAAATTTGCCAAGAAGCATTTTATTCAACAAGCGATACCAACCGATGGCTCGACAACGGGATCATTTAGTAGTTTGTTTGTGGATAAAATCATTGATTATGTTCCGGTGTACAAGGAGTTTACGGTTTATAACGATCATGCAACAATGTCGCTTGAGATAATGGACACGGAGGGCACGACTCTTCTGGCAAAAACCGGGGGCAAGGTTAATATCCTGTCTAAAATGGTTGTTATTCACGAAATCGACAGCTATTTAAAATAGGAAAATTTAAATTTTTGAATATGAAAAAATCGTTAACTAGCAAAATATTTGGGTGGACTATCCTGATTGTCCTGCTCCTCGTGGGTTCGGGAGTGAAAGCCCAACAAAAAGTATTAATTAGCGGGAAAGTAGTATCTTCTACCGACGGAGAGCCGTTGATTGGTGTTACAGTTGCCGAAAAAGACAAAAACAACCGTATCATTTCGGGGGTAACCACTGACTTGGATGGTAATTATGCGCTGAAGGTTTCTAATACAGCCAACACCCTGACTTTCTCATTTATTGGTTTCAAATCTCATAGCGTAACGCCAAAGGATAAAACCAAACTCAATATAAAGCTGGAGGAAGATGTTTCGGAACTCGGACAAGTTGAGGTTCGCGCTACCAAGATTGTAAATACCGGTGACTTCAACCTGGATAAGTCGAGGATTGCCACCGCGATGCAAACATTGGAGACCAAAGACATTAGCGATGTTCAGGCAAGTTCGGTTGTTGACCAGTTGCAGGGGCGAATGAGTGGGGTAGACATTACTGCCGAATCCGGTGAACCTGGAGCGGGTATGTCAATCCGTATCCGTGGTACGTCATCGCTTAATGCTTCATCAGAACCACTCGTGGTAATTAATGGTGTGCCATTTGAAACTACGATCGATGAATCGTTCGATTTCGGTAGTGCCGACGAACAAGGATATGCCTCTCTGATTGGGGTATCGCCGGAAGATATACAAGAAATTTCGGTGCTGAAAGATGCTGCCGCTACAGCTCAGTACGGCTCGCGCGCAGCCAACGGGGTACTGTTGATTACGACCAAGCGTGGTAAATCAGGGAAAGCGGTCTTCGACTATACTTATAAGGGTACGATTGGGTTCCAGCCTGATGGTTTTCCTATGCTGAACGGTGACCAATATACCACGTTGATTCGTGAAGAGTTGATGGCTTCTTCAAACGGAAACCCTGGATCGATTCCTCAAATTGAGTACGACCCAACCTACGAACTATACAATTTATACAATAAAAATACCGATTGGATCGGTGAGATTACACAAACGGAATACATCCACGAGCATAACTTGTCGGTATCCGGTGGGGGCGACAAGGCAACCTATCGTATTTCGGCAACAATGAAAGACCAACAAGGTACGACCGTTGGTACCGGAAGTAATCTGGTTACTACCCGTGCCATTCTCGACTACTATGTTTCGGATAAGATCCGTGTTTCTTCAGAGCTATCGTTTAGTCACAGCAGTGTTGACAAATCGTATAGCGGGCTTCGTGATTTGGCACTTCGTAAAATGCCAAACATGTCGATCTATGAAGTTGATAGTGAGGGTAATCCTACCGATGTGTATTATACTCCGGTTGATGCTTTCCAGGGGACTGGTTCATCGTACTACAACCCGGTGGCTATGGCGAACCTGTCGAAGTATAAAGTTACCAATAACCGGATCACGCCAATTTTCCGCGTAAATTATCGTCCGATCAAGAACCTGACCTACGATATGTTAGTGTCGTTTGATGTGAGCAACGACCGGACCTTGCAATTTATTCCCGAAGAGGCGGTTGGTGTTAGCTGGACAGATGGATTAGCAAACAATGCCATTTATAAAGATGCGGAGTTTTATGTGATCCGCACCGAAAATAAATTGGCCTGGAATCCTAAAATGGGCGAAAAACACTCGTTGTTTGTCGGGGGTAAATTTGAAACATACGAGAAAAATAGTATTGGTTATTATGTCGAAACCAGTAACTCGCCAAGTAGCTTGCTGCAAACTCCCATTAGCGAAGCTCGTCTCGAGGGTTCCGGAAACTCGCTGAGTTCTTCTTACTCTTCAAACCGGACACTTGCAGCCAACTTCATGTTCAACTACCAGTTCGACGAAAAATATACCATTAGTGGTGGTGTTCGTTCTGAGGGTAACTCGAAGTTCGGAAGTGATTATCGGAATGGTGTTTTCCCAAGTATTGCTCTTAAATGGGACATGTCGAAGGAGCGTTTCATGGACGGGTTGAAGTTTGTTGATGAATTGAGCTTTAGAGGTAGTTATGGTGTCAACGGTAATGCGCCAAGCTTTAACTATGGTTCGTACAGTACGTATGGTTCCTATAGCTACAATTACATCGATGTGCGTCCGGCTTATCCAACAAACATCGAGCTTTCTGGTCTGAAATGGGAAACAGTTATTCAGGAGAACCTTGGGTTTAACCTCACCATGTTTAATTACCGCGTAAACGCGGATGTGGAGATCTATCGGAAGAAAACAAAAGATATCCTGAGTAAAAATACGTCGATCCCTTCGACGTCCGGTTTCTCAACACTGGCCTACCTGAACCTGGGTGATATTAATAACGAAGGGTTTGAGGTAAGTGTGATGACAAAAGTGATTGAGAAAAAGAATTTCGCTTTGGATTTCAACTTCAACTTTTCCAGAAACGTAAACCTGATCAAACGGATTACCGATGCGATGGATGTTGAAGATGGAGACCCTCTGGCAACCGGATCTGATGGCTATCTGAAAAGAATACAGGAAGATAATCCGATTGGTTCGTTCTATGGCTATCGTTACAAAGGTGTTTACGCCAGTGCCGATGAGCTGGCTGCTACCGACGAAGATGGCAACATTATTTACGATATAAACGGTACAGCAAAAGGAATGAAATTTAACAATTCAAAAGCCTTTGCAAGTGGCGATGCCAAGTACGAGGATGTGAACCATGATGGAAACATCAACCGCCTCGATGTGGTTTATCTCGGTAACGCAAATCCATTGCTGGTTGGTGGTTTTGGACCTGTAGTTAAGTATAAGAACTTTCGGTTGACAGCCTTCTTCAACTTCCGTTATAACCAAAAAGTAATCAACCTGGCGCGGATGACTACTGAAGCCATGACAAACTACGATAACCAGAACACTTCTGTTTTGCGACGTTGGAGATATGAAGGTCAGGTAACTGATGTGCCGCGCGCGCATTACAACAGCACGGTGAATACCTTGGGTTCCGACCGCTTCCTGGAAGATGCCTCATTTATGAGACTAAAGTATTTAACAGTGAGATACGATGTACCTAAAACATTTGCACAGAAACTTGGAATGAAAAAGTTAGCTGGTTATGTGACCGGTAATAACCTGTTTACTTTGACTAACTATATGGGTACAGACCCGGAAACAGGCCAAAGCTCAAACTGGAAAACACTTGGATACGATACGAATAAAACGCCTCGTTCCATCCAGTTTACTTTAGGTATAAATGCTACATTTTAATTAGAAAAGTTTGGGCAATATGAAAAAAGTAAACTTACGATATAACAGTAAAGACGGGAATCGCTCGAATGAGACTCCCTTCTGCTTAAGAAAATCGATTTTCTCTGGTATGAAATTAAAATATGGATCGATTTGCCTCCTTTCATGGCTTTTGATGGCAACAACTTCCTGTAAAGATTATCTGGAACTGGAACCTCAGGACAACCTGGTACAGGACGAATTCTGGCAAAACAAAGAGCAGGTTAACTCGGCAGTAGCTGCCTGTTATGCCGCTATGAACGAATCGGGTTTTACCGATCGGGTTATTATGTGGGGAGAACTGAGAGCCGAGATGTTGGTCTCCGTGAATGCCAGCAGTGCTCAGCAAAATATGATGAAGAACTACAATACAGTAAGTAGCACTTTGTCAACCTGGTCGAATTTCTACGAAACGATCAACTATTGTAATATGGTACTCGCCTATGCACCGCAAGCTCAGGAGCTCGACCCTACGTTTAGTGAGTATGAGATGAACAAGTATATGGGTGAGGCACTGGCAATCAGGGCGCTGAATTATTTGATTCTGGTGAAGAATTTCAAAGAAGTTCCACTGGTGCTTACAGCAACCCTGAATGACCAGACTGACTTCTATGTCTCTAAAAATACAGAGAGTGAGATTATTGACCAGATTGAAGAAGACCTGACAACAGCTATTGGATACCTGCCGGAAGGTTATGCGCAAAGTAGTGCCTACGACAAAGGGCGGATGACCAAAGGAGCAGCATTGGCAATTTTGGCCGACACTTATTTGTGGAGCTACCAGTACGATAAATGTATTGATGCTTGTGATGCGATTACGGCATTAAATAAGTACTCACTAGTGAGTGGATCGGAATGGTTTGACGCGATATTCTTTGAAGGAAATTCGAGCGAAGGCATTTTTGAGCTTCAGTTCGACGTGCTTTTCTCAACGCTGAAAAACTACTACTATTATGCCAGCCCTACTTTCAAAGCTTATACGCTGATGGCAGAGCTTTTCCCGATTACCGAAACAGATAAACGTGGTCATTTAGCTAGTTACGACAGAAGCTACAGTGCAATCTTCAAGTTTGCCGGTGTAAGCCCGATTACCGGATCTTATCGCTCCAGTTCGCAGTTTTATAACACGTGGATTTTCTATCGCTATGCAGAGGTTCTACTAATGCAGGCCGAAGCTTACTTGTATTCCGACACTAAAAAGGATTTGGACATGGCCTACTCTTTAATGAGCAGGGTACACGAAAGAGCAACCGGATTGCCGCTTGAGGTAAACATTACGGAGGGCGATCTTGAAACTGCACTTCTAACGGAACGCAAAAAAGAACTTGCGTTCGAGGGAAAACGTTGGTACGACTTACTACGGTTTGCTCGTCGAAACAATTTCGAAAAGCACCAGTTGATCCTTACCATGGCCGAAATTAAAACGTCAACAGATGACTATGACGAGATCATTAGTAACTTCTCTGATACTGCCTCTTATTTTCTGCCGATATACAGCGGAGAAATTAATCTCAATCCTAACTTAGAACAAAACCCATATTATCAATATTAAATCGAACTATTATGAAAAAATTTAGATTGATATTGTTGTTGGTTGCAGCGATCCTTGTGATTGCCGTTGAAAGTTGTAATGATAAATTGGATGATACAACTTACTTTACAACCACCACGCTAACTCTGGCAGAAACGCTGGAGTCAATGCCTGACGATGTTTCAATGTATGTAGAAGTCCTACAGAAAACCGGATATTTAAATGCCTTTAAATCATACGGTAGCTATACCTGTTTTGCGCCAAATAATGCAGCCGTGCTGACCTATATTAGTGAGCGTTGGGGAGCTAGTTCGATAAGTGAATTAACATCTGATGAGCAAATTGAAGGATTAAAGCAAATTGTCAAGTTTCATACCTTGGCTACCAAAAAGTTCACTTCCTCTTTCGATGAAGGTCGTTTGGCCGATACCACTTACACTGGTGATTACCTTACAGCTACTTTTGCTGCGGGAGGTGGCCTTCAGGATGTATTGATCAATAAAACAGCCAAGATTACAAAACCTGATGTTTCTTCGGATAATGGGGTTTTACATGTACTTGATCAGTTGCTTGATCCCTTTACCGACATGCTTCCCGAGGCGATGGAAAAATCGGGTAAGTACACCATTTTTGTTGAGGCACTGAGACAAACGGGCTTGTACGACTTTCTTCTCACCGAGTATAACGCCAACGGATCGAGGGCGTTTTATACCATTTTTGCTGAAACCGATGAGGTATTTGCGGCATACAACATCAACTCTTTTGAGGATCTGGCAGCCAAATACTCGCCCGATGATACAGACTATTCCGATAAGCAAAACGAGCTTTATCGCTTTATAGCTTATCATGCGGTTGGTTCGTTCCTGTATACTTCAGACCTGCCTGATGAAGCGTTCGTTAGCACTGTATTGGAGAACAACGCGCTTAAAGTTGAAAAATCGGGGAACGTTTTGAAGATCAATGAAACTGAAACAGGGGTGAATGACACCTGGCTAACATTGATTACCGCGGCAAGTAATAACCCGGTAAGAAACGGGGTATATCACTCCCTGAATAAAATGATGGATATCTTTATTCCGCTCGCGAAATATATGCTCTTCGATGTAGTAAGCGATCAACCAGAAGTACAGTCTAAGGCAATAAAAGCAGGATCGAAAGTCGCCAATGGTAGTTATCAGTACATTAACTGGTATCCTGAAGACTTAACCTGTCGCTATTTGGCAAGTAGTAATTACACCAATTTGAATTATAATATTTGGGACGTTGGTAGTTTCGTTTATATGGAATTTGTTACGCCGGTTTTGCCAAAAGGAAAATACGAACTTTTGGCCTGTGCCAACGGCGGTAATAGTGCCCGCGGGATTTTCCAGGTGTATTGGGATGGCGAACCTATTGGATCGGTTTGGGATGTTCGGACAAAAATGTCCAGTGTTTCATCATCTGGCGACTCAATTGTAATGGAAGCCGCCGGCTGGAGACACGGACTGAAATGGATCACAAATAAGTCTGGAACTAGTCAATACGACTCCAACGGCGCGATGCGTCGAGTCATCACCAAGGAATTGTTGTGTCCTGTTCAGCAAAGACACACAATCAAACTTGAAACCATCAAGAGTGGTGGTGTGCCGCTTGACTATTTTGAGTTTATCCCGGTCAATTAACGAAAGACTAAACTAAAAATCTGAAAATGAGACGATATTATAATAATTTATGCAGCCTTTTGGTTGCAGCCCTTTTACTGTCTATTTTATTGGATAGTTGCCAGGATACCTGGGATAGCCATTACCAAACGGAGGAATCAACCAACCGGGAACTTCTGCTTTCAAAAGCAGAGGCTTCTTCGGAATTGTCAACCTTCGTGGGGTTGTTGGAGAAAGTTGGTTACGATTCAGTACTACTTTATCCGCAGGCCTATACAGTATTTGCCCCTGTTAACGAGGCTTTTGATGGCCTTTCGGACGAGGTGATTAACGACCCGGTACAGCTTAACGCGCTGCTGGGGAACCATATCTGCCGATTTTCATATACATCGCTGGACGCTGATGAAAGCCCCCGGATTCGAATGTTGAACGGAAAATATGAAGATTTTACCATCAGCGATGGTGAAGCTAATTTTGGGGGAGCCGCTCTGGTGTCGCAGGACATTATTGCCGGCAACGGTATTTTGCACACGATCGGGAGCTTGGTTGCGGTGAAACCGAACATTTGGAGCTATATGCTTCAATCCGATGAGTTCCCCAAAATCATGAGCTATCTGACCCCTTACAACAGCATGTCGTTTGATGTTGACAATAGTGTGGCTATTGGTAAGAATACGTTGGGTGAGGTCATTTACGATTCAGTTTTTGTAGCCTCAAACAGTTACTTTTCGGTTATAGGCGACTTAAACTCCGAAGAAAACAGTTACACGTTTCTTGGACTTCCGGATGATGTTTACAACACGGTTTACACTAGGTTCGAACCCTACTACAGTCTTCCCGATCCGGCAGCAGTTACTTCAACGGTTGATAAGGTGATTATGGACAACCTGGTTATTTCGGGTGTGAGCAAAAGCGAACTGACCGGTTCTTACCGGCGAACGTCAACCGGAACATGGATCGCTGTATCGGAAAGCGAAGTCGTTTCTGAAACAAAACTCAGCAACGGTTACCTGTTTGTAATGAACGAAATGAACCTGGATCCAAAACTGGTAGTCTACAAATCTTCCCGCTTTGAAGTGGAAGATACCGAGGGACGTACAATTGGGAAAACCTCCGATCTGACGATTCAGAAAAAGTATGATATATCCGCGTCAGGCTACTTCAAAAACGAGGTTTCGCTTCTCGTTGCACCCGATGCCTCCAATTCAAACAACTACTTCGAAGTTTCTTTTGACGAAGTGGCATCGGCCAGTTACTATATTTACATCAAGTTTGCTCCGGTTGGCGCGAGCGCAAGTTGTGAACTGAAATATGAACTGAGCTATTCGAACATGGATGGAACGACCACCACTGTCCCTATTGAAGGCGGACTGGTTACTAACGACCTGAATGAACGGGTTAAAATCGGGGATACCTATACTTTCCCGGTTTATGTGAACCGTAGCGAAAACAGCACTTACTCTGTGAAATTGAAAGTGTTTGTTGATGTAAGTGATGCCGAACTTGTGCTTTACACAAGGGAATTCGGTATTGATTACATCGAACTGGTACCCGCTCAATAGTCAAATTAATTAAAATGAACAATATTAGATTTTACATCATGGTAAAGTATATAATATCAGTCGTTGCCATTGTTCTACTCACTTCCTTTTCCATTGGGACCTACGCTCAGGAGCAATCGGGAAAAGTTGTTAAAGGGACAGTGGTAAGCGCGACAACGAAACAAGGCTTAGCCGGGATAAATATCAGTTTGAAAAGATTTTCATCGGCTATTACAGACGAAAACGGTAAGTTTTCCATTAAAATTCACGACGACCGGGCAACACTCGTAGTTTCTTCCCCCGGTTTTCAAACGAAGGAAGTAGCCATTAAAGGCCGAACAGAACTCGAAATTCAACTTTTTGAAGAAGACTTTGATTCCTATTATGGTGATGTTTTGATGCCTCTTGGATGGAAATCAAAGACTTCAACTGTTAACTCAGTTGTTTCGATCGGTCAGATTTCCAATGACACCTATGAAACACTGGAAGAAAAATTCTCGGGTGAAGTTCCAGGCCTCAGAGCTATCCTGCGATCGGGAACACCAGCAAGTGGAGCAAACATGTTTATCCGAGGTTATTCTTCGCTGAATGGTTCTACTGAGCCGTTGGTTGTAGTGGATGGTATGATTCTGGAGTCGGGCACTTATTCAGCTTCGCTGAGCGGTGGCCACCAGTTTAGTGCTCTTTCCGCAATCGATCCAAAAGATATTGCCAGCATCTCGGTGATTAAAGATGCCGTTTCGATCTACGGATCGAAAGCAGCCAACGGAGTGATTCTGATCGAAACGAACCGTTCGAAGGATATCTCGACTAAGATTGACTTTCATATACAAGGTGGAATGAATCTTCAGCCTGAAAACATCCCAATGATGAACGCCTCACAGTACAAATCGTATCTGGTTGACCAAATTGGTTCTTCGGGATTGTATACTGACGCTGAAGTTGCACAACTTCCATTCCTCAACGAAAGCCCATCGTTTACCGATTATACGACTTATCACAATGAGACGAACTGGCAGGATGAGGTTTTTCGCGACAGCTACAGCAAAAATTACTATTTGCGGATTACCGGTGGTGACGACGTTGCCAAATATGGTCTTTCGGTTGGTTATATGGCCAATGAAGGGGTTATTTCCAGTACTGACTTTAACCGTTTGACGACCCGTTTTAATGCTGATTCAAAGATCACTTCAAAATTATCGTTTAGCGGAAACCTTAGTGTGAACTACCAGGATAATGAAATGCGCGATGAAGGCTTGAATGAACAGTCGGCTCCCATGTATGTGGCTTTGCTAAAGGCTCCGATTCTGACTCCGTACGTGGCCGATGATTCTGGGGTTCTGACAACAAATTATGCCGGTGTTGACGCAATTAGCGGATATAGCAACCCCAAAGCGTTGATTGATAATGTGACAAACGAAAACCGGAATTACTCGATTTTCAGTAACTTCAAGTTTACCTACGAATTCAACCCTCAGTGGAAACTGAGTACGTTAGTTGGTGTTAACTATACCAAGAATAACGATAAATTGTTCTTGCCTTCAACCGGTATTTCAGCTGGTGTAACTGTCAACGAAGATGTCGTTTATCGTACGTCGGGTATTAAAGTTGAATGGTTGTATTCGATCTATAACGATACCCGCTTGAGTTTTGCCCAAACATTCAACCAAAAGCATAATCTTTTATTTAATGCAGGTGTCCGCTATAATGTGAATAACTATGAAAATTCCTGGTCAACAAGCGGAAACTCAGGCGATGACGAATTTACGTCTCTGGGCAGCGGCGACCGTTTAACCGCCATTACTTCGGGTGAAATCGGTAACTGGAAATGGGCATCGATGTATGCCAATGCCGATTACGGATTCTTAAACAAATACTTTGTATCACTTAACGTAGCTTTCGACGGATCGTCGCGCTTTGGCGAAGATGCAAAAGATGGAATTAACCTGGGGGCAACCAACTTTGGTGTTTTCCCAGCCATAGGGGCAGCCTGGTTGGTTTCGTCCGAAGATTTTATGGCCGATAACAATTGGATTGACCAACTGAAACTTCGTGCCAGTCACGGGATCACCGGGAACGATGGTATTGGCAACTACACGGCTGAGTCGTATTTCATAGCCAAGCGCTTTTTGGAAGGAACCGGGCTGGTGAGTGGAAACCTTGCTAACACAGGAATTCAATGGGAGCGTACAACCAAAACGAACCTGGGTCTGGACTTTGGATTGTTTAACGAACGTTTAGCTGTTACGCTCGACGTATTTAACCATGTTACCGACCGCTTGTTGAGTGAAAAAGAAGTTAGCCCGGTATACGGTTATTACAGCTATCTGAATAATGATGGAAAGCTTCGCAACCGCGGTATTGAACTGGGGATGAATGCCCGCTTAATCAATAAAGAATCGTTCAAATGGGATTTGGGGTTCAATATTGCAACCTATAAAAACGAAATCATCGCGTTGCCCGACCAAAAAAACCTGGTTGAACTGAGTGGTGTTGGCGCAACAATTCTTAATCAGGAAGGAAGTGCTTTGGGCTTGTTCTACGGCTATAAAACCGACGGAATATTTCAGTCGCAGGCAGAAGCTGATGCCGCCGCATTGGGATGGATCGATCCGCTGGGCTTCGAACAAGCATTTGTGGCTGGCGATGTGAAGTTTGTGAATACCAATTCGAGTGATAACATTATTAATGCAGACGACCGCGTGGTGATTGGCGATCCAAATCCTGACTTTGTGGGAATGTTCTCAAACCACTTTCAATATCGACGGTTTGCCTTGGACGCGGTATTCACTTTTTCTTCTGGAAACGATATTTACAATGCCTTGCGTGCTAAAACCGAGTCGATGTCAAATTTCGCAAATCAATCTCTGGTAGCTACCCGCCGCTGGAAAGCAGATAACCACGACACTGATGTGCCTCGTGCAGAATATGGTGATCCGGCAGGAAATAGCAGATTCTCTGATCGTTGGATTGAAGATGGTTCATACATCCGCCTGAAAACATTGTCGTTAACTTATAGCCCAAAATTCAAGGTTGGTTTTGTTCGCAATGCTGCTATTACTTTAACTGCAAACAACCTGTTCACCCTTACAAAATACGTAGGGTACGACCCTGAAGTGAGTATGTCTGGAACTGCTTATGCCCAAGGGATTGATGCAGGATTAACTCCTCAGTTTACTTCGGTGTTTGTGGGACTAAGACTAGGACTGTAATGTTATAAACTAGGTTAAAAAATAAGATATGAAAAACAGATATAAACTTATATTCTTCCTGTTGATCAGCTGTGTGTCATTTGTTTCGTGCGATGAATTGCTTGATGTGACACCTGACGAAGTATTACTGGAAGAAGATTACCTTGGTACGGACGGGGTTGAAGCGCGTTCGGCTTTATTTGGAATTCTTTCGCAGTTGCAGGATGTTAGCAAACAGTATTTGGTACTTGGCGAACTGCGTGCCGATTTGATGGATGTTACAGATAAATCGGTTGATGAGCTTAGGCAGCTTAACAACCACGAAGTGGCTGCCGGGAACAGTTTGACTGATCCAACGGAATTGTTCTCGATTATCAACAACTGTAACTTCGCGCTGCAGGGTATTGATACCCTCGCTCACGACAACGAACTAATTAATGTGTACGCTTCTATTTTACGGGTTAGAACCTGGGCTCACCTCCAGATTGGCATCAACGCGGGGGCTGTACCATACATTACCGAGCCGATCTCGAGTGTGGAAGATCTTGAAAAAGAATATCCGCTTTTAACACTTGATCAGGCGCTGGAAAAAATGATCGAAGCATTGATCCCTTTTCAAAATGTGGAGAATGTAACCACTTATGAAAACTCGCTGTCGAATGAGATTTACCGACTGATTCCGGATAAGGATATTCTGTTGGGAGATCTTTACCTCTGGGCTAAAGATTACGCGATGGCAGCTACATCGTATAAGCTTTTCCTCGACAGCCACATCTCAGGTGGTGGCAATACTTATAACCTCACGTCGCAATACTACATTTCGTTTGCTAGCAACACATCTAGTTCCGGAACAGTAAACTGGATTAGTATTTTTGATGAGGATGTCGCTACGTCTGAAGTGATTAACTATATCCCGTTCACGCTTCAGTACCGCCAGCCCAATACGGCCTATGCGCTGGTTGAAGATTATCAGGTGAAACCATCGATGGCAATCGTTGAAAACTGGATGTCGCAGGTGCGTTTGGCAGTCGATCTGACTACTGCTTTTGTAGACTATCGCTACTACCTTTCAACCACCAATGATGGCGAAGGTTTGGCAATACGCAAGTACCAGTACGATTATATGATTCTTTGCCGTGCAGCCAATGTTTGGTTGAAGTATGCCGAAGCAATTAACCGGGCCGGATATCCGCTCCATGCTTTGTACGTACTCAACCAGGGACCGAAAGATGTTCCAACTGCAATTGGTGCTCCACGATTTATTGAAAATGCAGAAAGCTTCCTGAACTTTACTCAAACGAAGTATTACACCGTTTCTAGCGGAGTGTCATCAAAGGGTAACCTGGGTGTGCGGGGCAGAGCCGGACTGCAACCTCAAGTAATCTACGATGCCGCCAGCCAGGCGGACTCAATTTATCAGGTTGAAATGTTTATCTTGAACGAGTCGGCGCTGGAAACAGCGTTCGAAGGTAACCGTTGGGGCGACCTGGTGCGGATTTCGTTACGCAATGATGACAGCTCAATTTTGGCAGAAGCCGTTTCCGGAAAATTTACAGCTTCCGGATCTCCACTAGCCGAATCTGTTAAAGCAAAACTGTTAGATCGCGATAACTGGTATTTGGATATGGATATTCCTTCAAATGTTATTACTGTAACAGAGTAGTTTAACGAATCGAAATACGATAGATCGAAAGTCTGGAAATGCAAAATGTTCCAGACTTTTTTTTGATATAAACTTTCGGTATCCCGTTGGAAAGTCTGCAAAACTCGATTTCGATAAAGTGCAACCAACACATTTTGAAGTCGGCTAACCGAGCAAATTTCGGTTGTAGCCTTTCAAGGTCCAAAAAATTCAATCAAAAAACACCAAAACCTTACACTTCCTTTAAATAGTATTATTAATTTGGGAGACTTTTTTGGATGAATGTTTGAAATAGAAATTGATGGTGCGGTTCAAAATATTTGTTTTATGTAGTTTGTATTTCGCGGTTCAACTATCTTGCTTGGCCTCCGGGCATTCGTTTTCGCGGCTTACCATCGAAAACGGATTGTCCAACAACCATGTGAATGCGATTTATGAAGATTCGTATGGATATATTTGGCTTGGGACTTTGGATGGGATCGACCGTTACGATGGTGTGGAGCTCCGGTCTTTTTCCAATCAGTTTGACGGATTGGTTGAGAACGTAATGGCGATAACCGAAGATTTTGAAAAGAATATCTGGGTAGGCACAACAACGGGGATATTTAGGTATCAGCAAGCATCGAATAAGTTTGAACGCATTGATATTGATTCGATCGATCTGGACGTGAGAACTTTGCTTAGGTTACCCGACAGTACCCTTTGTATTGGCACCACCGTTGGACTTTATTTGTTAGATGCAAAGTCGTTACACACAGAGAAACTACAGTTGCCCAACCCGGATGGAAATCGCCCCCTGGCAATTTCTGGTATTTTCCCCGATAATCATGCTAACATTTGGATTGCAAGCACGGCCGGTTTGATTCGATATTCGTTTTTAAGCAAGAAAAGTGAATTGTATCAGCATCAATCGGTGCCTCGCGGCGAAAATAGTTCGTTTACTTCTATTTGTAGTATTGGTAACAAGCTTTATTTAGGAACAGCAGGGGCGGGCATTGTTGAATTTGATCTTTCTTCAAAAGCATTTTTCACAGGTGTTGAAACCGATAATAAAATCATCCTAAATATTACAAGTGATGGCAAAGAGCTCATTTTTGCCGGAACTGACGGAGGCGGTCTGAATGTGATCAATGTTCGCACACGTAAAGTGAAACGCATTGTATCTGCGGATAATGATCCGGAATCTCTGAGCTCAAATTCAATCTATTCCTTTTTAAAGGATACCGATGGCCGGTATTGGGTTGGGACATACTCGGCGGGCCTTTGTTTCAGCAAAAAAGGAGAAGGCAGTTTCGATCTTCACCCTATAACTTCTTCCCACCCGGAATTGAACAAAAGCATCCGCTCGTTTTACTTCACTCCGGAAGGCGAGCAATATTTTGGCACTAGAAATGGTTTTGTGCAAGTAGCTCAGGATGGTACCTTAAAGTTGTTCCAGGCTTCGTCCAAAGACGGCTTACGATCCAATATTATCCTTTCAATCTATCCGTACAATGGTGATATTTTAGTTGGCACTTACGGAGGAGGTTTAAGCCGTTTTTCGTTGAAAGAGCAACGCCTGGATCCATTTTTTGATGATGGTATGTTGTCGCAAGGGAATATTTACGCTTTCGATACCGATCGTTCAGGTAATCTTTGGATTACATCGTTTAATGGCCTCTATCGATATTCGCAAAAAGATCGGAGAGTAGTCAATTTTAACCGTGAAAACAGCAAATTAGAAAACGATCAGGTTTTTGAGATTACATTTGACTCGAAAGGAAGGATGTGGGTTGGAAGCATAAATGGAACTTTTGCCTACAAACTGAACGGAGATAAGCTTGAACCGATTAATCTGGAGATAATTCCGAATAACACGTTCAAGACAAATTATATTTACGAAGATCAGGTTGGAAATATTTGGATCTGCACCGAAAGGGGCGGACTTATTATGGTTGACCCGGAGCTTTCGGCAAGTGTAACCTATCGAAACGAGAATGGGTTGCCCGACAATTCGATCTGTGCGATTGTGGAAATAAGCACCGGCAGTTATTGGATTAGTACACTAAAAGGGATTTGCCGGTATTCAAACCAATCGCAGAAATTTACCAGCTACACTATGTCCAGTGGGTTGCCCGGGTTGGTTTTTACTCCGGCAGCAGCCTATTTAGCTCCCGACGGTAAACTCTTCTTCGGAAATGAGAAAGGATTGGTTTATTTTACTCCGGAAGATGTCGGTAACGCATCGTTATCGTCGAAAATGGTAATCACCGATTTTTACGTCTCGGGAAATGAAGTTAGCCCCGGTGAAGGCTCGGTTTTAGACCGAAGAATAGAAGAAACAAAGGTGATTCACCTAAAGGACAAGATGAACAATATCGGTTTCCGCTTTGCATTATTGAACTATGCAAACCCGATGGAGAACTTCTATCTGTTCAAACTGGAAGGGTACGACACTGATTGGAGAAGTAACGGACACAACAACACGGTCTTCTACCAAAACCTCAAGTCGGGCAACTATGTGTTTAAAGTAAAGAATGCCTATGGTGGATCCGACGACTTGACCTCTATGGCCACTGTTGAGGTGAATATCCATCGATCATTTACCCGATCAGTCTTTTTTTATCTCATCATTTTTGGGTGTGCCCTGGTTGGTGGTTTTGTTTTAGTCCGGTACATCAAAATGCTTCAAGGTAAATTGAAACAAAAGGTCGATTTACCGCAAAAGGCTCCTAAATACAAGGGATCCCGAATCGCCAAAAGTCAAAGTGATATAATTGTTGCCGAACTTAAAAGGTATATGGAAAATGACAAACCATACCTGAATGCTGATCTTAAGCTGGCCGATCTGGCAAACGAGATAAACCATCCGATGAACGATATTTCACAGGTTTTAAATCAGGATTTAAACCAGAGTTTTTCTGACTTTGTGAATCGATATCGTGTTGAAGAAGTGATAAGACGCATGGAAGACAAGGCCTATGAAAAGTTCACCTTTGTTGCCATAGCACAACAATGCGGCTTCAATTCTAAAACGTCATTTTATCGAATTTTCAAAAACGAAACCGGCAAAACACCCGCCGATTATCTGAAAAGTTTAGTCGAACAGGAAAAACCATAAGACGAAGGGCAGTTTGAAGCTCATTTCTTTAAATTCACCTTTGAACGGGTTTTACCATTTTTATTCTCCATCTTTTTAGTAGCCATTTGCTTCGAACTTGCCAGTTTTTGGTGCCAAAGAATAATGGTACAATTATTTGTTGGCCATCTCGTGTTGTAGTTTTTAACTAGCTTGCCCATAGTGTTTTAGTTCGGTTTGTTAGTGAGTGCTAAATTATAATTTGGAACCCATCACGGCGTTGTTTTATTGATCTTTCCAGGTTCTACCCCTACCTTTAAAATTTCAAGTACGAGTTTAATTTCCCGCTTCGTATGTCAGTCGTTTTTGATGAAACAGCTGACTAAACATTTTTGGGGCAGCCTGATTTTTTTTCCGGGAAGTTTGATTTGAACTTTGAACACAAATATTGAGCGACGAAATCATTCAGGCCTTTTTGCTTCATTTAACCGGGCGTAAACCGAAAGGTTCCGAAATTGACGCGTCAAATTATTTAAGCCATTATTATTATCTTGAAGCCTTATTCAGGAAAAAAAATGAAAACCTGGAAGAATAATCTCAAGAACACCGAAAAAATAAAACCCCAATGAAAATCAAACTTCTATTATTTATCTTCTTTACAAATGTCGTTTTAGCATCGGCATCACACATCGATACGTTAAGGGTAGAAAGCAACTGCATGAATAAATCGATTCCGAATTTGGTGATTTTGCCAGACTCATATGCGAATCAAAAAGAACAATTTCCGGTTTTGTACTTATTGCATGGAGCCACAGGTGATTTTAAAGACTGGCTGAAAAAGGTGCCTGATTTGGCAAAGTATGCCGACCTGTATAATTTCATCATTGTGTGTCCGGATGGTGGATTTACAAGTTGGTATTTTGATAGTCCGGTTGATCCGGCTATGAAATATGAAACATACATTTCGCAGGAGCTGGTTGCTCAGGTTGACCAATCGTATCCGACAATAAAAGGCCGCCACGGACGAGCAATTTCCGGATTAAGCATGGGAGGACACGGCGCGTTTTATTTGGCATTCCGTCACCAGGATATCTGGGGAGCTGCCGGAAGTACGAGTGGAGGATTGGATATCCGTCCGTTTCCGAACAATTGGGATCTCTCGAAACGGTTGGGCATTTACGCTGATAATCAAGAGAACTGGGAGAAAAACACGGTGATCAATCAGGTGCATTTGCTTGATGGAAAAAAATTGAAACTGATATTCGACTGCGGGATCGACGATTTTTTTTACGATGCCAACAACCGGATGCACGAACTACTATTGGAACGGAATATTCCGCACGACTACACTGCACGCCCCGGAAAGCATAACAATGAATACTGGGCCAATTCGATCAAATACCAACTGCTGTTTTTTAGCGATTTCTTTCATTCCGGAAACGAAGGCAGCTCGAAAAACTGATCCGAACGAAACGAACTAAGAGATTTAGAACTAACCTATTTGACGATCGTTTTGCGACGATCAAAAACTTAACGAGATAAAACTCCATGAAACTTTTCGTCTTCCAAATCGCAATTCTATTCATCCTTGCCACAGTAACTAACGTTGAAGCACAGGTCATCAACGCGGGAATTGGTGGAAACAATACGGTTAATTTACTGGCACGCCTGGATTCTGATGTGTTGACAAAGCAACCCGACTTGGTGATTCTGATGGTTGGAACCAACGACATGCTGAATTCAAACAAGATGATCACTTATTCCGACTATACTGAAAACCTCACACTCATTGTGGAAAAGATTCAGGCAACCGGAGCAAAGGTTCTTTTGATGTGTCCGCCTCCGGTTGACAGCGTTTATCTGTTTCAACGCCACGAACGAAGTCTGTTTGCGGAAGCACCAAATGTTAAAATGGATACGGTTTGCCAGATTGTTCAACGCATTGCCGGGCAAAGCGGATCGTTTTGCATTAATCTGTTTCAGGAATTCAATAAAATGAACCTGCCACGGCACAATGAAGATCTGTTTTTTCGCAATCCGATGAATTGTGGCAAACCCGATGGAGTTCACCCTACTGCATTAGGTTATCGCTTCATTGGAGAACTCGTCTTCCGATATTTGAAAACGAATAATTTGCTAAGCGAGAATTTGAAGATTGTGTGTTTTGGCGATTCGATCACCTTTGGCTCAGGGGCGAAAGGTGGTGGAACTGTTGCCGGTGAAAATTATCCATCGGTTTTATCGGCTCTGATCAAGTGATGGATTACCTGTTCGAAAAACAAGAATGAATGATCTCCAACTGGCGATCAAAAAAAATATAAAAGAAATGGAAAATATTCGCTTATCAAGTTTAATCATGGGGGCTGCTTTTGTTGGCAGCCTGGGGGCTGTATCGGCTGGCTCTTCGGAAAAAATCGATCAATCAAAACAAGACAATCTGACCCTGGCTACGGTTAAAGGAGCTAAAAAAAGAAATGTCATTTTCATCTTAACCGATGATCATCGATATGATTTTATGGGTTTTACAGGAAAGATCCCCTGGTTGGAAACCCCCAATCTCGATAAAATGGCAGCGGAAGGTGCATACATGAAAAATGCGTTTGTAACTACGTCCTTGTGTTCACCTAGTCGTGCCAGTATTTTAACAGGGCAGTATTCGCATGTGCATACAATTGTCGACAATGTTGCTCCCGATCCCGGCAATCTAACTTTTTTCCCTCAATATCTGCAGAAAGCCGGTTACCAAACTTCATTTTTTGGCAAATGGCACATGGGAGGCGAAAATGACGATCCCCGTCCGGGATTCGACCATTGGGAAAGCTTTAAAGGGCAAGGTGAATATTACGCGCCTAACCTGAATATTAATGGCGAAAATGTGCAGTATAATGAAGATACTTACATCACCGATTTGCTGACCGAACATGCAATCGATTGGTTGAATAAGCGCGATCAGGAGAAGCCGTTTTTTATGTATCTCTCGCACAAAGCGGTACATGCCATGTTTTTTCCGGCTAAGCGTCACGAAGGAATGTATGCAGGCAAGAAGATTACCAAACCCGACACCTATACACAGACCATAGGTTCGGAATATAAAAAGCTGAATTGGCCGGAGTGGGTGAAGCGGCAGCGCGATAGCTGGCATGGTGTGGATTACATGTATCACGGAACAGCCGATGGAACTTTCGACGATCTGATTCAACGCTACTGCGAAACATTGATGGGTGTTGACGAAAGTGTGGGCAGTGTCATGGATTGGCTGAAAGCGAACGGACTGGATGAGTCGACGATGGTAATTTATATGGGCGATAACGGATTTAGCTGGGGTGAGCATGGTTTGATTGATAAACGTCATTTCTACGAAGAATCGGTGAAAGTGCCTATGTTGGTTCGTTGTCCCGAAATTTTTAAAGGAGGCGAACCGGTAGAACGAATGGTACAGAATGTTGATGTCGCTCCAACAATTCTCGAATGCGCCGGTGTGGAAAAACCAGCCTACATGCCGGGGAAATCATTCGTCCAGCTATTAAAAGGTGATGAAACAAACTGGCGGAAACGCATCTTTTACGAATACTACTGGGAGTACGACTTCCCAATGACACCGACTGTTTACGGGGTGAGAACCGATAAATATAAATACATCAGATATCAGGGAATTTGGGACACCAATGAGTTGTACGACCTGGAAAATGATCCGAACGAAATGGTGAATTTGATAGATCGCACTGACCTGCAACCCATGATCAAGCAGTTTGCGAATGATTTGTACGATTGGCTTGAAAATAGCAACGGAATGCAAATTCCGCTTAAAAGGAATGTCTATTTCCGCATTGGCGATTACGAACATGCAAACCAGTATTGAGCCGCTGTGGAGCATTTTATATTTGTGGGATCTACGAGGCCAAGCGGAACAAATCCGTTTTCGCCTTTCGGTACTGCTAGTGCTACAGGTATTGTGTTAAATAATTCAACAGGTATGCCGGTCGAACTGAATTCTTTGACCAGCAATTGTTTAATTAGAAGTAACGCTGAAGTGACTGATACAGGCAGCGGAAACCAAGTTGAAAACGTAAAGTAGTTGCAGACAGTCGCTTGGAACAATAAATTGAATTGGGCATTTGTGATGTCAGCAAGTTGGTTTCAGTTGTTCGGTAGAAACAAGTTAAATCGAACGCTTGATCTGAGTGAGAGTAGTATCTTCAGGGGACAAATCATAACAGGATAAACAAAAACAAAGGCTGTCCAATTTTACTTTTGGACAGCCTTTCATATTTTATTTGCGAGCGTTTTTTTGTGTGATAGCTGCAATAGATTTCTATCAACCCGATTTTGATCACAAGTGACTTGTTTTATTTTCGCACTTTTTGAATCAGTGTCCGGGCCAATGCCGACTATCTCATCACAGGTCGAACGGGTTTATTCAGTCAAATAAACACTATCTGCTACTTTAAAACGGCCTTTGATGCCATTGTTCGTATTTGAGGTCGCTTTTTCAGAAAAGCCTGGTTGTTGCCCTCCCAACGAAATGGTAAACCATCCGGCTTCAATTGCTCGTTGATTTTTCTTATCTATCAGTGATAACTGCCGTGGATTAATTTCAAAACTAACTGTTTTTGTTTCACCCTTTTCCAAATGAATCCGCTCAAATCCTTCGAGCTGGCAAATAGGCCTTGGGGTCGACGCTTTTTCATCTTTTAGATAAAGCTGCACCACTTCATCACCCGCTCTGTCTCCGGTGTTTGTAACATCAACCGTAACGGCGAATACACTGTCAGCTTTAATCGTCTTCGGATAATTTAAATTTGAATACTCAAATGAAGTATAGCTTAGTCCGAATCCAAACGGATATAATGGTTCTTCGATAAAATAGCGATAGGTGCGGCCTTCCATATCGTAGTTTTCGAATGGAGGCAGTTGGTCTACCGACTTGTAATACGTTACCGGCAATCTTCCGGCAGGATTGTAGTCGCCAAATAAAACGTCGGCGATGGCGTTTCCTCCCTGTTGGCCGGGGTAACCGGCTGTTAAAATTGCCGGAATGTTTTGGTCGGCCCAGTTGATGGAAAGCGCACTGCCGTTAATTAAAACCAGCACGACAGGCTTGCCGGTAGCTTTTATTGCTTTCATGAGCTCGAGCTGTTTTTGTGGCAAATCCAGATGAGTTCGATCGCCATTGGCAAAGCCGTCCAGCTCTATGTCCATTTCTTCTCCCTCCATCCGTTCGTTTAGTCCAAGGGCAAGTACTACAAGGTCCGATTTGCTGGCGGTTTCAACAGCCTCTTCCAGCATTTTATCCTGAGGGACCGACCACAATAAACGGGCAGTGGCATCGCCATAATAGTTTCGGTAATCGACCTGAATCGCATATTTCTTACCTGCTTCAAGTTTTACCTCGAATGGTTTAATCGTTCCGTGATCGCGATTATTGCCCATGTAAACTTCTTCACCTTCGTAGCTAATATGTATTTGAGGTTTTGCCCATCCACTGATTAAAAAAGTACCCGTTTCGGGGGCTTTCAGAAATCCACTCCAACGAATAGAGTAGTTGCCTGGTTCGAGCCTTGGATCGGGTGTGTCAATGTCCCAGCAAAAATCAATATTATCATCAACTTGAGTAAAAAGAGGCACTCCTTCAAATTCGTCATTGTTGAAATACGATCCGGTGAGGCCTTGTTTTCCATTTTCGGTTTCAAAATAAACAGATGGAATGGCTTCAAATGAAGGAAGTCCATCGGCCAAATCGCTACCTTGCGCATACAGCACTTTTGCAAGAGGTTCAATTTTGTTTTTTATTCCCTGCAGCACGGTTATCGGGTCTTTGGGAATGCCATTGTAATTCCCCCACAAGGATTGAATATTGTTGGCATTGGGGCCAATTACAGCAACCGTTTTTATCGATTTAGAAAGAGGTAAGAGGTTTTCGTCGTTCTTTAAAAGTACGATGCTCTCTTGTGCCGCTTTCCGGGCCAACACACTGTGTGCCGTTGAGTTATTAACTGAGTAGGGGATCTGTGCATAGTCAACCTTCTCAACCGGGTCGAACATCCCGAGTTTAAAGCGCGCCAAGAACAAACGTTTTAAGGCAACATCCAGGTCCGCTTCGGCGATCAAGCCTTTTTCAACCGCTTCACTCAGCGCTTTATATGTATCTCCACAATTTAGATCGCACCCTTCCTTTAACGCCAGCGCAGCTGCAGAGGCGGCATCCGGAACAACTTTGTGGTATTTCCAGATATCCGAAATTGCGCCGCAATCGGACACAAAATAGCCTTCGAATCCCCACTTGTTTCGTAGAATATTGAATAGATTGGGACTTGCGCATGCAGCCTCTCCGTCGAGTCGGTTATAGGCACCCATTACCGAGTAAGCATCCGCTTCGATGATCAACGAGCGGAAAGCCGGGAGATAGGTTTCCCATAGGTCGCGTTGGCTAACAGAAGCATCGAAGCTGTGTCTTAGCTTTTCAGGCCCCGAATGCACTGCGAAATGTTTAGCTGTGGCTATTACTTTCAGGTAATCAGAATCAGCTCCCTGCAAACCCAATACAAACTCTTTTCCCATTTGGCTGGTCAAATACGGGTCTTCGCCGTAGGTTTCATGTCCGCGTCCCCACCGGGGGTCACGAAAGATGTTGATATTGGGAGACCAGAAGGTTAGTCCCTGATACATTCCCCGTTGGCCTCTGCGAATAAATTCATGATGTTTTGCACGGGCTTCGTCCGAGATCACGTTTGCAACCTCCCTAAGCAGGTTCTTGTTCCACGATGCGGCAATTGTTATCGACTGCGGAAATACCGTTGCATAGCCGGCCCTGGCAACGCCGTGCAGACATTCGTTCCACCAATTGTATTCCGGAATATTTAACCGATCAATTGATGGGGCACTATCCATTAGTTGATTGATCTTTTCTTCCAAAGTAAGTCTGGATACAAGATCTTCAACTCGTTTTTCATGCGAAAGACTCAAATCTTCAAAAGGATACTGGTTCTGCCCCAACGAGACAGAGAAAAATAGTATAATAATGATTGAGACAGAAACTAGTTTCTTCATCGTTGATAGATTTTTAGCTCGTAAATAACTCTTTGTCGTGTAAATCTATTTAATCTGAATGTCGACGGTTTCAAAAATATTATTTGAAGCGTTTCCAATCATTAGTTTGAAATCTCCCGGCTCTAATTCCCACGTTTTAGTTTTGCTATTGTAAAACGAAAGGTTGTTGACAGGAAGTTCGAGCTGAATAGTTTTTTCTTCTTCGGAATTCAGGAAAACCTTTTTAAAGCTTTTCAATTCTTTAAACGGTCGGATAACACTGGATTCAACATCATGAGCGTAGAGCTGTATGGTTTCAGCTCCGTCGAAATCGCCGTCATTTTTAATATTGAGGCTTACAACCGCTGTTTCATCTTTTGCAAACACATTTTTGTCAACCGTTACATTGGAGATTGTAAATTGGGTATATGACAAACCATGACCAAAAGCAAACAAGGGTCTAATATTTTTGGTGTCAAACCAGCGATAACCCACCAATAAATCTTCGGTATAGTTTACAGAATGGTTAACACCGGGGTAGCTGTCCAGGGCATGAGCCGGAGAATCTTCCAGATGAACGGGCAGGGTGAAAGGCATTTTTCCGGATGGAGAGAATACGCCAAACAACATTTGAGCGATTGCAGTTCCACCTTCAGAACCATTGAGCCATCCCCATACCATCGCTGAGATTTCGTTTGAAAAACTACTCATGTCAACCGGTGACCCGGCATGGAAAACTACGATTGTATTTGGGTTTGCTTTTGCAACTGCCTTGATTAGAATGTCTTGCTGGTAGGGGAGTAGCATGTCCGACTTGTCTAGCCCTTCGGAGTCGTAGTCGTGGTTAAGTCCGGCAAAGATGATTGCCACATCGGATGCTTTGGCGCTGGCAACCGCGCTATTTAGCAACTCCTCATTGAGCGTATTATCAGTAATGCGAATAAAATTATCGAGCTCTGAAGTTTTCTCGTAACCTTGAGAAAAGTTGATTTTAACCGATTTGCCGAGTAGATTTTTGATTCCTTCAAGAGGAGTGACCTCTTTTTTAGCTTTTACACCGGAACTAAAACCTCCTTCGCAATGCTTTCGGGTTGCATTGTCGCCAATAATGGCAACTGATTTTATCTTGTTCTGGTCGATTGGTAGCAGGTTTTTGCTGTTTTTTAAAAGGACGATTGATTCTTTGGCCACCTTGTAGGCCGCCTCGTAATGCTCTGGAGTATTATACGAACCTTTTTCGCGGTTGCTGGCTCCAAGTATTTTGGTTTTATACATAACCCGAAGAATGTTGCCAACTTTCTCGTCAACAATTGACTCCGGAACCAGCCCGTCTTTAACTGCTTGAATCAGGGGTTTTGAAAAATAGTAGTCGTCGTAGCTGGCGACATCGGTTCCCATTTCCAGGTCAAGGCCGTTAAGTGCAGCGTCAACGGTACTATGAGTTGCGTCCCAGTCGGAGATTACGACTCCTTTGAAATTCCACTCGTCGCGCAGGATATCCTTCAGTAGATATTTATTTTCACAACAGTAAACACCTCTGAATTTGTTGTAGGCTCCCATAATGGTATGTACTTCAGCTTCTTCTACCGCTGCTTTAAAAGCTGGAAGATAAATTTCATAGAGCGCTCTTTCACTCACTTGAACATCAACGGTGGTTCTGTTTGTTTCCTGATTGTTTAATGCGTAATGCTTTACACAGGCCGCCACATCTTTTGATTGTACACCTTTGATATAAGGAACACACATGGCGGTCGTAAGCACAGGATCCTCACTCATATATTCAAAGTTTCGTCCGCACAAAGGAGATCGGTGAATGTTAACACCCGGTCCAAGCAAAACATCTTTGCCTCTGGCTCTGGCTTCTTCACCAAGAGCTTCTCCGGTTCCCAAAGCCAGTTCCGGATTCCAGGTAGCTGCCAAAGCTGTACCAGTTGGGAAATAGGTCGATGAGTCGTTGGTCCAGCCTGCCGGGTCCCACGAGTGTCGTTGAATTTCTTCTCTCACTCCGTGAGGACCGTCAGAAAGTACCCATTCGGGAATGCCCAATCTTTCAATTCCGGCATTGGCAAATTTTGAGTTTCCATGCAACATGGATACTTTCTCTTCCAACGTCATTGAAGATACGAGGCTGTCAATTTCGCTCTGAAACGGCTCTTTTTTGTCAGCAAGCTGATCTGGACTATTACACGCGTTAAAATACAAACTGGCGAATACAAGATTTATCAGTGTAACCAGTACGATTATCTTTGATCTGTTCATTATTTTGATGTCTTTGTTTATTTCTAACTCTAATTACTGAACCCTTGGTTTGTTCTCAATAAATTTCGAATGAATATTCCCGACGCTGAGAGTTCGGTGGTACTCCATTGACCATTTGTGCTTGCGCCAGGTAAAAGTGCGGCTGAAGTCTCATCCTTATCTGCAACCGACCAGTTACACCAGCTTAGTTTGTGTTGATTCAGAATGTTGATCCAATCGTTTGTCCATTGTTGGTTGAATGAACCGTCTCCACTTGCCTCACTTACGCCCCATTCTGTTACGAATATTGGAATTTTATTAGAGATCGCAACTTCCAACTTGTTGCGTAAGTTCTGATAATGTGACGGTTCGGATGCATAAAAGTGGAAGGCATAAGCAATATTGGTCGATTGGATTTGATTACCGATTACGGCATCCACGTTTTGAGACCAATTGGGGGTTCCCACAATAATAATATTGTCAGGATCAATGGCTCTGATTGCACTTACAACTGCTTCGGCATAAGGCTTAATTACACCAGCCCATGACACATTTAACGGTTCGTTGTAGATCTCGTAAATCACGTTAGGGTAGTCTTTGTATTTGGTAGCCATTTGCTGAAAAAATTCAATAGCCTCACTTTGGTAATTTTCCGCATGATGTGAGTGCCAGTCGATGATTACATATATGCCCTGGCTAATCGCAGCATCAACTATTGTTTCAACTTTTTGTTTTTCTATAAATTTATTTGTCAGGTAGCCGTTATTTTCATCCACTCCCATGGCAGCCCGAATGATATTGATTTTCCAATCGCTAGTCAACCAATCGACAATGTTTTCATTCCAATACTTTCCCATCCACTGGCTCCAGAATAAGCTCATGCCGCTTAACTGGACAGGAACATTATTTTTATCGACCAACTGACCATTGCTGATCGCCAAATTTCCATAAGTTTCAACCGGAGAGTCTTCAGTTGATCGAAATGTAGCAATGAGCTGAGTGTCCCATTGAATCGTCAGGGAAAGTTCATCAAGGGTTGATTCCAAGTCTCCTGACCATCCAATAAAACGGTATCCTTCTGCTGCGGTGGCCTTTAATGTAATAGACGTACCTTCTGTAAGGTTATCAAAATCAAGTACTGAATTTTTATTCGAAGAGCTTATGACTTCAACTTTACCGCCTTCGGCAGGTAATACAGTTATCTCAAGTGAGTATGTTTTAGGAATAGGATCTTCACTTCCTCCGCATGCGTTCATGCAGAAAAAGACAATGAAAAGGAAAATAATTCGTTGGATTTTCATAGATATTCTCTTAGTCAATTGAACGGGATTTATTAAAGAGCAACCGTGTAGGAAGCTCTTTAATAAATGCTCAAATTGAAATTTTATTTATCAACTATTCGAATGTTCGTTAAAGCAAGTTTAACAGTCATATCAGTATTGCCGCTGTTAACTAGCGCGAATTGAACCAATACCGGATTATCAGCTTCAAAAACACTCTGGGGCATCTGTTGACCTCCATCTCCAAGGGTGAAACTGGTCATCGGAATGGTGTAAGTTGCCCACTTTCCATTGGTTGGAGTAAATCCATTTATAATGTATTTATATTCACCAAGCGACGATTTCCACAAAATTTGCATCCAGGTAGCATCGCCAATTAATGCGTATTCAAACTTTAGTGCTTTTACCGCTGGAGTTCCTGTTCTGTTGGCTGTGGCATCAAACTGAATACCGCCATCATGTGTCCACCAAGTGTTTCCATAAACAGCATCAATATATTTGTAGCTGGTTCCTATGGATTTAAAAAGGGTACTTGGCCCGTCCATCGAAGAATTCCACCATGCGCCCTGGTTTGGCCAGATCGATCCCCAGTCAAGGACAATGTCTCCCGTATTCAGTCCAAAGTCGAATGATGAAGTTCCTGTACCACTTTTTGAGCTGGTTACTTCAACTTTTCCTTTCGAATAACCTTCGGGAACTTTAACGGTGATAAAATAAGGATCAACTGACATTATCTGTGCCGATGCACCACCAATCATTACCGATTCAATATCATAGAAATAATTACCTGTTATCACCACTTCGGCTCCAGTTCCAGCATACTCTGGAGATAATGCTTCAATTTCCGGAGCAGGAGGTGCAATTTCCAGTGTTCCGGCAGCAGTTCCTCCATCAGTCATTAGAGCCACTTCATTATTTGCTTCGACTCCAATAAATGGTGTATCTGTTGATACTTTTACTACGATGCTTGTGTCGGATACCATGGTTGTTTTGAAACTTCCGGGATATCCGTTAAACGTTACTTCCTTTACAGTTTGAAGGTTTTGTCCGATGATGGCGACTGTTTGCCCAAGGTTTGCATAGGTAATAGGTGTTGGGCTGGTTGTTAACCGAACATATTTAATGCTTGGTATGCCCACTTCGTCATCTTTTTCACAAGAAGCGAAGATTAGCTGCAGGCAAATCAGCATTGCTGCAAACTGCATTAACCTTTTAGAAATCGTATGTATTTTATTCATTGTCTTCTTTTTTAATTTAGTTTCACTAACGATCTTATTCATAGGGAATAGGATCTTCTTTTAATAGTGGGTTTTGATCAACTTCTGAAGTAGGAATGGCAAATTTTACACGGTCGCAACTGAATTTTTGAGGCAAAAAAGTATCACCATCATATCTTCCTCTTTCAACATTACTCAAGTAGCTTTTCGCGTCTTCTTCGCCAAGTATGCGAACCAGGTCATAAAAGAACAGGTGTTCGAATGCAAACTCAATTCTTCGTTCCTGCAGTAGTTCATCTTTGGTTACACTCGATTTTGTTGCAAGACCTGCTCTGTTCCTGATTTGATTGAAGTATCCTACAGCAGTCTGATCCGAGGTCGAGCTGCCGCTGCCAATCATCGCTTCAACGTACATCAACAATACATCTGCATAACGAATGATGTAGGTATTAATGCCGGTTGACATGAATCCGACATTATCATCGTCAGGACTTCCAACTACATACTTTTTAATACCAGCATTTGTTTCTGAAGAGTATTTATCAAGCGAAAATGTGAAACCGCCACTGCCCGACAATAATTGAGGGTAAAAGTCGCCGTCTTCCATCAATATTTCTTTTTTACGGAGGTCGCCATTTTCAAACGCATTAATCAGATCGATCGATGGTTTAGCCATTCCCCAACCATCACCAACGGTGGTAATGTCGCCTGTTACGGCAAAAAAGGCCTGGTGCGTATTTTGTGTTGCCCATCCCTGGTTAGCAACCCATTGCCACGCAAAAATCGATTCCGAACTGTTGTTATTCGCTGTGTAGAATAGGTCTCCATAGTTGTCCAGCAAAGAGTATTTTTGAGATGCAATTACCTCCTGAAGTTTGCTTTTAGCCGTATCGAAGTTTTTCTGTGTCAAATAAACCTTTGCCATTAAAGCTTTGGCGGCCCACTTTGTTACACGTCCTTTTTCGTTTCCGGTTCTTTCATCGGGCGAGTTTGCTTCAGCATATTCCAGGTCGTTTAAAATGAACGTATAAATATCATCTTCAATAATTCTCGGAACGAGTGGGTTTGCTGCAGCTTCTGCTCCATCGTCAATAATTGGCACCGAACCAAATAGTTGAACCAGATAGAAATAGGCGGAAGCTCTCATGAATTTGGCTTCTGCAACACATTGGTTTATGACGTCCTGATCGACTCCATAATTGCCAGCCACAGGGGGGAGGTTATTTATAATGTTATTCGAATGAGCTACGGCAGCATAACATGCGCTCCATGCCTCAAAAGTGCGAATGTTGTTTTGGGCAACGGTGTAGTTTTGAAAATTGATAACTTCATCGCTGCTTGTGTACATATTGCCCGAGTAGACATCTCCGATCGCGAATGATGCTTTATCGTTAAAGTTAAACCATACGAAGCCATAAAGGGATGCAGTTGCCTGCAAACATTGGGTTTCCGTTTTAAAATAGCCGTCCAGTGTTAATTGATCTTCCGGTACAACGGTCAGAAAATCATCACATCCTATGAATAATACAATAAGCGTTAATGCACTTATTAATGATCTTATTTTTTTCATAAATCTGTTTTTCGATTTCATTTTTTCAAATTTTCATTAAAGTGTTACATTCACACCAAACATAAATGTACGTGGTAGAGGAAATCTTCCGTTGTCGACACCAGTCAATAACGCATCCTGATTAAATGAACCTACTTCCGGGTCATATCCGCTGTATTTTGTAAACGTATGCAGGTTCTGAATTTTACCATATACTCTAAAGCTCTTTACCGGTGTTTTCGAGAGCCATGTTGTTGGGAGTTGGTATCCAAGTGTTATATTACTAATTCGTAAAAAGGAGCCATCTTCAATATATCGGTCCGAAATCCGTGCATTCTGATTTGGATCAGACTGAACCAGTCTTGGCATGTTAGTTTCCGTATTTGTAGGAGTCCATCTGTTAGTAACTGTCTTTAGTTGATTGACATAAAGGTTGGTCATCCCCTCTGTTCTGATTCGTTGGAAGTTGAATACATCGTTTCCGTATGAGCCATTCGTGTAGATCGCCAAGTCGAAGTTTTTGTAATTGAACGAGTTTATGAACCCGAAAGTGAAATCGGGGTTTGGATCGCCGATATACGTGCGATCTAAATCATCAATTACATCGTCTTCGTTAATGTCTTTGTATTTAATGTCACCGGCCCAAGTCCCGTTTAACTCGTTAACCGTTTTTTGAACAGGGCTGCTAGCGACCTCTTGCGGCGTTTGGAAGATGCCTTCTACAACGTAACCGTAAAACTGGCCAACTGGTTTGCCTACAGCTGTTTTTGTTACAAAGTCGTACCATTGTACTTTGCGATATAAAGCTGCATTATCTAAGCCAAGTGACGTGATTTTGTTTTTGTTTTTTGAAAACGTAAGAGTCGTACTCCATTTAAAATCCGGCTTTGAGATATTGATCGTACTTAATGTAAACTCAATACCGGTGTTTTCCATTTCTCCAAGGTTTGAGTATGGAGGTTGTATTCCCTGCCACCCTTGGCCGATACCGGTTAAAGTTCCCAGGTAATCAGGTACAGGTTGTACGAGCAACATGTCTTTCGTGAACTTTTTATAAAATTCAGCCACGAATTCAATTCTGTTTTCCAGAACTGCCAGGTCGAAGCCAATATTTACCTGGGTAGTTGTTTCCCATTTAACATTCGGGTTGGGAATATTATTCAACAGAAATCCGCCACCGAACGCTGTAGCTCTCACCTGCAACGACGATCCGTAGCTGTAATTTCCAATCGCGTCGTTTCCAACCTGTCCCCATCCGGCCCGAACTTTCAAATTGTCTAACCAACTGGTGTTTTTAAGGAATTCCTCTTGCGTTGCTCTCCAAGCCAAGGCGAAGGAAGGGAAGTATCCCCATTTGTTATTTGGGCCAAATTTGGATGATCCATCGGTTCGGTATGTCGCTGTAAGCAGGTATTTTTCGTTATAACTGTAGTTAGCCCTTCCAAAAAATGAAACTTGGGTGTTGCTGCCTGCGTGGCTGTCGGCAAACTGATCATCAGTTCCGCCAGCTGCGAGTTCCCTGATGTCATTCGATACGAAATCTTGTCGTTGGCCAATCAGGTTTTCGTAGCGAGCCCGTTGCGACTCCTGACCCAGCATCACTTTCACTTTGTGTGCCCCAAACGCTTTGTCGAAGGTCAAATAATTCTTTTGGATCCAATACGCGTTATTGCTAAACTGACGACGTGACTTTGCAACCGTGTTGGTGCTGACACCCCATTCGTAAGTTGGCAAAAAGCTATAGTTGTTGTCAAAATTGAGGTCGGTACCGAATTCGGTCCGCAAGTTTAAACTCGGTAATATGGTTATGTCGGCATAAGCGTTTCCAAGAATCCTTGTTCTTACGATATCATTGTTAATCTCGGTCGCTTTGGCTACCGGGTTAGTACCTGCACTCAGGTCAGTTTGATTTGGACCTGCCCATGAACCATCAACACCGCGAACTTCCTGATACGGCGACATTAACAAGGCACCGGTAATTACGCCATCATCAGAGTCGGTTAAGTTAATGGTTTCATCAGTTCTACTGGCAGATAAGTTGACGCCCAGGTTTAACCATTCTTTTGCTTGAGATGAAACATTTACCCGACCGGTAATCCGGCTATAGTCTGACCCCAGGACTAATCCTTCCTGGTCTTTGTATCCTCCTGATATCGAATATTTTGTTTTTTCATTACCACCGGATACAGAAACGTGGTGTTCTGAAACTATTGCGCTACGAAATAGTTCTTTTTGCCAATCGGTACCATTTTGCGGAACAAGGCTAAGATCTGAAAACTCAGTGCGTTGTCCGATGTAACCCAATTCGGCCAGTTCGTTTTGATACTCTGCAAACTCTTTTAAGTTCATTACATCCAGAAATTTAGCAACTGTTTGTACGCCATAGCTAAAGTTATAGGCAATTACAGCGTCGCCTGATTTCCCTTTTTTTGTTGTTACCAAAACAACTCCATTGGCTCCTCTTGAACCATAAATTGCGGTAGAAGATGCATCTTTTAAAATTTCAATGGATACAATGTCGGCCGGGTTAATCGTTGACAATACGTTGATAGCCGTTTGTCCGTTACCCCCTCCGGCCCAATCGAAGCCGGCAGTTGTGTTGGTTGCGTCCGAATTAACCGGAACCCCATCAATTACATATAACGGTTCGTTGTTTCTAAGGGAGTTTGCACCCCGGATACGGATAGATGTGGCAGCACTTGGAGACCCCGAATTTTGAGTAACCTGTACACCCGATGCTTTTCCTTGAATGGCCTGGTCAAGTGAGTTTACAACTTCTGCCTTTAGAGCATCCTCGTTGATTGATGTAACTGCTCCTGTCAGGTCACTTCTTTTCATGGTACCATAACCGACCACGACAACATCTGATAATTCTTCAACGGCGACCTTAAGCTGTACATTAATTACATCCCGGTTACTAATTTCGATTTCTTGCGTGGTATACCCAACAAACGAAAACCGGATTGTACTGTTAGCTGACGCATTGATGGAATACATTCCATCGATGTTTGTTACTGTTCCAACGGAGGTGCCTTTAACATACACAGCAACTCCAGGAAGCGATTCACCCGTAGAGGAATCAGTAACGATACCTTTTACGGCATTCTGAGCAAAACAGGAATTAGTAGCGACCCAAAAGAGTAGCACTAAAATCCCCAAAACAATTTGTTTTGTTTTTCGGTAACTTCTTACCAAAGGAGAACAATGATTCTTGTTTCTTTTCATAAAGGTTTAATTTTTATTGTGGTTTAATTAAAGGCACCAAAAAATTCATCCATTTCATTTTTATAGCGACCGTTTAATAATTGATAAAATTAGGTGATCGGTTACACCAACGTCTGTTCTTTCATATTCGATCCATGACTGTTTTGTATAGGCAGATGCTAATCTGTCTATTTCATCCTACCATTTTGTCTATCGTCGATTATTTGCTTGCGGAAAGGTGGTGAAATACAATCGTAGTTGGAAAGCTCAGCCAAAGAGCGTTGAACGCGGTTGGTTCGTTTTTGACGGTATTTTTTTTAATGTAATTGAGTCTTTTTACAACGAAAATTCAGGCAGAAAACCACTTCATGAACCTCGGTGTTCGGTGATGGGAATTTACCGATCAGTGAAGAATCAAAATTATTAACTAGTTTTATGTTTTGAATGTCGATAAAACAATACCAACGTAGGATGGACTATCCGGAAGAAACTTCAACAAATTCCAGGTGATGCGATTTTATCAGTCTTATAAGTATTTTATGACAGCGCTTTGGCTGTTTTTTAGTGTCACAACAGCCATTTGCAATACCTCGGCTGTGCAGTTTCGAAGTATTGATCGTGAAAAGGGCTTATCAAACAATCAAGTCAATTGTTGCTTCAAAGACAGCCAGGGATTTATGTGGATTGGCACGATGTCTGGTTTAAACCGTTACGATGGAACCGATATTAAAATCTATGAGCATAATCCACAGGATTCATTGTCGCTAAACGATAATTTTGTACTGAAAATTATTGAAGATAAAGATGGGATTTTGTGGGTGTTGTCCCGGAATAGTTCGTTGTGTTTCTACGACCCGAAAGCGGAGTCGTTTACTCGTGATTACAAGGCATTGACCCAAAACATATCGATTCCACGCAACAGTATTTCTGATATTTTCACCGACCGTGATAAGAATGTTTGGGTGACGAATGAGTTTTTTGGTGTTTATGTCTATAACGCAGCTAGTGATTCAACGGTATGGTTGAGCCATTCGCCTTCCGATCCCCATTCAATTTTATCAGATCAGGTTTCTTCTATTGCTCAGAGCTCAACAGGCGATTATTGGCTTATTAATAAGCACGGAATACTGGAGCGTTTAGATCAGCACTCGCTCAAAGTTGTTGAACGAACTGCTGTTTTTGAAGGATTAATTGAAGACAGCGGAGAGAATTTTCGGATTTTTATAGACAAGGACGACGATATCTGGGTCTATTTAGAAAGCAATAGCCTTGGGGTTACTTGGTATAATCCAAAGTCGAAGGAGCAAATAGTTTATAACTCCGGAGGTTCAAACCGAATAAATAATAACACGATAAAAGGAATCGTACAAGATTCACAAGACCGGATTTGGATTGGAACAGATCACGGCGGGATCAACCTGGTAGACAAACAAACCAGAGCAATTAGTTCTGTTACACATGCCAAGGGAATTGCTAATGCATTGCCGGATAACAGTATAACGACGTTGTATGCTGATGATTCCGGAATTGTTTGGGTTGGAATGTATAAAAACGGGCTGGCTTATTATCATCCCGATTTCTTCAAGTTTAACCTTGTCCGAAATAATCCTTTTGATATTAATAGCTTGCCATTCGACGATATCAATTGTTTTTCCGAAGACGAAAATGGGGATCTCTGGCTTGGCACGAACGGCAATGGGTTAGTTCATTATAACAAGAATACAGGTTTGTTCAAAAGCTATCAACACAACCCGAACAATCCAACCAGTATTAGTAGTGATATCATTATTAGCATGCTCTACGATTCCCAAAAGCGGTTGTGGATTGGGACTTATTTTGGCGGATTAAACCTGTATGACAACGGTAAATTTCATCACTTCAAACACGATATTCGAAAATCAACCAGCCTGTCAAACGACCGGGTTTGGCAAATTTTTGAAGACTCAGATTCAAACATCTGGATTGGCACACTTGGTGGGGGGATTGATCTGTTTTATCCGGATATTAAGACGTTCGTAAATTATAAATCCAGCGATATTAACTCCGTTCATTCTGACTATATTTTCTCGATCGAGGAGGATCATCAGGGAAATATCTGGATTGGAACGGTAAATGGTGTCGATTATTTAGATAAAAAGACCAAGCGTTTCTACCGGTATATTAATCATCGCGAACACCCGAATAGTCTTAGCGACAACAAAGTGTTGGTTGTCAAGACCGACAACAGGGGGTGGTGTTGGATTGGGACTAGCAACGGCCTTAATTTATTCAACCCGGAGCAAAACAACTTCAGGGTTTTTACTAAGCAAAACGGGTTGCCGGATAACTCAATTTTAAGCATTGAGGTTGATGGCCTGGGAAATTTGTGGATAAGTACTCCCAAAGGATTGTCAAAAATGACTGTCGCAGATGTAAACAGCCTTAGTGATTTTCGTTATTCATTTCTGAATTTCAATAAATCTGATGGGCTGAATAATACCCAGTTCAATGAACGTTCGTCATTGACAAGTAAAAACGGGCAACTCTTTTTTGGAGGTTCAAATGGCTATATTTCTTTTGATCCTGATGAAATAAAAGATTTAAGTGAAGAGAAGCCGGTTGTCCTAACCAAATTCGAATTGTTCAATCAAGACATCCAAGCAAACAAGTCTGTAAACAACAGAATCATTATTCGTGAATCTATTTTATTTGCAAAACAAATAAACCTGAAACATGATGAGAACATCTTTTCGATCGGTTTTATCGCTCTTGATTTTTTCCACCCGGAACGCTTGAAATACCAATACAAACTTGAAGGGTTTACCGATGAATGGTACTCCGTTTCTCCTAATTCGCACAAAGTTACATTCACCAATTTGAATCCCGGAGAATACACCTTCAGGGTACGAGTTTCAAAAGATGAAGCAAATTGGACTGAAAATGAAACCAAACTGGTCATTAATATTTTGCCCCCTTTTTGGGCCACTAACTGGGCAAAAGCACTTTATGTAATTGTAATCGCTTTTGTTCTGATCGCACTTCGGAAAGCGATTATCGTAAAGGAGCGAACAAAAAACCAAATCGAAAATGCGAAACAGGAAGCCATCAGAAGACAAGAGATTGATCAAATGAAGATAAAGTTCTTCACCAATGTCAGTCACGAATTCAGAACCCCGTTGACATTAATTCTTTCCCCGGTTGAAAAGCTGATTGCGGATGTAAAAGACCAAGCACTCCTTTTGCAACTAAAAATGATCGAACGAAATGGGAAAAGGCTATTGCAGCTTGTTAATCAACTACTCGATTTCCGAAAAATGGAGGTCAATCAGCTGACTCTAAACTTGAACTTTGGTAATATAATTCAATTTATAAAAGACACATCCGATTCATTTAAAGATATTTCCGAAACAAAAGGGATCAGTCTGACTTTCAATTCCAATATCGCGAATTACAATACATGGTTTGACCACGATAAGCTGGAAAAAATAATCTTCAACTTGCTTTCAAATGCGCTGAAATTCAGTTTAGAACATGGGCAAATAAACGTATCGGCAACAATTCTTTTACATCCGGATGCGTCATATCCGAATGATGGTAAACTGCTGAGATTGGAAGTGGCAGATACTGGTATTGGTATTTCTCCGGCAATACTTGATAAGGTATTTGATCGCTTCTTTCAGGAAGAAGATACCGCTGCTGTTATTCAGCAAGGAAGCGGAATCGGCCTGTCACTATGTAAAGAATTTGTGGCGCTGCATGGTGGCGAAATTTTCGTAAAAAGTAAACTAAATGAAGGCAGTATTTTTACTGTTGAGATTCCACTCAGGTCCCAACAGATTAAAGAAGAAGCTGCCTTTGACAATGAAAGCCACTCGAACGATACCGAGGTGCTGCACAGTGATGGAGCTGTTGCTCAAACAAAGAATAAGAAGCGTATTTTGTTGGTAGAAGACAATGAAGATCTGCGCTTTTATCTCAAAGAAAACCTCTCAGCCAAGTATGAAATTGCCGAAGCAAGCAATGGGAAAAATGCCTGGGAATATGCCCAAAAGCATTCACCAGACCTGATTGTGAGTGATATTATGATGCCTGTAATGGATGGGCTTGAGCTATTAAAGAAAATAAAGAACGAAGTGCAGACCTCTCATATCCCTATCATTCTTCTTACGGCTCGCCATTCAAGAGTACAGGAATCTGAAGGTTTGGAAATTGGCGCCGACGAATACATCACCAAGCCATTTAGCTACGAAATTTTGGCTTTAAAAATCAAAAACCTGATTAAATCACGAGAGGCAATACAACAAAAAATTGGTAAAACGCTGGAGATTAAACCCTCCGAAATTGGAGTTACATCGCTGGATGAGAAAATTTTTCACAAAGCGATAGATGTTGTTGAGAAGAATATAGGAAACGCCAATTTCAATGTTGAACAATTGGGGCAAGAACTAGGCATGAGCAGAGCGCACCTATACAACAAGTTCATAGCAATTACGGGCAAAACACCAGCCGAATTTATTAAGATAATGAGATTGAAAAGAGCAGCACAGCTGATGGAAAAGAGTCAGTTGTCGGTTTCCGAAATTTCGTTTGAGGTTGGCTATAACGGGCCTCGATATTTCTCGGCACATTTTAAAGATCATTTTGAAATGTCGCCATCAGAATACATAAAGTTACACAATCCAAAGAACTGAGCTCTTCCTACCACAAGGTATAAAAGTTGTTCCAAACCATAGTCAGCTGCTCATTTCTGTTGTCTTACGCTAACCTCTGTCGTGCGTTGAGTGAAATTTGAATGAATTCAAACAACATTTTCACGTTAAAAAAACGCTGAACCCTTTATAAACCCTTAGAAATGAGAATGGGTATCATGTGACTGATACCCATTGGTGACCCCACCGAGACTCGAACTCAGATCGCAAGAACCGGAATCTTGTATTCTATCCATTGAACTATGGGGCCAAAGGCGATGCAAAAATAGTAAAACATTCCTTTTTTCGATACAAAATATAAAAAACTTAAAATTTGATTATTTAGCTCTGCTTTGTTAATAATTCTGACAATAGGGGGTAACTAAGACCGTGGAAATAGTCTATTTTTGTCCATAATTGCGAATTATACGATATGAATCAAACGACGATTGAAGAAGGAAAGAAGTTTTTTGAGCAAACTGCGAAGGCTTATATTAAAGCATCGGATTTTGCTGTGGCTGAAAACTTGCAAATGAAGAAAGATCATTCGCTGCGCGTTGCCGCGAATTGTGTGTACTTGGGCAATGCACTTCAGCTTGACGAACAAGAACTTAATACCGTTGAACTATTGGGGCTGCTGCATGACGTAGGGCGGTTCATTCAATTTGAAAAATACCAACATTTCGATGATTCCAGATCCGAAGATCATGCTGCTTTAAGTCTACAATTGATTGCGGAGCAGGATTTTTTCAAGAACATGGATGATTCTGAGAAGTCGTTACTGGTTGATGTAATTGGAGGGCACAACAAATTTGTTTTTGCTCCAGCCAATGCAAAAGCAAAGAAATTTGGTCAAATACTTCGTGATGCCGATAAGATGGACAATTGGGAGTTGGCTGTTTCGCTCCTGAAACGAGATGGAACGTTCAGCCTTCCGAGTATAAATTACAATTTACCCAAATTCCCTGGGCCGAACGAAACGGTGCTAAAAACTGTTTTGGCTGGCAAATCGGTGTTGAAAAAGGACTTGCAATCACTGGCCGATTTTAAACTTTTTTTGATGTCTATGGTTTATGATCTAAATTTCAAAGCCAGCTTCGCATGGGTCACCGAAAAGCAGTTGATCAAGAAAATCTACGATAGCCTCACTAAAGGAGATAAGGTGATCGATGCTTATCGGAAAATTCGTTTGCACATCGAGAATCGTTTGTCGGGCGAATAACTTTGAAGCTGGTTGAAATAGAATGTATTAGCAAAAGAACTTCACAGAATGAGCAATCGGTTGGTATGTATTTGTAACATGGTTTCGGAGCAGGAAATCATTAATGAGTTGAAAAAAGGCGCCTTGGATACATCGGATATTCAGTACGCCACGCGAGCTGGAACAAGTTGCGGGAAATGTTTGATGACCATAGACCAGATTGTTGAGGAGTATCATGCGAGCCAGCCGCAAGATTCTCAGGGTAGGTTGAATCTTTGACTTTACGAATCATTATAAATAAATGCACTGAATCTTTCAGTGTTTTTTTTTACACGATCTCTTCCAGTGCTTTCTGGATTGTTGGGTATTGAAAGACGAATCCGGCTTCGGTTAATCGGGTTGGATACACTTTGGGGCCTGATAATATAAGATGCGAAGCTTCTCCGTAAAGTAACTTTAATGCAAAAGCCGGAACCGGAATGATGGCTGGGCGCTTCAGCCGTTGTGCCAGCGTTTGGGTAAACTCAGTGTTGGTTGTTGGCGTAGGAGCAACCAGGTTGTAAATGCCTTGAAGTTCGGGATTTGATATCGCAAATTCAAATGCAGAGACTAAATCGTTGATATGGATAAAAGAGAAGGCCTGTTTCCCCGAACCGATTTTTCCACCCAATCCACATTTAAAAACCGGAAGAAGTTGCTTGATCGTTTGTGCGTTTTTACCCAAGACCACGCCAATTCGAAAAATCACGCGTCGCATTGTTTCCGGAAGCGACTCAGATGCTTTTTCCCAGTCGCGTACTACTGTTCCGGTAAAGCCCTGATCCATTAATGTGCTGCTTTCATCGTGGGTAATGCCACTTTGATAAAGCCCCGTGGCCGATGCCGAGATGAATGTTCGGGGCCGATTACCGACCGGCAGTTGGCGAATGGCATCACTCAGGTTCAGCGTCGTATCCACCCGACTGGCGTAAATAACTTGTTTGGTAATCGAGGTCCATCGCTGCATAATCGGTGCTCCGGCTAAATTAATCACAACATCGGCACCACTTATGTGCTGACTTAAAACCGTTGCGTCACCGTATAGCAGTGAGCGATCGATCGAACTGATTTCATGCCCTTTTTTGATGAGCGATTTACTTAACCGTTTGCCTAAATATCCGCTGGCGCCAGTGATACAAATTCTCATAGTTTATTATAATTGAGGTACTAACATAGAAGACAATTATTTTTTTGAAAAGTTTTGTCTGAAGCTTAAAATTCATGAATAGTTTTGGCGTTTATTGTATAGTTTTACTCTGTTTTAAAAAATTTAGCTGTGTGATGAGTGATGAATGTGCTTGCTTTCCAGCAGAAATCTGATTCATTAGATGAACTAAGTTAGTTGAATACGATTGCGATAAAATGGGCATGAATTGTCAAATCGGGTCGTTTCCTGTATAATAAAACAGATGAACAGTGCTTCGAAATTGAAGCCATGTAAAACAATAAAAACGGAATACCAAAGGGTCAGTGACCTCAAATTTTAAACTATGCCTCCAAGAAAATCTGCTGCAAAACCTAAAGCTAAAACGAAGTCGAAACCAAGAGCTAGAACCAGAAAAAAATCAGCGAAGAAGTCGGGTGCGGGACGGACGTTCCTGCGGATTACCTTTCAGCTGATGGCCGTTGGCATCATTCTGTTTGCGTTGTTTTTTACGGCTGTTTACTTAGGCTTTTTAGGATATGTGCCAAGTACCTCGCAGTTGCATGGGGTTAAAAATCCACAAGCATCCGAAGTGTTTTCAGCAGAGGGAAAGTTATTGGGTCGATATTATGTTGAAAACCGAAGTAATGTTCGGTACGATGAAATTTCGCCCAATGTAATTCATGCACTTGTAGCAACCGAAGATTCACGGTTTTACGAACACCGTGGAGTTGATGAAGTTGCTTTGTTACGGGTGCTGGTAAAATCGGTGCTAATGCAGGATCGAAGTGCCGGTGGAGGTAGTACGCTAAGTCAGCAAATCGCAAAAAACTTATTTCCGCGCAATAATATTGGTGTTTTCTCGATGCCGGTTAATAAACTGCGCGAATCGATCATTGCATATCGTCTGGAGCGGATTTATACCAAAGAAGAAATTCTCACACTTTATCTAAATACCGTTCCTTTTGGCGAAAATATTTTCGGAATTGA
Organism: Mangrovibacterium sp.; assembly: GCF_041596335.1. GTDB lineage: Bacteria > Bacteroidota > Bacteroidia > Bacteroidales > Prolixibacteraceae > Mangrovibacterium. The sequence continues at coordinate 24,079 of NZ_JBFHIT010000001.1, read as the reverse complement.
AGTGGCGGCAGAGCGGTTCTTCAACAAAAGCCCGAAGAGTTTAACCGTTGATGAGGCAGCGGTATTGGTCGGCATGTTGAAAGCCAACAATTATTACAATCCTCGTTTGCATCCCGAGCGATCGAAAGAAAGGCGGAATGTAGTGATTGGACAAATGGTGAAAAATGAATTTCTGACCGAAGCTCAAGGGCTGGCTTTTCAGTCTAAACCTTTAACGATTCGTTATACACGCATTTCGTACAATGAAGGGCCTGCTCCGTATTTTTTAGAAATGTTGAAACCAGAGCTGCTTGATTGGTGTAAATCGAATACTAAAGAAAACGGCGATCCATACAATCTGTACACCGATGGGCTGAAAGTAAAAACCACAGTTGAATACAATTACCAGTATTTTGCAGAGCAGTCGGTGAAAGAATACATGAAAAACCTTCAGAATGTGTTCAATCAGCATTGGAAGGGGGCCGACCCTTTGGCTCGTAAGCCCAACATCCTGCAACGAGCCATGAAACAGTCGGAACGTTACCGCAAGATGAAAGCTGCCGGTAAATCGGAGGATGAAATTAAGGCCGCCTTCAGCAAAAAACGAGAAATGGTTTTGTTTGATTGGGCTGGCGATAAGCCGGTTACGCTCACTCCGACGGATTCGTTGAAACATTATCTGCGCCTGCTCAATGCCGGTTTTCTTGGTTTGGAACCATCAACCGGAGAAGTAAAGGCCTGGGTTGGAGGTATTGATTTCCGATATTTTAAATACGATCACGTGAATGCCAGTCGACAGGTTGGTTCAACGTTTAAACCTTTTGTGTATTTATCGGCGCTCGAGAATGGACTTAACCCGGACGACTACTTTTCAAACGAACGGAAGGTTTATTCAGAATATCAGGATTGGTCGCCGCAAAATTCGCACGATCATTACGACGGTTACTATTCGATGCAGGGAGCACTGGCGCAATCAATCAATACCGTTGCCGTTGAAGTGCTAATGCAAACCGGTATTGATGAAGTGATCGAAACAGCTCGCGAGTTGGGAATTAGCACCAAGTTGCCCGAGTTCCCGTCAATGGCTTTGGGGGTTGCATCAATTAGTCTGAAGGAGATGGTTTCAGCCTATGCCACTATTTTAAATGATGGAGTTTACATTGAGCCGCACTATTTGGTTTCTATCGAAGATCCGAAAGGCAAAGTTTTGGCCCGATTTGAAAAACCACAGCCTATAAAAACGTCGCTCGACCCCGAGAATTGCCGCATGGTTGTGCACATGTTGGAGTCGGTTATTTCGCAGGGAACCGGATCATCAATCCGTTCGGTATACAAAGTAGGTGGAAATTTTGCGGGAAAAACCGGAACAACTCAGGATCATTCTGATGGCTGGTTTATGGGGATGACTCCAAACCTGGTAACCGGCTGTTGGGTAGGAGCCGACGACCCGGGCATTCATTTCCGGACAATTAAATACGGACAGGGAGCCTATATGGCGTTGCCAATTGTTGGCAAATTCTATTCAAAACTATACAGCGACCCGCGCTACCGGCGACTTCAGTACAGTTCGTTCCGGGCCCCTTCAGATCGGTTGTTGGCAAAACTGGATGTTGAACCATTCCAGGATCAGATGCAGCCAGAGACGATTGGCGATGTGATTGGGAGCATCTTTAAAAAGAAGGATAAGGAGCATGAAGTGGTTGAAACAAGCAGCCAGAAGAAGGATAAGAAAAAAATTTGGGAATCAATCAAAGATATCTTCAAAAAGAAAAAATAGATTCTTAACTTATCATCTTTTCCGGACTATCTAAACCTAGAAAAAGATGCCAAGCACGCTCTCGTATGCAGCCCGATTTCACCGATGGAGACTTCGTCGTATTAGCGAACGAAAGTTTGTCGTGCTGCTTAGCGTATTAATTGGCATTATTGTCGGGTTGTTGGCTACGGCGTTAAAAAATGTGGTTTGGAAGTTACAGGATTTGGTAAATCTGGTTGTTGAGGAGAGCGAAGGAAACTCGATTTATTTTATCCTGCCTATTGTTGGAATTTTACTGACTGTTCTGGTGATCCGTTTTTTGGTACGCAGTCCGGTTCGGCCCGGAATTCCGAACGTTTTGCACAGTATTTCACAACGTAAGGGCGAGCTGAGCAAGCATAATCTTTACAGCTCCATGTTAACCAGTGCCCTCACCGTTAGCTTTGGCGGATCGGTCGGGCTCGAGGGGCCAACAGTGGTGTCGGGCGCTGCCTACAGTTCGGTTTTGTCCCGGCTTTTTAATTTGGACTACCGGAATACGATCCTCTTGTTGGCTTGTTCGTCGGCAGCGGCAATGGCCGCGATATTTAAGGCACCAATCGCGGCAATTGTGTTTGCGGTTGAAGTAATCATGATCGATTTAACGACTTTCTCACTGGTGCCGCTTTTGCTCGCCTCGGCTTCAGCGGTTATGACTTCGTATTTCTTTATGGGCCATGATGTACTCTACCCGTTTGATGTTAAAGTAACTTTTGTTGTGAAGGATTTGCCTTACTACATTGCTTTGGGAATTCTGTGTGGAGTAGTCTCTGCCTATTTTACAAAGATTAACATTTTTATAACAAATCGTTTTGACCAAATTGGAAGTATTCAGACCCGCCTGATCTACGGTGGGTTATTGCTTGGTTTGCTGGTCTTTTTGTTTCCGTCACTATATGGCGAAGGATATTCTGCAATCAACGCCTGCTTGTCAGGTAACTATAGCTATCTGTTCAATAATTCAATCTTTTTCACCTTAAAAGATCATTATATTGTTATGGTCATGTTGTTGATCGCCATTAGTTTGATGAAGGTCGTCGCGACTTCTTTAGCACTGGGAAGTGGTGGTGTTGGTGGGATTTTTGCACCAACGCTTTTTACCGGAGTAAATGTAGGAGCGGTGTTTGCAGTAATTGTGGATCGTTTTGGCAGTCAGCATCTTGATAAGAATAACTTTGCACTTATTGGAATGGCTGGCCTCATCGCCGGTGTCTTGCATGCTCCGCTAACAGGTATCTTCCTTATTGCCGACATATCAGGTGGCTACCTGCTGTTTGTTCCGCTAATGATAACAGCAACATTTTCATTTATAACGGTAAAGGCTTTTGCCCCCAAGTCGGTTTATCACTCACAACTGGCAAAACGTCGGGAGCTGATGACACACGATAAGGACAAGAATATACTTCAGATGATGGATGTCGCGAAATTAGTTGAAACAGATTTTGTTACTTTGCACCCCAATGCCACACTTCGCGATCTGACTGAGGCAATTTCCATCGCTCACCGAAATCTATTTCCAGTTGTTGATGAGAATGGTTTCCTCAAAGGAATGGTGAAGATGGATGACATTAGGCATTTAATTTTTAAACAGGAATTGTACGACACGATAAAAGTAAAAGAGCTGATGTATCTACCCGAACATTTTATTTCAACAAGCGACCTGATGGAACGGGTTGTTGAAAAATTTGAAGCTACTGGTCGTTATAATATTGCTGTGATCGATGAAGGAAAATATGTTGGTTTTATTTCCCGGGCAAAAGTATTTTCTTCCTATCGGAAAAAAATGAGTCACTTTTCATATGAATAAGATTATATAAACATGAAGGTATTGAAAACCAAATTGTTGGTCGTATTCGGCCGGATGGCCGATTCGAAAAAAGTATATTGGTTGAGTTTGATGATTGGGATTGTTTGTGGCACAGCTGCATTGGTGTTGAAAAATCTGATTCATTTAATTGGCGAAACACTGGTTGGTAATTTGAAAAGTTCGGATGAGAATTACTTGTTTCTGGCATTCCCGCTGATCGGGATTAGTATCACTGTTTTAATTGTTAAACTGTTGGTGAAAGATGACTTGGGGCATGGTGTGTCCAAGGTGTTGGGAGCCATTAGTTTAAATAAAGGGAAGTTGAAGAGCCATCATACCTTCTCGAGTATGATCACCAGTAGTTTTACCATTGGTTTTGGTGGATCGGTTGGAGCCGAGGCTCCGGTTGTACTAACCGGTTCAGCGATTGGATCGAACCTGGCCCGATTTTTTAAACTTAGTCACTCGCAAACCATGCTGATGCTTGGGTGTGGCGCAACAGGCGCGATTGCCGGAATTTTCAAGGCTCCATTGGCGGGGATCGTCTTCACACTGGAGGTTTTAATGCTTGACCTGACAATGGCCTCGCTATTGCCTTTGTTGATTTCCGGGATTTCAGCGGCAGTGTTGGCTTATTATTTAATGGGTGACGAGGTGTTGTTTAAATTCGAACTGGTCAATTCGTTCGATGCCGGAAATATTCCATTCTATCTCATTCTGGGCGTTTTTTCCGGTTTTATCTCACTTTACTTTACCCGAATGACGATGTACATGGAACGTCGGTTCAAGTTAATCCGCAAACCTGCTACAAAAATATTGATCGGAGGGCTGGTTTTGGGGCTGTGTATTTTCTTCTTCCCGCCGCTTTGGGGCGAAGGATATCACAGTATCAATAAGATATTTAATGGATTAGGTCCTGATTTGCTGGATAATTCATTGTTCTTCAATTTTAAAAACTCACAATGGTTCATTGTCCTGTTTTTGCTAATGCTGGTTTTTGTTAAAGTGATCGCCATGACAGCAACGACAGCCAGTGGCGGGGTAGGAGGTATTTTTGCACCAACGTTGTTTGTTGGAGCCATTGGGGGCTATTTTGTTGCCAGTTTTTTTAATTTAAGTCTTGGCTTGAATCTGCCTATCGATAATTTCGCGCTGGCCGGAATGGGAGCCATGATGGCCGGGGTGATGCACGCGCCTTTGTTGGGAATCTTCCTCACAGCCGAGATCACGGGTGGATATCAGTTGTTTTTTCCTCTAATTATTGCCGCAATTGCTTCGTATGTTACGATCATGAGCTTCGAGCCTTACTCAATTTATACCAAAGCATTAGCGCGGAAAGGCGAGTTGGTTACCCATCATAAAGATAAAGCAGTTTTGCATTTTATGGCTGTAAATGAATTGATTGAGAACGACTTTGCGATTGTGTCACCTGAGGCGACACTGGGCGATTTAACAAAAGTAATTGCCAAGTCGAAACGAAACCTGTTTCCGGTTGTCGATGATGAGGGCATGATGCAGGGCATGATAAAGATGGACGATATTCGCGAAATTATTTTTAACCACGAGCTGTACGATCAGGTTTATGTGAAAGATTTGATGTACATGCCCGAACACTTTATCTCGCCAAGAGATACCATGTTGAAAGTGGCCGGAAAATTTGAAAGCAGTGGTCGTTTTAACCTGGCTGTACTAGACAATGGGAAATATCTGGGCTTTATTTCGCGGGCAAGAGTTTTCTCGAATTATCGGAACTTTGTAAGAACGCTTTCACACGATTAGTCGAACTATCGGTTGAACGTTGGATAGCAAAAAAATAAAAACAGGGGCTCGCGAACACCATTCGCGGGCTTTTTTTTAAGCCATTCGTTTCAAAAACAGGCTGTAGATAGCTATAAAAAGTAAGGTGAAAATGGTGTTTGTACTCGAAAAGGCATGACTGCCGATATAAATCAGCGGCAAACCCCAAAGAGAAATTTGTGCTAATAAATACAAATAAAAACCGGTTTTTTGGGTGTTCCACATTTTCACAATTCCTATGGCTGATACACAATAAATAGAACCGAGTGCCAGCATATAAAATCGGCTGATTAATTCAGGTGTTTCAGCATTGGTGAATTTTTCAATAGAAGGAAGTGCTTTTTCGTAGAACAGAAACGCTGCAAAATACATTACAGCTGCCAATCCACTTCCAACGGAACTTAAAACGAGTGCTGAACTTAGCAAGAGTGGGCGTTTATTCATTGTCATAGCCTTATTGTATCCAAGATTCTGCTAAAGTCAGATAAAAAAAAGAAACCTCCAAATTCAATTGAAGGCTTCGTAAATTAGCTGCTTCGGTGAAAGCATTAAATTGACATCGCTTTCGAGAACCTCAAAACTACCGGTTCAACCAGTCGCTCAAAATCAGCGTAAGCCATTCGGATAAGTTCGACGTGCGTACCTGCATTAAAGCAGATTTCTTCATCTTCTCTTAAGCTTTCAGCCACATAAACTTCCATGTCGTACAGATTTCCAAAAGGAGGCATGGCGCCTACTTCGCAATCTGGGAACATGTTTTTAAATTCCATTTCGCTGGCAAGTTCTACCTTTCTGGCTCCGCTTGTTTCGCGAAGCAAACGAAGGTTAATCATGTAAGATGCCGGAAGAACGGCCATCGCCATTTGTCCGTCAATTTTTACAATCACTGTTTTTGCGATTTCTTTTCCCGGAATATGGGTTGTAGCAGCAATCCGTTGGGCATTGTATGCCAGCGAATGACGGATGGTGATGTATTCAATTTTATTCCGGTCCAGAAATTCTTTAAGTTTTTTAATTGGCATAGTAGATCATTTTTCAACTTAAAAAAAATAGATGTTGTTAACATCAGGCAAATGTATTTTAGCACAAAATGGGACCATGCCCGGAGCAAAAATACCGGAAGAGGGTACTTTAATGTACGTAAACTTTTGGGAAAAGGATAGCTGGAGCGTACGGCAGATTTTCGAATTTTGCTTATAAAACACTTTCAGCACGATGTTTTAAATCTTCAGTTCATCTGGTTGAATAGGTTAATTTTGTAGCAAAGTAGGCGTAGCGCCTATCAATATGTTGGTCAGTGTAAAGGAATCGAAAAGGTTTGTAAAATTCAGCGAATGTTGATTTCTATTGTTTTCGGCTACAGCCAAAAAAGTTTACCTTTGCGCCTTTAGCAAACCTCGTTTTAAACACGTTATCCGTTGGAGCGGATAATCGACTGAAAGAATATTCAAAATTTGAACATATACCAGATGAAAAGAGATCAATTAGTTTTTGACATTATTGAAAAAGAACGCCAGCGCCAGCTAAGCGGAATTGAATTGATTGCTTCTGAAAACTTTGTTAGTGAGCAGGTTATGGAAGCTATGGGTTCTGTTATGACCAATAAATATGCCGAAGGTTATCCGGGCAAGCGCTATTATGGTGGTTGCCAGATTGTTGATATGACGGAGCAGTTGGCTATTGATCGTTTAAAAGAGCTTTTTGGTGCTGAGTATGCAAATGTGCAGCCCCACTCCGGAGCTCAGGCTAACGCAGCTGTGTTAAGCGTGATTTTGAACCCGGGCGATAAATTCCTTGGTTTGGATTTGTCTCATGGTGGTCACTTGTCGCACGGTTCGCCTGTGAACTCTTCAGGTATATTGTATCAGCCAATAGCTTATCATGTGAAAGAAGATACCGGCTTGGTTGATTACGACGAAATGGAAGCGTTGGCCAAAGAGCACAAGCCAAAACTGATTATTGGTGGTGCATCGGCTTACTCGCGCGAATGGGATTATGCCCGGATGCGTAAAATTGCTGACGAAGTTGGAGCAATGCTGATGATTGACATGGCTCACCCCGCGGGCTTGATCGCTGCCGGTTTGCTCGAGAATCCGGTAAAACATGCTCATGTGGTGACATCAACAACCCATAAAACCCTGCGCGGACCTCGTGGTGGTATCATCCTGCTGGGCAAAGATTTTGTAAACCCATTTGGATTCAAAACACCAAAAGGTGAAACGAAAATGATGTCGGCAGTATTGGATTTCGCTGTTTTCCCCGGACAACAAGGCGGACCGTTGGAACATGTGATCGCATCAAAAGCGATTGCTTTTGGCGAGGCACTCGATCCTTCTTACAAGGTGTATCAAGCACAGGTGAAAAAGAATGCTGCAGTTATGGCGCAGGCATTCATCGATAAAGGATATAAGGTAATTTCAGGCGGTACCGACAACCACAGTATGTTGATTGATTTGCGTACCAAATTTCCTGATCTTACAGGTAAGGCTGCTGAAAATGCCTTGGTTCTGGCAGATATCACGATTAACAAAAATATGGTGCCTTTCGATAGTCGCTCACCTTTCACTACTTCAGGCTTGCGTGTTGGAACTCCGGCGATTACCAGCCGTGGTTTAAAGGAAGATGCGATGCCGGTAATTGTGGAACTGATTGACGAAGTTCTGAGCGATCCAACGAATGAAGCCGTTCTTGCATCGGTTCATAAACGAGTGAACGTGATGATGAAGGATTTACCATTGTTTGCCTGGTAATTTTCTGATAATAGATTTATCGAAGCTGGATGAAAAGCCGATTACTGAGCGTGTGATCTACTGATTTTTATCAGGATTCTATTCGCTGAAGCTTTTTATCCAGCTTTATTGCAAAAAAAAAAACCGGCCAATTGCCGGTTTTTTTGTCCACCTATTTGTGTTATTTCTGTTTTTGCTCCGCTTCAGTTTCTTTGGTCGAAACTTCGGATTTCGGTTTTTCGGGATCGAGTTTATTGAGGAACAGATTGACAATTTGGGTCGAAGGTAATCCATCTGAATTATCAGCCATGTTTGAACACAAACTAATGACCAATTTCTTATCCGGGAAAACAGCAAGGAATGAAGTTCCGCCGATGGTGTTTCCTTGCAAAATATATACTTTGTTGCCCTTTTTATCGTTGAAGATTGACCATCCGAACCCGATGTTGGTGTGGTATCCGGTTTTCAGGTTGTTAGGGGTTAGGATCAAGTTGTAAGTTTCTTCCGTAAAGAACTCCTTGTTCATGATCATCTGTCCCAGTTTGTTTAAATCGTCAGCCGTAGATAAGTATCCGTATGCCGGAGCAACAAATCGTGAATCGATTCCCGGCGCATTGGCAACTTGAGCGATATAGTTGGTTGTATACGTTGCTGATCGATCAGGAATCACGAAAACAGGATTGTCGGCAACCGTTTCATTCAGCCCCATCGTGTCGAGCAGCATTTCCTTCACTAATATCGGATAGCTTTTGCCTTCGACTGTTTCAGCCAAAATGCCTAGCAGGCAAGTACCATAATCAGATATCGCGTAGTAGTTATTGGGTGGAAAGGCCAGTGAGTCGTCAGCCGATGCATGGACATATTCCTTCAGTGTTTTGTAGTTTTCTTTGTTGTAAACGATGTCGTTTGACGTTTGTGGAAATCCTGCGGTATGATTTCCCAGGTTGCGAAGTGTGAAATCCCATTGTTTCTTAGGGTAATTCGGCACATAGGTATAGAACGAGCTATCAACATTCACTTTCCCCTCTTCCTGTAATTTTGCCACCAACATAGTCGCAAATACCTCCGAGCTTCTTCCAATCCGGTATTTTGTTTCCGGGCGTGCCGGAACATGTAGTTCTTTGTTGGCATATCCCATGCCTTCAGACCAAACTGTCTTTCCATCAATTGAAACGCTAACCGATGCTCCGGGAGCTCCGGTAATCAGGTAAAGCCGAAGGGCGTCTCGGCCGGCAATAATTTCATCTTTGTAATCCCGATCCAATACCACACGGGAGTCAGATTTACGGTTATTGCAGGAATAAAAACTAAAGAAAATTAGAACAAAGGGTAAAATTGATTTTAAAGGTAAAAACTTCAATTTCATACGTTTTCTTTTCATTTTGGATTGTTGTCATTTGGATTTTGTTGCAGTGTCGAAAATAGTAAAATGTGGGCTACCGTACCGTATCTAAATTCTTAAAAAAAATTAATAAAGTAGGCACTTAGCAAAAAAAAGCCTCTTCGGAGAGTGAAGAGGCTTTGCAATTTTATTATAAAGGAATGTTGCCGTGTTTTCGGGGCAGGTTCGACTTCCGTTTGTTGTGGGTCATGTCCAGAGCACTGATGATTTTTTTGCGGGTATCCTTTGGGTAAATGATCTCGTCGATATATCCGAGTGAAGCAGCTCGATATGGATTGGCAAACGTGTCGCGATATTCCTCAACGGCAGCTACCTTTTCATCCTCTGTTTTAATATCGCGTCTCAGTATGTTGATCGCACCTTCGGGACCCATTACCGCAATTTCGGCCGTAGGGAATGCATAATTTACATCGGCTCCAATGTGTTTGCTCGACATAACGTCGTACGCTCCTCCATAAGCCTTTCGTGTGATCAGGGTAATTTTTGGAACTGTGGCTTCGGCAAAGGCATACAGTAATTTTGCACCGTGCTTAATTATTCCACCAAATTCCTGCTGCGTACCGGGCAAAAATCCAGGAACATCAACCAATGTCACAATCGGGATGTTGAAAGCATCGCAAAAGCGCACAAAGCGGGCTGCTTTTGCCGATGAGTTGATGTCGAGTACGCCGGCCAGCACCGAAGGTTGATTGGCGACTATGCCGACTGAACGTCCGCCAAAACGGGCAAAACCAACCAGCACGTTTGCCGCATAATGTGGTTGAACTTCCATGAAGTGTTCATTATCTACAATTTTGTAAATAATGTCTTTCATGTCATACGGCTTGTTTGGGTCTACAGGAATTATTTCATTTAAACCGTCCAGCTCCCGCTCAATCGGGTCGGTGCATGGTATTGCTTCCGGTTCTTCCATATTGTTCAACGGAAGAAAGCTCATTAACTCACGAACCATCATGAGGGTTTGTTCTTCGTTTTCGCCATTAAAGTGAGCAACACCACTCTTGCTGGTGTGGGTTATTGCTCCTCCCAGGGCTTCTTTGCTCACATCTTCGTGAGTTACTGTTTTTATAACTTCAGGCCCGGTAACAAACATGTGGCTGGTTTCATTCACCATGAAAATGAAATCGGTTAAAGCCGGTGAATAAACAGCGCCACCGGCACACGGACCAAGAATAACACTGATTTGAGGAATGACACCACTGGATAACACGTTGTTATAAAAGATGTCGGCATAGCCTGCCAAGCTTTGTACTCCTTCCTGAATGCGGGCTCCGCCGGAGTCGTTCAACCCGATAAGGGGTTTGCCCATTTTTATAGCAAGTTCCTGAATTTTAACAATTTTGTCGGCATTCGTGCGACTCATGCTTCCACCAAAAACAGTGAAATCCTGAGCAAAAACGTATACCAACCGCCCGTTAATCTTTCCATAGCCTGTTACTACACCATCGCCGGGTATTTTGTTTTTCTCCATTCCGAAATCGGTCGCCCGGTGGGTTACCAACTTGTCAATCTCGTTGAAGGTACCCGGATCAAGCAGTTCGAGAATGCGTTCGCGTGCCGTTTTTTTACCGGCTGCATGTTGTTTTTCTGCGCGTTCAGGGCCTCCGCCCGCTTCAGCTTGTCTATTGATTGCTTCGAATTGATCGAATTTTGCTTTTAAGTCCATTGTTCTTTTTCAGTTTTAAGGAAACTACTCATTGGGTTTTGTGTCAAACAGTTGTTTGAAATACGGCATCGTGAAGTTGAATGGAACGCTCTTTTAATCAAATTCGATTAAAACCTGATTCGATTCGACAGTGTCGCCAGCTTTAACGTTTACTTTTTTAACTACTCCGTCAACCGCTGATTTGTATTCACTTTCCATTTTCATAGCTGAGATAATCACCGCGGTTTGCCCTTTTGTTACCGTTTGGCCGGTTTCGACCAGAACTTTTACAATTTTCCCGGGCATTGGAGCGGTTATTTTTTTCTCGCTTTGTGCCAGAACTCCTTCACCACGGTTTCGGATGTACCGCGATTCGGCATCAATAATTTCCAGATCGAAGGTGTTGTACAATGTGTAGGCGGTATAGGCCTTTTTTTTTGTTGACGGTACAAGTGTAATGTTGTGTGAACGATTGTTTTCCAAAATGGAGAACGTTCCTTCATCGTTGTGCATCAAGTCGACCAGGTAGACTTGGTCGTCCACCATAATCTCAAGGAGATTTTCGTTTTGATTCAGAACCTTTATCTTGGCAATCCGATCATCTAATTTTACATCTATTGGCATAATAGCTAGGTTTAAAGTCTGTCGAAATTCTTTTGATACGAATATTTTTTCCAGCGGTTTTCAACCGGGTTGAGCTGCTTGGTTGGGATGACTTTGTTCAGCCGGTTGATGTAGTCGATGTAGGTTGCGATAATCACCATATCTTGCGTTACGATGTCGCACTTTTCGGTGGAAAGCAGCATCTCTTTGTTTTTCTCAATGTAATTGGTGTCATAGTTTCCTTCTCTGAAGTCCGAGGAATCCATAATGCGTTCCAAAAACTTAATGGATGTTTTGACCCCTGTAATTTTGTACTCATACAAGGCCCGGCGCATACGCTGAATGGCCTCCTCGCGGTTGTTGGCCCAAACGATTAGCTTTGAGATCATTGGGTCGTAGTGGATCGGAATTTCATAGCCCTCATAAACATATCCATCGGTGCGAACTCCTAAACCTAATGGCTCCGTAATGTTGTGAATGCGTCCGGCACTGGGCATGAAGTTATTGTCAGAGTCCTCCGCATAAATCCGACATTCAATGGCATGACCCTTTTGGCGAAGCTCATCCTGCTTGAGAAGCAATTCATGACCTTCAGCCACCAAGATTTGTTGTTTTACCAAGTCGACTCCGGTAACCCGTTCTGTTATAGGGTGTTCGACTTGCAGACGGGTATTCATCTCCAAGAAATAGTAATTCAGGTTATTATCAACCAAAAATTCAATTGTACCTGCTCCTACATATTTGACCGCTTTGGCTGCATTCACAGCATCCTGTCCCATCTTTTCACGCAGGTCGACGGTCATTAAAGGAGAAGGAGTCTCTTCAACCATTTTCTGATGGCGACGTTGGATCGAGCATTCTCGTTCGAAAAGATGGATAACGTTCCCATGTTGGTCGCCCAGAACCTGAAACTCAATATGGTGTGGGGAGCTGACATACTTTTCAATGTAAACCGCATCATCGTTGAAAGCGGCTAAAGCTTCGGATCTTGCTCCACGAACTGAGGACACAATTCCACTTTCTTCTTTTACTAAACGCATCCCTTTTCCACCACCGCCGGCTGAGGCTTTAATCATAACCGGCAAGCCAATTTCGGCAATGGTTTTCAGAGCTTCGTCTTCCGACGAAATGGCCTCTGTTGTTCCCGGCACCACAGGTACTCCGGCAGCAATCATTGCTTTGCGAGCTTGAATTTTATCGCCCATCTTGACAATTACCTCAGGAGAGGGGCCAATGAAAATAATGTTGTTCTCGGCACACAGCCTGGCAAATTCCGAGTTTTCAGATAAAAAGCCGTAACCAGGATGAATGGCGTCGGCTTTAGATTTTATCGCTACCTCAATAATTTTATCTGCTCGAAGGTAGCTTTCTTTGGATGGAGCTGGTCCTATGTAATAAGCTTCGTCTGCATAACGCACATGCATCGATGTTCGGTCAGCATCAGAAAAAACAGCTACACTAGCAATATCCATCTCACGGCAGGTGCGCATGATTCTGACTGCTATTTCACCCCGGTTTGCTACCAGGATTTTGTTGATTTTTCTCATAACTTGGTTTTAATACGATAACTTTCCAGATCTAGATTTTATAAACGATTTAAACAGTACATCATTAAACCACGTTGTACTGAAAATGTTTAGGGAACGTTTTTTTTGGATTTTAAAACCACTTTCGAAATATGTTTAGTACATTTTTTGGAGCTTTTGTTAAATTAGTTATATTTGCGTCTTTCTAAACGAAAATTATGTTCTCGAAAATTGGTTTGATTATTTCTTTTGCTGCTATACTGCTGTCGCAGCCCATCTACAGTCAGAGTGTGTTATCTTCTATGTTCTCAAAAGATTCGCTGATTAGCCACTTAGCGAACGAACAAAAAAGATATACGTCTGAAAGAGTTATCTTAAAGCCAAAAGTTGATGGAGAATTAGATGACGATTGTTGGCAGTCTGCACGTTGGGACTCTTCATTTGTACAACAACAACCGATGCAAGGCAAATCGCCCTCGCAAACTACAAGTGTAGCTATACTTTATGATAATGAAAATCTATACGTAGGGGTTAAATGTTATGACAAAGAGCCCGAATTAATCCGATCAATCATGAGTCGTCGCGATGAATACGGAGGAGATATGATTGGGATTGCGTTTGATTCCTATGCCGACAATCAAACGGCTTTTGAGTTTGACATGACAGCTGCCGGGCAAAAAATTGATCTGTTGCATCTGGGCGCTCAGGAGGCTGACTACAATTGGGACGCGATTTGGGATGGCAGAACCTCAATCTCGGACAGTATGTGGACCGCTGAATTGCGGATTCCTTTTAGTCAGCTACGTTATGCGAAATCAGACAAACAAGATTGGGGGCTTCACATTTGGCGGTGGATTGATCGGACACAGGAGGAAATTCACTGGAAACTGATCCCGATTGATGCGCCGGCAACAGTGTTTTTATTTGGCGATATCTCCGGCATTGAAGATATCAACCAGAAAAGAAAGGTTGAGTTGATTCCGTACACAAACCTGAAATTTTCACCCAATACCGATTTAAAACACAAATGGAATTATGGGGCAGGGATAGACGGTAAGATTGGTTTAACACCAGACTTCACACTCGATATGACAATTAACCCAGATTTTGGGCAGGTTGAGGCCGATCCGTCCATTCTATCGTTGTCGACCTATGAGATTTATTATGATGAAAAACGTCCTTTCTTTTTGGAGGGCAATAATGTTCTTGATTATAGTGCAGACAACGATTTATTGTTTTACTCCCGACGGATCGGTCATGCGCCAAGTTATGAGCCAGAAACAGAAGACGGGGAAAAATTGTCGATGCCGGATAATACGTCAATTCTGAGTGCTTTAAAACTCACCGGAAAAAACAAAAAGGGACTGTCAGTTGGCGTAATCCAGAGTTTAACAGCAAAAGAAACAGCAACAATCTACGGATCGGAACGGGATTCCGATGTCGTGGTTGAACCGTTCACCAGTTATTTTGTGGGCCGACTAAAGCAGGATTTTAATCGTGGAAATACTGTTTTAGGGGCGATGGTGACTTCTGTTAACCGAACGATTGATGATTCACAGCTTGAGTTTCTTGCCAAATCGTCGCTAACTGGTGGACTTGATTTTGTTCACAATTGGAAGAAACGCCGATATTATGTCGACATGAAGGGCTTCTTCAGCCAAACTAAAGGAACTGAAGAGGCTATCAGCGATTTGCAATTGTCTTCGGTACACTATTTTCAGCGTTCGGATGCTGATCATTTGGATTATGATGATTCGCGGACTGAATTGTCAGGTAGCGGTGGATCAGTTAGCGGTGGAAAGCGTAGCGGGAAATTTCGGGCAACCGGTTCGTTTAGCTGGCGGTCACCGGGAGTTGATTTGAATGAAATCGGTTATCTGTATCAGGCTGACTATCTGGAAGAGTCTGCAGAATTGCGTTATCAGCAAAATATGCCCAAGGGGATTATGCGTCAATACTGGCTTCGTTTTACGCAGCTGTCGAACTGGAGTTATGGGGGAGAGTTAACCAAACAGGAGCTAACCTGGCATGCTTATTTTAAGTTTAAAAACCTGTGGAATGTGCATCTGGATTTAGACAGAGACTATAACGTTTACGACACACGAGAGCTTCGGGGCGGCCCTATTTTGTATAAGGAACCAACATGGGATAGCGAAGTTTTTATTCAGTCAAATGCTTCCAAAAACTTGTTCACGGCAGTGGGGACTCGTTTTGTGTTTGGCGACGACGATATTTCGGTGCGTAATATCAACACGTTCTACCTGCTCTGGCGATTGGGAACGAACCTGAGTCTTTCATCTAAAACCGTATACCAAACAAACACCGACTACCACCAATATGCCGGACGTGTTACGCTTGATGATGGAACATCTGGATATATGGTTGGCCAGATCGATCAGAAAACACTCGAGTCGACTTTGCGATTAGAGTATTTTATTACACCGGAGCTTTCCTTGCAATATTATGCTTCACCATACGCTTCAATTGGGCGATATTCAGAATTTCGTCGGGTGAACATTGGCGATAGCCGAAAGCTGAGTGAACGGTATATTTCTGTTGATGGCAATTTGTCCGGCGACATCTACACTTTTGAGGAAGGCACTGATTCATACAAAATGTACAATCCGGATTTCACGTTTAAGGAATTTAATTCGAATCTGGTCGCCCGCTGGGAGTTTAGGCCCGGATCGACGTTTTATTTGGTTTGGAACAATACGGTATCCGACTATCAACGGGGCTATGAGCAGTCGATTGGACGGACATTCGGTGATATTTTTGGTACGAAATCACAGAATGTCTTCATGTTAAAATTTACTTATTGGTTTTCTATTTAATCGGCGGAACTAGACTTACTTTTGCGGAGAGCTTTTATTTCGGTTTTTGATGACTTTATTCGATTTTTGAGCTCTTAACCAGAAAGTAATATTTTCGTGAAGATAACAGCATATTTCCCGATTTATAAGCAGAATCTGAAGTTGGCAATCCCGGTCATCCTTTCGCAGGTTGGTCAGGTAACGGTATCGTTGGTCGATAATATGATGGTGGGCCATGCAGGAACCACCGAATTAGCTGCGGCTTCGTTCTCGAACAGTATTTTTATTGTCGGGATGCTCATGGGCCTCGGTGTGACGATGGGATTGACTCCCTTAGTTGGTAAGTTTTTTAACCGCCACGAAGAACGTGAAATTGGCGCCTACCTTAAAAATGGACTGTTCCTTCATTCCATTACTGCAATCTCCTTAATTTTTATAATGACCGGTGTGGCTTTTTTCCTCAACCGGATGGGGCAACCGGAGGAAGTGTCGGAAATGGCTTTCTCTTATTTTTTGGTCTTGGTAATGTCGTTGTTCCCATTGTTGATTTTTTACTCGTGTAAACAGTTTCTGGAGGGGATGGGAAATACGAAAGTCGCAATGGTCATCACACTGGGGTCAAATCTAGTTAATATTGTTTTGAACTATTTGTTGATCTTCGGAAAGTTCGGTTTTCCGGAATTGGGACTTTTAGGTGCAGGTATCGCCACTTTTTGCGCCCGTTTATTAATGCCTTTTGTGATTATCGCTTATTTGTGGTATCATCCTGATTTTTCGGGCATTACTTTGATGGCACGAAAATCGGCGATTGCGCTGGAGAAACTTAAACAGCTTATCTCAATCGGATTTCCAATCGGAGCGCAGATTGTTGTTGAGGTGTTGACATTTAGTGTCGGTGCGGTTATGATGGGCTGGATTGGAACAGAACAACTGGCTGCACATCAGGTTGCGATCGGGTTAGCTTCATTTTCGTATATGATTAGCCTCGGGGTGGGAGCAGCAACAACAATCCATGTGAGTCACGCGTTTGGGCAAAACGATTTTTCACTCATTCGGCAATGGCTAAAAGCGGCATTGCATCTAATCGTTTTGTTCATGAGCTCCATGGGCGTTTTATTTATCCTATTCCGTTTTCAGCTGCCGGTACTCTTTACAAAAGATGCAGCTGTCATCCATATTTCAGCCGGTTTGTTAATTGTAGCAGCACTTTTTCAAGTGTTCGATGGTATTCAGGTCGCGTTTTTATCAGTTTTACGTGGCATGTCGGATGTGAAAATGCCCATGTTTCTGGCTTTTCTGGCGTATTCGGTGATTGGATTGCCAATTAGTTACCTGTGTGCTTTTGTTTTCGAACTGGGAGCCGTCGGAATTTGGATCGGCTTTTTAATCGGCTTGGCAGTCGCCGCAGGCTTGTTTAGTTACAGGCTCCGGAAATTGATGATAGTTTTAGAGAATCACACCCGGTAGAAAAGAAAAAGGGCCATCATCGTCATGATAGCCCGTAGTTCATAATTTAGTTCAGTTAGATCAGAAAATAGATATTGGTTTAAAGAGAAAAGGTGTCTATAAATCGTTTATTCATAAGGCATTGATTTCTCAAATGCCTTGCTAATATAAGAACTATTTTTGAGTTGCGTTAAAAAATCCTTAAAATTTCTTAATAAGTGGTAATGGGGTGCCAATGTTTGCTTTGTAATGTTTTGAAAAACAGAGCTTAATTTTTCGGTATATGTTGTACAATAGGTGGTTTGGTCTGTTCTGTTTAAACATTGAATTGGTTCAAAATATGCCAGTGTCTATATGAAGAGAAGATTCATTTTGAAAAAATAACTTATAAAAGGAATAAAAGATCAAAATCTCATTTAAATGAAATTGATATCTTTGTGCGCACAAAATTTTCGACTATGCAGCTATACAACAAATACAACAAAGAGCAATTAATTAAGCAATTGCACGATGAAGACTTTACACGCACGACGATTTCATTTTACCGCTATGTTCGTATCTCAGATCCGCAAATATTTCGGGATGAGCTTTACCGAGAATGGTTTAGCCTAAATTGTTTTGGACGCATATATGTCGCACGCGAAGGTATAAACGCACAAATGAGCGTTCCTACAGCAAATCTGGATGCCTTTTTAGAACAGCTGAATTCGAGGGAGCAGTTGAAGAATATGCCGATTAAATACGCTGTTGAAGACAATGGAAAGTCGTTTTATAAACTCACGATCAAGGTACGTCCAAAAATTGTGGCCGATGGATTAGATGATCAGGCGTTCGACGTAACGAATGTCGGTCGTCACTTATCGGCGACTGAATTTCATGAGCAAATTGGAAAACCTGATGTTTTGGTGGTGGATATGCGGAATCACTACGAAAGTGAGATTGGTCATTTTGAGGGTGCAATTTGCCCTGAAGCCGATACGTTCCGCGAAGAGATCGATCTGGTTGTTGAGCAATTGAAAGAGGAGAAAGAACGAAAAATTCTGCTTTACTGCACCGGAGGTGTACGTTGCGAAAAGGCCAGTGCCTATTTGAAGCATCATGGATTTCAGGATGTCAACCAACTGCACGGAGGTATCATTGAATACGCGCAACAAATTAAACGGCTGAATCTGAAGTCAAAATTTGTTGGAAAAAATTTTGTATTCGACGAACGGTTGGGCGAATCGATAAATGGCGAAGTTATAGCGCATTGTCATCAATGTGGAAAGAAGTGTGATGCGCATACTAATTGCGCGAATAACTTGTGTCACATCCTGTTTATTCAATGTGCTGAATGTGCTTCGCATTTCCAGGGGTGTTGCAGTGAGGAGTGCAAAGAGGTTTTACATGCTCCTGTTGAAGAGCGTGATTTGTATGTTCAGGCTTTTCAGCGTAAGTTTGGCAACCGAAAAGCATTCCGCAAAGGATTCAGTCAGAAGATAAAAAAGCTTGATTTACGCTATGAGTAGTTTTTGGAACGATATTAAAAGCCCGATTTTAGCCCTTGCACCCATGGAAGATGTAACTGATACTTCTTTCCGTGAGCTGGTTGCCCGTATATCTGACCCGGCATGTCTGCAAATTCTGTTTACCGAGTTTACTGCTGTCGACGGGATGAATCATCCGGTCGGGAAGGAGCGAGTATCAGAACGTTTGGTGGTTACCGAATCGGAACGAAAAGTTCTGACAGAGATGGGAATTAAACTGGTTGCACAGATTTGGGGTAACAAACCGGAGGTTTTTTATAACGTTGCAAAGGAAATTACGGCGGAATATCAATTCGATGGTCTGGATATAAACATGGGCTGTCCGGTGAAGAATGTTGTTAAGCAAGGGTCTTGTAGTGCCTTGATTGACCAGCCTACCTTGGCAAAAGAGATCATTCTGGCAACAAAAGAAGCGACCCATTTGCCGGTTTCGGTGAAAACCCGTACTGGCATTAAAAAGCATGATACTGAGCGATGGATTAATCAGTTGCTCGAAACGCGCCCGGCGGCGATAACTTTGCACGGTCGCACTCAAAAACAACAGTCTGATGGTTTGGCCGATTGGAACGAAATTGCCAGGGGTGCTCGTTTGCGCGACGAATTGGCTCCGGAGATTCCGTTTTTGGGAAATGGCGATGTGATGTCGTATCAGCAAGCGTGTAACTATTGCAGTGAGTTTGGATTGGATGGCATTATGATCGGACGGGGAATTTTTCACAATCCCTGGTTTTTTAATCCGCAAGAGCGGGAACACTCCAAAGAAGAGAAATTGCAGCAACTAATTTTGCATACCCGCTTGTTTGAAAGGAACTGGGGTGGAAAGCGGAATTTTAATGTTCTTAAGCGGTTCTATAAAATCTACACAAATGGTTTTGCGGGGGCATCAAAAATGCGTGCTGAATTGATGAACGCCAACAATTATGAAGAAGTTTATAAAATTGTTGGCGCTCATATTGGCTATACTACTATTTAATTAGTGCGAGCATTCGTGGTGGTCGGTGCAGATTGTGAAATTGCTGAAGTAGTCTTGTCGGATGTATTTGTTCATAGCTTCTTTTACAGAGCATTTAAAACCAGCAATTACTTCAATGTTATTTTCTTTCAATTTCCGAATCGCTCCTTCGCCAATTCCGGAGGCCAGCATCACGTTTACTTTTTCAGCTGCCAGTTCGTGCGCGAGATTCGATTTGCATCCACACTCTTTTGAAGTCGTTAATTGACTTTCGTTGACGATCTCCTTTTTCTCATTTAGTTCATAAACGGTGAAATATTCACAGTGTCCGAAATGGTCGTCTACCTGATTGTCTTTGGTTGGTATGGCTATTTTCATCATATCATCTATTTGTTTTTTTCTTAATTGTGGTCACAAATATAATGAACAATAGTTCGATAATGGGAATGGAAGGTTGAAAATAAATTGATTTAATATTCAAATAATCAGGTAGCGTTGTGCTTGCCTTAAAATTGGAAAAGGAAGAAACAGAAAAAGCCGCTTCGGCAATGCGAAACGGCTTTTTTTGTTTAGTGCGTTTGAGTCCGGTTAGCTTTTTGAAATATTGGCTAAAGCAGCGGCAACTCTTGCAATTGGGACGCGGTAGGGAGAACAGCTGACATAGTCTAATCCTACTGAATCGCAGAACATAACAGAACTAGGTTCGCCTCCATGTTCACCGCAAATACCAACTTTAAGGTTTGGCTTGGTTGAACGACCTCTCTCGACTCCCATTTTAACTAATTGTCCTACTCCTGTTTGGTCGAGCACCTGGAAAGGATCGTTTTTCAGGATTCCCTTGTCGAGATAATCGGGAAGGAATTTTCCGGCGTCATCGCGGGAGTAGCCGAAAGTCATCTGGGTCAGGTCGTTTGTTCCGAAAGAGAAAAAGTCAGCTTCCGCGGCAATTAAATCAGCTGTCAAGGCTGCACGTGGGATCTCAATCATCGTTCCCAACAGAAAATCAATTCGGGCGCCTTTTTCTTTGAACACAGTTTCAGCCGTTTCGCGGATAATGGATGCCTGGTTTATCAGTTCCGGGATTGTTCCGACCAACGGTACCATAATTTCGGGGCGGGCATCAATACCTTTTGCTTTCAGGTTTAATGCTGCTTCAATTATTGCCCGAGCTTGCATGGCTGTAATTTCGGGATAGGTAATGCCTAGTCGACAGCCGCGGTGTCCCAGCATCGGGTTAAACTCTGCAAGATCATCAATTTTTGAAAGAATGGCATCGAGCGAAATACCCATTTCTTCAGCCAGTTCTTGTTGGGCTGCTTTGTTGTGAGGCACAAATTCGTGTAGTGGCGGGTCGAGTAGTCGTACCGTTACGCCGAAGCCGGCCATTGCCTCGAAAATACCTTCAAAGTCGCTTCGTTGGTAGGGGAGAAGTTTTGCCAATGCTTTTTCGCGGTCGGCTTTATTGTTTGCCAGAATCATTTCACGCATCACCTTAATTCGTTCGCCTTCGAAGAACATATGCTCTGTGCGGCAAAGGCCAATGCCTTTTGCTCCGAATTTGCGGGCAACTTGCGCATCGTTTGGTGTATCGGCATTTGTGCGTACTGACATTCGGGTGAATTCATCCGCAAGATCCATAATTTGGGCAAAATCGCCACCAATATCGGGGTTCTGCGTTTTTACTTTTCCTTCGCAAACTTCACCGGTTGATCCATTCAGCGAGATCCAGTCTCCTTCTTTTAGTACTTTGCCCGATACAGTCATGGTTCGTGCGCGATAGTCGATACGAACGGTGCCAGCTCCGGATACACAACATTTACCCATGCCTCGGGCTACAACTGCCGCGTGTGAAGTCATTCCGCCCCGGGCAGTTAAAATACCACGGGCAATGTTCATTCCTTCCAGATCTTCGGGTGACGTTTCAATTCGAACAAGAATTGAAGAATCGAATTTTTTAGCTTCATCGGCAAAGAAAACAATTTGTCCGGTTGCGGCACCGGGAGATGCCGGTAATCCTTTAGCCAGGATGGTTGCTCTTTTCATCGCTTCCTTGTCGAAAACCGGGTGTAACAATTCATCCAGTTTATTAGGTTCAATTCGCTTCAGAGCTGTTTTTTTATCGATAATTCCTTGCGCCAACATGTCGACAGCAATTCGTACCATCGCTGCGCCGGTTCTTTTTCCGTTTCGTGTTTGCAACAACCATAATTTTCCATCCTGAATGGTAAATTCAAGGTCTTGCATGTCTTTATAATGCTTTTCCAGATTTTCCTGTACCGTGTTTAATTCTGCATACAGCTTCGGCATTGTTTCCTCTAATGAAGGGAAGTGCGATTTACGAAGCTCTTCGTCAACGCCGGCTAATTCGGCCCACCGCTTGCTGCCTTCCAGTGTAATTTGCTGTGGTGTGCGTATTCCGGCAACGACATCTTCGCCTTGCGCATTGATTAGGTATTCACCGTTAAATATATCTTCTCCAGTTCCGGCATCGCGGGTAAAAGCAACTCCGGTAGCCGATGTATTTCCCATATTACCGAATACCATTGCCTGAACGTTAACGGCGGTTCCCCATTCTGCCGGAAAACCGTTTAATTTACGGTAGTAGATAGCCCGGTCGTTCATCCAGCTATCGAAAACGGCATAAACGGCTCCCCAGAGTTGTTCCCATGGATCGTCAGGGAAGCTTTTCCCGGTAACCTTTAACACCGCAGCTTTAAACTGCTTCACTAGTTTTTGAAGGTCGTCGGTGGAAAAATCGGTGTCAAGCTCAATTCCTTTTTCTTCCTTTAGGGTATCCATTATGGACTCAAAAGGATCAATATCTTCTTTACTCTCCGGTTTCATTCCTAAAACTACGTCACCGTACATTTGTACAAATCGCCGGTACGAATCCCAGGCAAAACGTTCATTGCCTGATTTTCTGGCAATGCCTTGTACGGCCGAATCGTTTAAGCCTAAATTCAATACGGTATCCATCATCCCCGGCATAGAAACACGTGCGCCCGAACGGACTGAAACCAAGCATGGATTATCCTTGTCGCCAAATTTTGTCGCGGTCAATTCTTCAATTAATTTGACCGCTTTTTCAACCTCGGGTTTTATAGCCGCAACAGCAGCTTCTCTGCCTTGTTGGTTATAGATTGTACAAACTTCTGTGGTAATTGTAAACCCCGGAGGTACTGGAACGCCGATTAGGTTCATTTCTGCTAAATTTGCTCCTTTACCACCCAGAAGGTTTTTCATGTCAGCCTTACCTTCGGCTTTTCCGTTTCCGAATGTATAAACGTATTTTGCCATAATTTTAGTTTTTTGGTTGATGGAATTATTAAGTAAAGTAAATTTTTGACGTATTAAATGTAACCGTATTTTTTTTAAATCTGAAGGGTTTGCCCTGCCTCTAAAAGGTGTTTTACAGCTATTGGTTTTATCTAATCCATTCGCCTTGTTCATTGTGTAGTGATTGAAAAGGTAGTAATCAATTGTTCAGATCAGGGCTATTGCACGAGAGTTTTGGATTGAATTTAACGGCTCTTTTTAATTGAGACATACGAGTACCTCATTGTCCGGACTCCGGAATGTTGTTTCAAAACTAAACAGGAGTAATTGGTGGGCCTGTGAATTGCGCTTAGACATACGACGAACCTTAAACGATGATTTATACAATCGAAACCGGAAACGAACTATTTGGAATGTGAACTCAGGTCTTAAAATACTAGTCAATAGTATATTTAACGTTTGTTAACTTTGCTTTTCATCTCTTAACTGACATAAGCTGTATCTTTGGTTTATACAAAAAACAAAGTAGCAAGTAATTTTTTTTCATAGAGATAGGTTTGGTTAAGTTAGAAAAGGATGGATCACCATCCTTTTTTTTTGTTTGTAGCCGGCCGAATAGTTTGCGGTTTTGCTTTTCCACATTCGATCAATGATTTAGTAGAATGCCCACCAATATTTAGGTTGAAAAATAAGGTTTGTTAACAGCGCTTTTCATCTCTTAACAGGGAGAAGCAGTATCTTTGAATCATACAAAAAGCAAAGTAGTTAGTATAGTTTTTTTTC